>NZ_JBVIFR010000001.1:422132-792230 GCF_055571235.1 Streptomyces sp. NPDC030991
GGCCTCGCGCTCGGGGGTGGCGAGTCTGCCTCCCCCCCCCCCTCCCACCCCCCCCCCCCCCCCCCCCCCCCCCCCCCCCCCCCCCCCCACCGCCGTGAGCTGGGCCTCGGTTAGCCTGGCACACGATGAACCGCATTGAGCAGCAGCCCGCCCCGGCCCACCGCCTGACCACCCCCTGGGGAGACGTCGACCTCAGCCGTTTCCCGGCGGACCCCCGCGATCCACTGCGCGCCTGGGACGCGGCCGACACGTATCTGCTGAAGCACCTCGCCGAGAGCGGCATCGACCTCTCCGGCGCGGTCGTGGTCGTCGGCGATCGCTGGGGCACCCTCGGCACGGCGCTGACGGGGGCCGACGGCTGCTCGCCCACGCTGATCTCGGACTCGTACCTCGGCCAGCGGGCCACCGAGGAGAACCTCGCACGCAAGGCGCTCGCCGGAACCGGGGACGAGGCCGGAACCGAGGACGAGACCGCGGCCGACACCGACCCCGGAGCCGAGCCCGCCGCCACCGCCGGGGACGTGGCCGGGACCGCGGCCCCGGCCACGCTGCTCACCACGCAGGACACCCCGCCGGACCGCGTCGACGTACTGCTGGTCCGCGTGCCGAAGAGCCTCGCCCTGCTGCAGGACCAGCTGCACCGGCTGCGGCCCGCCCTGCACGAGGGCACCGTGGTCGTCGGCACCGGCATGGTCAAGGAGATCCACACCTCGACGCTGAACCTGTTCGAGCGGATCGTCGGCCCGACCCGCACCTCGCTCGCCGAGAAGAAGGCGCGGCTCATCTTCAGCACGCCGGACCTGATGCTGTCCCCCGGCCGCAATCCGTGGCCGCTGCGCTATCAACTGCCCGACGATGTCGGCCTGTTGGCAGGCCGGACCGTCGTCAACCACGCGGGGGTGTTCTGTGCCGAGCGCCTGGACATCGGCACGCGGTTCCTGTTGCAGCACTTGCCGCGGGAGACCGGCGCCGCCCGGATCGTGGACCTCGGCTGCGGCAACGGCGTCGTCGGCACGAGCGCCGCGCTGACCAGTCCGGACGCGGAGATCCTGTTCACCGACGAGTCGCACCAGGCAGTGGCGTCGGCCGCGGCGACGTACGCGGAGAACTGCGGCGAGCGGCCCGGCAAGGCCGTCTTCCGGGTCGGTGACGGACTGGCGGGCGCCCCCGACGCCAGCGTGGACCTGGTCCTCAACAACCCGCCCTTCCACACCCACCAGGCGACCTCGGACGCGACGGCGTGGCGGATGTTCGCGCAGGCCCACGCGGCGCTGCGGCCGGGCGGCGAACTGTGGGTCGTCGGCAACCGCCACCTCGGCCACCACCTGAAGCTGCGCCGCCTCTTCGGCGCCAGTGAACTGGTCGCCGGCAACCCGAAGTTCGTGATCCTGAAGGCAGTGCGACAGGAAGGCCCGGGGGGACGAGGCGCACGGCGCCCGCGCCGGGCGAACGATCACTAGACCTTCCACCGCGCCGGGCCATGGTCACCGGCGGCCAGTACCCGGGGCGGTGAGCGCGGGGGCGGCGGATCGGTGACCCGGCCGTAACGAGGCCTCCCCGTGCTTGTCGGAACGGATTCCTCCGGGTGACGATGCCCTTATGAAGGGTGATCTTTTCGCACACGAGTACATGGTCCAGCCCGCTGTCGCGCCGGGGATGACCGTCCAGAACGCCAAGTCGATCCGGTACGTGGTCAACGGCGAGATGCTGGCGCGGCAGGGGGCGATGATCGCCTACCGGGGGAATCTGCAGTTCGAGCGGAAGGGCCAGGGCGTCGGCGGCATGCTCAAGCGCGCCGTCACCGGTGAGGGCCTGGCCCTGATGAAGGTGCACGGTCAGGGCGAGGCCTGGTTCGCGCAGGAGGCGCAGAACGTCTTCGTGGTCGACATCGAGCCCGGCGACCTGTTCACGGTCAACGGCCGCAACGTGCTGTGCTTCGACGCCACACTGTCGTACGAGATCAAGACGGTGAAGGGGGCGGGCATCTCCGGCGGCGGCCTGTTCAACAGCGTCTTCAGCGGCCACGGCAAGCTGGGGCTGGTCTGCGAGGGCAATCCGCTCGTCCTGCCGGTCTCCGCGCAGCAGCCGGTGTACGTGGACACGGACGCGGTGGTCGGCTGGAGCGCCAACCTCCGTACGTCGCTGCACCGTTCGCAGTCCATCGGTTCGATGATCCGCGGCGGCTCCGGTGAGGCGGTGCAGCTGATGCTGGAGGGCGAGGGCTTCGTGGTCGTCCGCCCCAGCGAGGTGACACCACAGAAGCCGCAGCAGCACTAGAGAGGGCCCGGAGTGCCGGTCCGCCGAGGTGTCCGTACGTGGACGCCTCGTCAGACCGGCGCGCCGCCACCTCCGGCGTGCTCCAGCGCAGGAACAGGTTCGCGGCGACGGTACGGGCACGGCGGACCGTGCCGGAGCCCGTACCGTGCTCGCGGCCCGCGTCCTACCGCCGTCAGCCTCGGTACGTCTCCAGCAACCGCAGCCACACCTCGCTGACCGTGGGGTACGACGGCACCGCGTGCCACAGCCGGTCGATCGGGACCTCGGCGGCGATCGCGATGGTCGCCGAGTGGATGAGTTCGCCGACGCCGGGGCCGACGAACGTGACGCCGAGGAGGATCTCCCGGTCGAGGTCGACGATCATGCGGGCGCGGCCGGTGTAGCCGTCGGCGTAGAGGCCCGCGCCGGCCACGTTCGCCATGTCGTAGTCGACGGCGTGTACGCGGTGGCCCGCCTCCTCGGCCTCGGCGAGGGTCAGGCCCGCGCTCGCCGCCTCCGGGTCGGTGAAGACGACCTGGGGGACGGCGGCGGTGTCGGCGGTGGCCACGTGGGCGCCCCAGCGGTCGGTCTCCAGGAGCGGGACACCGGCGGCGCGCGCGGCGATCACGTCGCCCGCGATGCGGGCCTGGTACTTGCCCTGGTGGGTGAGGAGGGCGCGGTGGTTGGCGTCGCCGACGGCGTAGAGCCAGTCGTTGCCCTCGACGCGCAGGGTGTCGTCGACGGTCAGCCAGGATCCGGGCTTCAGGCCCACCGTCTCCAGGCCGATGTCGTCGGTGCGCGGGGCCCGGCCGGTCGCGAAGAGGATCTCGTCGGCCTCCAGCGTCGAGCCGTCGCCGAGGGTGGCCGTGACGGTGGTCCCCTGTCGCTCGACGGCCGTCACGGACGTACCCGTCCGCACGTCCGCGCCCGCCTCACGCAGCGCGTCCGCGACCAGTTCCCCGGCGAACGGCTCCATCCGCTCCAGCAGTGCGCCGCCGCGTACGAGCATGGTGACCTGCGAGCCGAGCGCCTGCCAGGCCGTGGCCATCTCGGTCGCCACGACTCCCCCGCCGACCACGATCAGGCGGCCTGGCACGTGGTCGGAGCTGGTGGCCTCCCGGCTGGTCCAGGGCTTGGCGTCGGCGAGGCCCGGCAGATCCGGGAGGGCGGCGCGGGTGCCGGTGCAGACGGCGACGGCGTGCCGTGCGGTCAGCGTCGTGACCGTGCCGTCGTCGGCGGTGACGGTGACGCGGCGCGGTCCTGCGAGGCGGCCGTGGCCGCGGTAGAGGTCGGCCCCGATGGACTCGATCCAGCCGACCTGGCCGTCGTCCTTCCAGTGGGAGGTGTAGTCGTCCCGGTGGGCGAGTACGGCGGCGGTGTCGAGCGGGCCCTGCACCGCCTGGCGCAGGCCCGGCACGCGGCGGGCGTCCGCGCGGGCGATCACGGGGCGCAGCAGGGCCTTGCTGGGCATGCACGCCCAGTACGAGCACTCGCCGCCGACGAGTTCGCTCTCCACGATGGCGGCGCTCAGCCCGCCGGCCCGTGCGCGATCGGCGACGTTCTCGCCGACCGGACCGGCTCCCACCACTACAACGTCGTACTCCATGGCTTCCGTCATACGCCCCAGTGTGAACGTAGGTGTGCCGGTGGGCCACATGGGTACGTGCGCGGAATACGTCCGCTCTGCGGACTGTTGTGCCCAGCGGCTTTGCCCCCTACGGCTTCGCCCTGAACCCAGGAAGCAGGAAGAGGGAAATCACCATGAGCAGCACCACCGTGGAGCTGACCAAGGAGAACTTCGATCAGATGGTCACGGAGAACGAATTCGTGCTGATCGACTTCTGGGCGTCCTGGTGCGGGCCCTGCAAGCAGTTCGCTCCCGTCTACGAGAAGTCCGCCGAGGCCAACCCCGACCTGGTCTTCGGCAAGGTCGACACCGAGGCGCAGCCGGAGCTGGCGGCCGCGTTCGGTATCCAGTCCATCCCGACGCTGATGATCGTCCGTGACCAGGTGGCCGTCTTCGCGCAGCCGGGCGCGCTGCCGCAGGAGGCCCTGGACGACGTGATCGGCCAGGCCCGCAAGCTCGACATGGACGAGGTCCGCAAGTCCGTCGCCGAACAGCAGGCGCAGGCCGCGCAGCAGCCCGAGGAGGGCTGAGGCGCGACAGCACGCGAGAGCCGGAGGAGGCGGCCGCCGTCGGGTGGCCGCCTCTTCGGGTTCCAAGGGAGGCCGGGGACCGGGGCCTAGGGCGTGTTTCGAAAGTCCCGTCGTCCGCCCGAAGGGCGGGCCCCACGGCGTCTGGTGCGTGCGATCGCAAGGCGCCGGGGCGCCCTCATAGCGGAGCTATGCGGGCGTTCCGGCAACGCGGCGAGCGTGCGTGCCAGACGCCGCGGGGCAGGCGGGACTTTCGAAACACGCCCTAGGTCGATTCGCGGGGTACCGCGCTCGCGCCCATCACGTTGCGCACCTCGGGTTCGGCCGCGGGGTCGCGCACCAGCCGGTCGACGATTGCGGCCAGTTCCTCGCCGGAGGGCAGGTCGATGCGGACCGTGCTGAGGCGGGGGCGCAGCAGCCGGCCCAGCATCAAATCGTCGGCGCCGATGACGGCGACCTCGGCGGGGACGTCGACGCCGGCGTCCTGGAGTGCGCGCATGAGGAGCATCGCGTACTCGTCGTTGTACGCGAACACCGCGCCGAGCCCCCGCTCCCGGATCTGTCCGGCGACGCGGGCCGCGTCCTGTTCCTCGTAGGCGAGGGGCAGCCGCACCACGTCCGCGCCGGTGTCCTGGACTCCCGCGAGCCGGGGCAGCGCGAAGGTGCCGAGTCCTTCCTCGCGGGGCATGACCACGCCGAGCCGCCGGTGTCCGCGGGCGACGAGGTGTTCGCCGGCGACGCGGCCGACCTCGCGGTGGTCCATGATCAGGGCGTGGGCGCCGGCGACCGGGTCGGGGCCCAGGGTGAGGACGGCCTTGGCGCCGGACCGGCGCAGGATGCCGATGCCGTCGGGGCCGAGGCCGATGGAGGCCAGGACGGCGACCGGGCGCAGCTCTGCCCAGGCGCGGGCCGCCGCCTCGCCGCCGAGGCCGACGCTGCCGTACTGCACGACGGTGTAGTCCAGGCGGCTCAGCGCCCATTGCAGTTCGTTGAGGAAGCCGCTGTAGAGGGGGCCGACGGGGACTTCCGGGGTCGGCATCAGGACGATGCGGGTGTGGCCGGCGCGCAGGCTGCGGGCGGCGGCGTGCGGGACGTAGCCGAGTTCTTTCGCCGCTTCGTGGACGCGGCGCCGGGTGGGTTCGCTGATCCGGACGGCGCTGGTGTTGTTCAGGACGTAGCTGACCGTGGCGCGTGAGACGCCGGCCAGACGGGCGACGTCGGCGCTCGTCGGCACGGCGCCGCGGGCGGACCCGGTGGTCTCGGCGGGTGCGGCCCCGGAGGATGCGGACGGCTGGGCGGGCTGCTGCTTCGGTATCTGCACCATGACGCACGGCATCCTTCCAGACGGGCCTCGGCGGGCGGGCCCCGGGCCGCGCGCCCGCCGCCCGGGCCTCGGGGCGCCTCTCATGGAGCGGGAACGTCCTGTCCGGCGGCGAGCGTGCCCCACAGCTCGGGCTGTTCGAAACCGAGCGCCCACAGGACGGTGTACGGGACCTTGTATCTGCGCAGGGCGGGCAGGTGGACGGCGATACCGCGGGCGTCCTGGTACCAGACGGTGCGCTGTGTCCCGCCGTCCTTGTACGTGAAGTGCGGGGTGCGGGAGTCCGGGTCGAGCGCGTAGGGCGCCCCGACCTTGCGGCGCAGCGCCTCGGCCTCCGTCGCGGTCAGGTGTCTCGCCCGGGCCTTGCTGCCGACGGCCCAGTCCCAGCCGTACGCCGGCAGGCCCATCTCCAGTTTGGCGCGGGGGACTTCGGCGGTCGCGCGGTCCAGGATCTCCTCGTACCACTGCGGTGACGAGAGCGGTCCGGGCGCGCCCTCGGCCCAGTGCAGGTTGTAGGCCATGACGCGCATCCGGTCGGCGGTGGCGCCCAGCTTCTTGTAGTCCCAGATACGGCCCGTGGTACGCGTTTTGGGGGTGACGGTCACGAAGCACTGCTTGCGCAGGGCGTGAAGTCGCGCGCACAGGTCCGTGACGAAGGCGGCGTAACCGTCGCGCACGGCCGGATAGGCGGGTTCGGGGGTCGGCGCGATGCTCTCGTAGTCGAGGTCGATGCCGTCGTAGGCGCGGCTGCGGACGAGGGTGAGCAGTGCTTTGACGTGCGCGGCGCGCTGTGCGGGGCTGGTCAGGACGGCGCCCAGGGCGCCGGGCCTCATCTGCTCCATGACGGTGGGCACGACCTGGATGCCTTTGGCGTGCAGGCCGTCGATGACGCGGCGGTCACCGGCTCCGGGGTGGCCGTCGACGCGGGTCGCGGACTTCGTCTCGTACCAGAAGGGGCTGATGGTCCGCAGTTGCGCGGCGTGCGCGAGGGCGTCGCGGTAGGCGGCCTCCTGGTTCCAGTACGGCAGCCAGGCCGAGACCGTGCGCGGGGGCGGCGGCGCGGTGCGGAGGGGGGCCGCGGCGCTCAGCGTGCACAGGACGGTGAGGGCGGCGAGGACGGACAGGGCGCTTCGGTGTATTCGGCGTGCCATGTGCCGAGCTTGTGGGGCGGGCGGCGCACCCGCCGCGCGGAATGGGCCGTCCGCGTCCTCACGTGACCCGCGTGACTGCTTTCACGGAGACCACGCGTACGAGCACCCGGGCCGCGACGGTGCGACGGTGCGGGCCGATCCGCTCGGGGTGGGCCGGGTGCGCACGGAGTACGCGCCCGCGCGCGACGGCGAGCCGGACCCGGGCGAGATCGTGGACGGGGTGCCGTTCGGGACCGGGTGCTGCGGTGCACGAGCGCGGGATGCGCCGCGGGGAGTGCGTCCTGGACCGGGGCCGGTTCAGCCTGGTGGTGCTGCGCCTGTGGGAGCACTACAGCTGGGAGTGACGTCTGGGGGTGCGCCTGCCTCGTGCACCTCGTGCGCCGGGTGTGCACCCCCTGTGTGCCGGCGTGAGACCGGAAGTCCAGGGGCACTCTTGTGCGAAGCGTCGGGAGCGTCTTGGGTGGGTCGGGCGTTGCCCGTAACGGCCCGCACCGGGCCGAATCGACGACATGGTTCCCACCGGGGACCATGGATGCACGAGGACCCAGGAGGATCCCGATATGAGCGAGGGAGACTGTACGGGCCGCGGTGACCTGGTCACCGAGGCCGAGGTGGAGGCCCTGGTACGGGGCATCTGCTTCAAGACGGGCCCGCCGCGGACGGTGGGCGTGGAGCTGGAGTGGATCGTCCACGAGCCGCGACGCCCGCGGCACCTGTTGGCACCCGAACGACTCGACGCGGCGTACGCCGCACTGCGCGCCCTGCCCCTGAGCTCGGCGCTCACCGTGGAACCCGGCGGACAGCTGGAGCTCAGTTCGCTCCCTTCCGCCACGCTGATGGACTGCGTCTCGGCCATGCGGGCCGATCTGACCGCCGTCCGCGCCGCGCTCCGCGGCCACGGACTCGTCCTGTCCGGCCACGGCACCGACCCGTGGCGGCCTCCCCGACGCGTCCTGCATCAGCCCCGTTACGACGCTCTGGAGGCGGCCCTCGACCGTGCCGGTCCCGCCGGGCGGTCCATGATGTGCTCCTCGGCGTCCGTGCAGGTCTGCCTGGACGCCGGTCACGAGGAGCCGGGGCCGCTGGGGCACGGGCGGCGGTGGCGGCTCGCCCATCTGCTCGGGCCGGTGCTGGTCGCCGCGTTCGCCAACTCCCCGATGCTGTCCGGCCGTCCGACCGGCTGGCGCTCCACGCGGCAGCTGCTGTGGGAGCGCATCGACGAGGGCCGCTCGGGCGCGCCGCCGCTCGACGGCGATCCGCGCACGGCGTGGGCGCGGCACGTGCTGGACGCGCCCGTGATGTGCGTCCGTACGGACAGCGGCCCGTGGCACGTCCCGGAGGGGCTGTCGTTCCGGGAGTGGGCCCGCGGCGGCGGCGCACCGCGCCCGCCGACCCGCTCGGACCTCGACTACCACCTGACCACGCTGTTCCCGCCGGTGCGGCCGCGCGGCCATCTCGAACTGCGCATGATCGACGCGCAGCCGGGCGACGACGGGTGGATCGTGCCGCTCGCCGTGACGACCGCGCTCTTCGACGATCCGCAGGCCGCCGAGACCGCGTACCGGGCCGTCAAGCCCCTCGCGGAGCGCGCCGGTTCGCGGCCCGCCCCGCACAACTCACTGTGGCGGGACGCCGCCCGGCTCGGCCTCGCCGATCCCGAGCTGCGCGAGGCGGCGACGGCCTGCTTCACGACGGCTCTGGACGCGCTGCCCAGGATCGGTGCGGACCCGGACGTACGGCAGGCGGTCGCGGACTTCACGCACCGCCATGTCGTACGCGGCCGGTGCCCCGCCGACGACGTGCTCGACACGCTTCCCGAACCCGCCCAGGGGAGGACCGTCCACTCATGACCATCGAGGAGAACGTGACCACCGACCCGGAGGCGCTGCGCCGTCGCGCGGCGGACGCCCTTCTGGCCGCGCGCCGCCGCACCACCCTTTTGACCAGTTGCGTGGAGGAGCCCGAACTGACCGCGCAGCACTCGCCGTTGATGTCGCCGCTGGTGTGGGACCTGGCGCACATCGGCAACCAGGAGGAGCAGTGGCTGCTGCGGGCGGTGGGGGGCCGTGCGGCGCTGCGGCCGGAGATCGACCCGCTGTACGACGCGTTCGAGCATCCGCGCGCCGAGCGCCCGCGGCTTCCGCTGCTCGCGCCGCGGGAGGCCCGGGGGTACGCGGCCGACGTGCGCGGCAGGGCGCTGGACATCCTGGACAAGGCGTCCTTCGAGGCGGACGGCGCCGCGCGCCTGACCCGCTCGGGCTTCGCCTTCGGCATGGTCGCCCAGCACGAACAGCAGCACGACGAGACCATGCTGATCACCCATCAGCTCCGGTCGGGCACGACCGCGCTGACGGCGCCCGATCCCGAGCGGCCGAAGACCCCCTTCACCGGGCCTGCCGAAGTCCTGGTACCCGGCGGGCCGTTCACGATGGGCACGACGGCGGAGCCCTGGGCGCTGGACAACGAGCGTCCCGCGCACGCCCGGTTCGTGCCCGCCTTCCACCTCGACACGACGCCGGTGACGAACGCCGCGTACATGGAGTTCATCGCCGACGGCGGTTATCGGCAGGCCCGTTGGTGGGACCCCGCGGGCTGGGTCATGGTCCGCGACAGCGGGTTCGAGGCGCCGTTGTTCTGGCGGCGGGAGGCAGGTCAGTGGCTGCGCAGGCGGTTCGGGGCGACGGAGGTGGTGCCGCCCGACGAGCCGGTGCTGCATGTGAGCTGGTACGAGGCCGACGCCTACGCGCGCTGGGCGGGGCGTCGCCTGCCGACCGAGGCGGAGTGGGAGAAGGCCGCCCGCTTCGATCCGGCCTCGGGCCGCTCGACGCGCTACCCGTGGGGCGACGCCGATCCGACGCCGGAGCGCGCGAACCTGGGCCAGCGCCATCTGCGCCCGGCCGTCGCCGGCAGCTACCCACTGGGTGAATCGCCTTTGGGAGTACGGCAGTTGATGGGTGATGTGTGGGAGTGGACGGCGAGCGACTTCCTGCCCTACCCCGGTTTCGCCGCCTACCCGTACCGCGAGTACTCGGAAGTGTTCTTCGGGCCCGACCACAAGGTGCTGCGCGGCGGCTCGTTCGCGGTGGACGCGGTGGCGTGCCGGGGCACGTTCCGCAACTGGGACCTGCCGATCCGCCGGCAGATCTTCGCGGGCTTCCGCACAGCCCGCGACGCCGGCCCGCGGGAGACCACCTGATGTGCCGTCACCTGGCCTACCTGGGGCCGCCCGTGCCGCTCGGCGACGTGCTGGACGCGCCGCCGCACAGCCTGTTCCGCCAGTCGTGGGCGCCGCGCAGACAGCGGCACGGCACGGTCAACGCCGACGGATTCGGGATGGGCTGGTACGCGGAAGGGGACCGGACACCCGCCCGGTACCGGCGCACGGGGCCGATCTGGGGCGACCTGTCCTACACCGACCTGGCCCGGGTGGTCCGCTCGGGCGCGGTGCTGGCGGCCGTCCGCGACGCCACCGTCGCCGGAGCCGACGGGGAGGCAGCCGCGGCGCCGTACGCGTCCGGCCCCTGGCTGTTCAGCCACAACGGCGCGGTGCCCGGCTGGCCGCACTCGCTGGCCCCGCTGGTGCCCACGCTGCCGGCGGCCGACCTGCTGTCCATGGAGGCCCGTTGCGACTCGGCGTTCGTGTGGGCGCTGGTGCTGCACCGGCTGCGCTCGGGTGCCTATGAGAACGCCGAGGCGCAGGCGCTGGCCGACACCGTCCTGGAGGTCGCCGAGGCCGCGCCCGGTGCCCGCCTCAACCTCCTTCTCGGCAACGGCGAGACGATCGCGGCGACGGCCTGGGGCGACACCCTCTGGTATCTCTGCGAGCCGGGCCGCCGCACCGTCGTCGCCTCCGAACCGTATGACGACGATCCGCACTGGACCGAGGTGCCCGACCGCACGCTGCTCGCCGCGAGCCGCACCGATGTCCTGCTGACCCCGCTCAAGGAGCCGATCGCGTGAGCCCGTACGCACTGACCCGCACGCTGCCCGAGGACGCCACCGGGGCCGCGCTGCGGTCCGACGTCCTGAACGGCCTATCAGGTTCGCCGAGGACACTGCCGCCGAAGTGGTTCTACGACGCGCGCGGCAGCGAGCTGTTCGACGAGATCACCACGCTGCCCGAGTACTACCCGACGCGCGCCGAACGGGAGATCCTCGTGGCGCGCGCCGCGGAGATCGCGGCGGCGACGGGGGCCAGGACCCTGATCGAGCTGGGTTCGGGCTCCTCCGACAAGACCCGCCACCTGCTGGCGGCGTTCCCGGAGCTGACGCACTACGTTCCCGTGGACGTGAGCGAGAGCGCGCTGCGGGGCGCCGCGGAGACACTGCTCGCCGAGCATCCCTCGCTCGACATCCACGCCCTGGTCGCCGACTTCACCCGGACGCTCGCACTGCCCGCGACGCCGGGGCCGCGGCTGGTGGCGTTCCTCGGCGGCACGATCGGCAATCTGCTGCCCGAGGAGCGCACCGCGTTCCTGACGGCGGTACGCGCACTGCTCGCGCCCGGCGACTTCTTCCTGCTCGGCACCGACCTGGTCAAGGACGAGGCGACGCTGGTCGCCGCGTACGACGACGCGGCGGGCGTCACCGCGGCGTTCGACAAGAACGTCCTCGCCGTGGTCAACCGTGAGCTCGGCGCCGACTTCGATCTCGGGGCGTTCGAGCACGTGGCCGTCTGGGACGCCGAACGGGAGTGGATCGAGATGCGGCTGCGTTCCACCGTGGCGCAGACCGTGAAGGTGCCGGCGCTGGATCTCGCGGTCGCCTTCGCGGCGGGCGAGGAGGTGCGGACGGAGGTGTCGGCCAAGTTCCGCCGGGAGGGAGTGCGGGAGGAACTCGGCGCGGCGGGGCTCGATCTGGTGCGGTGGTGGACCGACTCGGAGGGCCGGTTCGCCCTGTCCTTGAGTTCCGTGCCGGCCGCCTGAGCGGGCCCCCGGCCGGGCGGCGGGGGGCAGGTCACACGCCGCTCTCGTCCAGGCGGCGGGTGATCTCGCGGGACGCCTTCTTCGCCTCGGTGGCCGGGTCCGCGCCGGACAGGACCCGGGACATGTACGCCTTGATGGGGTTGTCGGCGGCCTCCACGTTCGCCCAGAGCGGTGACGCGGGGGTCGCCTTGCCGTGGGCGGCGCCGACGGCCATCGCGGCGACGCCGGGCTCGCCGGCCACGGCGCCGGCCAGGGTCGTCTTGTTGGGGACGTAGTTCATGGTCCTGGCCAGCTCGGTGTTCCACTCCTTGCCGGCCAGGGCCTTCACCACGGCGACCGCGCCGGCCCGGTCGTCGGTGTCGGCCGGGACGACGAGGTCCGAGCCACCGGTGAAGACGGCGCCCGCGCGCGCGGCCGTCTTGCCGGGGATCGGGAAGTAGCCGAGTCTCCCCTTCAGTGACGGGTTCGTGCGGAGGATCTGCTGGGTCGCGCCGGGCACCGAGATGATCTGGGCGATGTCACCCTTCGCGAACCGGTCGGCCTGTGAGGGGTGTTCCTCGTCGGCGTCCTTCGGGCCGCCGCCCAGGGCCTGGAGCTGCTGGTAGAAGTCCATGGCGCGCAGCGCGGCGGGCGTGTCGAGGGCGCCGGTCCAGGTGCCGCCGGATGCGTGGGCCAGTTCGCCGCCCTCGTCCCAGATGAATCCGGACAGCGTGTACCAGTCCTGCCCGGCGAGGTAGATGCCCTGGGTGCCGCCGGTGTCGAGGCGGCGCGTCATGTCGAGCCATTCGCCGCGCGTCCTGGGCGCGTTCTCGATGCCGGCCCGGGTGAAGAGGTCCTTGTTGTAGATGACCACGCGGTTGGCGGCGTACCAGGGGATGCCGTACTGCCGGGACTTGTCGACGCCCGGCTCGGCGAGTCCGGGCAGCCAGTCCGCCATGCCCAGGTCGCGCGCGGACTCCAGGGAGAGGTCGAGCAGGCCGCCTTCGTCGACGTACTGCGGGACCTGGGTGTTGCCCACCTCGATCACGTCGGGGGCGTGGTCGCCGCGGGTGTCCTTCAGGGCGGCGGTGACCTTCTCCCCGATCCCGGTCCATTCCTGGATGCGTATGTCCAGGCGTACGTCGGTGTGTTCGGCCTCGAAATCCTTGGTGAAGCGCTCGATGAACGAGTCGGACGCGCTGTTGCGCATCAGCCACACGGTGACCGTGCGCCGCTCCGGTTCACCGCCGGGCAGCGCTCCGCACGCGCTGGTCAGCGTGCCGGTCACGACGAGGAGGGAACCGAGGGACAGCACGGCACGGCGGGATCTCACGAGGGTCACTTTCTGCCTGCGGACAGGGAGGAGGAGCCCGACGTGGGGGAAGAGCGAGTGGCTCGTACGGGTATGGGGCTGGATTTTGGTATGTACCAATGCGCAGGTCAAGAGTTACCCGGGAGTAATCAACGGTGACCGGGGCGGGCCGGGCGCGCGGACCCCGTCCGCCCCCTCGCGGTCGGCGCCCCCGTGGGGCACGGTGGAACCATGTCGAATCACACCTATCGCGTCACCGAGATCGTCGGCACCTCCCACGAGGGCGTCGACCATGCGATCCGCAACGGGATCGCGCGCGCCTCACAGACCCTGCGCAACCTCGACTGGTTCGAGGTCACGCAGGTCCGCGGCCAGATCGTCGACGGGGACGTCGAGCACTACCAGGTGGGCCTCAAGGTGGGGTTCCGCCTGGACGCCGACGACTGAGGGCCTCTCCTTGCACCCCGGCGACGCCCTCGCCGCCGCACCGTCTCAGGTCCGCCCCTCGCGCTCCTGGGCGTCCTTGAGCGCCGCGGACGTGCTCGCCCAGCGGGCGCGTACGACGGTGAACCCGGCGCGCTCCGCTTCGTCGCACACCAGCTCGTCGTCGTCGACGAGCATCCGGACGGTGCGGTCGCGGGCCAGCCGGCGCAGCACCTCCAGTTTGGTGCGCCGGGCGGGCCTGCGGTCGTCGTCGCGCCGCATCCGCAGCGCTCCGGCGGGCAGCCCCTGGGCGGTGAGCCACGCCTCGGTGTCGGCGCGGCAGCGTTCGGGCCGCCCGGTCAGGTACACCACCTCGCACTCGCGCGCGCTCTCCAGCGCCAGGGCCACCCCCTCCGGGAGCGGCGGATCCGCGGGCGCGGCGGCGAAGAACGCGTCCCACTCCCGCGGCCTGCGCTCCAGGAACCGCTGCCGGTGGGCCGTGTCGGCGAGCGTGCCGTCCAGATCGAATACGGCCAGCGGCCGTGCGTCCCGGGTCATGACGGAACCCTATGGGCCGCGTCCGGGAATCCCCGCGGAGCCACCGTGTTGAGACCAACGTGACCACCGTGATCGAGACGACCCGATTCTCCGTCCTGGACCGCTCCCGCACCCGGGAGGGCGCCACCGCCCCCGGCGCGCTGCGCGACACCGTGACGCTCGCCCAGGATCTGGAGCGCCTCGGCTACCACCGCTTCTGGGTCTCCGAGCACCACGGCGTGCCGGGTGTCGCGGGCTCCGCCCCGACCGTCCTGGCGGCGGCCGTCGCGGCGGCGACCCGGACGATCCGGGTCGGCACCGGGGGCGTCATGCTCCCCAACCACCGGCCGCTCGTCGTGGCCGAGCAGTTCGGGGTGCTCGAGTCGCTGTTCCCGGGGCGGATCGACATGGGGGTCGGCCGGTCCGTCGGGTTCACGGACGGCGTCCGCAAGGCGCTCGGCCGCGACAAGGACGCCGCCGAGACGGCGGACTTCGCCGGGCAGCTGGACGAGCTGCTCGCCTTCTTCACGGGCACGTCGCCGACGCACGTCCACGCCCGGCCGAGCGAGGGGCTGACCGTGCCGGCGTTCGTGCTGGCGATGGGCGAGGGCGCCTCGATCGCCGCCCGCGCGGGCCTGCCCATGGTGATCGGCGACTTCCGGAGCCGGGAGAAGATGCTGCGCGGCATCGACCGCTACCGCGCCGAGTTCCGGCCGTCGGCCTGGGCCGAGGAACCGTACGTCGTCGTCTCCGGGACGGTCGCCGTGGCCGGCAGCGAGCCCGAGGCCCGGCGGCTGCTCGTGCCGGAGGCCTGGTCGATGGCGTACTCGCGCACGCACGGCACCTTCCCGCCGCTGCCGCCCGCGGAGCGGATCGCGGGCCTGGAGATGACCGCGAAGGAGCGCGAGCTGTACGAGTCCGGGCTCCGCGGCCACGTCGTGGGCACGGAACAGCAGGTCGCCGACGAGCTGGAGACCCTCATCAAGGAGAGCGGCGCCCAGGAAGTACTGATCACGACGAGTACGTACGACCGGGAGGACCTGCTGGAGTCCTACCGGCGGCTGGCCCGGATCGCGCGCCTGAGCCCGCGCCAGAACAAGGCGGACGGCTGACGGCCCGGTGGCCTGATCCAGGCGGCCCACGGGCGGATACCCTGTGGTCATGCCGCCCGCCACCCGACGCACAGCCCGCCAGACCGATCTCCTGGAGCGGCTGGTGACGCTCCTCGTCGCGGAGGGGTTCGCCTCCTTCACCCTCGACGACCTGGCGGAGCGGCTGCGCTGCTCGAAGACGACGCTGTACCAACTGGCCCGGAGCAAGCAGGGCCTGGTGCGCGAAGCGGTGAAGCACTACTTCAAGAACGCGACGGCCGCGGTCGAGAAGCAGGTGGCCGACACCTCCGCCCCGGCGGAGCGGGTGGTCGTCTACCTCACGGCCGTCGCCGAGCAACTGCGGCCGCTGTCACGGCGGTTCCTCGACGACATGGCCGACTTCGACGCCACCCGCGAGGTCTACGAGGCCAACACCCGCCATGCGGCGGACCGGATCCGGCAGCTGATCACGGAGGGCGTCCACGCGGGCGCCTTCCGTGAGGTGCACGCGGCCTTCGTGGGCGAGGTCGCCGCCGCGACCATGCAGGCCATCCAGCGGGGCGAGGTCACCACGCGCACCGGGCTGAGCGACTCGGAGGCCTACGCCGAACTCGCCTCGCTCATCGTGCACGCCGTCGCCTCCTGAGGCGGGGCCCCCGCGGTGGGCGGGCCGGCCGGGGCCGTCAGCGTGCCCGAACCGGCCTTGCCGAGGGCACGGCTGATGACCAGGCGCTGGATCTGGTTGGTGCCTTCGAAGATCTGCATGACCTTGGCCTCGCGCAGGTAGCGCTCCACGGGGTGGTGGCTGGAGTAGCCCTCGTCGCCCAGCATGTCCACCGCTGCGCCGGTGACCTTCATGGCGTGGTCGGTGGCGACCAGTTTGGCGATGGACGCCTCCTGCCCGAAGGTCAGCCCCTGGTCCTTGCGGCGGGCGGCGGCGAGCATCGTGGCCCGGGACACCGCGACCGACGCGGCCATGTCGGCCAGCGCGAAGGCGGGTCCCTGCTGGGCGATGAGGGGCTCCCCGAAAGACGTGTGGTCGCGGGCGTGGCGGACGGCCTCGTCGAGGGCCGCCTGGGCGAGGCCGGTGGCGACCGCGGCGATGCCCATGCGGCCGCAGTCGAGGGCGGCGAGGGCGATCGGCAGCCCCTGCCCCTCGCTGCCCACGCGCCGCTCCGCGGGGATGCGCACCCCCTCGAACCGCATGGTCGCGGTGGCCGAGCCGGTGAGGCCCATCTTGCGCTCGGGCGGGTCGGCGACCAGGCCGGGGGTGTCACCGGGGACCAGGAAGCAGGAGATACCGCGGGTGCGGTGGTCGGAGGTGCGGGCCATCACCGTGTAGAAGTCGGCGTGGCCGCCGTGCGTCGTCCACGCCTTCACGCCGTCGATCACGTAGTGGTCGCCGTCCAGGACGGCCCGGGTGCGCATGCCCGCCGGATCGGAACCCGCCTCGGGCTCCGACAGGCAGTAGGCGCCCAGGAGTTGGCCGCCGAGCATGCCGGGCAGCCACTGGCGCCGCTGGTGCTCCGTGCCGAAGACGGCGAGCGGGAAGCAGGACATGGCGTGCACCGAGACGCCGACGCCCACGGTCGCCCAGGCCGACGCCAGCTCTTCGAGCGCCTGGAGGTAGACCTCGTAGCTCTGGCCGCCGCCCCCGTACTCCCGCCCGTACGGCAGACCCAGCAGGCCGGCCCGGCCCAGGGTCCGGAAGGCGTCGCGGGGGAAGGCGCCGGCGGCCTCCGCCTCGGCGGCGCGCGGCATGAGCACGTCCTCGGCGAGTCCCCGGACGCGGCCGATGAGCTCGACGGCACCGGGACCGGGCAGCACACGATCAGCGGGCATGGCCCCTCCCTCATCTCGATGATACGGAGAATAGCACCGCAGTATCGATCACGGTACTGGGAATCAACGGGCGAGGAGTACGCGGGCCGCCGCGCGCGGGGCCGGGCGCGGCGGCCTAGAATCGTGTGATTTGCCCCCTGGCCTCGCCTGTGGCCGGACCGCGACCGCCACACCACCTGGAGCCGCCCCCATGTCCCACCCGCCCCGCCCGTCCTCCGTGGACCCCCGCCACGACGGCTTCGTACGGGTGCGCGGTGCCCGTGAGCACAACCTCAAGGGCGTCGACGTGGACGTCCCGCGGGACGTCCTCGCGGTGTTCACGGGGGTCTCCGGGTCCGGCAAGTCCTCGCTCGCCTTCGGCACGATCTACGCCGAGGCGCAGCGCCGCTACTTCGAGTCGGTCGCGCCGTACGCCCGACGCCTGATCCACCAGGTCGGCGCGCCGAAGGTGGGCGCGATCAGCGGGCTGCCGCCCGCGGTGTCGTTGCAGCAGAGCCGCTCGGCGCCGACGTCCCGCTCCTCGGTCGGCACGGTCACCACACTGTCGAACTCGCTGCGGATGCTGTTCTCGCGGGCCGGCAGCTACCCGCCGGGGGCCGAGCGCCTCGACTCGGACGCCTTCTCGCCGAACACCGCGGCCGGGGCGTGCCCCGCCTGTCACGGCTTGGGCCGCGTGCACCGGACCACCGAGGCGCTGCTCGTCCCCGATCCGTCCCTGTCGATCCGCGAGGGCGCGATCGCGGCGTGGCCGGGCGCCTGGCAGGGCAAGAACCTGCGGGACGTCCTCGACGCGCTCGGCCACGACGTGGACCGTCCCTGGCGGGAACTGGCCGCGGCCGACCGTGAGTGGATCCTGTTCACGGACGAGCAGCCGGTGGTCACCGTGCACCCCGTACGGGACGCCGGGCGCATCCAACGCCCGTACCAGGGCACGTACATGAGCGCGAACCGGTACGTGCTGAAGACGTTCGCCGACTCCAAGAGCCAGACGCTGCGCGCGAAGGCGGAGAAGTTCCTGCGGAGCGAGCCCTGCCCGGCCTGCGGGGGCGCCCGGCTGCGGGCCGAGGCGCTGGCCGTGACGTTCGCGGGACGGACCATCGCCGAGCTGGCACGCCTCCCGCTGACGGAGCTGGCCGGGGTGCTCGCGTCCGCCGAGGACGCCTCCGGGACGGCGCGGGTCCTCACCGACGACCTGCGGGCCCGCATCGCGACGATCACCGAGCTCGGCCTCGGCTACCTGAGCCCGGACCGCCCGACGCCGACGCTCTCCTCGGGGGAGCTGCAACGCCTGCGGCTCGCCACGCAGTTGAGGTCCGGCCTCTTCGGCGTCGTGTACGTGCTCGACGAGCCGTCGGCGGGGCTGCACCCGGCCGACACCGAATCGCTGCTGACCGTCCTCGACCGGCTCAAGTCGGCGGGCAACTCGGTGTTCGTCGTCGAGCACCAGCTGGACGTGGTGCGCCGCGCGGACTGGCTGGTCGACGTCGGACCGCTCGCCGGTGAGCACGGCGGGCAGGTGCTGCACAGTGGCCCGGTGGAGGGCCTGCGGGAGGCGGCGGATTCGGCGACGGCGCGGTACCTGTTCGACGACGCGCCGCCCGCCGAGCGCCAGGTCCGTTCACCCAAGGGCTGGTTGAAGGTCGGCCCGGTGACCCGGCACAACCTGCGGGAGGTGTCCGCGGAGCTCCCGCTCGGCGTGTTCTCCGCCGTCACCGGGGTCTCCGGATCCGGGAAGTCGACGCTGGTCGGTGAGGTCACGGAGGAGCTGGAGGGCGTCGGAAGGCTGGTGGTCGTCGACCAGAAGCCGATCGGGCGGACGCCGCGCTCCAACCTGGCCACCTACACCGGGCTGTTCGACGTCGTGCGGAAGGTCTTCGCGGGCACGGACGAGGCGAAGGCCCGGGGCTACGGCGTCGGCCGCTTCTCCTTCAACGTGGCGGGAGGGCGCTGCGAGACCTGCCAGGGCGAGGGCTTCGTCAGCGTCGAACTCCTCTTCCTGCCGAGCACGTACGCGCCCTGCCCGGACTGCGCGGGCGCCCGCTACAACCCGCCGACGCTCCAAGTGACCTACCGGGGGCGGAACATCGCCGAGGTGCTCGACCTGACCGTGGAGTCCGCGGCCGAGTTCTTCGCCGACGACGCCGCCGCCGGGGCCGTGCTGCGCAGCCTGCGCACCCTGCTGGACGTGGGGCTCGGCTACCTCCGCCTCGGCCAGCCCGCCACCGAGCTCTCCGGCGGCGAGGCCCAGCGCATCAAGCTGGCGTCCGAGTTGCAGCGGGTGCGCCGCGGCCACACCCTGTACCTCCTCGACGAGCCGACCACCGGGCTGCATCCGGCGGATGTGGAGGTACTGCTGCGGCAGTTGCACGGCCTGGTCGACGCGGGCCACTCGGTGGTGGTCGTCGAGCACGACATGGCGGTGGTCGCCGGGGCCGACTGGGTCCTCGACATGGGCCCCGGCGGCGGGAACGAGGGCGGGCGCGTCGTCGCGGCGGGCCCGCCCCGGGAGGTCGCGACCGCCCCCGGCAGCCGCACGGCCCCCTACCTAGCGCGGGCCCTCGGCCGGTGACCGGAGCCTGCCCTTGGCCAGCTTGCCGGTCGGCGTGCGGGGCAGCGCGGCCACGAACTCGACCTCCCGCGGCACCTTGTAGTGGGCCATCCGGTCCCGTACGTACGCGATCAGTTCGCGCCCCAACTCCGGTCCGGGCAGGCTTCCTTCGGCGGCCTGCACCACCGCGCGGACCGACTCCCCCATCTCCTCGTCCGGCACTCCGACGACCGCGACATCGGCGACGTCGGGGTGCAGCACCAGACAGTCCTCCACCTCCTGCGGGTAGATGTTGACGCCCCCAGAGATGATCATGAATGCCTTGCGGTCGGTGAGGAAGAGATAGCCGTCCTCGTCGACATGGCCGATGTCGCCCGTGGTGGTCCAGTGGGGGTGCTCGGGGTGCTGCGCCTCGCGCGTGCGGCCCTCGTCGCGGTGGTACCGGAAGGGCAGCTCGTCCCGCTCGAAGTAGACCGTGCCCGTCTCCCCCGGCGGCAGCACCTTGCCCGCCTCGTCGCAGATCCGCAGCTCGCCGAGGAGCCCGGCGCGCCCCACGGAACCCGGTTTGCGCAGCCATTCGTCCGGCCCGATGAAGGTGATCCCGTTCCCCTCGGTCGCCGCGTAGTACTCGTGCAGAACGGGGCCCCACCAGTCCATCATCCGCCGCTTCACCTCCACGGGACAGGGCGCGGCCGCGTGGACGGCGACCTTCATCGAGGACGTGTCGTAGCGCTCGCGCACCGCGTCGGGCAGCTTCAGCATGCGCACGAACATCGTCGGGACCCACTGGCTGTGCGTGACCCGGTGACGTTCGATCGCCGCCAACGCCCCTTCCGCGTCGAAGGAGTTCATCAGGACGACCGTCCCGCCCGTCCCGGTGACCGTGCCGCAGAAGCGGAGCGGCGCGGCGTGGTACAGCGGCGCCGGGCACAGGTACACGGACTCCTCGTCGAAGCCGTACATGGGCTGGAAGAGCAGCTGGAGAATGGACGGCTCCGTGCGGACGTCACCGTCGGGCAGCTCCGGCTGGACGCCCTTGGGGCGCCCGGTGGTCCCGGAGGAGTAGAGCATGTCGGCGCCGCGCGGCTGCACATCGGGCGGCTCGGCGGACGCGGCCCGCAGCGCCCGGTCGTACGTACCGTCGTCGAAGCCAAGACGATGGGTCACCCCGGGCACCGACTGCGCCACGCGGTCCGCGAGTCCGGCCAGGTCCCCCGAGGCGATCAAGGCACGCGCTCCGCAGTCCCGGACGATGTACGCGGCCTCCTCCGCCGTCAGATGATGGTTGACGAGGGTGAGGTAGAGGCCGGAGCGCATGGCGGCCCAGTAGACCTCCATGACCCGCGGATCGTTCCCGGACAGCAGCGCGAGATGGTCGCCTCTGCGCAGCCCCGCCGCCCGCAGGTGATCGGCGAGCCGCAGCGAGTCCTCCTCCAACCGCCCGTACGTGAGAGTGGTGTTGCCGTCGGCCGTGACGACGGCCGGCCTGGCTGGGTCGTACGCTCCCGGATACATGGGGCGACGGTAACCCGGCGGCATGACGGGGCGTCAGGGGTGTGCGGCGCACACGATGACGGGACCGGGAATCGAGCACCACTCCCGGTCCCGCCCACCCCGCGCCGTTCGCGGGACGTCATCGTGGTCAGGCGTTGCGGCCGACCTTGCGGTTGGCGCGCAGCCACTCCTTGTTCATGCTGGTGATGGAGAACAGCGGGATGCCCTTGGGGCAGGCCGTCGCGCACTCGCCGGCGAGCGTGCAGCCGCCGAAGCCCTCCTCGTCCATCTGCGCCACCATGTCCAGGACGCGGGTCTCGCGCTCGGGCGCGCCTTGCGGCAGCACGTTCAGGTGGTTGATCTTGGCGGAGGTGAAGAGCATGGCCGCGCCGTTGGGGCAGGCGGCCACGCACGCGCCGCAGCCGATGCACTCGGCGTGCTCGAAGGCGAAGTCCGCGTCCGGCTTGGGGACGGGGGTGGAGTGTGCCTCGGGGGCCGCGCCGGTCGGCGCCGTGATGTAGCCGCCGGACTGGATGATCCGGTCGAAGGCGGAACGGTCGACGACGAGGTCCTTGATGACGGGGAACGCGGAGGCGCGCCACGGCTCGATGTCGATCGTGTCGCCGTCCTCGAAGGAGCGCATGTGGAGCTGGCAGGTGGTGGTGCGCTCCGGGCCGTGCGCGTCGCCGTTGATGACGAGCGAGCACGCGCCGCAGATGCCCTCGCGGCAGTCGTGGTCGAAGGCGACGGGCTCGTCGCCCTTGACGATGAGTTCCTCGTTGAGGGTGTCGAGCATCTCCAGGAACGACATGTCCCGGGAGATCCCGTCCACCTCGTACGTGGACATGGCGCCTTCGGCGTCGGCGTTCTTCTGGCGCCAGACGCGCAGGGTGAGCTTCATGCGTAGCTCCGCTGAGTGGGGTGGACGTACTCGAAGACGAGGTCTTCCTTGTGCAGGGCGGGCGCTTCGCCGGTTCCGGTGAACTCCCAGGCGGCGGCGTAGGAGAACTCCTCGTCGACGCGGGCGGCCTCACCGTCCGGGGTCTGGGACTCCTCGCGGAAGTGGCCGCCGCAGGACTCGGCGCGGTGCAGCGCGTCGAGGCACATCAGCTCGGCGAGCTCGATGTAGTCGACGACGCGGTTCGCCTTCTCCAGCGACTGGTTGAACTCCTCGCCGGTGCCGGGCACCTTGATGCGCCGCCAGAACTCCTCGCGGATCTGCGGGATGCGGTCGAGGGCCTTGCGCAACCCCTGTTCGGTGCGGGCCATGCCGCAGAACTCCCACATCAGCTCGCCGAGTTCGCGGTGGAACGAGTCGGGGGTGCGGTCCCCGTCGACGGCGAGCAGCTTCGCGAGCCGCTCCTCGGTCTCGCGCACGGCGGCGACGGTCGCGGGGTGTGCGGCGTCCACCTCGTCGGTGTGCGGATGCTTCGCCAGGTAGTCGTTGATGGTGGCCGGGAGGACGAAGTAACCGTCCGCGAGGCCCTGCATCAGGGCGGAGGCGCCGAGCCGGTTGGCGCCGTGGTCGGAGAAGTTGGCCTCGCCGATCGCGAAGAGGCCGGGGACGGTGGTCTGGAGGTCGTAGTCGACCCACAGGCCGCCCATCGTGTAGTGCACGGCCGGGTAGATCCGCATGGGCACCTGGTACGGATCCTCGTCGGTGATCCGCTGGTACATGTCGAAGAGGTTGCCGTACTTGGCCTCGACGGCCTTGCGTCCCATGCGCCGGACGGCGTCGGCGAAGTCCAGGTAGACGCCCTGGCCGCCGGGTCCGACGCCCCTGCCCTCGTCGCAGACGTTCTTGGCCGCGCGCGAGGCGATGTCACGGGGCACGAGGTTGCCGAACGAAGGGTAGATGCGCTCCAGGTAGTAGTCGCGCTCGTCCTCGGGGATCTCGTTGGCCGGGCGGGTGTCGCCCTTGGCCTTCGGCACCCAGATGCGCCCGTCGTTGCGCAGCGACTCGCTCATCAGGGTCAGCTTCGACTGGTGGTCACCGGTGCGCGGGATGCAGGTGGGGTGGATCTGGGTGAAGCAGGGGTTGGCGAACCAGGCGCCGCGCCGGTGGGCGCGCCAGACGGCGGTGGCGTTGGAGTTCATGGCGTTGGTCGACAGGTAGAAGACGTTGCCGTAGCCGCCGGACGCGAGCACGACGGCGTCCGCGAAGTACGTGTCGATCTTGCCGGTGACGAGGTCACGGGCGACGATGCCGCGCGCCTTGCCGTCGACGACGACGAGGTCGAGCATCTCGGTACGCGGGTGCAACTCGATTTTCCCCGCGGCCACTTGGCGGCTGAGTGCCTGGTAGGCGCCGAGCAGCAGTTGCTGTCCCGTCTGGCCGCGGGCGTAGAAGGTGCGCGACACCTGGACGCCGCCGAACGAGCGGGTGTCGAGGAGACCGCCGTACTCGCGGGCGAAGGGCACGCCCTGGGCGACACACTGGTCGATGATCTCCACCGAGATCTGCGCGAGCCGGTGCACGTTCGACTCGCGGGCGCGGAAGTCGCCGCCCTTGACGGTGTCGTAGAAGAGGCGGTGCACGGAGTCGCCGTCGTTGCGGTAGTTCTTCGCGGCGTTGATGCCGCCCTGGGCGGCGATCGAGTGGGCGCGGCGCGGCGAGTCCTGGTAGCAGAACTGGACGACGTGGTAGCCCTGCTCGGCGAGCGTGGCGCCCGCGCTGCCGCCGGCGAGGCCGGTGCCGACGACGATGACGGTGTGCTTGCGGCGGTTGGCGGGGTTGACGAGCTTCGCCTCGAAGCGGCGCTTGTCCCAGCGCTCGTGGACGGGCCCGGCCGGCGCCTTGGTGTCGGCGACCGGCTCCCCGGTCGTGTACTCCGCGTACGTGGTCATGGGGGTTCAGCTCACCAATCCGGTCATCACGCCCACGGGCACGGCGATGAAGCCGAGCGTGAGCAGTACGGCGAGAACGTTGCCGACGGTCTTCAGGACGCGGTCACGGGTCCTGCTGCCGACGCCGAGGGTCTGTGCGGCGCTCCAGAACCCGTGCTGGACGTGGAGGCCGAGAGCGAGCATCGCGACGATGTAGATGACGTTCCCGTACCAGGTCGAGAAGGTGTCGATGATGTTCTGGTACGGGTGCAGGTGCTCGTAGCCGCCCGGGTGCACGGTGCCCGTCGTCAGGTCGAGGATGTGCCAGACGATGAACAGGGCGAGGATGACGCCGCCCCAGCGCATGGTGCGCGTGGCGTAGCTCGCGCCCGGCTTCTTGTGCACGTACTTGCTGGGGCGCGCCTTGAGGTCGCGGCGGCTGAGCTGGTACGCGGAGGTCGCGTGCGCCACGACGGCGGCCACGAGCACGATGCGCACGAGCCACAGGGCCCACTCGTGGTGCAGGACCGGCTCGCCCATGGTGCGCAGCCAGTGGGCGTAGTGGTCGATCTCCTCGGGACCGAAGAAGATCTTGAGGTTCCCGATCATGTGCGCGACCAGGTAGAGCAGCATCACGATGCCGCTGACAGCCATCACCGTCTTCTTGCCGACGGAGCTGTCCCAGATCGTGCGTGTCATGGACGGTCGTCGGTCCGTCCGCGTTGCCAGAGCCATGTATCGAGACGGTAGGGCCGAAGGACCCGATCGGTCCAAGACATGAAACAGCTCATTTCCATAGGCATTGCCTATGGAGGGAACTATTCTGCCCGTATGCAGTTCCAACAGCTCCAGTACTTCGTCGCGGTCGCGGAGACCCGGCACTTCACCCGCGCCGCCGAGCTGGTGCACGTGGCCCAGCCGTCGCTGTCCCAGCAGATCAGGGCGTTGGAGCGGGAGCTGGGGGCGGACCTCTTCCAGCGGGCCCGCGGGAACATCACGCTCACCGACGCGGGCGAGGCGCTGCTCCCGCCGGCCCGGCGGATCCTCGCCGACGCGGACGCCGCCCGGCACGAGGTGCAGGAGCTGGCCCAGCTCCGGCGCGGCCGGGTGCGGCTCGGGGCGACACCCTCGCTCTGCACGGGTCTGCTGCCGGACGTGCTGCGCGCCTTCCACGACCGCTACCCCGGCATCCAGCTGCTCATCGAGGAGGGCGGCTCGCACGACCTCGTACGTGAACTCGCGCGCGGCGCCCTGGACCTGGCGCTCGTCGTGCTGCCCCTGCCGGCCCCGGCGCCCGCCCTGACCACGCGGGAGCTGCTGCGGGAGGAGCTGGTCGTGGTGTCCTCACCGAGCGCGCCCCGGCCCGGCGGCGGGCGGCGGTCGGTGCGGATCGCCGATCTGGAGGGCGAGCGGCTCGTGATGTTCCGGCACGGCTACGACCTGCGGGAGCTGACCGTCGCGGCGTGCCGGGCGGAGGGGTTCGACCCGGACTTCGCGGTGGAGGGCGGCGAGATGGACGCGGTCCTCGGCTTCGTCCGGGCGGGGCTCGGGGTGGCGGTGGTCCCCCGCATGGTCGCTCTGCGGGCCGGGCTCGGTCTGCACGTCACCCCGCTCGCCCGGCCGGGGCTGCACCGGACGATCGCGCTGGCCCACCGGAGCGATGTGGCTCCGCCCCGGGCCGCGCGGGAGTTGCAGCGGATGCTCGTGGAGCGGGACGGGTGAGGGCTCGGGGCCCTCGGTCCGGCACCGGGTGCGCGTCTCGATGTGGCTGGTCGCGCAGTTCCCCGCGCCCCTGAGGCATGCGGCTTCGCCGCAGCCCCAGGAGGGCGCGTTCCACGCGCCTTCCTGAGATGGCGCACGAAGTGCGCATCTCGGGGGCGCGGGGAACTGCGCGACCAGCCCCCACCGGCCCGCACCCGGCGAAGAAGGCGCGGCGGTCAGCCGGTCGCGTCCGCCAGGGCCAGCTCATGCAGCCGGTCCGGCGGGCCGGGGCGGGCGTAGTACCAGCCCTGCGCCGTGTCACAGCCCAGCTGCCGCAACTGCTCGGCCTGTGCCCCCGTCTCCACGCCCTCGACCGTGACGGCCAGATCCAGGCTGTGGGCCAGCGACACGATGCCCTCGACGATCTTCAGGTCGACCGGATCGGCGGGGAACTGCTGCATGCCCTGGGTGAAGGAGCGGTCCAGCTTCAGTACGTTCACCGGCAGGCGCCGCAGGTTCGCGAGGTTCGAGTAGCCCGTGCCGAAGTCGTCGAGCGCTATGTCGACGCCCATCTCCGAGAGGCGCCGGAGCGGTTTCAGCAGATCGTCGTCGGCGCCGATCAGCGCCGACTCCGTCACCTCCAGGCAGAGCGAGCCCGGCGCGAGACCCGAGCGCTCCAGGATGTCGACCGTGTCGGAGACGAGTCCGGGGTGGCTGAGCTGCATCGGCGACAGGTTCACGTTGATGCGCAGCGGGCCCGCCTCCTCGTGGCGGTCCTGCCAGACGCGGGCCTGGCGGACCGATTCCTCCAGGACCCAGCGGCCGAGCGGAATGATGAGGCCGGTGTGCTCGGCGAGCGGGATGAAGCGGTCCGGCCCGAGGATCCCGTGCTGCGGATGTCGCCAGCGCACCAGCGCCTCGGCGCCGCGCACGCTGCCGTCGCCGAGGTGGACGAGCGGCTGGTACTCGATGAAGAACTCGCCCCGGTCCAGGGCCGCGGGGAGCGCCGTCGTCAGCCCGTGCCGGGTGATGGCGCGGGCGTCGGCCTCCGGGTCGGCCAGCTCGTAGCGGTTGCCGCCGGCGGACTTGGCCCGGTACATGGTGATGTCGGCGCTGCGCAGCACCTCGGCGGGGCCGCGGTCGCCGACCGGGCCCTCGACGATGCCGATGGAGCCGCGCACGGTGAGCTCGCGCCCGTCGATCCGGATGGGGGTGGCCAGCGCGTGCATGATGCGGCCCGCGAGTTCGTCGACCTCGGCCTCGGTGTCCTTGCCGGTGGTCAGCGCCACGAACTCGTCGCCGCCGAGGCGGGCGACCATCTCGCCGGGCGCGGTCGCGCAGGCCTGGAGGCGGTCGGCGACCTCGACGAGGAGGCGGTCGCCCACGGCGTGCCCGAGGCTGTCGTTGATCGTCTTGAAACCGTCGAGGTCGAGGTAGCAGAGGCCGAACCGCATGCCCTCGCCCGCGCCGAGCACCTTCTCCAGGCGCTCGAAGAACAGGGTGCGGTTGGGCAGGCCGGTGAGCGCGTCGTGGGTGGCCTCGTACCGCAGCCGGAGGTTGAGCAGGCGGCGCTCGGTGGTGTCCTCCAGCAGGGCCAGCTGGTACTGCGGTGCCCCTTCGGCGTCGCGCAGCAGCGAGACCGTCAGATTGGTCCACAGGGCGGTGCCGTCGGGCCGCTGGAACGCCTTCTCCACCCGGTAGTGCTCGCGATCGCCGCGCACCAGCTCGTGGTAGAGGTGCCACACCTGCGGGGCGTCGTCGGGGTGGGTCCACTCCGCGACGTTGCGCCCGCGCAGCATCCCCTCGGCGCCGCCGAACATCCGCACCAGCGCGTCGTTGACCTCCAGGACCGTGCCGTCGAGGGAGGCGATGCTGATGCCGATGGCGGCACCGTGGAACACGGCGCGGAACCGGGCCTCGCTCGCGTGCAGCGCCTCGGCGACCGCGCTGCGGGCGTTGAGCGCGGCCCGCGAGATGGCCTCCTGCTCGGCGAGCGTACGTTCGCGCAGCGCGGCGGCGAAGCCGGCGGCGACGGTGTGCTGGATACGGGCGCAGCGGGCGCGCAGATCGTCCTCGCGCTCCGCGGTGTGCGCCTCCTCGCCGCAGTACAGGACGAGGTAGGCGTCGACGACGGCGAGGGTGCGGCTGAGGGCCTCGGGGTCGGTGCAGTGGACCTCGATCAGGGCGGCGCCCACGGCCCGGCCCTGTGCGGGGTCCAGGGCCCGCGCGGCCAGCGCTTCGCGCAACCGGCGGGCGAGCGGCACGAGTTCCGCCTCGAACTCGGGCCGGGTCAGGGACGTCGCCGTCACCGGGAAGATCGCCCGGCTCCAGATCGTGGCGAATCTGCGGAGTCTGTCCTCCGGGCCACCCGGCTCTTCGCTCACGGCTTGCGCCCCACTCCCACATAGCCCGCGAAAGTGAACGGGTCCTCGTCCTCGGGCGCGGTCTGCGGCCGCCACACCGGCATGGGCACGATGCCCGGCTCGGCGACCTCGTACCCCTGGAAGAAACGTTCGATCTGCTCGCGGTCCCGCATGATCAGCGGATTGCGGACATCGTCCCGGTAGACGTCGACCGCGGCGCCGGCCTGTTCCGCCGGTATGGGCATGCCCTCGTAGGTCGCGTGCGTCACGATCAGCATGCTGCCCGGCGCGAGCGCCTCGCTGAGCTCGGCCACCGCGCCGTAGGGGTCGTCGGCGTCCTCGACGAAGTGCAGTACGGCGACGAGGAGCAGCGCCACCGGCCGCTCCAGGTCGATGAGTTCACCGACCTCGGGGCTGCCCAGGATCTCCCGCGGCTTGCGCAGGTCGCCCGCCACGACCGCGGTGTCGGGGTTGCCGTCGAGGACGGCCCGGCTGTGTGCGACGGCGACCGGGTCGTGGTCGACGTAGACCACGCGGGCGCCGGGGCTCGCCTGCTGCGCCACCTCGTGGACGTTGCCGAACGTCGGTATGCCCGAGCCGATGTCGAGGAACTGGGTCAGCCCCTCGTCGACGGCGTGGCGCACGGCCCGCCGCATGAACGCCCGGTTCGCCTGCATGATCTTGGGCAGGCCCGGCATGAACTCCATGGCTTTGCGGGCGGCCTCCCGGTCGACCTCGAAGTTGTGCGAACCGCCCAGGTAGTAGTCGTAGATCCGGGACACACTGGGCACCGAGATATCGATGCCCAGGGGGGCCCAGGCGGGACGCTCCATCAATCTCTCCAAGGCGTAGGCGAGCCGGTGTTCGAGCAGAGGCTACTGATCAGCCGCCAAAGGAGCGAGTCAAAACGGAAATTGACCATCCGTTCTCGGTCACTGCCTGCGGCACGTGCCATTTGGCAATGATCCGGAACCACCCCGAAAACGCCCTTTTCCCAACCGAAAAGAACCGGCCCGTTCCCGGCGCACGACCCTTACGCGGCCATACGGGGAACGGACCGGTTATTCGCCCGATCGTTCAACAACTCCACGGTGCGCCGCACCCGGGCGCACCGGCGTCACCACAGTGGTCACTTCGCCGCGCGGACCGGCTTTCCGTCCGGCGCGGCCGCGTACCAAGTGCCGCCGACACCCTGCCCGTTGGTGTCGCCGGGCGCCTTGTCGCCGGAGAACGTGTAGACGGGCCAGCAGTTCAGCGTCTGCTGCTTCGTGCCGTCGGGCCTGTCGAAGGTCATGTAGCCCTTCAGCGGAATGTTCGCCGTGTCGTTCTTGGCCACCGGCGCGACCGCGGGCCACTTCTGCGCGCAGGCTCCGACGCAGTTGGACTTGATCGGCCAGGCCGAATCCTTCAGGAAGCGATAGACCGTCATGCCGTTCTTGTCGACGACGATCTCGCCGAGCCTCGGATCCTTGCGCGTGGAGAGTCCAGCCAGGTCGGCGGGGGCGGCGGGGTCACCGGCCGGCGCCGGGCTCGCCTTCTTGCCGTCGGGGGCCGCCGCGTACCAGGTGCCGCCCACACCCTGGCCCTTGGCGTCGCCGGGGCTGGCGTCCATGGCGTAGCGGTACATCGGCCAGCCGTCGATCGTCAGCTGCTTCGTGCCGTCGGCCGCGGCCACCTCGCCGATCAGGGACGCGTCGACGCCGGGCGCGGACTTGGCGCCGCCCGCCGGGACGGCCGGCCACGCCTTCAGGCAGGCCGCGTCACAGTTCGTCCTGGGCGGCTGCGCCGTGTCCTTGTCGAAGCGGTAGAGGGTGAACCCGGCGCTGTCCGTCACGACCTTGCCGAGCTTCTTGCTGTCCCACACCGCGAGCTGCCCCGCGGCCTTGGCCTTCGGAGCGGCCTCCGCCTTGTCCTGCCCGGACGAGCCGTATCCGTCGGATCCGTAGCCGCCCTGCGCCGGGGCGGCGTTGCCCACGTTCTGGCCGTTCGCGGACGTGTCGCCGTTTTCCTGACCGCACGCCGTCGTCAGCGCAAGCAGGGCCGCAGCTGTCGCTACGAGTGAGGCGCTCCGCCAGGAGGTCTTCATCGTCAACTCCCGCATAGTGCTTGGGTGTCGTGCGGACCCGGCCGGGTCCGCACATGGCCCTAGGTACGGGTGGGGACAGCGGGTCCGTTCAACGCCGCCCAAGATTTATTGACCCGGACGAGGGACACGGCCGGGTGTAAACCCCGAATGCTCCCGATCCCCACCTTCGGGGCAATCGGACCCGTGCACGGCGTGCCGCGGCCGCGCATTGCCCATGCTCTCCGTCGTGCACCGAACCAAGCGGGCCAGGTCCGCCCTGGTCACCCGAGTCCTCGCGGCGGTGGCCGCCGCCTGGCTGTGCGGCACGCCCGTGGCGGCCGCGGTGGTCTCCCTCGCCCCGGCGGACAGCTGCGCGTACGCCTCGGTCGACGGGGGCGCGAGCGGTGGCGCCGTCGCGGTCTCCGGTACCGGCGTCAGCTGCAGCGCGGGGCCCAGCACGCCGCCGCCGAAGAAGCCGACCCCCAAGCCGCCCCCGCCCAAGCCCGCCCCACCGCCTCCACCACCTCCACCTCCACCTCCGCCGCCACCGCCCTCTCCACCACCTCCACCGCCCCCGCCGCCCCCGCCGCCGCCGGTGAGTCACGCCCCGGCTCCGCAGCTGCACGCCCCGCCGCCGAAACCGGCACCCGAGCCGAAGCCCAGGCCCAAGCCCAGCCCGAAGCCGAAGCCCGAGCCGAAGCCGAAGCCGAAGCCGAGTCCCACGCCCGAACCGAAGCCCGTGCATTACCCCGTCCACCGCCCCGCGACGCACAACGCCCCTCCGCGCGGCGGACCGTCCCTGGTCACGCTCACCCTGCTCATCACCGCACCCGCGGTGCTCGCGGTCGCCGCCCTGCGCCCCCGCTGAATCTGTGTGGAGATCCCGATGTCGGAATGGCTTGTTCTCGCCCTCGCGATGGTCGCCGTCTGTGCGGTCGTGCTCATCGTCCAGGTCCTCCAGCAACGGAGAATCGGCGACGACGACGATCCGTCCGAGACCCCCGACGTCATCGAGTACATGACGATGATGATCGGGGTGGTCTACGCGATCGTCCTCGGCCTGGCCATCGCGGGCGCCTGGGAGGCGCGCAGCGCGGCCCAGGACCACGTACGCAACGAGGCGCAGGCGCTGCACGAGGTCCACGAGCGCGTCCGCGTCTACCCCGCCGGCGTCCGGGACACGATCCGGGCGGATGTCGACACCTATGTCAGCCATGTCGTGACCACGGAGTGGCACGCGATGCGGACCAAGGGTGAGCTGACGGACAAGGGCACACAACTGTTCGACAAGATCCGCCGCGACGTGACCGATTTCGAGCCGGAGAACGACTTCCAGGCCCAGGCCTACCAGCCGCTCCTGGACCAGGTGACGGCGGCCGACGACGCGCGCAACGCCCGCGCGGACTCGACCGGGGCCACGATGCCGGGCGTCGTCTGGTTCGGCCTGATCGTCGGTGCCCTGGTGACCATCGGCATGATCTTCGCGCTCCAGATCCGGCGCACGCCTCGCGAGCTGATCCTGGCCGGCCTCTTCTCCTCCCTGATCGCCTTCCTCCTCTTCCTGATCTGGGACTTCGACGCCCCCTACAGCCGCGGCGTAGCGGCGACGGCCGAACCGTTCCTGATGCTGTTCCCGGGAGCCCACTGAGGAGCGCGGCGGCCGCGTGCCCCGTTCGCCCGACAGGAATCGCGCCCATACGGGTCATTCCCTAGCGTTTCTGGCATCGAGGTGCTTGTCCCCAGCGAGCGGAACCGGTCCGCGGCTGCCCCTCGTGGACCCGGAGGAACCCTCATGCACGCGATACGCGCCGCTTCCGCCGCCGCGCTCTGCGCCACCGCGCTCGCCCTCGCCGCACCGTCCGCGGCGGCGGGGGAAGAAGAATCGTTCCAGGTCAGCGCCTCACCCACCACGGTTGCCGCAGGCGGTCAGGTGATGCTGACGCAGAGCGGCTGCACGCGTAGGACCACGGTGTCCGCCGGGATCTTCGACACCGTCCCGCTCGGCGGGAAGCACAGTTCGAAGTCCGTCACCGTGGACTGGGACGCCAAGCAGGGCGCCGTGTACACCGTGAAGTTCTCCTGCTCCGGCGGACCGACCCGGACCCTCGACCTCACGATCGCCGGCGGCAGGCCGGACGACCCGAGCTCCCCGCCGGTCCAGCACGGCGTCGAGGCCGGTATCGGCGGCAGCTCCGGCGGGCTCGACCTGCGCGAGATCGGCCTCGGCGCGGCCCTGATCACGGGCGCGCTCGGCGCCGCGTACTACTTCACCCGGCGCCGCGCGGGTGACGACCACGCCTGACGCCGGGCTCTCTCCTCGCCTACGCCTTGCCCTCCGCGCGGCGGCGCATCCAGAACACGCCGCCGCCGATGAGCGAGGAGGCGACGAGCACCCCGCCGATCGCCATGTCGGCGCGGGTGGCGCCGGTCCCGTTCGCGCCGTGGTGAGCGGACCCGTCGACCGTCACGGCGCGCTCTCCGCCGCGCGGCAGGTCGCCCGCCACCGCTGTGCGGGGGGCGGGTTCCGTCCGGGCGGACGCAGCGGACGCGGCGGGGGCGGCCAGGCCGAGGGCGGCGATCGCGACGGCGGACACCGCAAAGGCACGGGGGGTACGCATGAAAATCCTCCGCGGAAAGCGTCCCCGGGGAACGGCCCCGGGAATGTCGGCGAGAACACTTCCCAGACGAACCCTCAGATGCCGTGCGCAGAGCCGCATTTCGGGAATCGGTCGTCCTGGCGGGCCACTCGGGCGCGTGAATTCCGCACAAGTCGATATCACCGCAGGTCACGGAGGGACGGAAAGGCTCGCGAAGAACAGACCGGATAACGGGCCGGTCCCCTGGACGGCCCCGCGCGCCACCACCCGTTCGCCACGACCGTTCGCCGCCGCGCCAGAGGGGATGAGCCGATGTACGACGCAAGGCGGGAGGAGGACGGGCCGACGCGCCGGCGCGTCTCGTGGGGGGTCCTGGCGCTGGTGCTGCTGACCGGGGTCGGGCTGGTCAGGGGCGGCTCCGGGGGCTTCGACCTCGGCCCTCCCCAGCCCGCCCCGGCCGCCGCAGCGGACGTCCGCCCGCGGGCCGCGCCGAAGGCACCCGAGTCGCTGCCGTTCTCACCGGTGGAGCGCGTGCGGATCCCGGCGATCCGGGTGGACGCGCCGGTGACGGGGGTCGGTCTCGACGCGGAGGGCTGGGTGGCCGCGCCGCCGCCCGCGGACCCGAACCTGGCGGGCTGGTTCACGGGGGCGGTCTCGCCGGGCGAGCGGGGCACGGCCGTCGTCGTCGGGCACGTCGACAACCTGCGGGGTCCGGCCGTCTTCTACGGCCTGGGATCGCTGCGGGCGGGCCAGCATGTCGAGGTCCGGCGCGAGGACGGCAGGACAGCCGTCTTCCGGGTCTACGGCATCGACGTCTTCGACACGTCGCGGTTCCCCGGCACGAAGGTCTACGGCTCCACCGGCGCACCGGAGTTGAGGGTGATCACCTGCGGCGGCGACTTCTCCGAGCGGGACGGCTACCACGGGAACGTCGTGGCCTTCGCCCGCCTGGTCTCCGTGCGCTGACGCCCGGACGACGCCGCCCTCGTACGTGCTTCGCGCTGACGCCCGGATGCCGCCGCCCCCGTACGGGCCTCGCGCGACGAAATGAGCACCCTGCGGACATTCCGGAGCCCGGGATTCCGTTCGACCCCGCCCCTCGCCTCGCCGCGCCCGGGGTCTCGGCTAACCTCAGCGCGTGACCGATCAGCACCCACACCAGTTCGAGCGCGGCACGGACGGGCCCAAGGTGATCGTGGCCGGAGTCGACGGCTCCGACTCCTCCTTCCGTGCCGCGGCGTACGCCGGAGGCCTCGCCCGGCGCCAACGGGCGCTGCTCGCCGTTGTCTACGTACAGCCCGTGCTGGCGGCCGGCGCCGCGCTCGGTGTACCCGTCGCGGAGACGACCGACGAGATCGCCGAGAGCCTGATCACGGAGATCCGGCTGGCCACGGAGCGGGTGAAGGACATATACGACGTGCGCTGGGAGTTCCACACGTTCCGCGGCGATCCGTTCAACGGGCTGGTCACGGCCGCCGACGAGCTCAAGGCCGACGCCGTCGTGGTCGGCGCCTCGGAGCAGGCCGGGCACCGCATCGTCGGCTCGGTCGCCATCCGTCTGGTGAAGGCGGGGCGCTGGCCCGTCACGGTCGTGCCGTAACCTGCCGCGCCCCGCACGCGCTCTACGCGATGAGAGTCCGCTTCGGGCGGACCACGCAGAACTCGTTGCCCTCCGGATCGGCCAGCACGGTCCACGACTCGTCGCCGCTCTGCCCGACGTCCGCCCGCCGCGCGCCGAGTGCGAGGAGGCGTTCGATCTCCGCCTCGCGCTCCTCCGCGGGGGCCGTCAGGTCGAGATGGAGCCGGTTCTTGACGGCCTTGCGGTCGGTCACCGGCATGAAGCAGATGCCGACCGCCGCCGTCTCGTGCGGCCCGATCACGATCTCGCGCTCCCGTTCGGAGAGGATCCGCCAGTCCAGGGCCCGCGCCCAGAACCGGGCCAGGGCGGGCAGATCGTGGGCGTCGATCACGAGGTGATGCAGTGAGAGGGGCATGCCCGCCAGTGTGCCCCGGGGCGCGGGGCGGTCACTTACCCATGACGAGGCCGTCCCCGGCGGCGCCCCGGCTGAGGACGACCCGGCGGATCCGGTCGCGGACGGCGGTGAGGTCGGCGCCCCGGTCGATGGCGCGGTTCAGGTTCACGACGCGGTCGGTGCGCAGGTCGAACCACTCGGGGACGAACTCGGCCTTCACCACGCGCCAGCGCTCCCCCGGCCGCTCGGGCCGGTCGAAGGTGAAGCGGCCGATCGTGCCCATGTTGCCGCGGGCGTCCTGCGCCCCGTCGTGGTTGAACATCTCACCGGCGATCTGGTCGCCCATGCCGTAGACGATCCAGGTGCCGTTGACCTTCTCGTACGCCTGCGGGATGTGCGCGTGGGTGCCGAGGATCAGGTCGATGTCGGGGCGGCCGCCGGTGCGGGACGCCGTGAGCTCCCTGCCGAGACCGAGCTGCTGGACGTCGGGCTCGTCCTGCCACTCGGTGCCCCAGTGCAGCGAGACGACGACCACGTCCGCGCCCGCCTTCCGCGCGGCACGGGCGTCGGCGACGATCCGCTGACGGTCGATCAGGTTGACGGCCCAGGGCCGTCCTTGGGGCAGCGGGTAGCCGTTCGTGTCGTAGGTGTAGGCGAGTTGGGCGACCTTGGCGTCGCCCGCCCGCAGCCGGGCCGGTCCGCGCCCCTCGGCGGCCGTGCGGCCCGAGCCCGCGTGCCCGACCCCGGCCCGGTCGAGGGCGGTCAGGGTGCGGGCGATGCCGTCGGCGCCGTCGTCCAGGGTGTGGTTCGAGGCCGTGGAGCAGGAGTCGTAGCCGGTGGCGCGCAGGGCCGCCGCGATCTGGGGCGGGGACTTGAACGCGGGGTAGCCGCTGTAGTCGCCGTGCGCGCCGTACACCGTCTCCATGTGGCAGATCGCCAGGTCCGCCGGGGTGACGACCGATCTGGCGCCGGCGAGCATGGCGCGGAAGTCGTAGCCGTGGCCGCCCGCGTCCGTGCGGGCCCGCTCGATGATCGAACTGTGCGGCAGGACATCGCCGGACGCGACGAGCGTGAAGCCGCGGGGCGCCGACGGGGCGGCGGGGCGGCCGGTCACCTCCGTCGACGGCGCCGGCCTCTCGGCGGGGGCGGAGCAGCCCGCGCCCAGGGCGATCGAGGCGGCCGCGAGGACCCCTGCTGTCCGCCGCGTGCGGCGCGTGCTGCGTGTCATCGGCCAGGCTCCCTGGACAGAGCGCAGCCACCATCGGCGCGCTTCGGTGTGATTGTCGTTTTATGCATCCATGTATGCGGGTAATCCAGGGTCAAGGCGCCATGCCGGGTATGCCCCTGAATGGCCGTCACACCGCCGCCACACCGCCGCTCGGGCCTGCCCCGTTCACCGCACCGCTCGTCGCTCGCATCGACCGCCTGCCGCAGACCCGCGCGCGCCCCCTGGGCGGGCATGGCGGCCCTGCGTTGCCATACGCGCATGACGACGGCGCTCACGACACCCACGACACCGGAGGAGGACCTCGCCCAGGTCCAGCGGGAGCACGGCGGGCCGCTCCTCTCGTTCCTGCTGCGCCTGTGCGACGGGGACCGGCAGCGCGCGGAGGACCTGGTCCAGGAGACGTACGTACGGGCCTGGCAGCACCCGGAGGCGTTGGACTCTCCGTACGAGTCGGTGCGGCCGTGGCTCTTCACGGTCGGGCGGCGCCTCGCCATCGACGCCCGCCGGGCGCGTCTGGCGCGGCCCGCCGAGGTGGGGGACGCGGTGCTGGACGGCGCGGGGGTCTGCGGTGACCACGCCGAGCGGTCCGCCGCCGCGCTCGACGTGCGGGAAGCGGTCGCGACGCTCAGCCCCGAGCACCGCGCCGTGCTCCTGGAGGTCTACTTCAAGGGCGCCAGTGTGGCGGAGGCCGCAGGAGCGCTCGGCATCCCCACGGGTACGGTGAAGTCCCGCGCGTACTACGCGTTGCGGGCGTTGCGGCGGGTACTTCCGGGCTACGCGCCTGACCTGCGCTGAAACTGTGGGTCAGGTCAAGCATCGGTAAAGCGCCTTGCTCAGTGTGGTGTTTCCTCGGTTGAGTAATCCGCTGTCCTCCCCGGTGAGTTGGACGGGTGGGGTCCGGGGGCCGGCGAAGCGCACGGACCGGAGGAAGGCAGGAAAGGATGTTGCACGAGAGCCAGGGCGGTGCCTCGGGCGCCGACGGCGGTGAACTCGTCGTTCCCATGGCGTGGTTGTACGCCGAGTACATCGCGGACGAGCTGTTGCGTACCGGGGATCTGATGCCCCCCACGTCGTTCGAGTTCCGGGCCGGGCGCGACGCGCTCGCCCTGACCATCTTCCTGTCCGACTCGGACGACGAGCTGTCCGGGATCCGGGTGGTGTCGCAGCTGGACACGTGGTCCTCGCTGACCGCGTACGACCAGCCGTGGCAGGCGTGGGTGCGGGCCCGCTTCATGGAGAGACAGGAGCGACAGCGGCGGGAGGCGCCGATGCCGGGCGCCGGGTCCCGCTCCCCCGATCTGGAGCTGGCCGCCGCCGCGTGGCGATGGCTGGAGGAGACCGAGCTGCTCGCGCCGGACCTGGACGCCGTGCCGGTCCCGGACGAGGAGGACGGGCCACAGGTGTGGACCCCGGCCTGGCAACTGGGGCTGCCGCTGGGGCACTTGGCCATTCACCTGTTCTAGGGCAGAGACAGGCCCGAGGGCCGGGGGCGAGGGTCTCCCGGTCCCGGCCGGTGTTCAGGGTGCATACACGCCGGCCCGGTACTTCGGGATGCGAATGGTGATCTTGGTGCCCGCGCCGATCCCCGTCTCGATCACCAGGCCGTAGGCGTCGCCGAAGACCTGCCGCAGGCGTTCGTCGACGTTCGAGAGGCCGATACCGTGCGAGGGGCCGCCCTCGCCGCGCAGGACGGCGCGGAGCTCCGCGGGGTCCATGCCCACGCCGTCGTCCTCGATGACCACCTCGGCCTCGGCGCCCGCGTCCGTCGCCCCGATGGAGATGCGGCTGCGGGTCACCGTGCCCTCCAGGCCGTGCTTGACCGCGTTCTCCACGAGCGGCTGGAGGCACAGGAACGGGAGCGTCACCGGAAGGACCTCCGGCGCGATCTGCAGGGTGACGGAGAGGCGGTCGCCGAAGCGGGCCCGGGCCAGCGCCAAGTACTGGTCGATGGAGTGGAGTTCTTCGGCGAGGGTGGTGAACTCGCCATGCCGGCGGAACGAGTAGCGGGTGAAGTCGGCGAATTCCAGGAGGAGTTCGCGGGCCCGCTCGGGGTCCGTGCGGACGAACGAGGCGATCGCGGCGAGGGAGTTGAAGATGAAGTGGGGCGATATCTGGGCCCGCAGCGCCTTGATCTCGGCCTCGATGAGACGGGTGCGGGAGCGGTCGAGTTCGGCGAGTTCGAGCTGGACCGAGACCCAGCGGGCCACCTCGTCCGTGGCCCGCGCCAGGACCGCCGACTCCCGCGGCGCGTAGGCGACCACCGCGCCGAGGACGCGCCCGTCGGCGACCACGGGCGCCGCCACCGCCCAGCGCAGCGGGCAGTCGGCGTCGGGGCAGCCGCAGTCGAACGCGACGGAGCGGCCCCCCGCCAGGACGGGGACGACCTGGCCCATGACGTGCGCGGCGTGTTGCTGCCCGGCGGCGCCGTCCCAGGCGAGGAGGGCCGAGCGGTTGGTCACGGCCAGGGCGTCCGTGCCGAGGAGGGTGCGCAGGCGGCGGGCGGACTTGCGGGCCGTGTCCTCGGTGAGGCCCGCACGGAGCGCCGGGGCCGCCAGCGAGGCGGTGTGCAGGGTCTCGAAGGTGGCGCGCTCCACCGGGGTGCCCACGTCGCTGCGGCCCGCGGGGTGCGCCGTGCGTCTGCCGACGAGGAAACCGGCCGCGAGGAGGACGGGGAAGAGGGCGAGGAGGGTCGCCGTGACGGTGCCGCTCACTCGGGGTCGCCCGTCGCCGTGGGGTGGGGCGGCCGGGGGCGGGTACGGGGCGCGGCAGGGTGCCCGCGCCCCGTCGGGGCGCCCGACCACAGGGCCTCGGGGAGGTGCAGGCGGGTCATCGTCGCCGTCGTGTGCGCGGGGATGGCGTCCGGGGTGGCGAGGGAGACCAGGATCATGGCCAGGAAGCCGACCGGCACCGACCAGACCGCCGGCCAGGCGAGGAGCGTGTGCAGCCAGCCGTCGGTGGCCGCACCGGCCACCGTCGACGTCACCGCGACGAAGGCCGAGCCGCCGCCCAGGAAGAGCCCGGCCAGGGCGCCGGGCGGGGTGAGGCGGCGCCACCAGATGCCCAGCAGGAGCAGCGGGCAGAAGGAGGACGCGGAGACGGCGAAGGCCATGCCGACCGCGTCGGCCACCGGGACGCTGTCCACGAGGAGCGCACCGGCCAGGGGCACCGCCATCGCCGGCACGACGGCCAGCCGGAAGTGGCGTACGCCGCGCGCCGGGAGGACGTCCTGGCTGACCACCCCGGCCACCGCCATCGTCAGACCGGAGGCCGTCGACAGGAACGCGGCGAAGGCGCCGCCCGCCACCAGGGCGCCGAGCAGATCACCCGCCACGCCGTCCACCACCAGGCCGGGCAGCAGCAGGACCGTGGCGTCGGCGTCGTGGGTGGCGGTGAGTCCGGGGGCGTACAGGCGGCCCAGCCAGCCGTAGACCGGTGGCAGCAGGTAGAACGCGCCGATCAGGACAAGCACCACCACCGTCGTCCGGCGGGCCGCGCGGCCGTTCGGGCTGGTGTAGAAGCGGACGACGACGTGCGGCAGGCCCATCGTGCCGAGGAACGTCGCGACGATCAGCCCGTACGTGGCGTAGAGGGGGTGGTCGGCGCGGCTGGTGGCCAGTGGCCGGCCCGCGCCGACGCTCGTCGAGGGCAGGTCGGCCGGGAGGGCGTCGCCTGGCGGGCCGCCGCTGCCCCGCCAGGCCAGCAGCAGGAAGAACGCCGGGACGAGGAGAGCCGTCAGCTTCAGCCAGTACTGGAAGGCCTGGACGAAGGTGATCGAGCGCATGCCGCCCGCCGCGACCGCGAGCACGACCACCGCGGCGACCAGCGCGCCGCCGAACCAGCGCGGCGCCCCGGTCAGGATCTGCAACGTCAGCCCCGCGCCCTGGAGTTGCGGCACCAGGTAGAGCCAGCCCGCGCCGACGACGAACATGCTGACCACGCGGCGGACCTGGCGGGACTCCAGACGGCCCTCGGCGAAGTCGGGCAGTGTGTACGCGCCCGAGCGGCGCAGCGGCGCCGCGACGAAGACGAGCAGGACGAGGTAGCCCGCCGTGTAGCCGACCGGGTACCAGAGCATGTCGGGGCCGTGGACCAGGAGCAGTCCCGCGATGCCGAGGAAGGACGCGGCCGAGAGGTACTCGCCGCTGATCGCAGCCGCGTTGAGGCGGGGGCCGACCGTGCGCGAGGCGACGTAGAAGTCGGAGGTCGTGCGGGAGATGCGCAGGCCGAACCCGCCGATGAGGACGGTGGCGAGCACGACGACGGCCACCGCGGGGATCGCGTACGCCTCGTTCACGGCGCTTGGCCGTCGCGGCCGCGGACCAGCTCGGCGAAGTCGCGTTCGTTGCGCTCGGCGCGACGCACGTACCACCAGGCGATGAGGGTGAGGAACGGGTAGCAGCCGACGCCGAGGACGAGCCATTCGACGGCCGGGTTGCGCAGGGCCCCGAAGAAGAGCGGCAGTACGGCGACGGGGAGGGCGAGGACCGCGAACGCGGCCGCCGCGGCGCGGAGTTGGCTGCGCATGAGGGAGCGGACGTAGGCGGCGCCGAGCGTCGTCTGCTCGTCGATCTCGCCCTGGGTGCGCGGGCCGGGTGTGCGGTGCATCGTGCGCGGCTCGCCGGTCACGACCTCGCGCCTCGGCTCTCCCCTGTTCGGGCGCGTTCGGTAACCGGGGAAGTGTTCGGGCACGGGCGGAGTGTAGGCGGGCGCGGACGGTCGAAGGAAGGGGCGGGCCGGTCAGCCGGTGGCCCGGCGCATCAGCAGCTCCCGTACGCGGCCGGCGTGCCGTCGGCTCACCGCTATCTCGGCGGGGCCGACGCGGAGGGTCATGCCGGCGCCGTCCAGGCGGAGTTCGTCGATCCGGTGCAGGGAGACCAGGTGGCTGCGGTGGACGCGGACGAAGCCGAGCGGCTGCCAGCGCTCCTCCAGGGTGGTCAGCGGGATGCGGACGAGATGGCTGGCGCCGTCCGCCGTGTGCAGCCGGGCGTAGTCGCCCTGCGCCTCGGCGTAGGTGATGTCGGAGACGGCCACGAGGCGGGTGACACCGCCGAGTTCGACGGGGATGCGGTCGGCGACGGTGGCCGGGGGCGGGGCGCTGGCCGCGCGTTCGGCGACGCGGCGGACGGCTTCGGCGAGCCGTTCACGGCGGACCGGCTTGAGCAGGTAGTCGACGGCCTTCAGGTCGAACGCCTGGACCGCGAAGTCCTCGTGGGCGGTGACGAAGACGACCAGGGGCGGACGGGCGAACCCGGCGAGCAGCCGCGCCACGTCGAGCCCGGTCAGGCCCGCCATCCGCACGTCGAGGAAGAGCACGTCGATCGCGCCGTCGCCGCCGGGGCCGTCCGCCAGGGCGCGGCCGATGCGGCGGAGCGCCTCGTTGGCGTCGGTGGCCCCCTCCGCGCTGCGCACGCGCGGGTCCGAGCGCAGGAGGTAGAGGAGTTCGGCGAGGGCGGGTTCCTCGTCGTCGACGGCCAGTACGCGCAGCATGTGGCGGAGTGTAATCGGGGGGCCCTTGAGTGGATCGGGCGCCGGGTGCGTACCGGTGGGCGAGAGCGGGAGGAACGCATGAGGTCCCTGGAACGGCATGGCGACGCCGGCGCCTACGCGCTGGGGGTCCTGGACGCGGCGGATCGCTTCCGCTTCGAGGACCATCTACCGGAATGCGCGGTGTGTGCGGCGCGCTTGGGTGAACTCGGCCCGGCAGCCGGTGCGTTGAGTCTGTACGCGCGGGCCACCCCGCCGTGTGTCGAGGTGATGGTGCGGGCCGCGCCGACCCTGGTGGAGCGGTCCGTCGACCGGCTGGCGGCGTTGCACCGCACGGCGCGGCGACGGTTGTTGGGCACGCTTGCCGCGGGCGTGCTGGTGGCCGGCGCGGCCGTGCAGGGCGCCGTGCTGCTCGACGGGGGCGGCGGCGACGGGACGGCGGAGCTCACGCTGCGCGGCCGCGACCCGGCGACCGGGGTGGCCGCGACGCTCTCCGCGGACGGGCGGGAGTGGGGCACCCAAGTGGGCCTGGACGTCCGCGATCCGGGCGGGCCGCGGATGTGCGAGCTGGTCGCGGTGGGCCGCGACGGCGGCGAGCAGACGGTGGCGAGCTGGGCGGTACGGGGCGGCCGGATCGAGGTACAGGGCGGGGCGGCGGACCGGCCCGGGGAGATCCGGCGGTTCGAGGTACGGGCGGCGGACGGCGAACGGCTGCTGGCCCTGCCGGTCCACGAGTGACGGGCCGCCGCCGGCCCCGGCGCGTGAGGGCGAAGCCGCCGACCCGGGACGCGGGCGACGGCACCGTCGGCCCGGCCGAGCGACCACCGACTGGCGACCCGGGGCGCTGGCGACGGCACCACCACCCCGGTCAAGCGACCAGCGACCACCGACCCAGGGCGCGGGCGACGCCGCCACCGGCTCGGCCCACGACATCCGACTGCCGACCCGGCGCACGGGCGACGGCACCGTCGGCCGTCGCGCACGACCAGCGACCGCCGACCCTCACCGCTGCTCAGCGAGGGCGGGTTGCCGCCCCGGGTGACCGCTTCCCGGACGGCCGGTCCCGCACCACTACTTCAGCAGGCGCGACATCCGCCGGTCCGCGAGCGGCTTGCCGCCCGTCTGGCAGGTGGGGCAGTACTGCAGCGAGCTGTCGCTGAAGCTGACCTCGCGCACCGTGTCGCCGCAGACCGGGCAGGGCTCCCCGGTCCGCCCGTGGACGCGCAGGCCGCTCTTCTTCTCGGCCTTCAGCCGACCGGCGGCGACCCCGCGCGAGCGCTCCACGGCGTCGGTGAGCGTGCCGCGCAGCGCCTCGTAGAGCGTGTGGATGTCGTCGGGGGTCAGGGAAGCCGTCAGCTTGAACGGGGACATGCGGGCGACGTGCAGGATCTCGTCGCTGTAGGCGTTCCCCACGCCCGCGATGAGCGACTGGTCGCGCAGCGCGCCCTTGATCTGGCGCCGCTCCCCGTCGAGCAGCTTCGCGAACGCCGCCTCGTCGAAGTCGGCGGCGAGCGGGTCGGGCCCGAGGCGGGCGATGCCCGGTACGTCACCGGGGTCCCGGACGACGTACACGGCCAGTTTCTTCTTCGTGCCGGCCTCGGTGAGGTCGAAGCCCTCGCCGGTCTCCAGGGCGACGCGCAGCGCCAGGGGCCCCTTGCCGGGCTTCGGCGGGCCGTCGGGGAGCCGGTCCTTCCAGTGCAGCCAGCCCGCGCGGGCCAGATGGGTGACGAGGTGCGGGCCGCCGGTGTCGATGTCGAGGAACTTGCCGTGCCGCGCCACGGACGTCACGGCGCGGCCCTCCAGCGCGGTGAGCGGCGGGTCGTACGTCTTCAGGACGCTGATGGCGACCGGCAGGACGCGGGTGATCTCGTGCCCCACCAGATGTGCGGTGAGGAAGTCCTTCAGCGCTTCGACCTCGGGCAGTTCCGGCATGGTTCCAGGGTGCCACCGAAGGGCCGGCGGGGCCGCTCCGGACGGTCCGGGGCGAGTACAGGGCGAGTACCGGGCGCGTACGGCACAGGCCGGCGGGCCCGGCTGTGCAGCCGGGCCCGCCGAATTCACCGGGAGCGAGCGCTAGTGGCGCGGCCCGTGCCCCGGGCCCGACTTGCCGTCGCGGGGCATGCCCTTGCGGTCGGCCTCGGGGGTGTCGTACTCGATCTTCTCCTTGCGGACCGTGCCGGAGACCTCGTCGGTCTCGGTGACCTTCTCGGTCTCCAGGCGGACCCGCTCGACCGGGACGGTCTCCTTGCTGACGACCGCGCGCTCCGCGTGCAGCGTCACCTCGGTCTCCGCCTCGCCGATGTCGGCGCCCCTGACGTCGCCGTCGCGGATCGGCTCACGTACGACGCGAACCTCCTCGTGCGACACGGGGACGGAGGTGGAGACGTTCTCCGTCTCGACCACCTTGCGCAGGTGGGCCCGGCCGACCTCCTGCTCCTCCGTGCCGACGCGCAGGCGCTCCTCGGAGCGGATCATCTCGTCCTTGCCGTCGGTTCCGGCCCCGGAGCGCATCGCGGGTTCCCGGGCCCCGGCAGCGGCGGCGTGGCGGCCGTGCTGGGTCTCACCGCCCATGCCCGCGCCGGCGCCCGCGGCCGTGCCGGCGGCGGCCGCGTTGCCGCGGGTGCCCGTGCGCCCGGCGTCCCCGGTCGGGGTCGCCGACGGCCCGGAGAGGCCGTAGTGCGCGTAGAGCTCCTGCTTCTCCGACTGGTCCAGGTGCTGGTCGGCATCGACGCGGGGCGCCTCCTTGACCGCCTCCTTGGTGTACGCCACCTTCAGCGTGTCGTCGCCGCCGCGGCTGGCGCCCGCCAGCGGCACGAAGCTCTCCTTCATGCCGAAGAGGCCCGTCTTCACGGTCACCCAGTCGGCACGGCCCGTCGCGTCGTCGAGATAGACCCGCTCAACGCTGCCGATCTTCTCTCCCGTGCGGTCGTACGCCGTGAGTCCCACGAGGGCATCGGGGGTGTTGAAGGTTTCGCCCTGCGTCATGCGTGATCACTCCCTCCGGAACATGGGGGCGAACGGAGGTCGCCGCTTCGACCATGTGCCTCGTACCCATGGCGCGGCCTGGCTGTGATCCGTGCAACAAGGAGCTTCACTGCGTGTAGTCGGATCGCCTGCCGAGACCGCCACAGGTGGTGCGGCAGAGGCGGTGTGGCTCTCGGCGGGGCAATCTCACGACATGGGCCATACGGGTGAATGGTTGCCGTCTGCCACTCGTCCACTCGTCCGTTCCCCGCGCCGGCCCCCCTGCCCGGGCGCCGTCCCGGTCGTCGCGCGATCCTTGTGCACGTGAGCGACCAGCCCGGCAGATACCACCTCAGCCTCACCATCGACGGCGCCCGCGTCATGGACGGGTGGTGGGACGACGCCGACACCGCCGACCGCAAGTTCGACGGCATGCGCAAGGAGCACGAGGCGGACGACCGCGTGCGCCTGCTCCTCACCGAGTGGGACGACGGCCGGGAGTGGCCGCTGCGCGCGTGGCCGCTCGCGCCCGGCTGAGTCAGCGGCGGTGCGCGGGGACGACGAACTCGCACCACACGCACTTGCCGCCGCCGCGCGCCTCCACGCCCCAGACGTCGGCGAGCCGGTCGACGAGGAGCAGACCGCGCCCCGAGACGCCCGCCTCACCGGCCTCCCGGCGGCGCGGGAGGGCGCTGGAGGTGTCCTCCACGTCGACCCTGAGCCTGCGGTCGGCTCCGCCGGTCAGCATCCGCAGGGTGACGACGGCCGGGCCCTCGGTGTGCATCAGGGCGTTGGTGACGAGTTCGTCGGCGACGAGTTCGATCTCGTCGGCGCTCTCGCCCGCGCCCCAGGCCCGGACGGCGGCGCGGATCATGTGCCGGGCGGCACGCAGCGCCTCCGGGTCGCCGGGCGGCACGTGCTCGGTCAGCCGCCCACCGCCCCGGGAGGCGCCCGCGTCCCTGCGGCGCAGGAGCAGCAGCGCCACGTCGTCCTCCCCGTCGCGCTCGCCCACCGACTCGCACAGCCGGTCGGCGAGCTGGTCCACGTCGGCGGGGCCCGCCCCGATCAGCGCGGTCAGGGCGCGCAGGCCGTCGTCGAGGTCGGCGCCCGGCTGCTCGACCAGGCCGTCCGTGCAGAGCAACAGGGTCTGCCCCGGGTCGAGTTCGGCGGTCGTCACCGGGTATTCGAGCCGGCCGAACTCGGCGGACAGGCCGAGCGGCAGCCCTCCCTCGACGGGCAGCCGGCGACAGCTGCCGTCGGTCAGGCGCAGCATCGGGTCGAGGTGTCCTGCGCGGACGATCTGCATGACGCCGGTGGACAGGTCCGCCTCCGCGTACAGGCAGGTCGCGAAGCGCTGGGTGTCGAGTTCGTCGAGGAAGACGGAGGCACGGGCCATGACGGTCGCGGGGGTGTGCCCCTCGGCGGCGTACGCGCGCAGCACGATCCGCAGCTGGCCCATGACGGCGGCGGCGTGCGTGTCATGGCCCTGGACGTCGCCGATGACGGCGCCCACCCGGCCCCCGGGCAGCGGGATCACGTCGTACCAGTCGCCGCCGATGTCGCGCCCCACGGAGGCCGAGCGGTAGCGGACGGCGATGTCGGCGCCCGGCACGGCCGGGATGGTGCGCGGCAGCATGGCCTGCTGAAGGCCCTGGGCGAGGTCCTTCTCCTGCTCGTAGAACATGGCGCGTTGCAGGCTCTGCGCGATGCTGCTGCCGAGGGCCACGAGCACGTTGCGTTCGGACTGGGTGAAGCCCTTGCGGTCGTGGTAGAGCAGGCCGACGGCGCCGATGGGCCGGGCCTGCGCGATGAGCGGCAGGTAGGCGGCCGAGCGGATGCCCAGGTGGGTGATGTGCGGCCACAGGAGCGGGTAGGACGCGGCGAAGTCCTCGGGCGTCTCGATGAAGCGGGGTTTGAGGGTGCTCACGACCTCGCCCATCGGGTACGGGTCGTCGACGCGGGTGATGTGGGTGCCGGGCACGAAGCTGCCGGAGGGGCCCTCGGCGACCAGGTGGATGCGGCCGGCGCGGAGCAGGCCCATGACGAAACTGGTCGCGCCGAGGTGCTCCACCCCGTGCGTCTCGCGCAGTACGTCGATGACCTCGGCGACGGTGCGGGCGTGCGCGAGGGCGGCGGTGGTGTTCTGTACGACGCTGGTCTCGCGGCGCCGGATGGCCTCGCGGGCCGCGCGCTCGTGCTGCACGGTGGCGTCGTTGAGCTCGTCGGTGGCGTCGCGCACGATGCCGACGATGCGGCGCGGGCGGCCGGCCTCGTCGCGGCGGATGTAACCGCGCGTGTGGGTCCAGCGCAGATCGCCGTCGCGGGTGCGGATGCGGAAGTAGGCGCCGTAGTTCTCCTCGCCGCCCTTGAGCGCCTGGGAGACGAGGGCGTCGAGGCGGCTGCCCTCGCCGGGCGGGACGCGCAGGGAGAGCGTCTCGGGGCGGCCGTCGTACTCCTCGGGCCTGATGTCGAACAGCTCGTGGGCATTGGCATCCATGTGCATCAGGCCGGAGTCGAGGTCCCATTCGAAGCCGCCCATGCGCAGCCCGCGCCCGTACGCCTCCAGAAATCCGCGCGGGGAGTCGTCCGGGCTCTCCCCGCCCGGGGGATCGCCGGGTTCCTCGCCGCCCCCGCTGCCCGCGTCCATGCGGCCCACGCTAGGCGCACCTCCAGGGGGCCGCACGCGGACCGGCGCCCGGTGTGCGGCGGCGGGCCACGAGTGACCTGGCGGGCCGCGCTGTCGCACACTGGGTGCGTGACCTGGTTCGGCGCGGGCGACTACTGGCTGAGCCGCCTGGTGTTCCAGCGCGGTCTGGCCGCGCTGTACCTCGCCGCGTTCGTCGGGGCCGCGCTCCAGTTCCGGGCCCTGATCGGTGCGCGCGGCATGCTTCCGGTGCCGCGGTTCCTGGCGCGGGTGCCGTGGCGGCGGGCGCCGACGCTGTTCCGGCTGCACTACTCGGACCGGTTCTTCGCGGGGTGCGCGTGGGCCGGGGCCGTGCTCGCGGCGGCGCTGCTCGCGGGCGCGGACGGGTTGCTGCCGCTGTGGGGTGCGATGCTGCTGTGGCTGGCGCCGTGGGTGCTGTACCTGTCGATCGTGAACGTGGGCCAGCTCTGGTACGGCTTCGGCTGGGAGTCGCTGCTCCTGGAGGTCGGCTTCCTCGCGGTGTTCCTCGGCAACGACGAGGTCGCGCCGCCGGTCCTCGTCCTGTTCCTGCTGCGGTGGGTGCTCTGTCGCCTGGAGTTCGGCGCGGGCCTGATCAAGCTGCGCGGCGACGCGTGCTGGCGGAAGCTGACGTGTCTGTACTTCCACCACGAGACCCAGCCGATGCCCGGCCCGCTGAGCTGGTTCTTCCATCACCTGCCGCGGCCCGTGCACCGGGTGGAGGCGGCGGCCAACCATGTGACGCAGCTGGTCGTGCCCTTCCTCCTCTTCACGCCGCAGCCGGTCGCCACGGTCGCGGCGGCGCTGCTGATCGCCACCCAGCTGTGGCTGATCCTGTCGGGCAACTTCGCGTGGCTGAACTGGCTGGCCGTCGTCCTCGCCGCGTCCGCCCTCGACCTGAGCCCGCTGCACACGCGGCGCGACCTGCCCGGGGCCCCGCTCTGGTACGAGATCGTCGTCCTCGCCCTGACCGCGCTGGTGGCGGGGTTGAGCGTGCGGCCGGTGCGCAACCTGCTCTCCCGCCGCCAGTCCATGAACCGGTCGTACGACCCGCTGCACCTCGTCAACACGTACGGGGCCTTCGGCACGGTCGGCCGGGTCCGCCAGGAGATCGTGCTCGAAGGCACGGCGGACACGACACCCCGGCCCGAATCCGACTGGCGGGCCTACGAGTTCAGGGGGAAGCCAGGCGATCCGCGCCGCCTGCCGCGTCAGTTCGCGCCGTACCATCTGCGGCTCGACTGGATGATGTGGTTCGCCGCGCTGTCGCCCGCGTACGCCCGCCCCTGGTTCGACGGGCTCGTCGAGCGGCTCCTGGAAGGCGACCGGGACACGCTGCGCCTGCTGCGCCACTGCCCCTTCCCCGACGCGCCGCCGGCCCACATCCGGGCCCGCGTGTACCGTTACCGGTACACCACGTGGCGCGAGCTGCGTGCGACGGGGGCGTGGTGGGAGCGGACCTATGTCCGGGAGTTCCGCGCGCCGACCCGGCTGAGGTAGACGCGGCGGGCGGTCCCCGCGAAGACGTCCTCGTCGGCCCCGCCCACCAACTGCCGCGCGATGTCGATGACATGACCGTAGGTCGCCGCGAGTGTGCAGACCGGCCAGTCGGAGCCGAACATCACGCGCCCGGGGCCGAAGGCGTCCAGGACCGTGTCCGCGTAGGGCCGCAGCGTATCGACGGTCCAGGTCGCCGGGTCCGCCTCGGTGACCAGGCCGGAGAGTTTGCAGACCGTGTTGGGCAGCTCCGCGAACGCCCGCAGCCGGGAGCGCCACGGCTCCAGGGCGCCGGACGCGATCGGCGGCTTGCCCGCGTGGTCGAGGACGAAGGTGAGTCCGGGGTGGGCCGCGGCCGCTTCGATACAGGCGGGCAGCTGGTGCGGGAGCACGACGAGGTCGTGGACGAGCCCGGCGTCGGCGAGCGCGGTCAGGCCCCGGCCCACGTCGGGGCGGAGCAGCCACCCGGGGTCCGGCTCCCCCTGCACCTGGTGCCGAATGCCGACGAGGTGGTGGCCGCCCGGGAGTCGGCGCAGCTCGTCGAGGGTCTCGGCCACGCCGGGGCGGGTCAGGTCGGTCCAGCCGATGACGGCCGCGACGAGGTCGCCGCGCCCGGCGATGGCGAGGAGTTCGGGCGTCTCCTCCGCGACGGTGACGGTCTGCACGAGCACGGTGGCCCCGACGCCCGCCGCCCGCGCGTCCGGAGCGAGGTCGGCAAGGGTGAAGTCGCGGCGGATGGGCGCGAGTTCAGGCCCCCTGATCCAGTCCTGGTCGCGGACGGACAGGTCCCAGACATGGTGGTGGGCGTCGATGATCCCCTCGGTGTCCTTCACGGCAGCTCCCACACCGTGGGCAGGCCCGCCGCGGCGCCGTCGGCCGAGTAGTCGTGGGCGACGTCGAGCAGCTCGTCCATGCGGGCCTGCCAGGCGATGTTGACCGGGAGCCGTTCCAGCTCGGCGAGCATCCGGGTGTAGTCCGCGCACTCCAGGAGGTGGAACAGGTCGGTGCCGCTGCGCCAGATCGTCCACTGTGTCACCCCGGCCGCGCGGATGGCGGCGACCAGTTCGGCGGGGACCTCGCGGTGGGCCGCCTCGTACTCCTCGACGCGGTCGGCGCGGACCTTGGTGTGCAGGGCGACTCTCACGCGCTCTCCTTCTGCCCGGGGGTGGGGACGTCGGTGGCGAGCAGGTTCCGGGCGCGGGCCTCGGCCCAGAACTCCGCGGGTACGGGGGAGGCGAACTGCTCGGCGGTGTCGAGGACTTCGGCCGTGGAGCGGGTGCCGACGAGGATGCCGGTGACGGCCGGGTGCCCGAAGGGGAAGGCGAGCGCGGCGGCGCGCAGGGTGGTGCCGTGGCGCTGTGCGAGCTTCTGGAACTCCAGCGCGCGCTCCACGACCGCCGGTGCGGCCGCGGCGTAGTCGAAGGTGCCGCCCTGCCTGGGGTCGGCGAGGAGACCGGAGTTGAAGACGCCGCCGACGACGACGGAGACACCGCGTGCGGCTGCGGTGGGCAGCAGGGCGGCCAGGGCCCTCTGGTCGAGCAGGCTGTAGCGGCCTGCGCACAGGACGACGTCGACATCCGTGTCGCGGACGAACCGGGTCAGCATCGCCGCCTGGTTCATGCCCGCGCCGATGGCGTCCACGAGCCCTTCGCCGCGCAGCCGCTCCAGCTCCGGGTACGCCTCGCGGAATGCCTGCTTCCCGTGGTCGTCGGGGTCGTGGAGGTAGACGACGTCGATCTTGTCGACGCCGAGCCGGCCGAGACTCTCCTCGAGGGAGCGGCGCACCCCGTCCGCGCTGAAGTTCCGGACGCGGCGGTGCGAGGCGGGCACCGCGAAACCGTTCTCGCGGTCGTCTCCCCCGCCGTCGTACGGCTCCAGGAGCCGGCCGACCTTCGTCGAGAGGGTGTACGAGGTCGTGGGCCGGGTGCGCAGATACGCGCCGAGGCGCCGCTCGGACAGCCCGAGGCCGTAGTGCGGCGCGGTGTCGAAGTACCGGATCCCGGCGTCCCAGGCGGCGTCGAGCGCGGCGTACGCCTCGTCGTCGCGGACCGGCGTGTACAGGTTGCCGATGCCCGCGGCGCCGAAGCCGAGCTCGGTGACCGGGACGGGGCCCCGGCCCAGGGTGCGGGTGCGCATCGGCGTCACTGGCCCGCGGGCCGCAGGCGCAGGCCCTGCATGCCGCCGTCGACGGCGAGGGCGGCGCCGGTGGTCGCGCCGGAGAGCGGGCTCGCCAGGTAGGCCACGGCGCCCGCGACCTCCCCGGCGGAGACGAGCCGTCCGGTGGGCTGGCGGGCTTCGAGGGCGGCACGCTCGGTGGCCGGGTCGTCGGCCTTGTCGAGGAGCCGGCCGACCCATGGGGTGTCCGCGGTGCCGGGGTTGACGCAGTTGACGCGGATGCCTTCGCGGATGTGGTCGGCGGCCATGGCGAGGGTGAGGGAGTACACGGCGCCCTTGGACGCGGAGTACAGGACGCGCTGTGGGAGTCCGGCGGTGGCCGCGACGGAGCAGGTGTTGACGATCGCCGCGTGGCCGGAGTCGCGCAGGGCGGGCAGGGCGGCGCGGGTGACTCGGACCATGCCGATGACGTTGACGTCGAGGACGCGGTGCCATTCGGCGTCGTCGTTGTCGGCGACGGTGCCCTGGGCGCCGATGCCCGCGTTGTTGACCACGATGTCGAGTCCGCCGAGGTCGGCGACGGCGGCGGCCACGGCGGCCCGCACGGTCTCGTCGTCGGTGACGTCGGCGGCGTATCCCCGCAGCGGTTTCTCCAGGGGGGTGATGTCGCGGTCGAGGACGGCGACGTCGGCGCCGCGCGCGACGAGCAGGTCGGCGGTGGCGCGGCCGATGCCGGAGGCGCCGCCGGTGACGAGGGCCTTGAGCCCGGCGAAGTCCTGGAGGCTGTCGGTCATGCTGCGGCTCCGTTCGTGTGGGGTGCTTCGTGCGCGGCCAGGTCCTTCGCCCAGAACTCCCCGTCGGGGTAGGTGAACTCGGCGATCGACTCCGGCCGCATGGTGGCGGAGAAGCCGGGCGCGGTCGGGGCCGTGTAGTGACCCTCGCGCAGGACCACGGGGTCGAGGAAGTGGTCGTGCAGATGGTCGACGTACTCGATGACGCGGTCGTCGGTGGTGCCGGTGAGCGCGACGTAGTCGAACATCGACAGGTGCTGGACGAGTTCGCAGAGGCCGACGCCGCCCGCGTGCGGGCAGACGGGGACCCCGAACTTGGCGGCGAGCAGCAGGATCGCGAGGTTCTCGTTGACGCCGCCGACGCGGGCCGCGTCGATCTGCAGGATGTCGATGGCGCCGGCCTGGAGGAGCTGTTTGAAGACGATGCGGTTCTGCACGTGCTCGCCGGTGGCGACCTTGACGGGCCCGACCGCCCGGCGGATCGCGGCGTGGCCGAGGATGTCGTCGGGGCTGGTGGGTTCCTCGACCCAGTACGGGTCGAACTCGGCGAGTGCGCGGGTCCACCGGATCGCCTCGTCGACGTTCCAGCGCTGGTTGGCGTCGATGGCCATGCGGATGCCGGGCCCGATCACCTCGCGGGCGGTGCGGCAGCGGCGGATGTCGTCGGCCAGGTCCGCGCCGACCTTCAGCTTGATCTGGGTGAAGCCGTCGGCGACGGCCTGCCGGGCGAGGCGGGTGAGCTTCTCGTCGGAGTAGCCGAGCCAGCCGGGCGAGGTGGTGTAGCCCGGGTAGCCGCGCTCCGTGAGGCGGGCGGTGCGCTCCGCCGCGCCCTCGCGCCCGGACCGCAGGAGCTCCAGGGCCTCCTCGGGGCTGAGCGCGTCCGCGATGTACCGGAAGTCGATCTGCCGTACGAGCCACTCGGGTTCCGCGTCGGCGAGCAGTCGCCACAGCGGTTTCGCGGCCCGCTTGGCGGCGAGGTCCCAGGCCGCGTTGACGACGGCGCCGATCGCCATGTGCATCACGCCCTTCTCGGGCCCCAGCCACCGGAGTTGGCTGTCGCCGATCAGGTCGCGGTTGAGGCTGCCCGGGTCGGCGCACAGCTCGTCGAGGGGCCGGCCGACGACGTGGTGGCGCAGTGACCTGATCGCGGCGACCTGTACGTCGTTGCCGCGGCCGATGGTGAACGTGAAGCCGTGCCCCTCGTGTCCGTCGGCGGCGTCCGTGCGCAGCACGACGTACGCGGCCGAGTAGTCGGGGTCGGGGTTCATGGCGTCGGAGCCGTCCAGTTCGCGTGAGGTCGGGAACCGGATGTCATAGGTGTCGACCGCGGTGACGCGCGGGCTGGTTGCGGGCACGGGATGCCTTTCGGGCAGGGGGCCGCCTCGGCGGCCGGGGTGGTGGCGTCCGGCGGGGATCAGTCCTGGGCGCGGCCGGTGGTGACGCGGGCGATCATCAGGGCGAGGAGGATGATTCCGCCGTAGATGGCCTGGATCCAGAAGGACGGCACCTGGGCGAGGGTGAGCAGGTTCTGTACGACGCCGAGCAGCAGCACACCGGTCAGCGCGCCGAACATGGTGCCCTTGCCGCCGTCGAGGCTGATGCCGCCGATGACGGCCGCGGCGAACACCGTGAAGATCATGTTGTTGCCCTGGTTGGCGCTGATGGCGCCGACGTAACCGGTCTGCATGATGCCGCCGACGGAGGCGAGGACGCCCGCCACGACGAACACGCCGAGCATGACGCGCTCGACGCGGATGCCCGCGGCGCGGGCGGCGTCGGCGTTGCCGCCGATCGCGTACAGGGCGCGGCCCACGCGGTGGTACTTGAGGATCAGTCCGGCGACACCGAACGCGACGGCGGCGAGCCACACCGACATGGGGATGCGCAGGAACGTGGTCGTGGCCAGGGAGAAGAACGAGTCGGGCATGCCGAACAGGGTCTTGCCCTTGGTGGCGCCGACGAGCAGGCCGCGCAGCACGATGAGCATCGCCAGCGTGACGATGAAGGCGTTGAGCTTGAACTTGACGACGAGGACCCCGTTGAAGGCACCGATGAGGCCGCCGACCACGAGGATCGCGAGGATCGCGAGCACGGCCGGGAACTCGGTGCCCCAGCCCGACTGGGCGACGGGCAGCACCAGCAGGGCTCCCACGGCCGGGGCGATGCCGACGACCGATTCGAGGGACAGGTCGAACTTGCCGGTGATCAGGACGAGGGACTCGGCCAGCACGACCATCGCGAGGGCGGCGGACGCGCCGAGGATGGAGATCAGGTTGCGCTCGGTGAAGAAGGAGTCGTTGACGACCGCGCCGAGCACGAGGAGCAGCAACAGGGCGGGTACGAGGGCGAGTTCACGAGCGCGGCGCAGCAGGACACTCTTCGCGGCGCCGGCCCCCGCGGGGCGTGCGGGCGTCTTGGTGGCCGGGGCCGACGGGGCCCGGGTGTCAGCCATGGTGGGCTCCTTCTTTCGGCCCCTCCGGCGATCGAGGAGCGGGGTCCGGGGCGGGGACCCGTGGCGTGAGGTCAGTCACGGGCCACCCCCTCGATGGAGGCGATCAGGTCATGGTCCGACCAGCCCGCGGCATGCTCCGCGACGACCCGGCCGTGGAACAGCACCAGCACCCGGTCGCAGCGGCGCAGGTCGTCGAGCTCGTCGGAGACGACGAGGACCGCGGTGCCGTCGTCGCGGGCGCTGTCGACGCGGCGCAGCAACGACTCCTTGGACTTCACGTCGACGCCGGCCGTGGGGTTGATGAGGACGAGGAGGTGCGGGTCGGAGGCGAGCGCGCGGGCCATGACGACCTTCTGCGCGTTGCCGCCGGAGAGGTCGGAGACGGGCTGCTCGGGGCCCTCGGCGTGGATGTCGAGGCGTTCGATGAGGTCGCGGGCGAAGCGGCGCTTGCGGTCGGTGCCGACGAAGCCGTAGCGGCCCAGGCGCCCGAGCACCGTCATCGTGGCGTTGTCGCCGATGGACATGGCGGTGACGAGGCCCTGGTCGTGGCGGTCGCGCGGCACGCAGCCCACCCCGGCGGCGAGCGCCGCCGACACGTCACCGAACGGGAGCGCCCTGCCGTCCAGCCGGGCGGCGCCCGAGGCCGGTGTGTGCAGGCCGGCCAGGGACTCGGCGAGGGCGACCTTGCCGCTGCCGCTGGACCCGGCGAGGCCGACGACCTCGCCGCGGCGCACGGTCAGGTCGACGTCCCGGTAGGTGTCCGAGGTCAGGCCCTGGACGTCGAGGACCACCGGGGCGTCCACGCCGTCCTGTTCCACGACCGCCTCGGCCGCCGCCGCCTGCTCGGCGATCACCTCGCCGGCCATCGCCTCGACCAGTGCGGGGCGCGGCAGTTCGGCGACCGGCGCCGTGGTGATCCAGCGGGCGTCGCGCAGCACGGTGACCGTCTGGCAGACCTCGTACACCTCCTGGAGGTGGTGCGAGATGAAGAGGAACGTGACGCCGGATTCCTGCAAGGCCCGCATGCGGGCGAAGAGGCGCTCGATCTCCCGGTTGTCGAGCTGAGCGGTCGGCTCGTCGAGGACGATGAACCGGGCGCCGCCGCTCAACGCGCGGGCGATCTCGACCATTTGGCGGTCCTCGACCTTGAGGTCGGCGGTGCGCGCGCCCGGGTCGACGCGGATGTCCCAGGTGTCGAGGAGCCCGGCCGCCTGCGCGTGCAGCTTCTTCCAGCTGAAGAAGCCGTGGCGGGCCCCGGGCTGCCGGTTGATGAACAGGTTCTCGGCCACGGTCAACTCCGGTACGACCGTGGGTTTCTGGTAGACGCAGGCCACCTTGGAGCGCCAGGCGTCCCGGTCGCCGAGCGGCGGCGCGGGTTCGCCGTCGAAGAGCAGGGTGCCCGCGTCCGGCGCCTGGAGGCCGGTGAGGACGGTGACGAGGGTGGACTTGCCCGCGCCGTTGCGGCCGACCAGCGCGTGGGACTCGCCCGCGCGCACGGTGAGCCGTCCGTCGGCGAGGGCGACCGTGGGCCCGTACCGCTTGACGATGCCCTCGGCTTCCACCAGCGGGGCCGACGAGGCTGTGGTCGGCGTCATTTGACCGTGTTTCCCCAGAGCTCGGGGTCATCGACGTTGTCCTTGGTGACCAGCGGTGCGGGCAGCTGGTCCTCCAGGATGCCGCTGGGCAGCCTGACGATCTTTGAGTCGTGGTCCGTCGGGCCCGGCTCGAACGTCTTCCCCCGCATCGCCGCCTTGATGTAGTACATGCCGTACTTGGCGTACGTGTCGGCGGGCTGGGAGACGGTCGCGTCGATCTGGCCCTTGCGGATGGCGTCGAACTCCTGCGGGATGCCGTCGTTGGAGACGATCGCGATGTGCCCGGCTTCGCCCGCCGTCTTCAGCATGCTCTTGGACTTCAGGGTCTGCAGGGTCGGCGCGAGGTAGACACCGCCCGCCTGGAGGTAGATGCCCTTGATGTCGGGGTTGGCGTTGAGGAGGGTGTCCAGCTTGGAGGCGGCGGTGTCCGACTCCCACTTGGCCGGGATCTCCAGGACCTTCAGCTTCGGGTACTTCTGCTTGACGCAGTCACGGAACGCCTCCGAGCGCTCGCGTCCGTTGACCGACGCCAGGTCGCCCATGATCTGCACGACCTTGCCGGACTCCACCTGCTTGCCCAGGTACGTACAGGCCTTCTCGCCGTACGCGACGTTGTTCGCGCGCACGACCATGGCGACCTTGCCCTTCTCGGGCGCCACGTCCACGGCGACGACGGGGACGCCCTTGCGCTCGGCCTGGTCGAGCCCGGCGGCGATGGCTGCGCTGTCGAGCGGCGCCACGACGAGTCCCTCGACGCCCTGGTTGAGCTGGTTGTTGATGTCGGTGATCTGCTGCGACGGGTCGCTGTTGGAGTTGACCGTCTTCAGCGCGTCCACCTCCTCGGACTTCGCCATCTTCGGCACGTAGTCGTTGTACGACTGCCAGAACGGCGAGGTGAGCAGGGGCAGGATCACGCCCACCTTGCCCTTGCCGTCGCCGCCTCCCCCGCCCGCCGCGCCCGACGTGTCGTCCTTGGTGCTGCCGCACGCGGTGAGGGCGAGGGCGGCGCACCCCAGCAGAGCCGCCGTGCGCAGGGCTGCCGCTCTCGAACTCTTCGCGCGCTTCGTGGTGCCATTCATCGGACCGCTCCTCGGCTCCGGACGTCATGGGCTCGCGGCCGGGTCCGCCGTCCCGATACCTGGCCGCGCCGGAATATTTATCAGACCACTTCGCTCCTCCAACACCCTTCGGCGCCAACTTCTTGCGGATTTACAGGCCCGAGACCCCCGAAAGGTCCGACCACCTGTCTAGTGGTCGGACCACATCGCTGATTAGACTGCACCGCATTCGGCAGTGGGACCCGCACTCGGGAGGACGCCATCGTGGAGCAGACCGCCCCCCAGAAGGGCACCGTCACGGCGCGGGCGATCGAGCAGATCAAGGCGATGATCGGCGGCGGCCGCCTGGAGCCGGGCCAACGCCTGCCCACCGAGCGGGACCTCGCCGTCCAACTGGGCATCTCCCGCAGTTCGATGCGGGAGGCCATCCGCGCCCTGACCGTGCTCGGGGTCCTGGAGGCGCGGCACGGCTCCGGCATCTACGTCACCCAGCTGGAGGCGGGGGACCTCCTGGAGACGTTCGGGGTCGTCGCGGATCTGTCGCGGGGTCCCCGGCTCGTGGAGCTCCTGGAGATCCGCCGCATCCTGGAGTCGACGGCGACGGCGCTGGCCGCGGCGCGCATCACCCGGCCCCAACTCGCCGAGGTCGAGGAGCACTTGGCGGCGATGGAAGCCACCGACGACCCCGAGGAGATCCTCTCCCACGACCTCGCTTTCCACCGGGCGATCGTGGCCGCGGCGGGCAACGACACCATGGCCGCGATTCTGGAGGGGCTCTCGTCGCGCACGTTCCGGGCGCGGGTCTGGCGCGGCTACCAGGAAGAGGGCGCGTTCGAGCGGACCCGGCGCGAGCACTCCCGTATCCACCGGGCGCTGGTCGCCCGCGACCCGGAGGCGGCGCGGGCCGCCGCGGCGGCGCACGTCGGCGAGGTGGAGGAATGGCTCCGGTCCCAGCTGGACTGAGCCAGGGCCCCGGCCCCGCGCCATAAGCCTTGCCCCCTCACCCGACTGCGGCCCGGCGGAACCTGATCGCGCAGTTCCCCGCGCCCCTCAAAGGTGGTATGTCGGACGCGCCACCGTCGTGGCTGGTCGCGCAGTTCCCCGCGCCCCTGAGATGCGCACTTCGTGCGCCATCTCATGGGGGCCTGGAGCTGCGGCGGAGCCGCTTGCTTCAGGGGCGCGGGGAACTGCGCGAGAAGCCCCACCGGGCCCGCGGGCACCCATGCGACCGGCGGAGCTACGGCGCGGCCGCCACCAAAGCCGCCACCAACAACTCCAACGCGGCTTCAAAGGAACTCCCGCCCATCAACGGCAAGTGCCCCCGCACAGCAGCAAGTTCGGGATACCCCGCCGCCGGCAACCCCGCATACACCCCACCCCAGGCCAAGTCATCCGCCCCCCTCCGCTCGACCGGCAGAGCCAAGTGCGCCGCGTCCAACGCCGCATGCCCCAACACCGTGTCGATGAACGCCGCGTAATACCGCACAGCCGTCTCGTCGTCGAACCCCGCCCGCCGCAACAACCCGATCCCCGTATCGACGGCCCGGAACTCGTTGAGGCGTCGCGTCACCCGGTACGCCGCCATCGCGGCCACCCTCGGATGCCTCCGGTAACCCGCGTGCACCCGCAGCGCCATCTCGCACAGCGCCTCCGCCCACGGCATCCCGTCCGGCTCGAAGCCGGCCTGGGCCTCCCCGATGATCCGGTCGGCGAGCGCGAGCAGCAGGTCGTCGGTGTTGTGGAAGTACCGGTACAGGGCGCTCGGATCGCAGCCGAGCGCCGCGCCGAGCCGCCGCACGCTCAGCGCGTCCGGCCCGTGCTGCCCCACCAGCCGCAGCGCGCAGTCGACGATCACCTCCTCGGACAGCACCACGCCCGACCTGGCCGGTCTACGGCGCCGCCGCTCCACCGGAACACGCCCTTCCACCACTGCACCCACTCCTTCGGCCGACCCGTCCCACCCTTATGTCAACACCATTGACGCAACGCTGACAAGGCCGGTTTGATCGCAGCCTCCTCGCCAACGCCTCGCCGAACCCCGCCCGTCCCCGGTCCCAGGAGCCTGCCCATGAGAAGCGATCCCCCAGCTCTGCGCCGTTCCCTCGGTGTCGTCGACGGTGTCGCCATCGCCGCGTCCAGCACCGCCGCCACGACGAGCATCGGCATCGGAATGGGGGCACTCGCCGCGACGGTGGGCCTCCAGTCGCCGGCCGTGCTGCTGGTCGCGTTCCTCCCGATCCTCGGCATCGCCACCGCGTACGCGCGGCTCAACCGCGACGAGCCGAACATGGGCAGCGGATACGTGTGGGTCGCCGCCTCGCTCGGCCCGTGGCTCGGCTTCCTCACCGGCTGGGTCACGCTCGTCGGCACCGTGATCTTCATGGCGTACACGAGCGCGGTGACCGGCTCGGTGTTCCTTCAGTTCGCCAACAAGGCACATCTGCATACGCTGTTCGGCCTCGACCTGGATCCGAACTCGACGGCCCTCAGCACGGTCGTGGGGCTGGTGGTCCTCGCCGTCGTCACCGTCACCGCCGTCACCGGTGTCCGCAAGGCGACCCGGTTGCAGGCGTGGCTGCTGGTCTTCGAGTACGCGGTCCTGCTCGGGTTCTGCGGCTGGTGCCTGGTCACCGGGGAGCACGGCTTCCAGTGGTCGTGGCTGAACCCGTTCGCCGTGCACGACGGCACGGCGTTCGCGCAGGGCCTGGTCCTCGCGGTGTTCTTCTTCTGGGGCTGGGACGCCGCGTTCAGCGTCACCGAGGAGACGAAGGACGTCCGGGACGTGGGCCGCGGCGGCTTCATCGCCCTGTTCACGATGCTCGCGCTGTTCCTGTACGGGTCGGTGGCCTTCCAGCGCGAGATGTCGCTGCCGGAACTGATCGAGCAGGGGCCGGGGGCGCTCACGTACCTCGGCGCGAAGCTGGCCGACGAGCCGGTCGCGAGCCTGCCGCTGCTCGCGCTGCTCTTCTCCGCGGTGGCATCGCTGCAGTCCAGCGTCATCCCGACCGCGCGCGGCCTGTACGCGATGGGTAGGGACCGCACGATGGGCCGGGTATGGACGCGGATCAGCCCGCGCTACGGATCCCCCGCCCTCGGCACGGTGCTCGTCATGGCCGTCGCGGCCGGCGTCGCGCTGCTCGCCCTCGCCATTCCGAAGCTGAACGAGATGATCCTCGCCGCCGTGAACTCGATCGGCCTGACAGTGGCCCTGTACTACGGCCTCACGGCGCTGGCCTGCGCCGTCCGGTTCCGCTCGGCCTTGCGCACCGCACCCCGGCAAGCGCTGCGTTCGGTGGTCGCGCCCGCGCTCAGCGCGCTGGCGCTGCTCGGCGTCGGCGGCTACCTCGCCCGGGACTACGCCACGATGAGCGACCACTTCGAACTCAGCCCGGACAACGGCTGGTTCATGCTGTCCGTGCCCGTGGCCGTCGTCGGGTCCGGGCTCGCGATGGCGGCCGTCGCCAAGTACCGCCGTCGCTCCCCGTACTTCACGACCCGGCGCGGCACCGACACCGACACCGACACCGGGGCCGTCCCACCGACCGCGCTCGAAGTCCCGTAGCCCCGAAGTCCCGTAGTCCCGTAGTCCCGAAGTTCCGAAGTTCCGTAACCCCCTTACATATCGCAGGAGTTGCCGCTCATGTCCGACACCGCATCCGCCGACCTCGTCCTCACCGGCGGCCCGGTCCACACCGGCTCCCCCGCCCGGTCCCGCGCCACCTCGGTCGCCGTCCGCGGTGAACGCGTCGTCGCCGTCGGCCACGACGAGGTACGCGCGCTGATCGGCCCGCGGACCGATGTCGTCGACCTGGCGGGCAAGCTGCTGATCCCCGGGTTCCAGGACGCGCACATCCATCCGGTCGGCGGCGGCATGGAGATGGGCCAGTGCGACCTGAGCGGGGCGACGACGCTCACCGCCTACCGTGATCTCATCGCCGCGTACGCCCGCAGCCGTCCCGGGCCGGAATGGATCACCGGCGGCGGCTGGTCCATGGAGGCGTTCCCCGGCGGCCTGCCCACCGCCGCCGAGCTCGACGCGCTCGTGCCGGACCGGCCGGTGTACCTCGTCAACCGCGACCATCACGGGGCCTGGGTCAACTCCGCGGCCCTGCGCCGCGCCGGGATCGACGCCCGCACCCCCGACCCGGACGACGGCCGGATCGAGCGGGACGCCACGGGCACGCCCACCGGCATGCTCCAGGAAGGCGCGGCGAACCTGGTGGGAAGGCTGCTGCCGCCCTCGACGCGGGAGGAGCGGATCACCGGGCTGCTGCGCGCGCAGGAACTGCTCCACTCGCTCGGCGTCACCGCCTGGCAGGACGCGCTGCTCGGCTCGCACGCCAATCTCACCGACCCCACGGACGCGTATCTCGCCTGCGCGGACGAGGGCCGCCTCACCGCACGCGTGGTGGGCGCGCTGTGGTGGGACCGGGCGCGCGGCATCGAGCAGATCGAGGAGCTGCTCGCGCGGCGGGCGGCGGGCACCCGCGGCCGACTGCGTTCGACGACGGTGAAGATCATGCAGGACGGGGTCGCCGAGAACGGCACGGCCGCGCTGCTGGCCCCCTACCTCGACGGATGCGGCTGCCGGACGGACAACAGCGGGATCAGCTTCGTCGCGCCCGGGGACCTGAAGAGGTACGTCACCGCGCTCGACGCCCACGGGTTCCAGGTGCACTTCCACGCGCTCGGCGACCGTGCCGTGCGCGAGGCCCTCGACGCCGTGGAGGCGGCGCGGCAGGCCAACGGCTGGACCGACACGCGGCCGCACCTCGCGCACCTCCAGGTCGTGCACCCCGACGACATCGGACGGTTCCGGGCGCTCGGCGCGAGCGCGAACATCCAGCCGCTGTGGGCGGCACACGAGCCGCAGATGGACGAGCTGACCATCCCCTTCCTCGGCCAGGAGCGGACGGCCCGGCAGTACCCGTTCGGGGCGCTGCTGCGCTCGGGCGCGACGCTGGCGGCGGGCAGCGACTGGCCGGTGAGCAGCCCGGATCCGCTCCAGGGCATCCATGTGGCGGTGAACCGGATCGCCCCGGACGCGCCCGCCGGGACGCCGGTGTTCCTGCCCGAACAGCGGATCGGGCTCCTGGACGCGCTCACCGCGTACACGGCGGGCAGCGCGTACGTGAACGGGCTCGACGCGGAGACCGGGACGATCGCCGCGGGCCGGCTCGCGGATCTGGCGGTCCTGGACCGGGACCCCTTCGCGGGCCCGGCCGAGGAGATCGGCGCGACGAAGGTGGAGCAGACGTTCGTGGGCGGCCGGCGGGTGTTCGGCTGACCCCTCGGCGGTTCGGGGCCGCGGGGCGGGGAAGTCCCTTCGGCTCAGGCGCGGTGCAGGGTCCAGGTGGTGGGGGTCCGCTGGTCCGGCGGGTTCTGCGCGAGCCGGCCGTCGGAGTCGGCGTTCAGCGTCATACGGGTGATGGCGTTGGTGAGGAGGAAGCCGCCCTTGTCCGCCGTGAGCTGCCAGCGCTGGAGGGTGTTCTTGGCGTCGCACGTCTCCCAGGTGACGGCGGATCCCGGCTCCAGCGGGACGTTGAGCGTGAGCTTCCCGGCGCGCGTCTCCAGGCAGGCACCGGCCGCGTTCCTGAGCGTGGCGTAGCCGTCGGCGGTGCGGGCGACGCGCACCTGGGCGGGGGCCGTGCGGTGGCCGCGGTCGGTGAGCGTGTACGTGCCGTCGGCGAGCGGCACCCGGGTCAGGTCCCGCACCCCGGGGGCGTGGCCGACGGCGTCGGCGCGGGCGGTGAACCCGGCGAAGTCGGCGTCCGGGTGGGGCGCGCCCCAGGTGGCCTGGGCGATGTGGTTGAGCGGCAGGAAGGCGGCCGTGGCGACCTCGTTCTCGGTCTCGCCGCGCCCGTTGTCGGGCCAGAGGCTGATCTTGGCGCCGGTGATGCCGTCCCGCGACGCGAGTTTCTCGCCCTCGAAGCTGCGCGGGTCCCACCGCTCGTCGTACAGCTTCTCGGTGTCGGAGTGGAAGCCGCCGCGGATGACGTAGAGGGAGTAGGCGGCGTTCATCACCGGGTGGCCCTGCGCGATGAGCCGGCTCGGCTTCACGCTCACGTCCAGCCAGTGCTCGACGGTGGTGCCGGGTTTCACGGGCACGGTGTTGGCGCCGGTGAGTCCGTCGTTCCAGATGCGCAACCGCTTGCCCTTGCTCGCGGCGTACGCCTCGACGCGGTCGACGAAGTCGATGAAGGCGTCCTGCGGGGTGGCGTCCGCGCCGTACCGGGCGCGGGCGTAGGCGAGGACCTGCGGGTACTTGGCGAAGTCGGAGCCGAGCATGTACTCGTCGGCGCCCATGTGCCACCAGGTGGCGGGGAACACCTCGCCGTACTCGTCGATGAGGCTCTTGTAGTAGGTGAGGGCCTCGGGCTTGGTGATGTCCAGGCGCGACGGCTGGGCGTTGCCGTCGGTGTCGACGAGCTGGAGGTCGGGCCGGTCCTGGATCCAGGGGTCCATGTGGCCGGGCGAGTTGATCTCCGGGACGATCGTGACGTGGTACTTCTCGCCGAGGGCGACGAGGCGGCGGATCTCGCTCCGGGTGTAGTAGCCCCAGGAGTTGGCCTCCGGGTGGGCGTCGCTCTTCACCTTGAGTTCGAGGAGGAGCTGGTTGAGCTTGTGGTACGCCATGTCGCGCACCAGGTTCTCCAGCCAGTCGGTGGAGATGTGCACGTAGCAGGCGCAGACGCCGACGCCGCGCTCCTTGTACCGCGGCACGTCGACCGTGCGGCCCGCGGGTATCCGCGTGCTCTGGGCGAGGAGTTGCAGGAGGGTGCGGGTGCCGTAGAAGGCGCCGGTCTCCGCGGCGCCGGTGATCTCCAGGCGCCTGCCCGCGGTCAGCTCGTAGCCTTCGGCGCCCAGTCGCTTCTCGCCCGTGTCCACGTCGACAACGATGTCACCGGTGTGGGACGGGCCGCCCGTGACGGAGACGGTCCCCTTGCCCGCGGCGCGCAGGTCGTCGGCGAGGGTGTGGGCGACGCGGCGGGACGCGGCGTCGTGGGCGACGAGCCGGGCTCGGGAGGAGTACGCGTAGGCGCCTTGCGCGGGCTGCCAGTCGGTGACGGCGGGGACGGTGCGGGGTACCGCGGGCGCCGGGTCCGCGTGCGCGGCGGAGAGCGGTGCGGCGGTCAGCATCAGGGCGAGCGCGGCACCGGCGAGTCGCGGTCCCCGCCGCCCGGAGGGCATTTTCGTACGGAACACGGTCAACATGACATCCGATGATTCGCGAGCGGAAGGAAAGAGTCCATGGATAAACCCGGCGGATGCTTGGACATCCGCCGGGACAGACCCGATGACCGGGCGCGGTGGCCCTGCGCGTCCTAGGGCCTGTCTGACAATTCGCGTCGTCGCCCGAAGGGCGGCTCCGCGGCGTCTGGTGCGTGCTCTCGGCGGGCCGGGTGCGAGGCCTCGTACTGGACGTACTTGGCCTGGTGCCCGGTGCGGCGAGAGTGCGTGCCAGGCGTCGTGGGGCAGACGGGAATTGTCAGACAGGCCCTATCGGCCGCGCCACTCCACCTTGAAGACCCAGACGTGCTCGCCGGCCCGGCGGGCCGCGGCGGGCACGTCGATCACGAACGCCCCGCCCCGCACGGTCCAGTTGAGCGGCCGGTCGTGGCCGAGCATCGTGACCTTGTCGCCGGGCCGCACCGGCACCGGCGCCTCGACGATGAGCTCGGCGCCGGGTTCGGCGAGCGAGTGGATGTAGAACGCCTGGTTCGGCCGGACGGTGAACCGCAGGTCATCGCCGAGCTGCGCCATCCGCGACCAGTACGTGGTGGCGTAGATCGCCTCGCCGTTGGTCCGCAGCCAGTGGCCGGTCTCGCGCAGCCGGGTCTGCATGATCTCCGGGATGGTGCCGTCGGCGCGCGGCCCGATGTCGAGCAGGAAGTTGCCGTTCTTCGACACGATGTCGACGAGGCTGTGCACGACCTCCTCGGTGGACATGTACTTGTCGTCCGGGGTCTCGGCGTTGTAGCCGTAGCTGAACGGGTCGAGGCCGCGGCTGGACTCCCATTTGGCGACGACCGTGTTGTCGTACGTCGTGTACTCGGGCGTCGTGAAGTCGTGGAAGCCGATCCCCGAGCGGTTGTTGACGGCGACCTCCAGCGGTTTCGCCCGGTTCTTGCCGTGGTTGAAGTACTCGGCGAGGACGTGCACCGAGTCGTTGGCGCCGCCGATGTCGCACCACAGCAGCTGGGTGTCGTAGTCGTGGACGAGCTCCAGCATCTGCCGGGCCTGGAACTCCTTCACGTAGTCCTTGCCGGCCGTGTAGCCGGTGTAGGGGACGGGCTCCAGCGTGTACGGGTTGCGCGGCGCGTGGCCCATCCACGGACTGTCCGGGTTGAACCACTCGGGCATCGAGAAGTACAGGCCCCGGTGGAGTTCGGGCGCGTACCGCGCGGAGGCGTCGAACAGCGCCTTGACGAGGTCCCTCCTGGGGCCCATCTTGACGGCGTTGCGGTCGCACAGCTTGGTGTCCCACAGGGCGAAGCCCTCGTGGTGCTTGGACGTGAGGACGTGGTACTGCGCGCCCGCGTCACGGAACAGCTCGACCCACGCGCGCGGGTCGAACTTCTCCGCCGTGAAGCGCGGGATGAAGTCGTCGTAGGCGAAGTCCTCGCCGTAGACCTCCTTGTGGTGCGCGTACGTCGGATTGTTCGGGTCCTGCATCTGGTCCCAGTACCACTCGGCGTACTGCTTGCCGACCGGCGCCCACGCGGGCACGGAGTAGACGCCCCAGTGGATGAAGATGCCGAATTTGGCCGAATCGAACCAGTACGGGGCCTGGTGCCCGGAGAGCGACGCCTCGGTCGGCCGGTAGTCGGGCACTCCGAGCGTCAGTTTCCGCCCGACGGTCGCGGCGCGCCGCCCGCGCCCCGAGGCGATCACCCTGCCGTCCTGCACGGTGCCGGGCGCGATGCCGCCCCGGTTGCGGATGCCGACGCGGACGCGGGCCTGTTCGCCGGGGGCCAGCCACTTCACGCGCGCGGGTTCCACCGTGCGTGCGCCGGGCACGTCGACGCCGATGGTGAGGGCGTCGGAGGCGAGGACGGCGACGGTGCCCGCGTTGACGACGGTGGCCTCGACGCTCTGCGCGCCGGACCCTTCGAGGAGCGAGAAGGTGGAGTGCGCGTCGCGCAGCGCCAGCGCCCGCCCCTCGGCGGCCGGTTGCAGGGTCAGCGCGAAGACGTGCAGGGCCGTCCTGTTCTCCTCGGCGGGTGCGAGCGCCGGCAGCGTGATCGCGACGGCCTCGCGTCCCGCGTCGAGTGCGATCTCGCTGACGCCCATGCCGACGGCGTGCTCGTCCTTGGTGCCGTCCGGCGTGTAGCGGTAGGGGGCGGCGACGGTCCGGCCACCCGCGTACCAGTCCGGGGCGCTCAGACCGGCGGTTGCCGTGGACCCGTCGGCGTAGTCGACGGTGACCTGCCCGGACGCGTCGCCGTAGCTGCCCGCGGCGAGGAACAGGGCGGACAGGTAACGGCCCGGGGGCAGTTCGAGGCGCTGGCCACGGGCGACGACGTTGTTCTTCGCGTCCGCGGCGGAGGACGGGAACGCGAAGGGCACGCCGTCGACCTCCAGCCGTCCGGCGGGCAGTTCCTCGCCGGGGAAGGTGTAGCCGCTGCCGTCGAAGCTGCCGCCCCGGGCGGCGGCGGTATCGATGCCGTCGTTGTCGAAGTAGGCGTCGAGCGGCACCGGGACGGGCGCGGGGACGGTGCCCCAGTCACCTCCGGCGATGTCCGGCGACGCCGCGGCGGCCGGGCCGGCGGCCGTCCACGGCAGCGCGGTCGCCGCCGCCACGACGGCCGCGGCTCCGAGGACCTGACGTCTTGGGTACGCACTCATGCACAGCACTCCCTGAAGCGGCTCGGCTTTGCATTCATCGGAGGTCTGATGATGCTGGCGCACACCAAAGTCGTCAATGGGCCGCGCAAGGACGAGAGTTGAGAGAAGCGACCCGATGACACCCGCATGCGGGGGCGGACCTTCCGTGCGGGGGTGGGGCCCCGCGGGTCCACGGGTCCGGACATACGTGCGCCCGCACCCCCGGACCTCCGGGGATGCGGGCGAACGGCCGGGACGGGGCCGCGAGCTCAGTCGACGCTGGGCAGGATGTGCGGTTCGGCGAGGTCGTCCTCGTACCCGGCTAGGCGGATGGGGGCCGACCGGGCCCAGACATCGAGGCTGCCGAGCTTCTCCGGCCGTCGGCCGGCCCGCTCCGCACGTTCCTTCGGTCGTTGGTCGCGATTCGTCTTCTCTGGTGTCACCGCGCACTCCTTGTGTGTCGGGTAACCCGCTCCGGCTGACCGGCCCAGCGTCGCGCGGGGCACCGGACGCCCGATCGGGCTTGAGTAGAGGGCCAGTTCGGGCGCGGTGGCGCCGGTGTCGCTGGTGGGATCGGCCGTGGTGACCGACCTCTCCCCGGACGGCTCCATGGGTACGGGTGGGACCCACGTGCGGTAACCGTCCGGCTACAGAGTAACCAAATGAGCGAGGGTCCGCTCGATGGGGCTGAAACCCGGACGTCCCGTGGGGGTCGCCGGGTGTTCATTCAGCCACGCGGACTCGGCCCACGCGAGCGTATTTCCGTCGCGCGGGCGTACTCCCTCAGGTCCGGCCGGGTGCTTCGTCCGCTCGGCCCCTCACGAGGTCGGCGCGGGCCGGTTCGTGTCGATGCTGCGGCCGGGCTCGTCGGCCGGTCCGGCCGAGGGGCGCGACGTGGCGTCCGGCGAACCCGTGGGCCGGGCGGGCGCCGGGGCCGGCGGCACCTGGCCGTTCGGCGGGGGCGGGCCCGAGGGGCTGGCGGTCGCGGCGCCCGCCGCCTCGTTCGCGATGCCGTCGAAGTCCACGTCGCCGGTGTTCTCCAGCATGGTGATGTGGTCGAGCACCGTCTGGTTGGCGTCGGTGGCCAGCTCACGCACCAGGGAGTTGCGGGTGGTGTGACGGACCTGGGCGACGAGCGCGAACACCTTGCCGTGCGAGTCCCGCAGCAGATTGGCGAACTTGCGCTCGTACTCCTTGCCGCTCGCCGCGGACATCTCGTTCAGCCAGCCCTGCTGCTGCGCCGACGGCTGGTTCGGGAGCTCCACCCCGAGCCTCCCCGCCACCGAGCGCACCCGCTGGTCGAGATCGGTGTGGCCGACGACGAGATGGTCCCCCGCGTCCCTGACCGCCTGGGTCGGGGCACGCTCCATGGCCTGCTGGCCCGCCGGTATCTCCCAGAGCCCGGCGAGCCTGACCTTGACGAGGAAGTCCCGGTCCGTCGCCGACAGCGGACCCCACTGGGTGGCGACGGTGCTCGCGTCCAGGTTGGCCTGCCCGGTGCCCGAGCGGTCGGCGTACGACCAGATCGGGAAGGCCAGGGCACCGAGGGTGGCGACCAGAGCGGCGAGGATGAGGGTGGTGCCGTTGACGCGACGCAAGCAGTCCTCCCGGAGACCGACGTCAACCCGCACGGACGGCGGGCTACTTGGTGGTACGGGAAGATACGGGTGTGGCGGCCGCGGTGTTCAGCTCCTCGCTGGGTTCGCCCTGCCCCGTCACGGTGCGTACGCGCCGCGGCGAGCGCGCCGGGCGATGAGCGTTAACGCCCCGTTGTCCGCTGCGTCGCGTTCCGGCCCCGTCCCCATGGTCTGCTTCCCGACAGCCAGCGCCTGAGCTTCGGGAGGGATCGGTCATGGAACGCGTCGAGCTGCGCACCGTCGAGGAGCTGATGGCGGCGCTGCACGCCTGCCGGGGCACGTGGGACACCCTCGACCGCAGCGGCGACCCGGTCGATCTGCACGATCACGCGCTCCAGACCGCGGCGCTCCTGCGGCGCGGCCGCCCCAGCGACAAGGAGTTGCAGGTCGCGGGCCTGATCCACGATCTCGGGCACCTCCTGCGACCCGGCGACGACGCCGGGCACGCGGACCGGGCCGCGGACGCGGTACGCGGGCTGCTCGGGGAACGGGTGGCGCGGCTGGTACGCCTGCACGTCCCGGCCAAGCGCTACCTCACCGCGGTCGAGCCCGGCCGGGCCCTGTCGGAACAGAGCGCGCTGACGCTCGGCGCGCAGGGCGGCCCGATGACGCCGCAGGAGGTCGCCGCGTTCGAGGCCGACCCGCTGGCCGAGGACGCGGTGGTGCTGCGCCAGGCGGACGACGCGGGCAAGGTGGTGGGGCTGGAGGCCGGGGTCCTGGAGGACTGGCGCCCCGTGCTCGAACTGGTGGCGGCCAGGAACGTAACTTCCGCGCGCAGTCGCTGACTTCATGCTGCCCCTCGCGATTCCTGCACCACCAGAGCACAGTTGACGCATCGTCAGGCATGGGCCGGCCATGAGACGGTACGCGCATGACTACGCGCCCCGCCGCACCGCGCGCCCTCGACGGCAGGGCGGCCGTCGTGACCGGTGCCTCACGCGGCATCGGCCGGGCCGTCGCCGAGGAACTGGCCCGCGCCGGGGCCGCGTTGTGCGTGACGGCGCGCGACCCTCGCGGCGTGCGGGAGACGGTCGCGGCGCTGCGCGCGCAGGGCGCCGACGCCGTGGGCGTGGCGGGCTCCGTCGCGGACCCGGCGCATCTGTGGGAGGTGACGGAGCGGACGATGGCCGCGTACGGCCGGGTCGACGTCGTCGTGAACAACGCGGCGACGAACCAGCCGTACGGCCCGCTCATGGACGCCGACGCGGACGCCTGGCGCACCGCTTTCGCGGTTAACGTCGAGGCGCCGCTGCGCCTGGTGCAGTGCGCGTGGCGGGCGTGGATGGGCGAGCACGGCGGCGCCGTCGTCAACGTCTGCACCGAGGGCGCCGCCCACGTCGGCCCGAACGTGGGGGCGTACGGCACGAGCAAGGCGGCGCTGCTGCATCTGACGGCTCAACTGGCGGGCGAGCTGGGCCCGTCGGTGCGGGTCAACTCGGTCTCCCCCGGCCTGGTCCGCACCGAGATGGCCCGGTTCGTATGGGAACGGGCGGAGGAGGCGGTCGCGGCCGGGCTGCCCAGCGGCCGCATCGGGGAGCCCGGGGACGTCGCGCGCGCCGTGCGCTGGCTGGTGTCGGACGAGGCGTCCTGGATCACGGGCACGGACCTGCTGGTGGACGGCGGCACGCGGGTGCGGGCCGCGGGGCTCGCCGCGACGGGCTCCGCCGTGCACGAGCGGCTGCGCACGAGCGCCCCGGATCCCGACGACCCCGACGCCTGACCCCGGCGTCTGACCCTGGCGGACGGAGCCGCTCAGAAGATGTCCCGCTCGTCGATGCCCGCTCCCCGCAGCTGGTCACGGAAGCGGGTGAAGCGTTGGTCCCGCCCTGCGCGCAGCTCCTCCAGGGGGAGGTCGCAGCCGAGTTCCGTGAGGAGGGCGGTGAACTGCTGGTCGGATCTGATGGCGTGCGCGGCCTCCGTACCGAAGCGGAGTTCCTTCTCGGCGAACTTGCGGGTCATGTCCATACTCGCGTGGTAGGCGCGGTAGGGCCGGGTCCGCGACGAGAACTGGAGGTTCTCCGGGTACTCGGTGCCGTCGAGGTAGTACGTGAGGAACATACCGTCGTCGAACATCTCGCACCGGAAGAACGGCAGGTCACGGTGGAGGTAGGCGGTGGTCGGCAGCGATGTGCGCAAGTCGTGCAGGGCGGTCAGCGAGACGAAGACGCTCGTCTGCAGCTCCTTGATCTTCCGGGCGATCAGCTCCGCCCCTGCGGCCCCTCCCCGCTCGCGCAGCCGCATCGTCACATGGGCCCGCAGACACTCCTCGGCGCGCGGGTCGATGACACAGAGCCTGATCTGGTCCAGTCGGCGAAACGCCCGCTTCTCGCTGCCGAGAGCCAGCCGGAACGTCGCGAACTCGGCGGCGCCCCCTTTGCTGTCATAGCGCGTCGACGCCTCCAGCAACCCCTGGAACGCTTCCCGGAAGGCCCGCTTCGGCACGTCGGCCGACTCGAAGACTCCGCTGGGAAGGGAGGCCTCGAACCGCTCCTGGAACTGGGAGTGGGCGACGTCGATCGCGTATCCGGCGAGTTCCTGGGCCTGGAGCCGCTGCCGGATCGGGTCGAGGAACAGCGAGACCATGACGTAGATCAGGACCGAGGCGATCACCGATTCGCCGATGGCCGCCAGGGCCGCCGACCACTGGTCGTCCAGGTCGAACAGCGGGCCCCAGAGGGTGAGCACCACGCCCACCGCCGTGGCCACGAGCATGACCACGGTCGCCCATAACCGGGCGTACTGGGCGAATATGCGGACGCCGTCGGTGCCGCCCGGAGCGGGAAGGGTCATGCCGTGAGCCTTTCTGCCACGAGTTCGAGGAGATCGGCGATCTCGTCGGTCGCGAGGCGGCTGATCGCCGTCCCGTGGCGCCCCTCACGCTGCTCCCCGACGGGCACGACCGTGGTCGTCCGCGTGAGGTCGCGGCCCTGCAGCACCACCGTGATCACCGGGTGCCCGGCCCCCGGATCGGCGCGGTGCAGGACACGGTGGTCGAGGGCGTAGGTCCGACCCGGCTCGTACCGGACCGTGCGGAGGGCATCGAGCGTCCCGGCGCCGTCAGGAGTCAGCAGGTAGGCGCCGGTGTCGTCGCGCGACAGCCGGTGCACGGGGGTCCGGCCGCGGCCCCGGTCGAGGGTGAAGCGCGTCTCGGTGAGTTCGCCGGAGACGATGTGGGAGGCGAAGTCCCAGCGGTGGTCGTGCACATCGGACGGGGGGACGACACGGTCCCAGACATGGACCCGCAGCGCCCAGGCGTCGGCGCCCGGGGAGAGCAGCTTCATCTTGTAGAAGCCGTTCGGATGCCAGTAGCACACCGTGTCGGAGAGCGACGCCCTCTCCTTCACCGAGGCGAGCAGATGCTCGCGGAGCCGGCCGCTTTCGCAGACGGTCGCGAGGGTCGGTCGCAGATCCCCCGATCCCGATACCGCAGAGTCGATGAACCCGAGCAAATCGGTCATGGTCGGCATGCTACTGCCGGCCCTGCCGTTCGACGCCGGGTCACTGCGGGACCGTTCACGAGCATGCGCCCCCTCGGCATCCCGTCGGATGCCGGAACGATGCCCATCCCTCGCGCGGCCAACCGCGTCGAGCCGCGGGGAGCGCGTCGCGGCGGCCTGCTCCTGGGGCTCGTCAGCCGCCGGGGCGGCTCACCACTTGCCGGGCTCGTAGTCCTTGAGGAAGACGCCGTACACGTCCTCGCCCGCCTCGCCGCGGACCACCGGGTCGTAGACGCGGGCGGCGCCGTCGATCAGGTCGAGGGGGGCGTGGAAGCCCTCCTCGGCGAGGCGCAGCTTGTCGTAGTGCGGGCGTTCGTCGGTGATCCAGCCGGTGTCGACCGAGGTCATGAGGATGCCGTCGGACTGGAACATCTCCTGGGCGCTGGTCCGCGTCACCATGTTCATCGCGGCCTTGGCGGCGTTGGTGTTCGGGTGGCCCGCGCCCTTGTAGCCGCGGCCGAAGACGCCTTCCATCGCCGAGACGTTGACGACGTAGGAGCGGCCGCTCGACGCCTTCTTCGCGGCGTCGGACATGGCCGGACGCAAGGCGCTGATCAGGATGAACGGGGCCGTGTAGTTGCACAGCTGGGTCTCGAGGAGCTCCACCGGGGAGATCTGCTCGATGGTCTGCACCCAGGTGTTGGAGTCGACGACGTCGGGGACGAGGCCGCCCGCGTCGATGGCGGTGCCGTCCAGGTGCCGGGCGACGCTGGCGTTGCCCGCGACGAGCGCGAGGTCGGCGACCTGCTGCGCGTCGAGGCCGCTGGTGCCGAGGGGCAGCGCGGCGATGCCGTCGACCGCGCCGGAGTTGAACGCGCCGATGACGGAGTGGGCGGGCAGTTCACCGGCGGGCAGCGGCGCGCCCTCGCCGTCGACGAGCGCGGCGTAGGCGGAGGGCAGCCGGCGCACGGTCTGCGTCGCGTTGTTGATGAGGATGTCGAGCGGGCCCTGGGCGGAGACCTGCTCGGCGAGCGCGACGGCCTGGGCGGGGTCGCGCAGGTCGATGCCGACGACCTCCAGGCGGTGCAGCCAGTCCGCCGAGTCGTCCATCGCCTTGAAGCGGCGGATGGCGTCCTTGGGGAAGCGGGTGGTGATGGTGGTGTGCGCGCCGTCACGCAGGAGGCGCAGCGCGATGTACATGCCGATCTTGGCGCGGCCGCCGGTGAGCAGGGCCCGCTTGCCGGTGAGGTCGGCGCGGGCCTCGCGCTTGTCCCGGTTCACGCGGGCGCAGTCCGGGCAGAGCTGGTGGTAGAAGTAGTCGACCTCGACGTAGCGGGCCTTGCAGGTGTAGCAGGAGCGCGGGCGCTGGAGTATCCCGGCGAGCCGGCCCTCGCCGGTCCGCGACGAGGGCAGCAGCCCCTCGGTCTCGTCGTCGATGCGCTGCGCGGAGCCGGTCGCGGTCGCCTCGGTGACGGCCTTGTCGTGGGCGGTCTTGGCGGCGCGGCGCTCCTGGCGGCGGCGCTGCTTCACGGTCCGGTAGACGCCGGCGGTGGCGCGCCGGACCGCGATGGCGTCGGGGTGGTCGACATCGATCGTGTCGAGCTCGTCCAGCACGCTGAGGCAGACGGCGAGCCGCTCGGGGTCGATGCCCGGCCCGTGGGGCACCCCGGAGGAGTCCGGGGCCACCGGGGCCTGGTTGTCGTCTGTCACCGTCATCGCCGCTGCCGTTCCTGAGGTCTGCCGCGTCGCGCGCGATCCGCGCGAGCTTTCGAAAGCGGAATTTTACGGAGCGGCGGCCCCAGTCGCCAAACCCGTTGTGATCATGGAGCGCAGGCGGCGAGCAGCGCACCCAGTTCGTCGGTCACCGCGCGGGCCAGCGCGTCGAGGTCGGGGACGGCCCGGGCGTCGGCGACGAGACCGTAGTGGACGCGGCCCCGGTACGTGGAGACGGCCACGGCGAGCGACTGTCCCTGGGCGAGCGGGGCGAGCGGGAAGACCTCGGTGAGCGGGCAGCCGCCGAGCCGCAGGCCCAGGCTGGGCAGCGGCACGCTGGTGACGAGCAGATCGAACAGCAGCCGCGCGTTCCGCCCGACGAGGGAGCCGCCGAGCCGGTGCCCGAGCGCCGGGACGTGGTCGGCGAGGAGCGCGACGGCGCCCGCTCCCCGGTTCGGTCCCCGGTCCTTGCTCCGGTTCATGGCGGCCCGCACGACGCGCAGCCGCTCCACCGGGTCGGCCTCGGCGACGGGCAGCCGCACGAGGTAGCCGGAGAGCCGGTTGCCCTGCGGGTGGGCGGTGCGCGGGCGGCGCCGCGAGACGGGGATCAGGGCGCGCGGCTCGACGCCCTCGCTGCCGTCGCCGCGCTCGTCGAGCCAGCGCCGCACGGCCCCGGCGACGATCGCGATGAGGACGTCGTTGACGGTGCCGCCGACGGTCTTGCGGATCCGGTGCACGTCGTCCAGGTCGAGGACGACGCCCGCGGTGCGCCGTGCGCCGCTCGCCCGGGAGGCCAGCGCGGGCGAGGTGCGCACGCCCCAGGTGGCGCGCGCCACGGAGGCGCCGATCGCGGCGGCCTGGGTGGCGCCGCTCACCAGGGAGCGCACGTGGTCGGGGTAGCGCCGCGGGTCGAGGTCGCCGAGGGTGATCTCCCGCAGCCCCGGGACGGGGAGGCGCGGTCCGCGGGGCGGCGCCGGCCGGTCCTTCGGCGCTCGCGCGGCGGGCAGGTCCATGGGGTCCATGACGGCGGCGGCCAGGGTCAGCGCGCGCAGTCCGTCGGCGAGGGCGTGGTGGAACTTGAACAGCACGGCGAACGACGCCCCGTCCGCGGCGGGCAGCACGTGCGCCTCCCAGGGTGGCCGGGTCCGGTCCAGGGGGCGTTCCATGAGCGCGCCGGCGGCGGCGTGGAAGTCCGCCGCGGGCGCGGCGAGCCGCACGTGGTCGAGCGGGTCGAACGCGGTGGCGGAGACCCGGGCGGCGCCGCCGACGGGTATGAGCATCCCGGCTATCCGCATCCGCAGCCCCGGGACCCCGGCGGCGCGGGCGGCGAGCAGCTCGTACGCGTGCTGGGCGGCGCCGGGTCCGTCGGCCTGGAAGACGCCCAACGCGCCCAGGTGCATGGGGTGTTCCGGTGTCTCGATGTTCCAGAACGCAAGGTCGAGGGGGGCGAGCAGGTCCGAGCTCTGGGAGGTCATGGAGTGCTCTCGCGTCGACGACGGGGGGAGACAGTGCGGTCGGGGAAGGGCACAGTCAATCGCCTGCGGTCGATTACGGTCAAGTACGATCTAGGCACGTTGAGTTAACACCTGATGAAGACCCGCCTCTCCGGGAGAGGCGGGTCTCGTGTGACGCAAGGGCACTGTTCAATACGTCACTTCAGCGCCGGCGGCGCCGCGTCGGCCCCGGTCCCCCACCGCGAGGGCTCGCCGCCCACCGTGAAGGACAGGTTCCGCAGCCCGCGCAGATCCTCCGTCGTCAGATACGTCTTGCCGTACGCGGCGCCGTCCGTCCGCGCCGACTGGATGTACCGGTCGGCGTCCGACGTGCCGGGCGCCTTCACGGTCAGCTTCCCCCGCGGGTAGTAGCGGCGGTCCAGCGTGAGGTCGACCCGCTCGAAGACGGGCGTCGACAGGCCCCAGGTGTCGGTGCCGGGCTGCACCGGGAAGATGCCGATGGACGACAGGACGTTCCAGGCGGACATCGTGCCCAGGTCGTCGTTGCCGGTCATGCCCGTCGGGGCGTCGGTGAAGAGGGTCAGCGCGGCGTGCACCACGTCGGTGGTCTTCCACGGCTGCCCGGTCGAGAGGTAGGTGTACGGGGCGATCAGATCGGGCTCGTTCTGCGGGTTGTACTTGTCCGCGTTGTAGTAGTCGTACGGACCGTTGACCCACACCTCGCGGGCGGTCTTCGCGGGGTCGGCGACCAGCTGGTCGTAGGCGAAGAAGGAGTCGAGGCGCTTGTTCGCCGCGTCCGTGCCGCCGATCAGACCGACCATGCCGGGCAGGTCCTGCGGCACGAGCCACTGGTACTGCCAGGACGTGCCCTCGTGGAACCCTTCGCTCCGCGCGGGGTCGGCCGGCCCGGTGAAGGCGCCGGAGGCGTCGCGGGCGCGGAAGAACCCGGTCGAGGCGTCGAAGATCTTCCGGTAGTTCTGCGCCCGCTCGGCGTACCGCTTCGCGTCGGCCTTGTGGCCGAGCTCCTTGGCCATCTGGCCGAGCATGGCGTCGGAGAGCGCGTACTCCAGGGTGGCCGAGGCACCGTGGTCGTAGTCCGAGTCACCGGGCTTCACGTGCGCCCGGTCCTTGATGTACGGCGCGAACCCGTCGGCCAGGTACTCCTTGTTGGCCTCGCGGCCCACCGGGGCGGAGTCGGTCGGCGGCACGCCGTCGGCGTTCTTCTTCAGCGCGCGGTAGGCGTCCTCCTCATGCCCCTTCAACAGCCCCTGCTGATAGGCGTTGGTGAGGAACGGGGTCACGGGGTCGCCGGTCATGATGTTGGTCTCGACCGTGCCGTAGCCCCACTTGGGCAGCCAGCCGCTGTCCTTGTCGATCTGGATGACCGACAGTGCCATGTCCCGCGACTCATGCGGCGCGAGCAGCGACAGGAGCTGCGCCTGGGTGCGGTAGGTGTCCCACAGGGACCAGTTCTGGTAGTAGGTGAAGCCGTCGGCGCGGTGGGTCTTCTGGTCCCAGCCGGTGTAGCGCCCGTCGACGTCGCTGCCGATGTTCGGCGCGAGGAACGAGCGGTACAGCGAGGAGTAGAAGGTGCGCCGCAGGGTCTCGCCGCCGCCCTGGGCGCGCACGTCGCCGAGCCGGTCCTCCCACGCGGCCGTCGCGGCGCGGTGCACCTTGTCGAAGGAACGGCCACCCTCCGCGCGGAGGTTGAGGTCCGCGCCCTTGGCGTCGACGTAGGAGATCGCGGTGGTCGCCTCGACGGTGCGGTCCTTGCTGGTGTCGAAGCGCACGTAGGCGCCGTTGCGTTCGGCGTCCGCGGCCGAGGTCTTCGAGCCGGCCGTGACCGTGTCGCCCTTCCAGGTGCCGGACGTGGTGAAGGGGCGGTCGAACTTCGTGACCGTGTAGAGCGTGTACGCCTTGGTGTCCTGGCAGAAACCGCTGCCGGTGATGGCGGTGCGCACGGTGTGGTCGTCGAGGATCTCGACCTTGGTGTGCAGGCTCTTGTGGAGCGACTGGCCCGCGTTGATCAGGACGTTGGCCTTGTCCGTGGCCGGGAAGGTGTAGCGCTGGACGCCGGTGCGCTTCGTGGCGCTCAGCTCGGCGTCGATGCCCGTCCTCAGCCCGACCTTGTAGTAGCCGGGTGAGGCCGTCTCGTCGTCGTGGCTGAACTCGGCGGCGTACTTCGCGTTGTCGGTACTGGTGATGTCCCCGGTCGTCGGCAGCACCGGCAGGTCGCCGCCGAGGCCGCAGCCGACGCCGGAGATGTGGACCGTGGAGAAGCCGCGGATGTGGTTCTCGGAGTAGTCGTAGCCGGTGTTGTGCCCGGTGTCCGGCGAGAACTGCACCATGCCGAAGGGCACGGCGGCGCCCGGGTAGGTGTTGCCCTCGTTCTCGGTGCCGATGAACGGGTTGACCAGATCGGTCAGCCGGTCCTTCGCGGGGGCGGCCGCCTGCGCCACCGGTGCCGCGAGCCCCGTGCCGAACAGCACGGCCGCTCCGAGCACGCCCAGCGCCCGGCGGGTGCTTCTGCCCATCGTCGGCCTTCTCCTCGTACGGGTCGTACGCCTTGTCATCGTGCGCCTTTCGACAACGTTGTCAGGGAGCGCGCTCATTCTTCGTGCGTCCCGATGGCCCGTCAAGACGTCAGACGCCACAGATGGTCCTCCGTCCCGTTGTCGGCGAACTGCACCACTTGGGCACTGTTCGCCGTGGACATCCCGTCCACGCCGAGCACCTTGCCGCTGTGTTCGTTGCGCAGCAGGAACCACCCGTCGCCCTTGTCCACCCGGGTCCACAGCAGGTCCGGCCGCCCGTCGTCCGCGTACTGGACCACCCAGGCGCTGTCGGCGGTGGAACTCCCCCGCACGGACAGGTACTTGCCGCTCTGACCGTTGCGGATACGCAGCTTGCCGCCGCCCGCGTCGAGCAGCTGCCAGGCGTGGTCACCGGTGCCGGAGTTGTCGAACTGCACGACCCGCGCGTCATCCGCGGTGGACATGGAGTCGACGGCGAGGACCTTGCCGCTGTGCTTGTTCTGGACGCGCCGGTACGGGGGCTCCGGCGTCCAGGGGGCGCCGTCGGGGCCCACCGTGGGGAAGGACGTGATGCGCAGGCGCGCCGCGCCCATGGGCACCAGCGTGACTGTCTCGACGCCCGCCCTGCTGCGGGCCGGGCTGGGCTGAAGCGGCGCCACGACGTGTTCGTCGTCCGCGATCCACTCGGGCAGCCGCCGGGCCCGCGCGGCGAGCGTGACGGGGGTGCCGTCGAGGGTGAACGGGTTGGCGGGCAGCGGCCCGGGCCTCCGTCGCAGAGCGGGCGAACTGCCGGGTACGAGGCCGTAGTTCCAGGTGGAGGCTGCTTGCACGTCGTACTCGGGGAAGGTGTCGTCGCCGCCGGTGCGGACGTACTTCTCGGTGATCTTCAACGAGTAGGTGAGCGGCCCATGGTCGACGCTGACGCTGTCGTGGTTGCCGCTCCAGGTGCGCAGGGTGGTGCGCTGGGGCAGGCGCAGGGTGACGCGGTCGCCGTCGCGCCAGGTGCGGCGGATCTCGGCGAAGGACGGCCCCGGATTCGCGTTCACCGTACGGCCGTTGACGGCGAGGCGCGGCCGGTCGCACCAGCCGGGTACGCGCAGTCGCAGCGGGAAGTCGACGGGCCGCTCCACGTGCACGGTCAGCGTGATCGTCTCGTCGAACGGGTAGTCCGTCTCCTCCCGTACGGTCACGGGGACGGCGTCGGCGCCCACCTCGGCCCGCACTTCGCAGGCCGCGTACAGGGCGGCGGCGAGCCCGCCGTCCGGGGTGGCCAGCCAGAGTTCCTCGGTGAAGTAGGGCCAGCCCATGCCGTAGTTGTGCGGGCAGCAGCGGTACTGGTCGACGCCCGGCCGGAAGGACTGCATGGCGAAGCCGTTCTGGAACTGCCCCTGTGTCTTGCGGGAGTTGTCGAGGCTCACGCTGTTGGCGCTGGTGATGTAGTGGGTGCCCTTGCCCTGCGGGTCGAGGGAGGCGGGCAGCATGTTGAAGGCGAGGTCCTCGCAGCGGTCGGCCCACACCGGGTCGCCGGTGATGCGGGTCAGCAGCTCGTGGCTGGTCATGAACTCGACGATGCCGCAGGTCTCGAAGCCCTGGCGCGGGTCGCCGAAGCCGGGCCTGACGTTCTCGTCCCCGGCGATGCCACCGCCGGGGAACTGGCCGTATTCGCGCAGGACTTCGTCGTACGTCCGGTACGTCGCCCGCACCAGGTCGGCGGCGCCACCGGTCGCCCACTGGGCGTACTGGGCGGGTTCGCGGAAGCCCTGGGCGATGTTCACGTTGTGCGGGGTGGGCAGTGCGCCGGTCCAGTCGGCACCGTAGTGGTGCATCTTCTCGACGAGGCTGGTCAGGAACGCGTCGCCGGTGCGGTCGTACAGCCAGCGCGCGGTGTCGATGCCGTCGCCCCAGCGCACGGAGACCCAGCTGCTGTCGAAGGCGCCCTTGCCCTGCGCCTCCATGTAGCGCAGGAAGCGGGTGAGGAACGGCACGATGCGCGCGTCGTGGGTGTACTCCTCGTAGGTGCGCAGGGCCATGAGGAGCGGCAGGAACGGCCAGAAGTCGGGGCCGCCGTTGAGCGAGGTGCGCAGGGCGCGCGGGCCGAAGAACCCGTCGGGATCCTGCGTGGCGAGGATGGCGTCGATCCAGCGCTGGCTGGTGGCGAGCGCGTCGGCGTCCCGGGTGGCGATCGCGAGTGGCACGAACCCCCGTAGCCAGTAGGGGACTTCTTCCCAGCCGCTCAGTTCTGGATGGACCCAGCCGCTGGTGTCCATCGAGAGGAAGTGGGACTTCTCCTCGTAGCGGCCGCAGAGCCCCGCGAGCTGGAGCCTGAGCTGTTCGACGAGCCAGCCGCGGGCGGTGATGCTACCGACGGGGAGGCGGGTGAAGGCGTCGGGGGCGATCCCGGCTCGGGCGGCGGTCGCGGCGGCCGGGGCCGCGCTCGCGCTCGCGGTGCCGCCGCTGCTGCCGAGCACCGCGGCGGCGGCCACGGTGCCGGTCTGGAGCACGCCACGTCGTGTCACGGTCATCAACTTGCTCCCTCACGTAGGTGGTTGGAGCCGATGAGAAGGGGGCGGGCCCGGTGTACGGGCCCGCCCCCGGGGACGTCAGGGATCAGACGCAGTTCTGCACGGTCGCCTGGGAGGCGTCCTTGATCAGCGCCTCCTGGGCGTCGTGCACCCGCTTCACGTCCGGCTTGACGACCCTGCGGTCGTAGGTGATGAGCCCGTTCAGCTCACCTTCCACGTCGGAGATCTGCGTGTAGACGGCGCCGTTGCCGCCCTTGCAGGCCAGCGCGTGCACCTCGTCGAGCTTGGTGAGGTAGTCGTCCGTGTACGTCGCCGGGTCCACGTCGACGTAGGACTGCTGGACCGACCAGGCGTGTCCTGGTACCGCCAGGCCGAGGCCGCCGTACTCGCCCGCGACCAGGGCCCGCTTGCCGTCGGGGTGCGGTGGCAGCGCCGGGCTGGGATAGCCGTGTTCGTCGAGGATGTCGCCGGTGCCGCCGTCACGGCCCAGGTTGATGCCGGACATCGAGTTGACCAGGCGTGTCGGGTCCCAGGACTTGGCCTGGTCGGCGAGGCGCGCCTCGCCGTACTGGCCCCAGCCCTCGTTGAGAGTGACCCACATGATGACCGACGGGTGGTTGGCGTGCTGGTCGATCATGATCTTCATCTCGCGCTCGAACTCGGCGCGGGCCGCGGTGGACGGGTTCACCCCGGCCGTCATCGCCGGCATGTCCTGCCAGACGAGGAGGCCCAGCTTGTCGGCCCAGTAGAACCAGCGGTCGGGTTCGACCTTGATGTGCTTGCGGACGGAGTTGAAGCCCATCTGCTTGTGCATCTTCAGGTCGTACGCGAGCGCCTCGTCGCTGGGCGCGGTGTGCAGGCCGTCCGGCCAGAAGCCCTGGTCGAGGGTGGCCATCATGAAGGTGGGCTTGCCGTTGAGGACGGTGCGCGGGGTGCCGTTCACCTGCTCGACGGCGATCGAGCGCATCCCGAAGTAGCTGCCGACGCGGTCCTTGCCGACGCTCACCTTGAGGTCGTAGAGGAACGGGTCGTCCGGGGTCCACAGGTGCGGCTTGTCGATCTTGAGGGTGAGCGGTTTGCCGGAGACGCCGGTGACGCTGCCGACCTTGCGCTTGCCCGCGTACGCCGTGGCGGTGACCGGCAGGCCGGCCTTCACGCCCGTGGTCTCGACGGCGAGCTTGCCGTTCTTGACGTCCGGCGTCAGCTTCAGGTCGGTGACGCTGTCCTTGGCGACCGGCTCCATCCAGACCGTCTGCCAGATGCCGGACGACGGGGTGTACCAGATGCCGCTCGGGTCCAGGCGCTGCTTGCCCATCGGCGGGTTCTCACCGTTCGCCGCGTCGGTCGGGTCGTAGACGCCGACGATCAGCTCCTGGGTGCGGCCCGGCTTCAGCGCGTCGGTGATGTCGGCGCTGAACTTGTCGTAGCCGCCCTTGTGGTCCGCGACCTTCTTGCCGTTGACGTAGACCTCGGACTTCCAGTCGACGGCGCCGAAGTTCAGCCGGAGCCGCTCGCCCTTGCCGACCTTCCAGTCCTTGGGGACCGTGAACGTGCGGCGGTACCACATACGGTCCTCGTGCCGCTCGATCCCGGAGAGCTGGGACTCGACCGGGTAGGGCACGAGGATCTTCTCGCCGAGCTTCTTGCCGGTCGGCACCGCGTCGCCGTCCTTGGCGGCGGCGAACTCCCAACTCCCGTTCAGGTTCTGCCAGTCGGAGCGGGTCAGCTGCGGCCGCGGGTACTCGCGGTGCGCGTTCTTGGGGGTGACGTCGTCGCCCCACTTGGTGGACAGCTGGTGCGTGGAGTGGTTCGGCCCGCTGGACCAGAACGAGCCGACGGCCGTGCCGTCGCTGCCGACCAGGCCACCCTTGCCGTCGTAGTTCACGTCCGCGAGGCCCGGCGCGTCACCGTCCTTGTTGCCGACGACGGGCTCCGCCAGGCCCACAAGGAGCGCCCGCGGGTCCTTCGGGTCGGCCTCGACGCTCTTCAGCGGCCACTTGGCGCCGCCGATCACCGCCGTGAGGTGGTCGTTGACCTCACTCGGCACGGCGGAGAGCTTCTGGGCGAAGTCGAGCTTGAGCGTGCGGCCGTCGCCGAGCACGGTGGTGCCGATCGCGCCGTCGTACGCCCAGTCGTCGGGGACCCGGAACGCGGAGGAGGGGATCGCCTCCTTCTGCTCGCCCGGCTCCGTCCAGCGCACGTGCAGGTTGGACCCGCCGTAGTGCTCGAAGTACTCGACCTTGAAGTTGACCGCCTGACCCGCGGTCAACTGAACGGCCTGGGAAGTCTGTTCCTTGTCCCAGTCGTCGACCCAGTGGTCGACCACCAGCTGGTCGTCGACCCAGAGCCGGAAACCGTTGTCCCCGGTGATGGAAAACGTTGTCAGACCGGTCTTCTCCGGTACCAGTTCTCCGGTCCAGCGGACGTTCGCGTCGTCGCCACTGCCGGTCGCCGACTGGAGCCGGGAGTCCAGGCTGCCGAAGTCGATCTGCGGATCGAACCCGGTGGCCTTCAACTCGTCGAAGTCGAAGGCTCCCGGGGCGGATTGGGTGTAGTACTCGCCCTTGAGCCCATGCGGCACGACCGGCTCGTCCGCGGCCGTGGCGGACGGTGCCACGGTGAGTGCGGTGAGACCGAGTGCCGCGGTGAGCAGCGGGGCCAGATGTCGGCCAAGTCGTCTGAGGGTTCTGGTGCGCACGGATCCTCCAGTGCCGGACGCGTCCTGTGGAACACGTCGAGGAAGGGTGGCGGCTCGCCGCTCTAGTCGGTACAACTCGTCTGTACAACGTTGGAAGGAACGGCAGTTGGCATGACAGCACGCCATCCGGCGCGCTGTCCAGGGGCATGACACGCGCACCCCGTGAGCGGGCGCGCCGGGCCGAAGGAGATTCCGTGCGGGTGAGCCTCAAGGATGTCGCGGAGCGCGCGGGCGTCTCGATCAAGACCGTCTCGAACGTCGTGAACAATTACCAGCACGTCACGCCCGCCATGCGCGCCCGCGTCCAGCTCGCCATCGACGAGCTCGGCTACCGCCCGAACCTCACCGCCCGCCACCTGCGCAAAGGGCGCACGGGGATCATCGCGCTCGCCGTCCCGGAGCTGGGCAACCCGTACTTCGCGGAGCTCGCCGGCGCGGTGATCGACGCGGCCGCCGAGCACGATGTCACGGTGCTGCTCGACCACACCCGGGGCGAGCGCGAGCAGGAGGTCCTGGTCAGTCAGGGTTTCCGGGCCCGGGTGATCGACGGGCTGATCCTCAGTCCGCTGGAGCTGGAGGCGGAGGACCTGCGCGGCCGGGACGACGATGTGCCGCTGGTGCTGCTCGGCGAGCGCGAGTACGACGTGCCCTACGACCACATCGCCATCGACAACGTCTCCGCCGCCCGCACCGCCGTACGCCATCTGCTCGGGCGGGGCCGCACCCGGATCGCGTATCTGGGCGAGCGCACCGATTCGGCCAATCAGCCCGCGCATCTTCGACTGGCGGGCTGGCGTGCGGAGTTGCTCGAAGCGGGGCTGCCCGCGCCGGACACGCAGGTGGGGGCGACCGGCGGCTGGGACCGGGGCGACGGGGCCGAGGCGATGGCGCGGATGCTGGACTCGGGGGTGCGCCCCGACGCCGTGTTCGCCTACAACGACCTGGTCGCGATCGGTGCGATGCGGGTGCTGCACGAGCGGGGTCTTCGGGTGCCGTGGGACGTGGCGGTGGTCGGTTTCGACGACATCGCGGAGGGCCGGTTCGGGGCGGTCACGCTGACCACGATCTCGCCGGACAAGCAGGCCATCGCCCGGCTCGCGGTGGAGTCGCTGCTGCACCGTCTGGCGCGTCCCGAGGAGCGTTCGGGGCGTGAACTGACCGCCGCGTACCGGCTGATCGAGCGGGAGAGCACCCTCGGCCGCCGCTGACCGTCCGGGCGGCTGCGGGCCGGGTACGCGGGCACGAGTAGCTGCGCGGGGCCTTTACAGCCTCCTTCCAACGATGTAAAAACCTCCCCTGTACCGCCGTTCCGACCGGTCGAACACATCCACCCCGTCAGCGCGTTCACGCGCCGGGCCGTGCCGTTTTGGGGACCACCACATGACGCAGACCGCACTTCCTCGTCGCAGCCGTACCTCCGCCCGGGCCCTGCTCGCCGCCGGCCTCGTCGCGGGCCTCGCGCTCGCCACCGGATGCGCCAAGTCCGAGGACGACAGCTCCGATTCCGACCAGGGGAGTTCAGCAGCGCAGGATGCGAACGCCGGTCAGGAGGTGGCCTCCCCCGGCACCGGCGACACCTGCGACATCTCCGCGTTCGGCGGCAAGAAGCTCGACCTGAAGGGCGCCACGGTCGGGTTCTCGCAGTCCGAGAAGGAAGCCAACCCGTTCCGCATCGCGGAGACGGCCTCCCTGAAGGCAGAGGCACAGAAGCGCGGGGTCAAACTGCTCACGGCCAACGCCCAGTCGCAGTTCTCCAAGCAGATCAGCGACGTCCAGGACCTCATCGCCAAGGGCGCGGACCTGCTGGTGATCGCCCCGCTCAACTCCGACGGCTGGGAGCCCGTGCTGCGCGCGGCAGGCGCCAAGCACATCCCGATCGTCACCGTCGACCGCAAGATCAACGCGACGGCCTGCAAGGACTACGTCTCGTTCATCGGCTCGGACTTCGTGGAGCAGGGCAAGCGCGCCGCCGACCAGATGATCGAGGCCACCGGCGGCAAGGGCACCCTCGCGATCCTGCTCGGCGCCGCGGGCAACAACGTGACCACCGAGCGCACCAAGGGCTTCGAGGACCGGATCAAGGAGAAGGCACCCGAGCTGAAGGTCGTCTTCAAGCAGACCGGCGAGTTCGCCCGCGAGAAGGGCCAGCAGGTCACCGAGCAGCTCATCCAGTCCAAGCCCGACATCACCGGCGTCTACGCCGAGAACGACGAGATGGGCCTGGGCGCCGTCAACGCGCTCAAGAGCGCGGGCAAGAAGGCCGGCGCCGTCAAGATCGTCACGGTCGACGGCACCCGCAACGCGGTGCAGGGCATCGTCGACGGCTGGATCTCCGGCGTCATCGAGTCCAACCCGCGCTTCGGCCCGCTCGCCTTCCAGACCCTGGACTCCTTCACCCAGGGCGACAAGGTCGGCCAGGACATCGTCATCAAGGACAGCGCCTACACCGGTGACAACGCCAAGACGGACCTGAACAAGGCGTACTGACATGTTGTCGGCGAAGAATCTCAGCAAGACGTTCCCCGGCGTGCGCGCCCTCGACGGAGTCGACTTCACCGCGCGCGCCGGGGAGGTGCACGCCCTCATCGGGGAGAACGGCGCGGGCAAGTCCACGCTCATCAAGGTGCTCACCGGCGTGTACCGGCCCGACCCCGCCACCGAGGCCGACACGGACGCCGGCACGCTCACCTACGACGGCCGGCAGGTCGACTTCGCCACCCCGCTCGAAGCGCAGCACGCGGGGATCTCCACGATCTACCAGGAGGTCAACCTCGTCCCCCTGATGAGCGTGGCCCGCAATCTGTTCCTGGGCCGCGAGCCGCGCGGCAGGCTCGGCCTGATCGACTTCCGGCGGATGAACCGGGAGGCGGACGCGGCCCTGCGCGAGCTGGGCGTCCGCGTGGACGTGCAGCGGCCGCTGCGTGAACTGGGCATCGGCGCCCAGCAGATGGTGGCCCTGGCCCGCGCGGTCTCGGTCGACGCGAAGGTCGTCATCATGGACGAGCCGACGTCGTCCCTGGAGCCGCGCGAGGTGCGGACGCTCTTCGGCGTGATCCGCATGCTGCGCGAGCGCGGCATCGCCGTCGTCTACGTCAGCCACCGCCTCGACGAGCTGTACGAGGTGTGCGACGCGGTCACCGTGCTGCGTGACGGCAAGGTCGTGCACACGGGACGGCTGGCCGACCTCGACCGGCTGCGCCTGGTCTCGCTCATGCTGGGCCGCGACATCGGCGACGTACAGGACGAGGGCCTCACCAAGTTCTCCGGCGAGCACGACGCGGCCTCCGAACCCATCCTGCGCGCGCAGGGCCTGACGGTACGTCACCAGTTGCACGGGGTCTCGCTCGACGTGCGGCCCGGGGAGGTCGTCGGCCTCGGCGGACTCCTCGGATCGGGGCGCAGCGAGACCGCGAAGGCGATCGCGGGCGCGCTGCCCACGGACGGCGGGCGGGTCACGGTGGCCGGCGCCGCGGTGCGTACGGGTTCCACGCCCGCGGCGATCCGCGCCGGCATCAGCCTGCTGCCCGAGGACCGCAAGGCGGAGGGGATCGTGCCGGGTCTCTCGGTGCGCGAGAACATCGCGCTCGCCGCGCTGCCTGGCCTCTCCCGCTTCGGGCTCGTCGACGAGGCGCGCATCGACCGCGTCGTCGACACGTTCGTGAAGCGGCTGCGCATCAAGTCCGCGGGGACCCACCAGAAAGTGGGCGAGCTGTCGGGCGGCAACCAGCAGAAGGTGCTGCTCGCCCGCTGGCTCGCGATGAACCCCAAGGTGCTGCTGCTCGACGAACCGACGCGCGGTATCGACGTGGGCGCGAAGGCCGAGGTCCAGAAGCTCATCGACGAACTGGCCGACGACGGCCTCGCCGTGCTGCTGATCTCCTCGGACCCGGAGGAGCTGATCGAGGGTTCGGACCGGGTCGTCGTCCTCAAGGACGGCGCGGTGGTCGCCGAGCTCACCGGTGACGCGGTCACGGAGGACCGACTGATGCGCGCCATCGCCGCGACTCCCGTAGGAGGGCCGTCCGTTGACTGACCTGTCGCTGGGCAGGGCCGGCGTCGACCGCGCCCGGCTGCTGCGCCTGCTCCAGGAGTACGGCGTCTATCTCGGCGTCGCCGTCCTGCTGGTGGCGAACATCGCCTTCACCCCGCACTTCCTGTCGGCCGAGAACTTCCGTACGCAGGCCGTGCAGGTCGCGCCGGTGCTCATCGTCGCCCTGGGCATGGCGCTGGCGATCGGCACCGAGGGCGTCGACCTGTCGGTCGGCTCCGTGATGGCGCTCGCCACCTCGCTGGTCTCCCTCTACCTCGGCTACGGGGTGTGGGTCGCGCTGATCGCCGCGCTGATCGGCGGCGCCCTCGTCGGTGTCGCGAACGGGGCGCTGATCGCGTTCATCGGCGTCCAGCCCATCGTCGCCACGCTGGCGCTGATGGTCGCGGGCCGGGGCCTCGCCCTGGTCCTGCTGCCGCAGCTCAAGGACGTCCGCGACCCGGGCCTGCGCTCACTGGGCACCGGCGACCTGCTCGGCGTCCCCTACCTCGTACTGATCGCGGCGGCGCTCGCGCTGCTCGTCGCGTTCGTGGTGCGGCGCACCACGTTCGGCCGCCAGCTCCTCGCGATCGGCGACAGCCGTCCGGCCGCGAAGCTCGCGGGGCTCCCGGTGCGCCGCGTGCTGATCCTCGTCTACGTCGTCTCGGGTCTGCTGGCCGCGACGGCCGGTGTCCTTGCGACCGCCCGCCTGACCGCGAGCGACCCGACGTCGCTCGGCAACCTGATGGAACTCTCCGCGATCACCGCGGTCGTGGTCGGCGGCACCCCGCTCACCGGCGGCCGGGTACGCATCGGCGGCACGGTCGCCGGCGCGGTCCTCATCCAACTGCTCACGGCCACGCTCATCAAGCACGACCTGCCGCCGTCGTGGACGCAGATCGCCCAGGCCGTGGTGATCGTGCTCGCCGTCTACGCGGCCAGGGAACGGGGGAAGCGATGACGATGACAGACGTCGAAGCGGCACAGCCCGCCGAGGCCGCGCACGAGGAGGCGCTCGGCGCGACGCGCGCGGAGCGGCTGAGCGCATTCGCCCAGCAGCACGGCGCGCTGGTCACGCTGGTGATCGCGGTGATCGCCGCCTCACTCTCCTTCGACACGTTCCTGACCGGCGACAACCTGGAGAACATGGCGCTGTCGTCGGCGTTCCTCGCGATCGTGGCGCTCGGCATGACGTTCGTGATTGTGACGGGCGGCATCGACCTGTCGGTCGGTTCGCTGTTCGCGCTCGGCGGGGTGCTCGCGGCCTGGGGGTCGCGGTACGGGACGGTGGTGGCGCTGCTGCTGCCGCTGGCGGTCTGCGGTCTGATCGGGCTCGTCAACGGGTTGCTGATCGCCCGCTCCCGGCTCGCCCCGTTCATCGTGACCCTTGCGGCGATGCTCGGCGCGCGCGGCATCCTCCTCGCGATCACCGACGAGGGCTCGAAGACGTACCTCGTCGACAAGTCGACGGTCTTCGCCTCGCTCGGCCAGAACAAGCTGTTCGGCGTCGGCCTGCCGGTCTGGATCACCCTCGCGCTCTTCGTGCTCGGCGCGGTGGTGCTGCGGCGTACCCGCTTCGGGCAGTACGTGTACGCGGTCGGCGGCAACGAGGACGCGGCGGCCCTGATGGGCGCGCCGGTGGCCCGCACGAAGATCGGCGTCTACACCCTGTCCGGTCTGTGCGCGGGCCTGGCCGGTGCGCTGAACGCGGCCTGGCTGGTGTCGGGCGTGACGATCCTCGGCTCCGGCATGGAGCTGGAGGCGATCTCGGCGGTCGTCATCGGCGGCACCCTGCTGACGGGCGGTTTCGGGTTCATCAGCGGTTCGCTGGTGGGCGTGCTCCTCCTCAAGGTCATCCAGAACGTGATCAACCAGATCGGTTCGCTGGACTCGGCCTACCAGCAGGTGGTCAGCGGGGCGTTCCTCGCGGTCGTGGTGATCGCGCAAACCTGGCTGGGACGGCGGCGCCGGGTGCTGTGAGGCCCGGTCCGGTCCACCCGTGTGCGGTCGTCAGTGCACCGCCTGGCCCTTGCCCAGGGCGATCACCCCGCCCTTCGAGACCGTGTAGAGCTCCGCGTCCCGGCCCGGGTTGACGCCGATCGTCGCCCCGGCGGGGACCTCCACGTTCTTGTCGAGCACGGCGCCGCGCACCACCGCTCCCCTGCCGATATGCACGTTGTCGTGCAGGACCGAGCCCTGGACGACGGCGCCGTCGGCGATCGTCACCCCCGGCGAGAGGACGGAACCGGTGACCTGGCCGCGGATCACACAGCCCGGGCCGACGATCGACTCGCTCGCGATGCCGGCCGCGCAGAACCTCGCGGGCGGCAGCTGGCCGGAGTGCGTGTAGATGGGCCAGCGCCGGTTGTCCAGGTTGAACATCGGCTCGTCCGAGACGAGGTCCATGTGGGCCTCGTAGTACGAGTCGAGGGTGCCGACGTCGCGCCAGTAGCCGTGGTCCCTGTCGGTCTCGCCCGGGACCCGGTTCTCGTCGAAGTCGTAGACCTGGGCGACGCCGCGCTCGGTCAGCAGCGGCAGGATCGAACCGCCCATGTCGTGCGCCGAGTCCTCGTCCTCCGCGTCCTGCTGCAACGCGTCGACGAGGGTCTTGGTCGTGAAGAGGTAGTTGCCCATCGAGGCGAACACCTGGTTCGGGGTGCCGGGCAGCGCCGGCGGGTCCGTCGGCTTCTCCAGGAACGCCTCGACGCGGGTGCTGTCCCGGGCCGGCGTGATGATGCCGAAGGACGGGGCCTGCGCGCGCGGCACCCGGATGCCCGCGACGGTGACGCCCGCGCCGGACTGGATGTGCTGCTCCAGCATCTGCCGCGGGTCCATCCGGTACACGTGGTCGGCGCCGAACACCGCGATGAAGTCGGGCTGTTCGTCGTGGACGAGGTTGAGGGACTGCAGGATCGCGTCGGCGCTGCCCGAGTACCAGCGGGGGCCGAGGCGCTGCTGGGCCGGGACGGGCGTGACGTAGTTGCCGAGCAGGCTCGACATCCGCCACGTCGTCGTGACGTGCCGGTCCAGGGAGTGCGACTTGTACTGCGTCAGCACGCAGATCCGCAGGATGTCGCCGTTCACCAGGTTCGACAGGACGAAGTCGACCAGGCGGTAGGTGCCGCCGAAGGTCACCGCGGGCTTCGCCCGGTCCGCGGTCAGCGGCATCAGCCGCTTCCCCTCTCCTCCCGCCAGTACGATCCCGAGCACCGAAGGCCCACCGCGCATGCCGCCACCCGCCCCCTCCATGATCCGACGCCCTAGGCGCCGTCGAGGATCTCCCCGTACACCTGAGCCGTACGCCGCGCCACCGCGGCCCAGCCGAACTCCGCCACCGCCCGCTCCCGGCCGGCCTCCCCCATGCGGCGCGCCGCCCCGGGGTCACCGACCACCTCGTTCACGGCGCGCGCGAGACCCGCCTCGAACGCCGCCGGGTCCGCCTCCGCGTACGGGACGAGCAGCCCGCTCTCGCCGTCCGCGACCACCTCGGGGATGCCGCCGACCCGGGAGGCGACGACCGCGGTGGAGCAGGCCATCGCCTCCAGGTTGACGATGCCGAGCGGCTCGTACACGGACGGGCACACGAACACCGAGGCGTGCGTGAGGAGTTGGACGACTTCCGCGCGCGGCAGCATGGACGGGATCCAGCACACGCCGTCGCGGAGCTTTCGCAACTCCTCGACCAGCTCGCGGAACTCGCGTCCGATCTCCGGGGTGTCCGGCGCGCCGGCGCAGAGCACGAGCTGTACCCCCGGCGCGAACTCCCGTGCCGCGCGCAGCAGATGGGGCACGCCCTTCTGGCGCGTGATGCGGCCGACGAAGATGACGTACGGGCGCCGCGGGTCGACGCCGTGGCGCTCCAGCACGTCCGTGCCGGGGTCGGCGTGGTACAGCGACACGTCGATGCCGTTGTGCACGACGCGGACGCGGTCGGGCTCCAGCGCCGGGTAGCAGGTGAGGATGTCGTCGCGCATCGCGCGGGACACGGCGATCACACCGTCGGCCGCCTCGATCGCGGTGCGTTCCGCCCAGGAAGACAGAGCGTAACCACCGCCGAGCTGTTCGGCCTTCCACGGGCGCAGCGGCTCCAGGGAGTGCGCGGTCATCACGTGCGGGATACCGAGGTGGAGGGCGGCGAGGTGGCCCGCGAGGGCGGTGTACCAGGTGTGGGAGTGGACGAGGTCGCGCCCTTCGAGCGCGGCGGCCATGGACAGATCCACGGAGAGGGTGCGCAGCGCCTCATTGGCCCCGTCGAGCACCGGCCACGCGCGGTGGCGGCGTACCCCGTCGGCCGTGCCCTCGCCCCAGGTGTGGACGTCGAGATCGACGAGCGGGCGCAACTCCCTTGCCAGGAACTCGACATGGACCCCGGCGCCGCCGTAGACGTCCGGCGGGTACTCCCGGCTGAGCAGTCCCACTCGCACGCGCGGCCCCCGTATTCGCTCGTCCCCACTCGCTCAGGTCGGTCGTGCTCGCTTCGCGTCTCATGGTCACTCATGGACGCCCCGGGCGGAAGAGTGCCGACGGTACGAGGCACGTCCGCCCCGGCGGACACCCGCCCTGGGGATGACTCGGGACGCGGCGTACTCCATCGGTAGTAGGACCCAATGCCTGCTCAGGTCGGACGACAGAAACGCGTGCGCGAGAGATCGTGGAGAGTATGGAAACCGACCGCGCGCCGCGCCGCACCGCTGGGGGCACGAGATGAGTGCTCTGGCGTTCTCCGTGTTGCTCTCCCTGGTCTCGGCGGTCGCCTACGCGGGCGGGGCGATCGTGCAGGAGCGGGTCGCCCAGACCTCGCCCGAATCGGCGTACGCGCCGCTGCGCAGGCCCGCCTGGTGGGGCGCCGGGTGTCTGAACGGTCTGGGGGCGCTGCTGCACGTGGTCGCCCTCGCGTACGGTCCGCTGAGCCTGGTGCAGCCGCTGGGCGCCCTGACGATCGTGCTGGCGCTGCCGATGGCGGCGCTGTTCGTGCGGCGCCGGGCCGGGGCCACCGCCTGGCGCGGGGCGATCATGGCGACGGTCGGGCTCGCGGGGCTGCTCGCGCTGACCGGCTCGGCCTCGGAGGACTCGCTGGACGGGGCGGAGCGCCTGCTGGTCGGTCTGATCACGGCCGGCGGCGTCCTGGTACTGATGATGTCGGCGCGGGCCGCGCACCGGCATCCCGTGGTGCGCGCGGTGCTGCTCGCGGTGGCCGCGGGCAGCGCGTTCGGTATGGCGTCGGTCTTCACGAAGTCGGTGGCCGTCGACTGGTCGGGGCGGCCCCTGGAGCAGCTCAGCACGTTGCTGGCGATCGCGGCGCTGGCCACGACGGGCATGATGCTGTCGCAGGCGTCCTACCGGGGCGCGGGTCTGGCGGCGCCGCTGGCGACGGCGACCGTGGTGAACCCGGTGGTGGCGGCGGCCGTCGGCATCACCCTGTTCGGCGAGACGTTCCGGCACGGCACCATCGGCACGGTCCTGGCGCTCGGCTGCGGTGTGGTGGCCGCGGGCGGCCTGATCCTGCTGACGACCGAGCGCATCGGCCGCGACCGCACCGCCCAGGTGATCGCCCAGCACACGCCGGGCGCCCCGGAGACCCCGAGCGCGCCGGGCGGCTCCACCCTGGCGGAGAACCCGACCGTGCCGGACAGCCCGGCCGGGCTGGAGAGCATGCCGCACCAGCCGAAGCCGTCCCGCGGCGGGTCGGCCGTGTGGAACGGTGGTTCCCGGAACGTCAGATCCTGACTCCGTGGGCCCGCAGGTAGGCGAGCGGGTCGACATCACTGCCGAAGCCGGGCCCGGTCCGCACCTCGAAGTGCAGATGCGGGCCCGTGCTGTTGCCGGTGGACCCGGAGCGGGCGATGCGCTGGCCCTCCACCACGCGCTGTCCGCTCTTCACGGAGAGCGCCGACAGGTGTCCGTACTGGCTGTAGCGGCCGTCGGCGTGGCGGATCACCACTTCGTAGCCGTACGCGCCGCCCCAGCCGGCCGAGACGACCTGGCCCGCGGCGACGGCCTTGACGGAGGTGCCGGTGGGCACGGCGAAGTCCACCCCGGTGTGGTAGCCCTTCGACCAGGAGGATCCGGCCGCGTGGTACGGGGTGCCGAGGGAGGCGTCGACGGGTGCGACGGCGCCGCGCGAGGCGGTCCCGGCGGTCGTGGCCTTCTTCGGCTGAGTCTTCTTCGGCTCGGCCTTCTTCGGCTGTGCCTTGTGGGGCTGGGTCTTGTGGGGCTGTGCCTTGTGGGGCTGCGGGGCCTTGGGTGCGGCGGTCTTCGTGGCCGCTCCCGGCATCGAGAGCCGCTGTCCCGGGATGATCAGGTCCGGGTCGGCGCCGATCGCCCGGCGATTGGCCGAGTACAGCCGCTCCCAGCCGCCGGGCACCTTGCGGGCGTCCGCGATGCCGGAGAGCGTGTCGCCGCCGATGACCGTGTACATGTCGGCGCGGGACCCGGCCGACTGCGGGGTCGTCTCGGGCTTCACGTCCTGCACCGTGCGGACCGGGGCGGGCCGCTCGGCGGTGCGGGTCAGGCCGGCCCGCTGCGAGCAGACCGGCCAGGCGCTCGGCCCCTGCGCCTTCAGCACCTTCTCCGCGACCGCGATCTGCTGGTCCTTGGCGGCCAGGTCGGCGCGGGGCGCGTAGGCCGTGCCGCCGTACGCCGCCCAGGTGGAGCCGGTGAACTGGAGGCCGCCGTAGTAGCCGTTGCCGGTGTTGACGGTCCAGCTGCCGCCCGACTCGCACGCGGCGACCTTGTTCCACGTCTGCACGTCCGCGGCCTGGGCCGTCCCCGCGCCGATGAGCGGGATCGCCATGCCGGCGCCACCGATGGTCACGGTGAGCGACGCCCGGTTGACCCGGCTCGGCTGGTACCGGCGATGCCGGCCGCGTAACGCCATGGGAAGCCCCCTCGGTAACCTGACAGGCACAGTAGGAGCCGCAAATTAGCGGCTCCCCCACAGCGCTGACAAGAGTGCCGTGCGCCACCCTGGCTGCTTTCAGCCCCTCAAGTGGCCGGGAATCCAGCGCAGTTGTACGGCCTGCTGGAAGGCTCCGCCGCCCTCGTGGTCGTTGAAGGCGTACACCTCCATGGAGCGCTCGGCGCCCGCCCAGTGGTTGTACGCCGCGAACACCGTCGACGGCGGGCAGGTCAGGTCCTCCAAGGCGGCCGAGAAGAGGCCGGGCGCGGTGGCGCGGGCCGCGAAGTTCATGCCGTCGAAGTAGGAGAGCGTCCGGAAGACCCGCTCGTCCTCCCCGATGTGCGCCTTCAGGTAGAGCGCGATCTCCCGGTACGGGTGACGCTCGGTGAGCGTGGCCGCGCGGCCGAAGTGGCACAGGAACGGCACGTCGGCCGCGGCCGCCTTCAGGTCCGGCACGAGACCGGCCACGGCGATCGTGATGCCGCCGCCCTGGCTGCCGCCGGTCACAGCGGTGCGGGAGGCGTCGATCAGCGGGTGCGAGCGGGCCGCTTCGACGGCGCGCACCGCGTCCGTGTAGACGCGCCGGTAGTAGTACTCCTGCGGGTCCTGGACACCCCGCGTCATGAAACCGGGGGCCGCGGGTCCGCTGCCGACGGGGTCCGGGGTGTCGCCGACACTGCCGCCGCTGCCCTGGCCGCGGGTGTCCATCACGAAGTGCGCGAACCCGGCCGCGGCCCACCTGAGGTGGGTGTGCGGCAGGCCCCGGCCGCCGCCGTAGCCGATGTACTCGACGACGGCCGGTATCGGCTCCCTGGTGCCCGCGGGGAGGATCAGCCAGCCCTTCACGGGATGCCCGCCGAAGCCCGCGTACGTAACGTCGAAGACGTCCACCGCGGTGAACGGGACGTCGACCGGCTCGAAACGCGCGTCGAGGTCGTGTTCCCTGGCTTCGGCCAGGGTCTTCTCCCAGAAGGCGTCGAAGTCGTCGAAGGCCGTCAACGCGGGCTTGTACGCACGCAGTTCGTCGAGCGGCAGATCGAAATGAGGCACGCGCGGCTCCAGCATCGTAGAGAGTTCGGACGAGGGCTCATGGGGGGCGGAGGCCAACGCTACGCCCAGCCACGCGCCAACTGAACAGAAACTTTCAATTTCCCAATCCAGGAGCGACAGGCATGAGCACTACAGCCCAGATCGGTGTCAGCGGGCTCGCTGTCATGGGGCGCAACCTCGCCCGCAACTTCGCGCGGAACGGATACACGGTCGCCCTGCACAACCGCACGGCGTCCCGGACGCACCAGCTGGTGGAGGAGTTCGGCGAGGAGGGCATCTTCGTCCCGACCGAGACCGCCGAGGACTTCGTGGCCGCCCTGGAACGGCCGCGCCGGCTCGTGATCATGGTGAAGGCGGGCGACCCGACGGACGCGGTGATCAAGGAGTTCGCGCCGCTCCTCGAACCCGGTGACATGATCATCGACGGCGGCAACGCGCACTTCGCCGACAGCCGGCGCCGCGAGAGGGAGCTGCGCGAACAGGGCATCCACTTCGTCGGCACCGGCGTCTCCGGCGGCGAGGAGGGCGCACTGCACGGGCCGAGCATCATGCCCGGCGGCAGCGTCGAATCGTACGCATCGCTCGGCCCGATGCTGGAGAAGATCTCCGCGAAGGCGAAGGACGGCACCCCGTGCGTGACGCACCTCGGCCCGGACGGCGCGGGTCACTTCGTCAAGATGGTGCACAACGGCATCGAGTACGCCGACATGCAGCTCATCGGCGAGGCCTACCAGCTGCTGCGGGATGTCGCCGGGTACTCCCCCGCGCAGATCGCGGACGTCTTCCGCACCTGGAACACGGGCCGCCTCGACTCCTACCTCATCGAGATCACGGCGGAGGTTCTCTCCCACGAGGACGCCGTCACCGGCAAGCCGTTCGTGGACGTCGTCCAGGACCAGGCCGAGCAGAAGGGCACCGGTCGCTGGACGGTGCAGATCGCGCTGGACCTGGGTGTCCCGGTCTCCGGCATCGCGGAGGCGGTGTTCGCGCGCTCCCTGTCCGGCCACGCCGAACTGCGCGCCGCCGCACAGGGGTTGGCGGGACCGACAGCCACCAGGCTGAGCGGGTCGGAGGCCGCGGCCTTCGCCGACAAGGTCGAGCAGGCCCTGTACGCCTCGAAGATCGTCTCCTACACGCAGGGCTTCCACGAGCTCGCCGCGGGCAGCGAGGAGTACGACTGGAACATCGATCTCGGCGCGGTGGCCCGCATCTGGCGCGGCGGCTGCATCATCCGGGCGGCGTTCCTCGACCGGATCACCGCCGCGTACGAGGCCGAGCCGAACCTGGTCTCGCTCCTGTCGGACAAGAGCTTCGCAGACGAGATCGCGGCGGCGCAGGACGACTGGCGTGCCGTCCTCGTCGCCGCGACCACGCAGGGTGTGCCCACGCCTGGCTTCGCCGCCGCGCTCGCGTACTACGACGCGCTGCGCGCCGAGCGCCTGCCGGCCGCGCTCACGCAGGGCCAGCGGGACTTCTTCGGCGCGCACACGTACCGCAGGGTCGACCGGGAAGGCTCGTTCCACACGCTGTGGGGCGGCGACCGCTCGGAGACCGACGCGTAGCGCCCGGCGTCAGCGGGTCCGCGTCACACGGGTGACGGTTCGGGCTCCGGCGGCGTCGGGTCGGGCTCCGGCCCCGGTCCCGGCGGCGCCGGGGCCGGCGGGGGCTGCGGCACGGGCCCGGGCTTCGGCGTCGGGAAGGGGTCCGGCAACGGCGCCGGGTCCGGGACGTCGGGCCCGGGGCCCGGGACCGGGGTGGGGCTCGGCGGGACGGGATCGGGGAACGGCTGGGTCATCGCACTGCCTCCAGGGGTTCGGAGGAAAGGTCCTGTCCACTGTCTCCCGGCCCGCCTGCCCACGCCCGCCGAGCTCACGCGTCCGGCGGACCCGGATCAGCCGTCCGTACGGGTCAGGCGCACCACGGGGATGTCCCGGCTGGTCTTCTTCTGGTACTCCGCGTACGCCGGGAACAGCTCGACCAGGGAGTCCCAGACCCGGGCCTTCTCCTCGTGCGGCAGGGTCTCGGCGCGTGCGGTGAACCGCTCGGTGCCCACGCGCAGCCGCACCTCCGGGTCCGCCTGCAGGTTCAGGTACCACAGCGGGTGCGCGTCGGCGCCGCCGTACGAGGCCACGATCAGGTAGTCGTCGCCGTCCCGGCCGTAGATCAGGACGGTGCGCCGCCACTGCCCCGACTTGCGCCCCTTGTAGTCGAGCAGCAGGCAGGGAACGCCCTGGAGGGTGGTGCCCTTGGTGCCGCCGGACTCCTCGTAGGTGCGGGCCTGCTTCGCGACCCATCCGGTGGGGCTGATGGCGACGTCGCTGTCATGGTCGGTCATGTCGGCTCCTCTCGCTCGGTTCACTCGGTGCTGCCGGGCGTCAATTCTGCCCGCCCGGGGCCTTCTTGGTGGACGCGCAGCGCGCGGCGGCGGCGTCGAGGCCGGGTCGCGGGCTGGAAAGCACCGGTAGCGAGGTGCGAGCGCGATCCGCGGCGTCGGCCATGGATGCCTGCGCCAGGACGACGGCGTCGGCGCCGGTGACGGAGTCGACGGCGGCCGCGACCCGGTCGAGGTAGCCGTCCCGGTCACCGGCCAGGAACCGCTCCCAGGCCCCCTCGACGAACACGGTGCGCACGGCCACGTCCCGCCCGGCGCGCCCGGCCTCCTCCTCGACGAGGGCGACGGTCGGCGCGAAAGTGCTGTGCACCGTGGCGACGACGGTGACCCGCGACCCGGCGGCGACGGCCCGCGCGGCCATCGGACGGTCCACGCGCAGCACCGGCACGCCGAGCGCGGGCGCCAGCTCCTCGGCGACGGCGCCGATGCTGGAGCAGGTGCACAGCACGGCGTCCGCGCCGTCCCGCTCCGCCGCCTCCAGGAGCGTACGCACGTCGTCGGCGACGGAGCCGGGGCCGCTCTCACCGGCCCGCACCAGCAGGTCCTCCCGCACGGTGTGGCGCAGCGTGAGGCCGGGGTGGCCGGCGTCGCGCAGGCCGTCGAAGACGGGGATGTGCGCCGGTGAGGTGTGCAGGAGCGAGAGGATCATGCCTGGCAGCCTAGGGCTGTCCTGAGCCGTTCCGACCGTTCCGGGGTGCGGGGTTCACCACTTCCGCGGGTCGGCGGCGAGCGCCTGTGCGGCGGCGTCGAGGAGGTCGCGGGGCGCGGCGGGGGCCTCGCCGGGGTGCCGCTCGGCCCAGTGGGCGACGAACGAGCAGAGCGGGGCGACGGCGACCGTCTCGCGGGCCGCCATCGCGTACAGCTCGCGCGCGAGCGACCCGGCGATGCCCTTGCCCTCGTGCGCCGGCTCCACGACGGTGTGCGCCGCCACGAGAGCGCTCTGCGGCTCGTCGAGCACGAAGTACTGGATGCGGCCGACGATCTCACCGTCGCCGCCGCCCTCGCGGGCCGTCAGGAGGCCCCGGTCGCGGTCGTCGTGGATCTCGATGTCGCTCATGGGGCACTCCCGTGTGGCTGGGGCGAGGGGGCGGGCGGCGGGTCAGGCGGACACGGCTTGCGGGCTCCGCTCGGTGTCGCTGCCGGGGACCGGTGCGGAGGGGTCCGCGCCGAGTGCCACGATCGCGTTGTCCCGGTCCACGTGCACGACCCTGGGCCGCAGCGACCGCGCCTCGGCGTTGTCGACCTGGGCGTAGCTGATGATGATCACGAGATCACCCGGGTGCACGAGGTGGGCGGCCGCCCCGTTGATCCCGATGACACCCGAGCCGCGCTCGCCCTCGATGACGTAGGTCTCCAGGCGGGCGCCGTTGTCGATGTCGACGATGTGCACGAGCTCGCCGGGCAGCAGGTCGGCGGCGTCGAGCAGGTCCGCGTCGATGGTGACCGAGCCGACGTAGTGCAGGTCGGCCTGGGTGACGATGGCTCGGTGGATCTTGGACTTGAACATCGTACGCAGCATGGGGGTACTCCCAAAAGTAGGCTCCCTGCCTGCGTTTTTGCAGGTCAAGGGCTGTTTCCATACCCTATAACGAGTCGCGTGTCCGCGGAATCCCACCGTGACGACGACCCAAGCCTACGCAGCAGCCCCTGGAGGAGGTCCGTGATCACCGTCACGCCGACGGTCCGGGCCGCGGTCCGGAGCGAAGGGGCTCGACCGGAAGAGGCCGTCGAAACGGCGGTCTCCATGAGGGGTAAGCGGAGCGTGACCCGCCGAGCGCCACAGGTAACTCTCCGTAGCGAGAACCAGGCCAGTCCCCCTCTGTCCCCGAGAGATCACACGGACAACGGATCAAGCTGTCCCGCTCCACAGGTACCGTCAGGGTATGAGTCATCCGCACCCCGAACTTAAAGCCGCCCCTCCCCTTCCTGAAGGAGGGCTGCGCGTCACCGCCCTGGGCGGCCTGGGTGAGATCGGCCGCAACATGACCGTCTTCGAGCACGCCGGCAAGCTGCTCGTCGTCGACTGCGGTGTGCTGTTCCCCGAAGAGACCCAGCCCGGCGTGGACGTGATCCTGCCGGACTTCACCTCGATCCGGGACCGGCTGGACGACATCGTGGCTGTCGTTCTCACCCATGGCCACGAGGACCACATCGGCGGCGTGCCGTACCTGCTGCGCGAGCGGCGCGACATCCCCGTCGTCGGCTCCAAGCTGACCCTGGCGTTCCTGGAGGCCAAACTCAAGGAACACGGCATCCGGCCGCGCACGGTGCGCGTGCGGGAGGGAGACCGGCGGCGCTTCGGCCCCTTCGACTGCGAGTTCGTGGCGGTCAACCACTCCATCCCGGACAGCCTCGCGGTCGCGATCCGGACCAGCGCCGGCATGGTGCTGCACACCGGCGACTTCAAGATGGACCAGTTCCCCCTCGACGACCGCATCACCGACCTGCGCGCCTTCGCCCGCCTCGGCGAGGAGGGTGTGGACCTGTTCCTCACCGACTCCACCAACGCCGAGGTACCCGGCTTCACCACCTCGGAGCGGGAGCTGAACCCGGCGATCGAGCAGGTGATGCGTACCGCGCCGCGCCGCGTCATCGTCTCCAGTTTCGCCAGCCATGTGCACCGCATCCAGCAGGTACTGGACGCCGCCCACCAGCACGGCCGCAAGGTCGCCTTCGTCGGCCGGTCGATGGTCCGCAACATGGGCATCGCCCGTGACCTGGGCTATCTGAAGGTGCCGTCCGGTCTGATCGTGAACACCAAGGAGCTGGAGAAGCTCCCGGACCACAAGATCACTCTGGTGTGCACCGGGTCCCAGGGCGAGCCGATGGCCGCGCTGTCGCGGATGGCCAACCGCGACCACGTCATCCGCATCGGCAAGGGCGACACCGTCCTGCTCGCCAGCTCCCTGATCCCCGGCAACGAGAACGCGATCTACCGGGTGATCAACGGACTCACCCGGTGGGGCGCGCACGTCGTCCACAAGGGCAACGCCAAGGTGCACGTCTCCGGGCACGCCAGCGCCGGCGAACTCGTCTACTGCTACAACATCGTCAAGCCCCGCAACGTCATGCCCGTGCACGGCGAATGGCGCCATCTGCGGGCCAACGGCGACCTCGCCATCCGCACCGGCGTCGACCCCGATCGGGTCGTCATCGCCGAGGACGGCGTCGTCGTCGACCTCGTCGACGGGCGCACGTCCATCACCGGCAAGGTCCCCGCGGGCAACGTCTACGTGGACGGCATGGAAGTCGGCGGGGCCACCGAGGCGTCCCTCAAGGACCGCCTCACCCTCGCGGAGGAGGGCGTGGTCACGGTGGTGGCGATCGTCGACGCGGACACCGGCGCCCTCGCCGAGGCACCCGACTTCCTGGCCCGGGGCTTCGTCCACGACGACGCCACCTTCGAGCCGGTCGTCCCGGTCATCGAGAAGACCCTGGCCGCGGCGGCCGAGGAAGGCGTCGGGGACGCCCGCCAGCTCGAACAGCTCGTCGCCCGCGCGGTGGCGAACTGGGCCTTCCGCACCCACCGCCGCAAGCCGCTCATCATCCCGGTCATCATCGACGCCTGAGCCGGGCCCGGCAGCCCGGCCCGCGGTCCCGGTCTCGCCGGGGCCGCGGGCCGGGCACGGGAGTCGGGGGTCACCGGAGTCGGCGGTCACCCACCTGTACGCCGACACCGGCGACGCGCCACCGGGCCCGGCCGGGGCGGCCCTCCACCTCATCGACCGGCACCGGCAAGCGGTCACCGGGCGGGAACCTGCGCTCGGCCGGGTGGAAACCGTCCAAGGGTGCCGTGGGTGCCATACCATCTGGCCAGCTCCGGGCTTTCGCGGGTCCTCGCGCCGCCGGGACCGAAACCCCGAGTACCAGCGAGCGGCAAGGAGCCACGGTGACCGTATACGAGCCTGGAGACGGCGGTCCGGCCCGTGGTACTCCCGGGGCCGGACACGGCCGGGACAAGGGGATGACCTTGGCGGGGACGCTCGCGGCGGCGGAGACGGCGGCGCCCGTGGAGTCGCTCGACGTCGTCGCGCGCATGCTCAAGGAGCACCTCGGGGCGCATTCGGTGTCGTTCCTGATCACCGACTTCACCGGCGGCTCGGTCGTACGGCTGGGGGCGGCGGGCAGCGTCGACACCGACGAACCCGCCCGGCGCATCGCGCTGCGCGGCACCCTGTACGACGACGTGATCCGGACCCAGCGCCCGAGCATGGAGGACACGGGCGAGGGCACGCTGGTGCGGGTCGTCGCCCCCGTGACCAACCGCGGGGACGCCATAGGGCTCCTCGAACTGTTCCTGCCCGCGGCGCCGGACGCGGAGGTGATGCGGGAGATCGGCGAGACCGCGCACGCCCTGGCCTACATCGTCATCGCGAACCGGTCCTACACCGACGTGTACCAGTGGGGCCGCCGTACCGTCCCGCTGAGCCTGGCCGCGGAGATCCAGCACCGGCTGCTGCCGTCGTCGCTGGCGTGCGAGGCCGCGCAGTTCGCGGTGGCCGGGGCGCTGGAGCCGGCTGACCACGTCGGGGGCGACACCTTCGACTACGTGATCGACCGGGACACGGTCCAGCTCTCCGTCACCGACGCCATGGGGCACGATGTCGACGCCGCGCTGCTGGCCACCCTCCTGGTGGGCGCGCTGCGCCGGGCCCGGCGGGCCGGCGCGGACCTGGCCGAACAGGCGCGCCAGGCCGACCAGGCCATGCGCGAGCACGGCCGCCACGGCTACGTCACCGGTCAGCTTCTGCGGATCAGCCTGATCGACGGCAAGACCGAGTTCATCAATGCAGGGCACCCCTGGCCCCTGCGGATGCGGGACGGACAGGTACAGGAGATCGCTCCGGAGATCGATATGCCGTTCGGCTTCACCGCCCCTCACGACTACCGGGTCCAGTCACTGGACCTGCGCCCGGGTGACCGGCTGGTGATGCTGACCGACGGCATGCTGGAGCGCAACGCGGGCAGTCTCGATCTGGCCGATCTGATCGTGCTCACCCGCGATCTGCATCCCCGCGAGGCGGCCCGCACCCTCATCGCGGCGATCGTCGACGCCAACCACGGTCACCTGCAGGACGACGCGACGGTCATGTGCCTGGACTGGCAGGGCGTCGGCCACTCCCGGCGTGATGCCGACACCGGTGCCGACCTCGCCGACGCGTCCGCCCCGTCCCGGACAGCGGGGCGGCACGCGTCACCGCACCCTCAGTAGGCGGCCAGGCAGATGGCGAGGTAGTGCGCGGCGAAGGCGGCCACGGTCAGGGCGTGGAAGACCTCGTGGTACCCGAACCACCGGGGTGAGGGGTCGGGCCGCCGCAGGCCGTAGACGACCGCGCCCGCGCTGTAGAGGACGCCGCCGACCACGATCAGGACGACGACGGCCGCTCCGCCGGCGTGCAGGAAGTCGGGCAGGTAGCTCACCGGCGCCCACCCCAGGGCCAGATAGCACGGGGTGTACAGCCAGCGCGGAGCTCCGACCCACAGGACCCGGAACGCGATGCCGGCCGATGCTCCGATCCATACGATCCACAGCAGCACGGACCGCTGTTCCGGCCGGAGGAGGAGCACGGCCAGGGGGGTGCAGGTGCCGGCGATGATCAGGAAGATGTTGGCGTGGTCGAGTCGCCGTAGCAGAGCCTCGCCCACCGGTCCCCAGGTGCCGCGATGGTAGATGGCGCTCGTCGCGAACAGCAGCAAGGCGGTGACCGAGTACACGGCACAGGCCAGGACCGCTTGCGGAGTACGGGCCAGGCAGATGATGACGATGCCCGCGATCAGTGCGGCGGGGACCATTCCGGCGTGGAGCCAGCCCCGCAGTTTCGGCTTGATCGGTTCGGCCAGGTCGGCCGCCCGCTCCACCAGTGCGGAGACCGAGTGCGCCGTCTCCCCTGCGTGTTCGCCTTGCGATCCGTCAGGCGACCCGTCCGCACGGCGCTCTCCACGCCCTGAGGCGACGTGACCGTATTCGGCTTCCGCGGCATCACGGGACACAGCTTCTCGTTCTCCCTCGGGCGACTGGGCGTCTTCGACAGCAATGCGGTGCTGCGGCCATGCTAAAAGACCCGCTCCGGCTGCCTTCATGGGAGGTCGGCCCGGGGCTCCAGGACCCCCGTCGCCGGGCTCGGGGCCGCCTTGCCGCCGCGCGGGCTCCAGCCCCGTCGGCCTCCCGCCGATCGGGGTCGCCGAAGCCGAGTAGAACGGCCGGCCCTGGGAAAGATCAGAGCTTCCGAACGGGCAATCTCCGCTCGCCTACGCGCAAGGATCGCCGATGCTCCCTGAGGTCCGCCCCCACGTATCCGCCGCCCTCACAGACCAGTTGGAAGACCAGCTGGACCTGGCTCCGCACCTCGAGGCCGGAAAGCTCGATGTGGAGGGCGTCGCCGGCATCGCGGTCGTCGCGGCCGCCCACTCCGACGGCTATGCGGCCACCGGCCATCTCCTCGGGCTGCTGGCCGCGCTGCCTGCCCCCACCAAGGCGGGAGAACGCTTCTGGTCGGACCTGTGGAGGTCGTCGGGAACCGCGTACCTGCTACCCGTCAACATGAAGGCTCAGGTGCTGCGTTCTCTTGGAGGAGAGGGAAGCGCCCTGGCCAGGCAGATCCTCTCGGCCGTCGATGAGATGACGTCGTCCCAGCGCGTGGCGGCCGGGGAGGTGATCGGTCAAGCCCTCGCCGCGTCCGACCACTTGCCTGATCTCAAGACGCAGGTCATCGGAGAGTTGTGGCTCCGCGATCTCGAACTCACCGCCTGGCGCGTTCTGCACGCGGATCGCAGAGGGGACGATCCGGAGGGACGGCAAGCGTTCCTCGCCGCCTGGACGGGCGCCTGAGCGACCACTGCTCCAGACCGCGCGAGCAGAGGCGCGGCGTGCGGCGCCCGTCGCCGCTCGACAGAGCAGGGCCGCGCGGCGAGAGCTGCGCGGCCCTGATCCTGTGCCCGCACGGGGCGACGCTCACCGGACGCGGTGTGCGCGCTCCCCCCGGGCGAGCCTGCGAGCCTCAGGCCAGGTTTATGTTCTCGGCCTGCGGGCCCTTCTGGCCCTGGGTGACGTCGAACGTCACGGCCTGGCCCTCCTGGAGCTCACGAAAGCCCGTGGAGTTGATCGCGGAGTAGTGCGCGAAGACATCCGGGCCGCCGCCGTCCTGGGCGATGAAACCGAAGCCCTTCTCCGCGTTGAACCACTTCACAGTTCCCGTTGCCATGTCTGACGCCTTCCAGTCGATGAACGCCTCCCACTCCATGCGGAAGGCAGCGGTGATCGCCCTGGTTCCTGCGGCACAACACAGCAAAACGCCCACACCAGCGGCGTGGGCAAGAGGGAGTTCCGAACCAAGACAGCTGACGCAGACGCTACACGTCCGCACGTCGCGTCACCATAGGGAACGATCACTCCGCACGGCAGATCAGGTGTGCGCGGTGCCCGTCGAGAGGGACGGGCACGCTCGTCTCACGCTGCCGCGGTCGACTTCGCCGATTCGGTGGCGCGGCGGTATTCGGCGTTGAGGCGCTGGGCCTCCTCGAGTTGGTCCTCGAGGATGATGATGCGGCAGGCGGCCTCGATGGGGGTGCCCTGGTCGACGAGTTCCCGGGCGCGGGCGGCGATGCGCAGTTGGTAGCGGGAGTAGCGGCGGTGTCCGCCCGCGGAGCGCAGCGGGGTGATGAGGCGGGCTTCGCCGATGGCGCGCAGGAAGCCTTGTGTGGTGCCGAGCATCTCGGCGGCCCGGCCCATGGTGTAGGCGGGGTAGTCGTCGTCATCGAGACGGCCGAACGTGTCGTCTGCGGTCATCGCACCTCTCTGCGGAACATGTGGAGGGGCCCTGGCGCCGTACTGGCACCAGGGCCCCGAAGGAACTACTACACCATCTGCCGGCCCTGATACTGCACCGGCCGTCTGTTTCCGCGGACCCGACCGAGACGCTGTCGGGGGCGCGGGGATCGCGGTTGCTCGACCGGAGACCACCTCACTATCGATGTCCTGCGGTACCCGGGCTCAGCTCACTCGGCCCGGGCGATCCTGATGGCGCTCGGCTCCTCCGTTCTTCCCTCTTGGTCAACTACTCACTGACGGAGACTACGAACTGCTGGTATTGCGAACTGCTGATACCGCGAACTACAGGTACTGCGAACTACTGGTGGCCTTGATAGCGCCACTCTTCGGCAGCCAGCCCCGTCGCCCGTCCTGCGTCTGCCCTGGCTTGGAACCCCACTGCCGAACCTCTCGGAGCGCGCGCCCGCAGCCGACGCCTTCACCGAGGTACTGCCACTGCGGTACTGCTCATGGCGGCCCCTGATCACTGCGGGCCACCCGGTCCGGTCGTCAGCCCCGTCGCCGTCCTGCGACCACTCTGGCTTCGGAACTCCACCACCGCACCGTCATGCCAACTGCAACTGCGTACTGCTGCCCCGCAGTTCTTGTCTGCCGGGCCTTGCTCGATCTCGGCTACAGGAAAAACCATAGCTACACCGCCGCCGCATGTCTACTCCCGCTGGCATAGATTTCCGCGCTCTCGAAGATGAGGTAGTCGGGAGCAGGCCGCACAGCAGTGTGGGCCCCACCGGTGTACCGGTGGGGCCCACACTGCTGCTCAGGTGTCGATTCGTGCGTGTTTACCCGGTCGGACCGCCGCCCCTGGTGAGCTGGCGACGGGCCGGCTTCCTGACCACGAAGTTCTAGGCCACCGCGCCGAGGCCGGACTGGCGTACGGGGGCGCGCCTGGCCGCCGAGGCGGGGCGGCGCCGGCCTCGCGAGGAGGTGCGCTTGGGACGCTCGACCACCGGTGCGGTGATGACGACCGGGATGCCGGACGGGGTCTGCGCTCCGGTGATACGGCTCAGAGCCTCGTCGCCCGAGCGGACCTGGGTCGTCTGCGGACGGATTCCGGCGTCCGACATGAGGCGGGTCATGCTGCGGCGCTGGTTCGGGGTGACCAGCGTGACGACACTGCCCGACTCGCCGGCGCGGGCGGTACGGCCGCCGCGGTGGAGGTAGTCCTTGTGGTCGGTCGGCGGGTCCACGTTGACGACCAGGTCGAGGTTGTCGACGTGGATGCCGCGGGCGGCGACGTTCGTGGCGACGAGCACGGTGACGTGCCCCGTCTTGAACTGCGCCAGCGTGCGGGTGCGCTGGGGCTGCGACTTCCCACCGTGCAGCGCCGCGGCCCGCACCCCGCTGTTGAGCAGGTCCTGGGTCAGCCGGTCGACAGCGTGCTTGGTGTCCAGGAACATGATCACGCGCCCCTCGCGGGCGGCGATCTCGGTCGTGGCGGCGTGCTTGTCGGCGCCGTGGACGTGCAGGACGTGGTGCTCCATCGTGGTGACGGCACCGGCCGACGGGTCGACGGAATGCACGACGGGGTCGGTCAGGTAGCGGCGCACCAGCAGGTCGACATTGCGGTCCAGAGTGGCGGAGAACAGCATCCGCTGTCCCTCCGGGCGCACTTGGTCGAGGAGCGCGGTGACCTGGGGCATGAAGCCCATGTCGGCCATCTGGTCGGCCTCGTCGAGGACCGTGATGCCTACGTGGTTCAGCCGGCAGTCGCCGCGGTCGATGAGGTCCTTGAGCCGGCCCGGGGTCGCGACGACGATCTCGGCCCCGCCGCGCAGCGCGCTGGCCTGCCTGCCGATCGACATGCCGCCCACGACCGTGGCCAGCCGCAGCCGCAGGGAGCGGGCGTACGGGGTGAGCGCGTCGGTGACCTGCTGGGCGAGCTCGCGGGTGGGGACGAGGATCAGGCCGAGGGGCTGGCGGGGCTCGGCGCGCTGTCCGGCGGTGCGGGCGAGCAGGGCGAGGCCGAAGGCGAGCGTCTTGCCGGAGCCGGTGCGACCGCGGCCGAGCACATCGCGGCCCGCGAGGGAGTTCGGCAGCGTCGCTCCCTGGATCGGGAAGGGTGCGGTGACGCCCTGGCGGCCGAGTTCGGCCAAGAGCTGCTCGGGCATGTCGAGTTCGGCGAAGCCCTCGACGGCGGGCAGCGCGGGGGTGATCGTCCTGGGCAGTGCGAACTCACCTTGCACCGCGGCGGGCCGACGGCCGTAACCGCCGGAGCGGACGGGACCGCCGGTACGGCGCGGAGCCTGCGAGCCGTAGCCGCTGCCGCCCCTTCCGGCGTCGGCACGGCCGTCGCGGCTGCGGGCGGGGCGGTCGCTCGTGTACGTGCGGTTCATGCGGAACCTTCCTCGATGCGGCGCATATCAAGGAATTCCCGCTGCGATGAATGGCACGGAGAATCACAAGTATGGACCGGTGGCAAAAGAAAGCAGATCTGGCCGTCCGGAATCCCGGGGGGCGCAGGTGCTGGAAATGGTGACGCGATGGGGACCTTGCGATCCGGGCGTCGGCTGCGGGGCAGCGCTTCAGATGCGTCTGCGCCCCGAGGGAGGAACCGCTCTCAGCAGTACCGCGGATTCCTCCGGGCGTCCCGCGGGCGAAAACCGCCGCGGAATACGCACGCAGCTGGGGCCCGCACCCCGGAAGGATGCGGGCCCCAGCTACAGATGGTGCGTGAGCGTCAGGCGGGAACGATGTTCTCGGCCGTCGGGCCCTTCTGGCCCTGCGCGATGTCGAAGGTGACCTTCTGACCCTCGAGCAGCTCACGGAAGCCCTGCGCGGCAATGTTCGAGTAGTGGGCGAACACGTCCGCGCCGCCACCGTCCTGCTCGATGAAGCCGAAGCCCTTTTCAGCGTTGAACCACTTCACGGTACCAGCAGCCATGTCATATCTCCTTCGGGGCAGTGCATAGGCGTCCGCACCGTGCGAACGCCATGTTGTCGCGATGATTACCCCGCCCGGAAATGACCGGAAATACAAAAGTGCTCCCGACCGGCAGAAAGCTGGTGGGGGCACTTGAAGTCTTGGGAACCACAACTGCAACTGAGATCGACAGTAGCACGCTGGAACGGTCCATGTGCGTCGGACAATTCCATTCCGCCCGTCGCGGCAAAAACTCGTGCTGCGTGGTCCGTAGAACTCTGACCTCTCCGGCACAGATATTGATTCATAGGGAGGGCAGCGTCTCCTGAGGAGACGCCGACAGCGTGTCCCGTGTCCGGAGCGTCCCCCGGGTTTTTTCCTGGTCCCCGCCGAGCAGGCACAAGTAGGTTGTCCTGCCACGTATCCCTGCTCGACGACACCGGGAGCTCCGCCGTGAGCTGCCCGGACCTTATCCATCGAAGGAGCCCGCTGTGCCCGACCAGCCGATGCTCGTCCTCGACCCCTCAAGCGCCGACCACCATGCCGAGGACCGGGCCTTACGCGAACGGGGCCCGGCCACGATGGTGGACATGCTGGGGGTGCGTGCCTGGTCCGTCTCCGATCCGGCGCTGCTCAAGGAACTCCTGACCAGCAAGCGGGTGTCCAAGGACGCCCGTGCCCACTGGCCGGACTTCGCCGACACGGTCTCGACCTGGCCGCTGGCGCTGTGGGTGGCGGTCGAGAACATGTTCACCGCCTACGGCAGCGACCACAGCCGCCTGCGCCGCATGATCGCCCCCGCCCTCTCCGCGCGGCGTACCACCGCGCTCAAGGCCGACATCGACGCGCTCGTCTCGGGCCTCCTCGACGACCTCGACGCGCTGCCCGCCGGCGAAGTGACCGATCTGCGCGAACAGTTGGCCTACCCGTTGCCGATCGCCGTCATCGGGCAGGTGATGGGCATGCCCGCCGAGCAGCGCGGGCAATTCCGTGACCTGGTGGACCGCGTCTTCGCCACCAACCTGTCCGCCGACGAGGCGACGGCGAACACGGCCGCGCTGTACCAGGTTCTCGCCGAGTTGATCGAGGCCAAGCGGGCCGAGCCCGGCGAGGACATGACCTCCCTGCTGATCGCCACCCGCGACGAGGAGGGCGACGGCCGCGCGCTGAGCGACGCCGAACTGCGCGACACCCTGTTGCTGATGATCAGCGCCGGCTACGAGACGACCGTCAACGTCATCGACCAGGCCATCACCACACTGCTGTCCGACCCGGAGCAACTGGCCCACGTCCGCGCCGGGCGCTGCACCTGGCAGGACGTCGTGGAGGAGACCCTGCGCCACGAGCCCGCCGTCAAGCACCTGCCCCTGCGCTACGCGGTCGAGGACATCCCCCTGCCCTCGGGCCGCACGATCAGGGCCGGGGAAGCGATCCTCGCCTCCTACGGCGCCGCCAACCGCCACCCGGACTGGCACGACGACGCCGACCGCTTCGACGCCACCCGCGTCAACAAGGAGCATCTGGCGTTCGGGCACGGCGTCCATTTCTGCCTCGGCGCCCCGCTCGCCCGGCTCGAACTCGTCAGCGTCCTGTCCCAGTTCTTCGAGCGCTTCCCCGACGCCCGGCTCGCCACGGCCCGCGAAGAACTGACGCCCCTGCCCAGCCTGATCAGCAACGGGCACACCAGCGTGCCCGTGCGCCTGCGTCCGGCGGCCGTCTGACCGCCGTTATGCGTCGGCCGGGACGGCGCTGTCGTGCGGCTCGGCCGCGACGACGAGAACACCGTCGGCTCCTTGCGGCATCGAGGCGCGGCGGATCAACGCCTCCCAGGAAGGGGGCCAGAAGGTGGTGGCGTCCCAGATCACCCCTTGCAGCGGCACCCCTTCCAGATCGGTGTCGCGCAGGTCCGCCCCGATGAAGTCGCTGCCGGCGGCCTCGACCTCGGCCCGCGCGCGGGCCAGGGCGACGGCCGCGCGGCGGGCGTGCTCCAGGTCGTCGGCGAGGTCCTGGGCGACCAGGCTCAGTCCGCTGTCCTCTCCGGGGGCATCGGTGAGCAGGAGAGGCGCCAGTTCGTCCTCGAACATCTGCTGGGCGCTGTGGACGAGGCAGAACAGCTCGGCCGCCGGCGCCGCCAGGAGCCGCTCCACGGAACGGAGGTAGCCGGGGGCGCGCCACCGTGCGGCCGGGGAGCGGGGGTCCGGCAGCCGCAGGACTTCGTCGAGCCGGCTCGCCACCTGCTCGACGGCGTCCTGACCCACGACGAAGGCAAGCCCCTCCTCCCAGGTCCTCGTCAACTGCTCCAGCGCGCCCAGCGCGGCGAGCAGGGCGGCGTCCAGGTCGCTGGGCCAGTACCAGGCGATCAGGCGCCGGGTCTCGTCACGGTGCCGCAGCCGGAGTGCGGCGGGGCGGCGCTTCAGGTTCCGCTCGTTGTGGGCGTGGGGGTGTCCGGTGCCGCCGCCGTCGGGGCCCGGCTTGTGCTGCTCCAGGCGGATCGCCACCGCGGTCTCGGTCTCGCGGTGCGCGGAGGCGAGCAGCCGGTCCAGCGCCAGGTCGGGATCGTGCAGGTCGGGGATGCCGCCGGTCGCCGTCAGCCGGTCCTGCACGGCAGTGCCCAGATGCTCGTTGACGGCGGTCAGCAGATCGTTCAGGACGTGATCGGCGGTGGCGGACAGGTGCGGGTTCACGCTCATTGCACTCCCCTCGGCATGTCGTGGTGCGGCGCCTTTTCCAGACCCAGCGCGGCCTTGAGGGCGGTCCTGGCACGGCTGAGGTTCTGGCGTACGGCGCTCTGTGTGGTGCCCATGGCCAGGGCGCTCTCCTCGGCGGTGAACCCGTCGAGGTACCAGGCCATGGCCGCCCGCTGTTTGGCGGACAGTGACAACAGCAGGGCGATGATGCGCCGTTGCTCCTCGCCGATCTCCGCCGCCTGCGCGGGGGTGTGCCATTGCAGGTTCACGACAGGTTCGGGCAGCTCGGCGCAGGTTTCCTCCAGTCGCACCTGCTGGCGCACCCATGACCGCCACGCGACCGTGCGCAGCCACGCCTTGGGGTGGGTCACCGAGACGCCGGGCGCGCACATCTGGGTGAAGGCGTCCTGGGCGGCGTCCTGGGCCTCGGTCCACGAGGCGCCGTTCAGCAGGAGGAAGCGGACGAGCGCCGGGTACTGGGCGTGATGGAGCGCTTCGGCCAGTTCCCTGCCCGGGGTGGGGACGGCGGTCTCCTCCTGCCGCTCCGCCACACTGACTTCACTGCTCAAGGCGTCCTCCATCACCGCCACCTCCTGCCGCCGCCACGGTCACGGACCGGCCCTGGCTCTCGGCCCCGCGTCGGTCGGATGCGGAGGAACAGGCAGCACGCAGGCGCCGGGTCTGCCCCTCGTCAGCGATGCGCGCCAGTTCCACCCGTGCGGCGATACGACTGTGGGCGACTTTCACCATGCCGCTCACCACGCTGACGCAGACGGTCACAACCGCCCCAAGTACCACTGGATCCACTGCGTTGTCTCCCTGTCCGTTCCTTGCCGCACGGCGGCCCGATGGGCACCTGCACACACAACAGTGCGCAGGCGCAAGGGAGTTGTGACATTTGCCTGGTGAGAGTCGTGGGCCGGGAGTCAGTGCGGGGTCTCCGTCGAGCGGCCCAGGTACCAGACGGGGCCGGGGTCGGGCACGGCCAGGAGGCGGAACCCCAGCCGGTCGTAGAAGGCCCGGGCCGAGGTGTTCGCCCGGACCATGCACAGGTGCACGGCCGGAACGCCGTGCCGCCGCAGCGCCTCCAGAAGGGTCCGCATCAGGGCCCGGCCGTGCCCGCGGCCCTGCCACCCGGGCAGCAGATCGATGTGGAGATGGGCCGGGAACCCCGTCAGCTCCTGCCGGACCATGCGTTCCGGGGTGTGCAACAGCCCGAGCATCTCCTCCGTCGGCGTGCGGGGCTCACCCGTGACGGCCGGGTACCGCTCCGCGACGCGCGGCAGCCATTCGGTACGGAACCTCTTGACGAAGGTGAGGGTGTCCGGCGCGGCCAGGACGTAGCCGACCGCGTGGCCGTCTCCGTCGTCCAGGACGAAGGCGAACTCCGGGGCCAGTTCGACGTACGGGTAGGCGAAGATCGTCGGCATCAGCTCCGGGTCCGGATAGAGGGATGACGAGTCCTGGCCCTCGTGCGCCGTACGGACACAGATGTCGGCCAGGGCGACGCGGTCGGAGGGGCGGTAGGGGCGGACGAAGGGCCGCGTGGTCATGCCGGTTGTCATGCCGGTCACGATCCCAGCATGGGAGCGCTCCCGCAGCCCATTTCGCGCGCTTCGGCGCCCGGCGGGGGCGGTCAGCGGAGCAGTCGCGTCACGACATCGGAGAGCGCCTGGCCCAGCGGCAGACCTACGCGGTGGGCCGCCAGGGCGTCGCCGCGGCCGGGGCCCTGGTTGAGGATCAGTACGGGCGTACCGGCCTGCGCCGCCTGCCGTACGAAGCGCAGGCCGGACATGACCGTCAGCGAGGAGCCGAGCACCAGCAGCGACGCCGCCTCCCCCACGAGGCGGCGGCAGGTCGCGACCCGCTCCGCCGGAACGTTCTCCCCGAAGAAGACGACGTCCGGTTTGAGTACGCCGCCGCAGATCTCGCACGGCACGAGGTGGAACTCCCGGACCGCCTCGTCGGGGAGTTCCACATCGCCGTCGGGGTTGACCCGCGCCGCGGCCGCGTGCCGCTCCGCCGCGACCTCGAAGTCCGGGTTGGCCGCTCGCAGCCGCGTGTCGAGTGCGGCGCGCCCGCTCAGGTCGCCGCAGTCGAGGCAGATCACGCGGTGGAGGCTGCCGTGCAGCTCCACGACGTCGCGCAGCCCCGCCGCCTGCTGGAGCCCGTCGACGTTCTGCGTGATCACGCCGGTGACGAGACCCGCTTCGGCCAGCGCGGCCACGGCCCGGTGGCCGCTGTTGGGCAGCGCCCGGATCATGGCCCGCCACCCCACCTGGCTGCGCGCCCAGTAACGCCGCCGCGCCCAGGCGTCGCCGATGAACTCCTGGTACGTCATGGGGGTGTGCCGGCGCAGGGAGCCGTGCTCCCCGCGGTAGTCAGGGATGCCCGACTCGGTGGAGAGCCCCGCGCCGCTCAGCACGAGGACGCCGCCCGCCCGCACGGCATCGACCACCGGTGCGAGGTCGGTCGAGGCCGGGGGCAGACCGGCGACGGGTTCCCAGGTCAGCGTGGGGCGCATGCGCATACCTGCCAGCTTACGCAGCGAACGGGCGGACCCGGAGAGGCGCCGGACCCCAGGCCCCGGTAGCCCGGCGGAGAGTATCCGGGGCCGGTGCACGTGATCGCCGCGCGACCGGGTAACGGTGAACACTGGAGACAGACGTAGGGCACACGGTCCACTCGGCACGGGAGGTCATCCATGATCGCGGCAGAGAACATCCGGGACTGGCGCGGGCACGATGTGGTGGATCCGGACGGCCACAAGATCGGCTCTCTGGAATCCATCTACGTCGACACTGTCTCCGACGCCCCGTTCTTCTGCACCATCACCGTGGGCCTGCCGACCAGGCGCCGCCTGGTCTTCGCTCCTCTGATGGGGGCCGCGGTGGGACCGGCCTATCTGAAGATCCACTTCTCCAAGGACCTGGTGAAGGACGCCCCGTCCATCGACACCGACGGTGAGCTCGCCGCCGACCAGGAGTGGGCCGTCTTCGACCACTACAAGCTGCCCTTCGAACCCGGGGCGCGAGGGGAGCGCAGACTCGCGCGCCGCTGACGGCCCGGCCGCGCCGTCCGCCACGGCTACGTCGACCGGCGTAGGCCCCTGGTCCCCGATACCAGGGTTTTCACCGTGGCCCCGACAACGCCGCGGGTCCATTGTGGAGACACGGAAGCGCACGGGGGCTTTCGACCACGGGGGAACCAACGGGGGGTCTCACGGGGGACACGGGGGACGGGGGTGCCCGAGCCGGGCACCCCCGCTGTTCTGTGTCGGGGGCGGGGCTCAGGAGCCGCCGGACTGGCTGAGCAGGCGCACGAGTTGGGCCCTGCGGTGCACGCCGTCGAGTTTGCGGTAGATGTTGCCGAGGTGGAACTCGACCGTCTTGACGCTGAGGAAGAGCTGCTCGGCCGCTTCCTGGTTGGTGACGCCGCGGCCGACGGCGAGCGCCACGCGCAACTCCTGCGGGGTGAGCCCGGCGAGCGGGGTGGGGCCTGTCCGCACCCGGTCGCCGCCTGCCGCGTGCAGTTCGGCCGCGGCCCGGGCGGCCCAGCCGGCGGCGCCGAGCCGTTCGAAGGTCGCGAGGCCACGCTGGAGCCAGCGCCGCGCCTCGCCGCGCCGGCCCTGGCGGCGCAGGATCTCGCCCCGCGTGAACTCGGTCCGGCCGCGCTCGAACGGGGCGCCGGCGGTGGCGAGATGACGCAGCGCGCGGTCCAAATGGCGTTCCGCTGCCGCCGGTTCCAGCATGCCGCGGCAGCGGGCGGCGGCGGCCGCGGCGATCGGGCGGTGGCCGCGGCCCGCCTCGCGCTCCAGGACGCGCAGTACCTCGTAGGCCTCCTCGGTGCGGTGGAGGTGGGCGTAGGCGTCGGCGAGGTCGGCGGCCCAGGACAGGTAGAGGCCGTCGCCGCGGCCGTTGGCGACGGAGAACTCCCGGACTTTCTCCAGGTGTTGGGCGGCCTCCTCGAACCGTCCGAGTCCGAGTTCGAGCAGGCCGAGGGCGCCGTGGGCGCGGGCGGCGTCCATGGGCAGGTCGGCGCTGGCGGCGAGCGCGGCGGCCTGGGCGCCGTGGCGGCGGCAGTCCGTCTCGCGGTTGAGCGCGGCCTCGACCTTGGCCTGGGCGGCGAGGGCGCGGCACACCTCGATGACGCGCCCGGTGTCCTCGCCGAGGCGCGCGGACTCGTCGGCGTGGGCGAGCGCGGAGGTCCACCGGCCGCGCCAGAACTCGACGACCGACAGGGTGCCGAGGAGGTGCGCGAGCAGGCCCACGGTGCTGGCGGCGCGCGCGGCGTGCACGGCGCGGTCGAGCAGGGCGTGCCCTTCGTCGAGCTCCTCGGCGGCGAGGTAGCACAGGCCGCCGACGCCGGAGACGGGGTAGGGGAACGTCACGTCCGGTACGGCGAGCGGCTTCTCCAGCTCGCGCAGGAGGGCGCGTCCGTCGTCCGCGTCGCCGCCGAGGAGTTCGACGAGGGCGTGCAGGAGGCGTACGGGCAGGGCCGCGGAGGGGTCGCCGGAGGCGTCGGCGATCTGCATGGACTCGGCGGAGGTGGCGCGGGCGGCGGTGAGGTCGCCGATGGCGAGTTCGGTGAGGGTGATGCCGCCGAGCATGACGGCGGCGAGGCCCGGGTCGACGCGGCGGGCCTCGTCGACGGCGGCGCGCAGTTGTTCACGCGCGCGGGCCGGGCGGCCCCGCTGGATGTCGATGTAGCACCGGAGTTGGCGCACGTCGAGGCGGGTGCGCGGGTGGGCGGCGTGGCCGAGGGCGCGGTCGAGGAGCTCGGCGGCCTCGTCGAGCGAGCCGGCGGCCTGTGCGGCGCGGGCGGCGGACAGGAGGCGGCCGGCCTTGTGCTCGCCCTCCGGGGTGAACCGCGCGGCGTGCGCGTACAGGCGGGAGGCGATCGGGAAGGTGAGGCTGCCGGGGCCGCCGGACGCGGCGCGTTCGAGGGCGGCGGCGACCTCTTCGTCCGGGTCGGCGCCGGACTCGGCGAGGTGCCAGGCGTAGCGCTCCAGGGTGACGGGGGCCGTGGCGTCCTGGAGCGCGTGGGCGACGGTGCGGTGGGCGCGCCAGCGGTGGACGGCGGACGCCCCGTGGTAGACGCCGGAGCGGACGAGGGGGTGGCGGAAGACGTACGCGCCCTCTTCCACGGTCATCAGACCTGCGCGCTCGGCCGGTTCGAGGGAGGCGTAGGTCAGCCCGTGGGCGCGCAGGACGCGCTCGGTACCGGCGAGGGGGCGCGGCCCGAGGACGGCGAGCAGCAGCATGGCGTCCTGCGCCTGCGCGGGCAACCGGGCGATGGCGCTGTGGAAGGTGCGGGCCAGGATCTCCCCGATGGGCAGCGGGGCGCCGGTGTCGGGCCGGTGGCCGCCGCGGGCGAGCAGCGCGGGCAGTTCGACGAGGGCGAGGGGGTTGCCGCGGGCTTCCGAGAGGAGCCAGGTGATGTCGTGCGGGGAGAGTGGTTCGTCGGCGATCAGCAGGCGCGCGGCGTCGGTGTCGAGGCCGCGCAGGGTGAGGGTCTCGACGGGGGCGAGCCGGGAGGAGGCCTCGCCGGTGTCGCGGGTGGCGAACAGGGCGACGACGCCTTCGCGGCCCAGGCGGCGGGTGGCGAAGGCCAGGGAGTCCAGGGAGTACGGGTCGAGCCACTGCGCGTCGTCGACGATGACCAGCACCGGCCCGGATTCGCTGACCGCGCCGAGGAGGCTGAGGGTGCCGGCGGCGACGGCGAACCGGTCCTGGGCGACGGCCGGGCCGAGCGCCAGGGCGCCGGTGAGGGCCGCCGCCTGCCGGCCCGGGATGCGGTCCAGGTGGTCGGTGACCGGGCGGAACAGGTCGGCGAGGCCCACGTACGGCAGTCTGGACTCGGTCTCGATGCCGTGGGTGCGGAGCTGGGTGAGGTCCCCGGCGATCGACTCCGCGTGGTGGAGCAGGCTGCTCTTGCCGATGCCTGCCTCGCCGCGGATGACCAGGGCAGTGCTCTGTCCGGTGCGTGCGTCGTCGATGAGGGCGGCTATCCGTGCGCATTCCGCTGTACGACCCAGCAGCATGCACCCAGGGTAACCGGCGGCGGGGGCTCGCCGCAGGGGCCGATCGGGCCTTCGTCACCGGGAGTTGGCCTCGCCCGGTGACGGGCCGGCGGGATGTTCACGCGACGTTCCGGGCGCCGTCCGGCTCGTCCGCCGCGAACTGGGTGCGGTAGAGCTCCGCGTAGCGGCCGGGTGTGGCCAACAGGTCGGCGTGGGTGCCGCGTTCGACGATGCGTCCGTCCTCCACGACGAGGATCTGATCGGCGGAGCGGATCGTGGAGAGGCGGTGGGCGATGACGATGGCGGTGCGGTCGGTGAGGGCCTCGGCCAGCGCTTCCTGGACGGCCGCCTCCGAGGTGTTGTCGAGGTGGGCGGTGGCCTCGTCGAGGATGACCACGCGTTGGCGCGCCAGCAGGAGCCGGGCGATGGTCATGCGCTGGCGTTCGCCCCCGGAGAGGCGGTAGCCGCGCTCCCCGACGACCGTGTCCAGGCCGTCCGGCAGTTCGCGGACGAGGGCGTCGAGGCGGGCCCGGCGCAGGACGTCCCACAGCTCCTCCTCGCTCGCCCCCGGCCTGGCCAGCAGCAGGTTGGCGCGGACCGATTCGTGGAAGAGGTGGCCGTCCTGGGTGACCATGCCGAGGGTGGCCCGCATCGCCGGAGCGCTCAGGTCGCGTACGTCGATGCCGCCGATCCGGACGGTGCCGGCGTCGGTGTCGTAGAGGCGGGGCAGCAGTTGCGCGATCGTCGACTTGCCCGCTCCGGAGGAGCCGACCAGGGCGATCGTCTGGCCCGGTTCGGCGCGGAAGCTCACGCCGTGCAGGACTTCCGCGCCGCCCCGGGTGTCGAGCGAGGCGACCTCTTCGAGGGAGGCGAGGGAGACCTTGTCGGCGGACGGGTAGCCGAAGCGGACGTCGTCGAACTCCACCGCGACCGGCCCGTCCGGGACCTCGCGCGCGTCCGGCTTCTCCTCGATCAGCGGTTTGAGGTCCAAAACCTCGAAGACGCGCTCGAAACTGACGAGGGCGCTCATGACCTCGACGCGGGCCCCGGCCAGGGAGGTGAGCGGCGCGTACAGGCGGGTGAGGAGCAGGGCCAGCGAGACGACGGCGCCCGCCTCCAGGGTGCCGTCCAGCGCGTAGTAGCCGCCGAGGCCGTAGACGAGCGCCAGGGCGAGGGCCGAGACGAGGGTCAGCGCCGTGATGAACGCCGACTGGGCCATGGCCGTGCGGACGCCGATGTCGCGGACCCGGCGCGCCCTGGCGGCGAACTCGGCCGATTCCTCCTCGGGCCGGCCGAACAGTTTCACGAGCGTGGCGCCCGGCGCGGAGAACCGTTCGGTCATCCGGGTCCCCATGGCCGCGTTGTGGGCGGCGGCCTCGCGCTGGAGCCGGGCCATCCGGGTTCCCATGCGGCGGGCAGGCAGCACGAAGATGGGGAGCAGGACGAGGGAGAGGAGGGTGATCTGCCAGGACAGCGTGAGCATGACAGCCAGGGTCAGCAGCAGCGTGACCACATTGCCGACGACCCCGGACAGGGTGTTGCTGAAGGCGCGCTGGGCGCCGATGACGTCGTTGTTGAGGCGGCTGACCAGCGCGCCGGTGCGGGTGCGCGTGAAGAACGCGACGGGCATCCGCTGGACGTGGTCGAAGACCGCGGTGCGCAGGTCGAGGATGAGGCCCTCGCCGAGGTTGGCGGAGAGCCAGCGGGCCAGCAGCCCGATCCCCGCCTCGGCCAGGGCGATGACCGCGATGAGCACGGCGAGGCGGATCACCACGTCCTGCCCGTCACCGCCCACGATGGCGTCGACGACATGCCCGGCGAGGAGGGGTGTCGCCACGGCGAGTAGCGCGCCGAGGATGCTGAGGATCACGAACTGGGTGATGCGGCGCCGGTGGGGACGGGCGAAGGCGGCGATGCGGCGCAGCGTCTCGCGGGCGAAGGGACGGTTGTGCGGAGCGCCGTTCTGGGCGTTCATGACGCTGTGCAGCTGCGTCCAGGCTGTCGTTTCCATGCTCATGGGGACGACCCTAGGACCTCAACCAATCTTGAGGTCAACGATTCGAGGGGTGGACCCCGGAACGAGACCCCGGAACGAGACCGCGGAAGGGGACGGAGGGACGGGACGGGACGGTGGGGCGGGACGGCCGGCCCGTGGGAGGATCCCCGCATGCCGTCCGTCCGTGTCGAACGCGAAGGTCCTGTCACCACGATCGTCCTGGCCCGCCCCGGGGCACGCAATGCCGTCGACGGCCCGACGGCCGCGCAACTCGCCGCCGCCTTCCGGGCGTTCGAGGCGGACGAGTCGGCGAGGGCGGCGGTCCTGTGGGGCGAGGGCGGCACGTTCTGCGCGGGCGCCGACCTCAAGGCCGTCGGCACCGAGCGCGGCAACCGCGTGGCGCCGGACGGCGAGGGACCGATGGGCCCGACGCGGCTGCGCCTGACGAAGCCGGTGATCGCGGCGGTCAGCGGCCACGCGGTGGCGGGCGGCCTCGAACTCGCCCTCTGGTGCGATCTGCGCGTCGCCGAGGAGGACGCGGTGTTCGGCGTGTTCTGCCGCCGCTGGGGCGTCCCGCTGATCGACGGCGGCACGGTGCGGCTGCCGCGCCTCATCGGCGAGAGCCGCGCCATGGACCTGATCCTGACCGGCCGCCCCGTCCCGGCTCGTGAGGCGTACGAGATCGGTTTGGCCAACCGCCTGGTTCCGCCGGGCCGGGCCCGCGCCGCCGCCGAGGCGCTGGCCGCGCGGCTCGCGGCGTTCCCGCAGGCGTGCCTGCGCAGCGATCTCGCCTCGGTGCGTGAGCAGGGCGGCTCGGACGAGGTCACGGCCATGCGCAACGAACTGCGCCACGGGGCGGGCGTGCTGACGGAGGGGCTGAAGGGCGCGGAGCGGTTCGCGGCCGGGGAAGGACGGCACGGGGCGTAACGCCCGCCGCCCTCAGCCAAGTTCGAGTGTGGTCACCCCGAAGACGCGGTGCTGTGCGAAGGGCCGGACGGGGCCGGTGTACATGCGGGCCGTCTCGAACCCGGCCGTCAGGCCGCGAGCCGTGACGAGCGCGATGGCCTCGGCGTTCGTCTCCGGTACGTCGATGCCGACCGGCCCGGCTCCGGGCGCGAGGGCGTCGAACAGGGCCCGCGCGTCGTCGGCGGTGTCCGCGAAGAGCGGCCCGATCCGCCGGTTGTCGCGGGCCGGGCGCACCACTCCGTACCCGGTGACACGGCCGTCGACGACGCGGGCGAGCGCCGTGTGCCCGTCCGTGGTGAGCCAGGAGCGCAGGAAGCGGGGCCGGTCGGCGGGGTAGCAGGCGCTGTCGTACGCGAGGAGAGCGCCGAGGTCGTCGCCGGCCGGCACGATCCCGTCCGGGCGCGCGGCACGGTTCGCGGCGGGGGTGCCGGGGGCGTCGGGGGCGGGGATGCCGGGGGCAAGGGTGCCGGGGAGAGGTGTACCGGGGGCGGGGATGCCGGGGGCGTCGGGGGCGGGGATGCCGGGGGCAAGGGTGCCGGGGAGAGGTGTACCGGGGGCAGGGATGCCGGGGTCCGGAGCGCCGGGGAGGGGGGTCCCGGTGAACCGGATCGTGCGGTGGGCCGGTGCGAACCCGGACCTGCGGTAGTTGTCCTGCTGGGCGACGACGCCGTCGAGCCCGACGGTGCGGCCGCCCGCGTGGGCGAGCCCGGCCCGCCAGGTGGCGAGTCCGTGGCCGCGGCCGCGCAGGTCGGGCCGGACGAGGTAGCAGCCCAGGAAGGCGTACTCGGCGCCGTAATTGACGACGGAGACCGCCGACACGGGCTCTCCGTCGATCCGGCCGAGGAAGAAGCCGTCGGGGTCCTGCGCGAAGAAGGCGGCTTCGTCGTGGCGGCCGGGGTTCCAGCCCTCCGCGGCGGCCCAGCCGTGGATCACCGGCCAGTCGGCGAGGCCGGCCCTGGAGATGTCGAGCCGCCGGGGGACACCATTCATGCGCACTGCTCCTGTTCGCGTACGGCTCCGCTGTCCGCCCGCCGTGGTCCGGGCGGCGGCCATCCTCCCCGATTGCGCCCCGCGCGTCACACACGTACGGCAGGATGATCGGACGCACGCTCGAACAGACCGCCCCGACCAGGGAGTTGACCCATGACGGACCCGTCCCCCGCCACCCCCACCATCGACACCAGCAAGCCGCATCCGGCCCGGGTGTACGACTGGTTCCTCGGCGGCAAGGACAACTATCCGGTCGACGAGGAGCTCGGGCGGCAGATCACGGCGATGGAGCCGACGGCCAAGTACGGGGCGCGGCACAACCGTTGGTTCATGCAGCGCGCGACGCGGATGCTGGCGGCGCGGCTCGGGGTGCGTCAGTTCCTCGACATCGGCACGGGCATTCCGACGGAACCGAACCTGCACCGCATCGCGCAGACCGCGGCGCCCGAGACGAGCGTCGTCTACGTGGACAACGACCCGATCGTGCTGGCGCACGCGGCGGCCCTGTTGCGCGGCACCCCGGAGGGGGTGACCCGCTATGTGCAGGCGGACGCCCGTGAACCGCGGAAGATCCTCGATCTCGCCGGGGAGATCCTGGACTTCGACCGCCCCGTGGCCGTCTCGCTCATCGCGCTCCTGCACTTCATCCCCGACGAGCAGGGCGCGTACGACATCGTCCGCACACTGGTGGACGCGCTCCCCTCGGGCAGCCACCTGGTGCTGTCCCAACTCGCCTCCGACCACGACCCGGAGCGCACCCGGCGGGCCGTCGACATGTACGCGGCGAGCGGGGTCACGCTGGTGCCGCGCACCCGCGAGGAGATGGCGAAGTTCTTCGAGGGGCTGGAGTTGCTGGACCCGGGCGTGGTCTGGTTGCCGGAGTGGCATCCGGAGCTGGCCGTCGACGAGGAGCGGGACGGGACCGCCGTGCCGCTGTACGCGGGGGTCGCGCGCAAACCGTGAGGGGTTGCGCACCATGGCGAACATCACACATGGCGATGACCACGTGACAGTGAGGAGCACATAGGCGCACCGATCCCCTACCCTCGTTCACATGTCCTCCATTCCCACTCCGCGCTCCGACCGTTCCCCCGATGTGGTCAACCAGCAGATTCGCGACCTGTGGGCGCGCACCGGCGGTCAGTTGACCTCCGAGGACCGGGCGGAGTACGAGGCCTTGGTCACGGAGTGGGCGACGGTGGCCGGTGAAGGACTCGTGCATAGGGCGTGACGCGGTCAGGACTGCGGCCTGCTGCCGTGGTTCGCGGCGTGCTTGCGGCGGGCCTTCTTCTTGCGGCGGCGCTTCGAGGACATGACGCCTCCCAGGGGCATGGACGGACGGACAACCGTCCCGTAAGACCCTGATAAAGACCTACGGGACATTTCTCCTGCCACCTTTCCACAGGCCAGGAGCCCTCGCGATTCCGGCGCCGGACGGGTCCTGTGCGGAGCAAAACTCCTCCGGGGCGAACACTCGTTCGAGTGCGATGGATCACCGGCCTCGCGTCCGAGTGCGGCAGACCGCCGACCCCATGCGGCATCGGTGCCGGCCAGTCACCACGCGCGATCCACCCCCACCAGGTCACGGTTGTGTGACGCACCGTCATATCTCCCTCACCACGGGCCTATCGTGTGCCGCCTGTACCGGCACCATCTGGGGGAATCCGTGCGTACCCGCATCATCGTCGCCACGCTGTCCTGTTCCGCCGCGGTCCTCGCGCTGACCGCCTGCGGTGCAGCCGATACGGTCAGCTCCAAGCCGTCCACCGCCCCTACGACCGCGCCCAGCGCCAGCACCGGCACGCCGTCGACGCCGGCGACGAGCGCCGCCCCGAGCGCCGGGAAGAAGAAGGCGGTGCCGAAGTTCGTCGGCATGGGCCTCCAGTCCGCGCAGGACAAGGCGCAGGCGGAGGGCTTCTCCATCCTCACGTCGCACGACTCGGCGGGCCGGGACCGCAGGCAAGTCCTCGACCGGGACTGGAAGGTGTGCTTCCAGAGCGTGGACGCGGGGACGAACGTGCCGACAACGACCATGCTCGGCTTCGGCGCGGTGAAGACCGACGAGTCCTGCCCGGCCAAGGACGACCAGGCGCCCGCGAAGGCCGGCGGCACGATGCCCTCGTTCACGGGCAAGTCGGTGAAGGCGGCCCGCGGCGCCCTCGATTCCGGCACATCGATCGACGTGAAGGACGCGAGCGCGGACGACCGCATCGTGTTCATGGAGTCGAACTGGCAGGTGTGCAGCCAGACCCCGGCCGCGGGCGCGGCGCTTTCGGGGCAGCCGGTCGAGTTCAAGGCCGTCAAGTTCGGCGAGTCCTGCCCGTAGGTACGCCATCGGCGCGGGCGCGGGATTCGACACCCCAGGTTCACGCGCTGCGTTTTTCAGCCCAGGCGTCGCCGAAGCGCCGTACATGCGTCGGGCGCCGACGCCCCGGCGCCGTACACGCCCCACACGCCCCACACGCTCAAAGGAAGATCTAAGACAAGCGCGCCATTCTTCAAGGATTCCCCCAGGTCGCCCGGGCACCATTCGTCGTCCCAGGAGGCCACGGGCATGGATCAGGAAGGCGCGGTGTGGGTGACTCTCGAATGCGGACAGCGGGTGGAACGGGTCGCTGGTCGCGGCGTGGCGTGCTCGGCGCGCTGGGCGCTGCCTCGGCGGCGACGGTCGCGGGCTGTGCGGGCGCGAAGAGCGGCGGGGCCGCCGAGGCGCGGCTCAGCGTCGTCCCCGCGGCCGGCGCGCGGAACGCCGACTTCACCAGCCCGGTCAGGGTCGCGGTGAGTGGCGGGGCCCTGAGCGCCGTCGAGGTCACCGCGGCCGACGGAACGCGCCTGAAGGGGACGTACGACGACGGGCGGACCACGTGGACCTCCTCCGCCCGCCCCGCCTCAGGGACGCAGTACACCGTGAGCGCCGAGGTCGAGGGCGGCAGCGCCGTGCACACGACCCGCTTCACCACCCGGAAGCCGGGCACCACCTTCGTCGCCCACTACACCCCCTCCGGCGTCGGCATGCCCGTCTCGCTCACCTTCACGAAAGCCGTGACGGACCGGGCCGCGGTGCAGAAGGCGATCACCGTGACCGCGGACCCGGACGTGGAGATCGCCGGGCACTGGTTCAGCGACACCCGGCTCGACTTCCGCCCCGAGACGTACTGGGCGGTGGGTACGCGGATCACGCTGAGCCTGCGGCTGAAGGACGTCGAGGGCGCCGACGGGGTCTTCGGCACGCAGCACAAGGACGTCACCTTCCACATAGGGCGCGAGCAGATCAGCGTCGTGGACCTGCGCGCCAGATCGATGACCGTGCGGCGCGACGGCAAGGAGATCGCCACGTACGACGTCAGCGGCGGCGACGCCGAACACCCCACCTGGGCCGGGAAGATGGTTATATCCGAGCGGTTCGAGGAGACCCGGATGGACTCGACGACCGTGGGGCTCGGCGACGAGTACGACATCGACGACGTGCCGCACGCCCAGCGCCTCACCACGTCCGGCACCTTCATCCACGGCAACTACTGGGGGGCCGCCTCCACGTTCGGCACGAGCAACACCAGCCACGGCTGCGTCGGCCTGCGGGACACCCAGGGCGCGGACGATCCGTCGACGCCGGGCGCCAGGTTCTACGACAGCTCGATCCTCGGCGACGTCGTGGAGGTGCGCCGCTCGGGCGAGGAGACGGTCAATCCGGCGAACGGGCTCAACGGCTGGAACATGTCATGGGCCGACTGGCAGGCGGGCAGCGCGGTCCGGACGGTCCAGGGGCAGCGGTGAAGCCGGGTGACGCGGTGCCGTACGGGAGCAGACGCGCGTTCGCGCCAGATGTTCACCGCTTCTCCGTAAGTCGTTGACGGCGCCGGAACGCCTCTGACAGGGTCACCAGGCCTGTCACGCCGCCCCCGGACGAGGGACCGAGGAGAATCCCAGGCCCGATGAACCACAACCGCGAGCCCACCCGTGCGCCCGTGCCGCCCGCCGACGCATGGCGGCATTTCGCGGAGAAGCACTGGGCGAAGGAGCCGGTCGTCGTCACCGGCGCCCCTCGGCCCGGCCTGGACGCGGCGGCGGCACACCGCCTCCTGACAGCCGCGGCCGGCGCCCCGCGGCCGACACGGGTCCGGCTGGCCGTCGCGGACGGCGTGCTCCGCGATCCCGGGCCGCTGCTGCCCTCGCCCGCGGACGGGACCGCCGCCGGATACGCCGACCGCCTGACCGGTTCCGGCCAACTGGGCAGCGAAGGATGGCTGTTGACCGCCGAGCACGCGCTCGCCCTCGACTTCACGCTCTGGTCCCGGGTCCGGGATACCGTGGCGGGCCTGTGGCGGCACGTCGGCCACCCCCCGCTGCCCGTCGCCGCGGAGTTGGCCGTCGGCGCCCGGCACCAGGCCACCGAGGAGATCGGGGCGCGCCCCGACGCGGCAGCGCTCACCTGGGTCCTCGACGGCTCCCTGACGGTGCGGGTACGGCCCGAGCACACCGGCACCGAGTTCGAACTGCGCGCCGGCGCAGGTGACTTGGTGCACTGGCCCGCGGGCAGCACCCACCTCGACGACCGTACGCGACCGTGCACCACCCTGCGGCTGACCGTGCCCGTCCGCACCGCCTCGGCCCTCCCGTACGTCGGCGCGGTCGTCGGGGAGGTGCTGCGCCGCCGCCCGCTGCCCGGCGACGAGCAACCCACGCTCCCGCACCCGGCACCCGCCGCCCCCGACGGACGGCTCCATCCCCCGCTCCGGTTCACCGAGCCCGCCCGGCGCTACGCGGCCGCCCTCACCGGCGGCGAACCCGAACGCGCGCTGCTGCTGCGCTGGGCAGGTCTGCGCTCCGCCGCCGGGCTCGCCCCGGCCCCACCGCCCCGACCCGGCGTCACGCTCACCGCCCGGCACCGCTTGCGCCGCACCACCGAGATCCTGCGCGTACGTGCCGGCGCGGATCCGCTGATCTGGGCCGCGCACGGGCACGCGCGGCACGGCACCGGCCCGGCGGCCTCCCGCGTCCTCGCCCACCTCGACGCGGCCCCGCGAACCACCGTCGCGGCGCTCGCCGAATCCTGCGACCTGCATGCGGGGAGCACCGAACTCCTGGCAATGCTCGGCGAGTTGTACCAGGTGCGCGCCCTGGAACTGGAACCCGAGCCGGAGCCAGGACCAGAGCCCGGGCCCATACCGGAGCCGGATTCGGGGCCGGGGCCAGGTCCGGATTCGGAGCCGGGATCGTGAGTCCTCTCCCGATACTTCGCGTCGCCGTCCTGGAGTCGTTCGAGTGGGACACGTTCCTCGACGCGTACTGGGACCGGCGGCCTGTGCTGATCAAGGGCGCGGCGCTGCGGACCGCCCCGTTCGACGCGCACGAGGTCTTCGAGAGTTCGGTCACCGCGGCGCGGCGGCCCTCGGCCGGGCAGGTGAGCTTCGCCCTCGGGCCGCGGCGCCTGACCGACCCCGGGGATCTGCTGCCGCAGCCGGAGGACGGCTCCTTCGACCGGTACGACCGGCGGCTCCTCGGGCAGTCGGCCCGCGAACCGTTCACCCTCCTCGTACGCGGACTGCACGCCTGTCACCACCCCGTGTGGCTCAGGGCGCGGAACTTCCTCGCCGGGCTGTGGGACCGCACGGGCCAGCCGATGCTCGGGGCCAGTACCACCCTGTTCCACGGGATGCCCGGCCCTGACCGGACGACGTCCACCACGAGCGCGACGTTCCTCTACACCCTGCTCGGGCGGCCCCGGCTGCGCCTGGCCCAGGACGGGCGGTGGTCGCTCGCCCGGCCCGCTCCGGGAGACCTGCTGTACTGGCCCGCCGGTCAGCGGTACGTCGCCGAGCCCAGCCGGTCACCGGCCGCCGTCGTGCACCTGGGCGTCCCGCGGGCCGCGCCCGAGCCGGGACACGGACTGCGCTCGCTGCTCGCGCCCGGCCCCGACCCGGCCTCCCCGCAGACGCGGTGGGGCGGCGACGACATCCTCGTACGGGACGACGTGGACGGGCTGCCCCCGGTGCTCGCCGAGGCGCTCGCCCACTATCGCGAGGCGGCGCGTCCGGCGGCGCTGCGGCGGCGGTTGGTACGGGAGGCGCTGCTCCACGCGACGGACGGCGGGCTGCGGCCGGTCCCGCCGCCCACCCGGCCGGGACACTTCACCGACGACGACACCGTGCGGGCCGTCGAGCGGGTGGTGTGGGCCGAGACGACGGGGCGGCGGCTCGTGGCCGCGTGCGGGCACGTCCTGGAGACCGACCTGACCGCGCCCGAACTCTCCGCCGTCGTCGGCCTGTTGAACGCGGGCGAGGAGATGTCCGTGGCCGAACTCGCGCCTCCCGCCCGCTCGTTGCTCTCCCGGCTCGCCGGGTTCCGGGCGGTGGAGCGGATGTGACTGCCGCGGTGGTCAGGAGTGGTGCAGCGGTCGGGAGTGGTGCAGCGGTCGGGAGTGGTGCGGTGGTCGGGAGTGGCGCGGCCGTTCTGGTGGAGGCCGTGAGCCGTGGGCGGTCAGGAGCCGGTGGGGATGGCCAGGTACTTGTACTCCAGGAACTCCTCGATGCCCACCCGGCCGCCCTCCCGGCCCAGACCCGACTGCTTGACGCCGCCGAAGGGGGCCGCGGGGTTCGACACGAGACCGGTGTTGAGGCCGACCATGCCCGTCTCCAGGCGTTCACCGACCCGCAGTGCGCGGTCCAGGTCACGGGTGAAGACATAGCTGACGAGGCCCCACTCCGTGTCGTTCGCGGCCTGAACCACGTCGTCCTCGTCGTCGAACGTGAACAGCGCGGCGACGGGCCCGAAGATCTCCGTGCCGGTCAGTTCGGCGTCGCGCGGGACCTGGGCGAGGACGGTGGGCGGGTAGAAGTTGCCCTCGCCCGGGGGGAGTTCGCCGCCGGTCAGGACCTTCGCCCCGCGGTCCACGGCGTCGCGTACCAGGGCCTCGACCTTGGCCCGGCCGGCCGCGTCGATGAGCGGCCCGACGTCGGTGCCGGGCGCGGCGCCGTCCCCGACGGTCAGGGCGGACATCCTCGCGGTCAGCCGGGTCGCGAACTCCTCGGCGACGGAGCTGTGCACGTAGATCCGGTTGGCGGCGGTGCAAGCCTCCCCCATGTTGCGCATCTTGGCGACCATCGCGCCGTCCACGGCCGCGTCGAGGTCGGCGTCGTCGAAGACGATGAACGGGGCGTTGCCGCCGAGTTCGAGCGAGGTCCGTACGACCGTGTCGGCGCACTGGGCGAGCAGGGCCCGGCCCACCTGCGTGGAGCCGGTGAAGGACAGTTTGCGGATGCCGCCGCCGCGCAGCAAGGGCTCGACGAGTGCGCCGGCGTCGCTTGTCGTGACCGTGTTGAGGACGCCGGGCGGCAGGCCCGCCTCGGTGAGGATCCCGGTCAGGGCGAGGGTGGAGAGCGGGGTCTGCGGAGCCGGCTTGAGGATCATGGTGCAGCCCGCGGCGACGGCGGGGCCGATCTTGCGGGTGCCCATGGCGAGCGGGAAGTTCCAGGGCGTGATGAGCAGACACGGGCCGACGGGCTGACGCAGGACCAGGTGGCGGTTGCGGCCGTCGGGGCTGAGGGCATAGCCGCCGTCGATCCGGACCGCCTCCTCGGCGAACCAGCGGAAGAACTCCGCGGCGTACGCGACCTCGCCGCGGGCCTCCGCGAGGGGCTTGCCCATCTCCAGGGTCATGAGGAGAGCGAGGTCCTCGGTGCGGTCGAGGATGATCTCGTGGGCCCGGCGCAGGATCTCCGAGCGGGTCCGGGGAGGGGTGGCGGCCCAGTCCCGCTGGGCGGCCACCGCCGCGTCCAGGGCGGCCCGGCCGTCCTCCGGGCTCGCGTCGGCGACGGCGCACAGGGTGGTGCCGGTGGCCGGGTTGTCGACGGGCATCGTGCGGGTTGCTGCCGCGGGGTGCCAGGTGCCTGCGATGTGGAGTTGCTTCGGTACGGCTTCGATGACGCGGGGGGCGGTCGTCATGGGGTGACTCCATCAGGGGGTGGGGGCTCGGTCTTGGTGGGGGTGCGCCGGGCCGGTGCGGGTGAGCGCCGGTGGGGTGTGGGTTTGCGTGCCGGGTGCGCGTTGTCGTGGGTTGCGCGCGCAGTTCCCCGCGCCCCTGGCGGGGCTGGACATGCCGGGGCTCCATGGGCCTTGGAGCGGTGCGCGCCGGTGAGGTGTGCGTTTCGTGCCGGGTGCGGCTTGTCGTGGGTTGCGCGCGCAGTTCCCCGCGCCCCGGCGGGGCTGGATACGTCGGGGCTCCATGGGCCTCGGGGCGGTGCGCGTTGTCGTGGGTTGCGCGCGCCGTTCCCCGCGCCCCTGGCGGGGCTGGGCGTGGTTCGAGCCCGGGTTCGGCCCGGCCCGGAGTTACGCCGCCAGCGCCGACGACCATGCCCGGAGGGCCTCGTCCACCTGGGGTTCCGTCACCACCAGGGCCGGGATCATGCGGACCACGTTGCCCCACGGGCCGCAGGTCAGGAGGAGCAGGCCCTCCTCCGCCGCCGCCTGTTGGGCCCGCAGGGCGGTCGCCGGGTCGGGTTCGCCCTCCGGGGTCGTGAACTCGCTCGCCAGCATCAGGCCGAGGCCGCGTACGTCGCCGATGGCCGGGGTCTTCGCCGCGATGTCCTCCAGGCCGGTGCGCAGCCGTGCGCCCATCGCCGCGGCGTTGGCCACCAGGCCCTCCTCCGCGATGACGTCGAGCGTGGCGCAGGCCGCCGCGCAGGCGACCGCGTTGCCGCCGTACGTGCCGCCCTGGGAGCCGGGCCTGGCCTTGTGCATCAGTTCGGCGGACGCCGCGATGCCCGACAGGGGGAAGCCGCTGGCCAGGCCCTTCGCCGTGATCAGCACGTCGGGCCTGACGTCGAAGTGGTCGTGGCCCCAGAACCGGCCGGTGCGGCCGACGCCGGTCTGGATCTCGTCGAGGATCAGCAGGATGCCGTGCCGGTCGGCGCGTTCGCGCAACCCTTGCAGGTAGGCCGTGTTGGCGGGGACGTAGCCGCCTTCGCCGAGGACCGGTTCGACGAGGATCGCCGCCGTGTCGTCGGGGTCGGTGACCGTCTGCAGGAGGTGGTCGAACTCGCGCAGCGCGAACCGCGTGGCCGTCTCCTCGTCCCAGCCGTAGTGGTAGGCGTTGGGGAAGGGGGTGATGGCGACGCCCGCCATCAGCGGCCCGAACCCGGTCCGGATCTTCGTGCCGGACGTGGTCAGTGACGCGGCGGCCACGGTGCGGCCGTGGAAACCGCCGTGCGCCACCACGATGTTGGGGCGCCCCGTGGCCTGCCGGGCCAGCCGCATCGCCGCTTCGACGGCCTCGCTCCCCGAGTTCGCGAAGAACAGGCTGTCGAGGCCGGCCGGGAGCACGTCGCCGAGCTTCTCGACGAGCCGTTGCAACGGCTCGTGCAGGACGGTCGTGTACTGGCCGTGGATGAGGGTGGCGACCTGTTCCTGCGCTGCGGCGACGACACGTGGATGACAGTGGCCGGTACTGGTGACCCCGATCCCGGCGGTGAAGTCCAGATAGCGGCGGCCGTCGATGTCGTAGAGGTGGACGCCTTCCCCGCGCTGCGCGACGACGGGGGTGGCCTGGCGCAGATGCTCGGACAGTTGGGTCATACCCTCCACCCTCGGCGCCGGGCCGAACAGGCGTCAATGGGGCATGTGTGACGATCTCCGGCCACCGCTGTCGCGCTCCGGGTCGTTCAATTCGCAGGAGTTCTGCGTAATTTCGGTACGGGTGGGCTTCCCAAGCCATTGGAGTTATGCAACAGTCCTGCGCAACCCGACCGACCGGCGTGCGGAGGACATCAGGCCATGGCGGTGCACGGCAGGGCGCGCGGGCACGATCTCACGGCACTACGCGGGCTCAACACCGCTGTGGTGCTGCGGGCGTTGCGGCAGGAGAGCCCCAGGACGGTGAGCGGGCTCGCCACCTCGACGGGGCTGTCCAGACCGACGGTCGAGGCCCTCGTGGAGGAGCTGACCGCACAGGGCTGGATCGCCGAGACGGACGCCCCGGCGGCCGGGCGGGCCCCGGGGCGGCCCGCGCGCCGGTTCCGGTTCCGCGCCGAGGCCGGGCACGTGGTCGGGGTCGACATCGGCCTCCGGAAACTCGTACTGCTGCTCGCGCGGCTCGACGGTGAGATCGTCGCCCGTCACCGCGAGGACTTTCCGCCGGAGTCGACGGGCGCCGAGCGCATCGGGCTGTTGCGTGGCCGGCTGCGCCGCTTCCTCACGGAGCAGGGCCTCGGCCCCGCCGACGTGTGGTCGATGGGTGTCGGCGTGCCGGGCATGGTCGACGACACCGGGCGGATCGTCTCGGTGATCGTGCCGGACTGGACCGACCTGGACCTGGCGCGTCGCCTCTCGGACGACGTGCCGTGCCGCGTCCTCGTGGAGAACGACGTGAACCTCGCCGTGCTGGCCGAGCACTGGCGGGGCGCGGCGGTGCTGGCGGACGACGTGGCGTGTGTGCTCGTGGGTCGGCGCATCTCGTGCGGCCTGATGATCGACGGGCGGCTCCACCGCGGGCGCCGCGGCGGCGCGGGCGAGCTGGGCATCCTGCCCCAACTCGGCCTGGAGGAAGCCGGGAAGAACCTCGTGTGGGACGGGGAGCGACGCCCCGGGGAGTCCGGGACGGAGGCGCTCGCGCGAGCCGTGCGCGCCGGTGACTGCGGGGCTCTCGCCATGCTCGACCGGTACCTGTCCGGGGCCGCCCCCGGCATCGCGGCGCTCGTCCTTGCCCTCGATCCCGAACTCCTCGTGCTCTCCGGCGCGTTGGCCCCCGTCGGCGAACCACTGGTCCCGCTGCTTACCAAGCATCTGCGGCCGCTGACCCTGCACGTGCCGCGCATCGCGGTCAGCACGCTCGGCCGCGAGGGCGTGGCCCTCGGTGCGGTGCGCCGCGCCCTGGACGCCGTGGAGGCCGAACTCCCCCGCACCGACCACCCGTTACGGCCTCCCGTACCGCACTGACCTCTGCCTTCCTTCCTCCTATCGACCGGAGACGCGTATGCGCAGGAGAACGCTGATCGCCGGCGCGCTCGCGGCGGCACCGCTCGCCGCCGGGTGCGGCGGTGGCGCTTCGGACACCGCCTCGTCGCGGGGCCGCACCACCCTCTCGTACGGCATCTGGGATCCCGCCCAGGCGCCGGGGATGCGGCAGATCATCGCGGCGTTCGAGCGCGAGAACCCCGGGCTGTCCGTGGAGATCCAGCTCACCCCCTGGACCTCGTACTGGACGACCCTGCGTACGGCGATGCGCGGCGGCACGGCCCCCGACGTGTTCTGGATGAACGCGGTGAACATCCAGCTGTACGCGGCGAACGGCGTCCTTGAGCCGCTGAACGGACACATCGCCCGGGACCGCACCCCCGTCGGCAAACACCCCGGGGCACTCGTCGACATCTACGCGTACAAGGGCGAGCAGTACGGGATTCCGAAGGACTTCGACACCATCGGACTCTGGTACAACAAGGCGCTCTTCGACCGAGCGGGCATCACGTACCCGGACGACAGTTGGACGTGGGACGACCTGCGCGACGCCGCGCGCGAACTGACGAATCCGGGGAAGCGGGTCTACGGGATCGCCGCCGAGATGGACCGTCAGGTGAAGTTCTACCCGACGATCTTCGGCGCGGGCGGATACGTCCTGCGCGACGGGCGCTCCGGGTTCGCCGAGCCGCGGTCCGTCGAGGGGCTGCGGCTCTGGACGGATCTGGTGGACCGCGGGTGGTCGCCGCCGCAGAGCGCCATGTCGGAGGTGCGGGCCCGCAATCTGTTCCTGTCGGAGCAGGTGGCGATGAACTACGACCTCTCCGCGATGGCGTCGTTCATGTACGGCACGCCCGCCATCAAGGACCACGGCGGCGTCGCCGTGCTGCCGAAGGGCCGCGAGCGGGCCACCGTCATTCACGGCCTCGCCAACGTCGTGAGCGCCAAGTCCCGCAAGAAGCAAGCCGCCTGGAAGTTCGTGGACTTCATGGCGCGGCGCGAGGCGGCGGAGATCCAGTCCAAGGGCGGCATCACCATCTCCTCGTACGAGGGAACGCAAGGAGCCTGGCTGAAGTCGATGCCCGAGTTCGACCTGCGGTGCTTCGTCGACATGCTCGACTACGCGGTCCCGTACCCGAGTTCACGCAACACGGCCGTCTGGGAGGACCAGGAGTATCTGCTGCTCGGCGCTCCGTTCAGCGGCAAGGGCGGCATCGAGGCGGCGGCACGGACGCTGGCGAAGCAGATGGACCGGGCGCTCGACGAGGAGGGCAAGTGATGGCCGTGTTCCCGTCGACGGCCGCCGCGGAGGCGGACGGCCGGATCAGGAAACCGCGCTCGAAAGCCGGACCCGGCGGTGCCGCCGCCCGCGGGCCCAACTCCCGGACGCAGAAAGCCGCGTACCTCTTCATCGCGCCCCTCGGCATCGGCTTCCTGGTCTTCTACATCTGGCCGATGATCCAGACGTTCGGCTTCAGCTTCACCCACTTCGGCCCCTTCGGCGGCAACACCTGGACGGGCGGTGACAACTACGCCCGGGTCGTCAAGGACGTCACGGTGTGGCGCGCGGTCGGCAACACGCTGCTGTACGGGGTGATCGGCCTGGTCACGCTGCCGCTGTCGATCGCGGTCGCGGCGCTCCTGAACCGGCGCGGGCTGCGCGGCGTCGGCGTCTACCGCGCACTGTACTTCATCCCGTTCGTCACGCTGCCGGTCGCGGTGGGGCTCGTCTGGAACTGGCTCTACAACGGCAACTTCGGCCTCCTGAACGAGGTGTTGTCGTGGTTCGGCGTCTCCCGGCACTTCTGGGCCTCCGACCCGTCGTCCGCGCTGTGGGCGATCGGCGTCGTCTCCGTGTGGCAGAGCGTCGGCTACTACCTGATCATCTTCATCGCGGGGATCAAGGGCATCCCGCAGGACTACTACGAGGCGGCCGAGCTGGACGGCGCGGGCGCGGTGCGCCGTTTCTTCACGATCACGCTGCCGCTGCTGAGCCCGAGCATCTTCTTCGCGGCCGTCATCTGCGTGATCAACTCACTCCAGATGTTCGACCTCATCTACGTCATGATGAGCCCGACCAATCCGGCGCTCGGCTCCACGCAGTCCGTGGTGAGCCTCTTCTACCAGTGGGCGTTCCAGCAGAACAACCAGGGCGCGGCGGCCGCGCTCGCCTTCCTGCTGATGCTGCTCACCGCGGCCCTGACCTCCCTCCAGTTCCGGCTCCAGAAGAAGTGGGTGCACTATGCGTGACCGCCTGCGCCGCGTCGACGGCGGTTCCGTCGCCACGCACCTGCTGCTGTCGCTCGGCGCGCTCGTGATGGTCTTCCCGTTCCTCTGGCAGCTCCTCACCGCGCTGAAGACACTGCCGGAAGCCGTGCACGTACCGACGACCTTCCTGCCCGAGCGGTGGAACTGGGCCGCCTTCCACGACGTGTTCACCGCGTTGCCCTACGGCGAGATGCTCGGCAACAGCGTCATCAACACGGCGGGGCGTACGGCGGGCCAGCTGGTGTTCTGCTCGCTCGCCGCGTACGCCTTCGCCCGGATGCGGTTCCGCGGCCGCGACGTGCTGTTCGCCCTGTTCCTGTCCGTGCTGCTCGTGCCGTCGTCGCTGCTGATCCTGCCGCAGTACGACATCATCCAGCGCCTTGGACTGCTGAACTCACCGCCCGCCCTGTTCCTGCCGGGCATGTTCAGCGCGTTCGGCACGTTCATGCTGCGCCAGTTCTTCCTCTCCCTGCCACGGGAGTTGGAGGAGGCCGCGCGGATCGACGGGGCGGGCCCGTTCCGGATCTTCTGGTCGATCATGCTGCCGCTGATCCGGCCCGCGCTCGCCGCGCTCGCGGTGATCACGGCGATGTGGTCGTGGAACGATCTGCTGTGGCCGCTGGTGGTGAACACCGACCCGGCGAAAATGCCGATCAGCGCCGGACTGACCTCGCTGGAGGGACAGTTCGAGACCAACTACCCAGTGATGATGGCCGGTTCACTGATCGCGAGCCTGCCGATGATCCTCCTCTACCTCTTCCTCCAGCGGCACTTCGTGCAGGGCATCGCCCAGAGCGGCACGAAGGGCTGAACCCCGCACGCACCCCTCGTAAGGACACGCACCCCTCGTAGGGAAACGCACCCCTCGTATGGACACGCACCCCGCAAGGAAGGGACCTTCATGGCACGCCTCGACGTGGGCCTGATCGGCGCCGGCGGTATCGCCCGCGCGCATCTGCCCGCCTGGACGGAGCTGGGCGCAGGCGTCACGATCCTGTCCACCGACGGCCACGCTGAACAACTGGCCGCGCGATACGCCGCGTTCGGCGTGACGGCGGTGCACAGCCTCGCCGAGCTGCTCGACCGCAGCACCGTCGTGGACGTGTGCACCCCGACCTTCACCCACCGGCACCTCGCGCTCGACGCGATCGCCGCGGGCAAGCACGTGGTGTGCGAGAAGCCGCTCGCGCTGACCGTCGACGAGGCGCGGGAGATGCGGGAGGCGGCCGAGGCGGCGGGCGTCCTGCTGTTCCCGGCGCACGTCGTGCGCTACTTCCCCGCCTACGCCGCGCTCGCGCGAGCGGTGGCCGCGGGCCGTATCGGCACCCCCGCCGTCCTGCGGTTCACCCGCTCGGGCCGCTACCCGGTCTGGGCGCCCTGGTTCTCCGACCCTGCCCTGTCCGGCGGGATCCTGGTGGACCAGATGATCCACGACCTCGACTTCGCACGCCTCGTCGCCGGTGAGGTGGTCCGCGTCCACGCGCAGGTCCGCGGCCGTCAGGAGGCGGGCGCGAGCGACGGGGACGTGGCGACGGGCACGGCCGTGCTGACGCACGCGTCCGGCGCGGTCAGCCACGTCCTCGGGGTGTGGGGCCAGCCGGACCTCCCGTTCCGCACGACGTTCCGCGTGGCAGGGCCCGGCGGCATCCTGGAGCACGACTCGACCGCCCACACCGGCTTCCGGGTACTCGCCCAGGGCACACGGGAGCTCGGCGAGGGCATCCCCGGCAGTCCGATGACGGAGAGCCCCTACCTGACGGAGCTGCGGGAGTTCGCGGCAGCCGTCGCGGGCGGGCCCCTGCCGCGGGTCTCGGCGCGGGACGGCGTCGAGGCGGTCCGCGTGGCGACCGCCGCGGCCGAGTCCGCGCGCACCGGGGAACCCGTCGAAGTGAAGCCGAGCGAGGAGGCCGGACTGTGCAGGGCATGAAGGTCGGGGTGTTGTCGTTCGCGCATGTCCACGCGGGCGGGTTCGCGCGGTTGCTCGCCGCCATGGACGGGGTGCGGGTCCTCACGGCCGACCCGGAGACGGACCTGGCGGCGCCGGGCGAGGTCCGCGGCAAGGACTTCGCGACGCGGCTGGGCGTGGACTACGTCGACACGTACGAGGAGTTGTTCGCGTGGGGGCCCGACAAGGTGGTGGTCTGCTCCGAGAACGTCCGGCACCGCCCCCTGGTCGAACTCGCCGCCGCGCACGGCGTGGACGTGCTGTGCGAGAAGCCCCTGGCCACCACGGTCGAGGACGGCGCGGCCATGGTCGAGGCGTGCCGGGCGGCCGGGGTGCGGCTGGCGGTGGCGCACCCGGTGCGGTTCAGCCCGGCCTATCTCGCGGTGCGCGACGCCGTACGGTCGGGTACGGCGGGCGAGGTGCTGGCGGTCTCCGGCGCGAACAACGGCTACATGCCGGGCGGGCGGCGCCGATGGTTCGTCGACCCCGAACTCGCGGGCGGCGGCGCCCTGATGGACCACACGGTGCACATCGCGGACCTCCTCGACGACCTGTTCGGCGGCGCGGCCGTGGAGACCGTGTACGCGCAGACCAACAACGTCCTGTACGAGGGCGAGGTCCCGGTCGAGACAGCGGGCCTGCTCACCCTCACGTACGCCAACGGGGCCGTGGCCACGATCGACTGCAGCTGGAGCCAGCCGCCGCACCATCCGGCGTGGGGCGGCCTCGCGATGCAGGTGATCGGCGACCGGGCCGTCCTGGAGATGGACGCCTTCGACCAGAAGGTGCACGGCTTCAGCGAGACGTCACGCGCCGGGGTCGAACTCCCCTACGGGGCCGACCTGGACGCGCTGATGCTGCGCGCCTTCCTCTTCGGGGACGACACGGGCCCGATCGGGGTGACGGACGGCGAGTCCGGGCTGCGGGCGCTGCGGGTCGTCGCGGCCGCGTACGAGTCGGCGCGGGTGGGGCGCACGGTGGCCGTGGGGTAGGCGAGGCGCGTCGAGTGGGTCCACGGGGGCGGTGGGGCGCCCTCGTGGCGGCGGACCGGTCGGGCGTGCGGCAGGATGGGCCGGCGTGCGGCGCTTCGACGGCCGCACGCCGGCCCCATTCCCTACCGAGCAGGTGCACGTGACGAAACATCACATATACGGCCCCGTCGCAGCGTTGTGTCCGGGAGGCGTCCGATGACCCGCGGACTCGACCTCCATGACCTGATCATCGCGGGCGTCGCTCTCGTCGCGGGGCTCCTGGCCGGCCTGCTCCTGCGGATCCTGCTGCGCTGGCTCGGCGAGCGGGCCAGCCGGACGCGCTGGGGCGGGGACGACGTGCTCGTCGACGCGGTGCGCACGCTCGTACCGTGGGCCGCTGTCGCCGCGGGCGCGGCGGTGGCGGCCGAGGCGCTGCCGCTGACCGCCCGCACCGGGCGCAACGTGAACATGACGCTGACGGCGTTCGTCATCGTCGCGGCGACGCTGACCGCCGCCCGCGTCGTCACCGGACTCGTCCGGGCGGTGGCGCAGTCCCGCGCGGCCGTGGCCGGGTCGGCGACGATCTTCGTGAACATCACCCGCGTCGTGGTCCTCGCGATGGGCTTCCTGGTCGTCCTCCAGACGCTCGGCATCTCCATCGCCCCGCTGCTCACCGCGCTCGGCGTGGGCGGCCTCGCGGTGGCCCTCGCCCTTCAGGACACCCTCGCCAACCTCTTCGCGGGCGTGCACATCCTGGCCTCGAAGACGGTGCAGCCGGGCGACTACATCCGGCTCAGCAGCGGCGAGGAGGGCTACGTCGTCGACATCAACTGGCGCAACACCGTGGTGCGGCAGCTCTCCAACAACCTCGTCATCATCCCGAACACGCAGCTCTCGGGCACGAACATGACCAACTTCAGCCGCCCCCAGCAGGACATGACCCTGCTCGTGCAGGCGGGCGTCGGCTACGACAGCGACCTGGAGCACGTCGAGCGCGTGACCATCGAGATCGTCGCGGAGGTCATGAAGGACGTCGAGGGCGCGCTGCCGGAGCACGAACCGGCCGTCCGCTTCCACACGTTCGGCGACTCACGGATCAGCTTCACCGTCATCCTCGGGGTCGGCGAGTTCAGCGACCAGTACCGGATCAAGCACGAGTTCATCAAGCGGCTGCACCGGCGCTTCCGCGAGGAGGGCATCCGCATCCCGGCGCCGACGCGGACGGTGGCCCTGTCCCAGGGCAGCGCACCGGTCGTCATCCCGCACCAGCGGGACGGCTCGGTGCCGCTGGGGCCGTCGGTGACCCCGATGGCTTAGGACGTACGCGCCCGGGCCGCGGCGCGCCCCGGCGCCCAGGACGTACCAGGTGGCGTCCGGGACGCCGGGCCGCCCGGGCGCTGTGCCCGTACGCGGTCCGAGCACGGCCGGCAGTGCCATGGCGAGTACGCGACGAGGAGGAACCCCGGGAACGACTGCGGGGCCGCTTCAGATCTCTCTGAAACGGCCCCACAACCTGCGACTTCTTAAGTCGGGACGACAGGATTTGAACCTGCGACCCCTTGACCCCCAGTCAAGTGCGCTACCAAGCTGCGCCACGTCCCGATGTCGGCTGCCTTCCGAAACCCCGTCCGGCGGCGACAGACAGAACAATACCCCAAGCTCACGGGTGGTTTGTCACCGATTCCGGGGCGCTCGCACGACGTACGCGAGAATCGGACGCATGAGCACTTCGCACAGCGGCGGCCGGGACCGTGACGAGGCGGGGCGGGCGCGCAACGCCCGCCCCCGGGACGGTCTCGGCCGCCCCCTCCCCTACGGCGCCCCCGGCGTGGACCGTCAGCCCGAGGGCGTCGTGCGCACCCCGGTGGAGACCGTCGCCGAGGCGCAGGGCCTGCTCGACGCGGGGCGCCCGTTCCACGCGCACGAGGTCTTCGAGGACGCCTGGAAGTCCGGGCCCGCGTCCGAGCGCGCCCTGTGGCGGGCGCTGGCCCAGACGGCGGTGGGCCTCACCCACGCGGCCCGCGGCAACGCGACGGGCGGCGCCCGCCTGCTCCGGCGCGGCGCGGACGGCCTCACGGCCTGGACCGGTGAGGCTCCGGGCGGCCTGGACCCGCGGGCGGTGGCGGCCTGGGCCCGGTCGCTGGCCGGGCAGGTGGACAGCGACCCCGCGCCCGTGGACGCGGCCGCCTGCGCGCCCCGGCTCGGACGGACTCCCTAAGGGGCGCGGGGAAGTGCGCGACCAAGCCCCGCACGACCCGCACCCGCCACTGGCGAGGCACCCGCACGGCCCGGCGGCGTCACCGATCCGGCCCCCACCCGAATGCGCCGCCCGCCGCCAAGGGCGAGTCTGCAGACGTGACCGCCACCACCGATACCTCACAGCCCACCGCCGAGACCCCGGGCCCGCCGGTGCTGGACAAGCGCCGCCGCAACGTCGTCTTCATCACGATCGTGCTCGGCATGCTGCTGGCCGCCCTGGACCAGACGATCGTCGGCACCGCCCTGCCGACGATCGTCTCGGACCTGGGCGGCGCGGCGCACATGTCGTGGGTGGTGACGTCGTACCTGCTGGCGGAGACGGTCGCCACGGTGCTCGTCGGCAAGTTCGGTGACCTGTTCGGACGCAAGGTGGTCTTCCAGGTCTCGGCGATCGTCTTCATCACCGGTTCGTTCCTGTGCGGCCTCGCCGGGAACATGACGCTGCTCATCGCCTGGCGCGCCATGCAGGGCATCGGCGCGGGCGGTCTGATGGTGACGGCGATGGCGCTGATCGCGGACGTCATCCCGCTGCGCGAACGCGGCAAGTACCAGGGTGCGATCGGTGCCGTGTTCGGCGTGGCCACGGTCATCGGGCCGCTCCTGGGCGGCCTCTTCACCGACCACCTCACCTGGCGCTGGGCGTTCTACGTCAACGTACCGATCGCGATCATCGTGGTGATCGCCGCGGCCCGCACGATCCCGGTGGTGAAGTCGGCGACGCGGCCGGTCATCGACTACCTGGGCATCGCGCTGGTCGCGATCGGCGCCAGCGCCCTGATCCTGGCGACGAGCTGGGGCGGCAACCAGTACGCGTGGGGCTCCGCCACCATCATCGGCCTGTTCGCGGGCGGCATCGTCGCGCTCGGGCTGTTCTGCTGGGTGGAGGGGCGCGCGGCCGAACCGATGCTGCCGATGCGGCTCTTCGCCAACCCCGTCTTCACGGTGTGTTCGATCCTCAGCTTCATCGTGGGCTTCGCGATGCTCGGCGCGATGACGTTCCTGCCGACATACCTCCAGTACGTCGACGGGGACTCGGCCACGATCTCCGGGGTCCGGACGCTGCCCATGGTGATCGGCCTGCTGATCGCGTCGATCTTCTCCGGCAACGTGGTCAGCAAGACGGGCACGTACCGGATCTTCCCGATCGTCGGCTCCCTCGTCATGGCGCTCGGCCTGTACCTCCTCTCCCTGATGGGCAGCGATTCGGGCGTCTGGCTGGAATCGCTGTACATGTTCGTGCTCGGCGTCGGCATCGGCCTGTGCATGCAGGTGCTGACGATCGCTGTGCAGAACACCGTGGACTACGCGGACCTGGGCACGGCGACCTCGGGCGTCACGTTCTTCCGTACGCTCGGCAGCTCCTTCGGGACGGCCGTCTTCGGCACGATCTACGCCAACACGCTGAAGCCGAACCTGGCGGACGGGGTGGCGGAGGCGGCCCGGGCCGGCACGGGCGTCGATCCGGGGGCGCTGGCGAAGGCCGCGCAGAACCCGGAGGGCCTGCACGCGCTGCCCGCCGCCGCGCGGGCCCCGATCGTCGAGTCGTACGCGGACTCGCTGCACACGGTGTTCCTGTGGACGGTGCCGGTGGCCGTGATCGGGTTCCTGGTGGCGCTCTTCCTCAAGCAGGTGCAGCTGCGGGACAGCGCGCGGATGGGCTCGTCGGACATGGGTGAGGGGTTCGCGCAGCCCACGACCGGGGACCGGGCGCATCTGCTGGAGCGCACCGTCGGCTCCATCGTGCAGACGACGGACACCGAGACCGCCCGGCAGGTCCTCACGACCTCCGACACCCGGCTCGACATCGCGGGCGCCTGGGCGGTGATGCAGGTGGAGTTCTTCACGCGCATGGTCGGGCACGCGAGCCTCGGCATGATCGCGGCGCGGCGCAGCCTGCCGCCGGAGGTCCTGGTGCCAGTGTTCCAGCGCATGGTCGACGAGGGCTATCTGTCCCGTACGGGGACGTACTTCTCGCACACGGAGGCGGGGCGCAGGGAGGCCGACGTCATCGGCCACGCGTGGGGCGAGTGGCTGACCGGCCAGGTCGAGAAGGATCTGGGCCGGCCGCCGGGCGCGGATCTGCGGGCGGCGGTCGACACGATCGCGAAGCGGCTCCTCGCGGAGGACCTGGAGTCGGGGCTGCCGCGCAGGCCCGGATCCGACCGCACACTCAGCCGGGCGTAGGTCAGCGCAGGAGCAGTTGCAGGCCGCCGAGGATCGTGGCCGCGATGACCAGCCGCTCGAACAGGACCTGGTTGATGCGGTTCACGGCCCATTTGCCGAGCAGTGCGCCGGGCACGACGAAGACGACGAGGGCCGCGTCGAGCAGGAGCGAGCGCCCGTCGATGAGGCCGAGGCCCACGCTGAAGGGCACCTTCGCGGAGTTCACGATGAGGAAGAACCAGGCGGAGGTGCCGAGGAAGCCGAGCTTGCGGAAGCCCGCGGAGAGCAGATACATCGACATCACGGGTCCGCCCGCGTTGGCGACCATGGTGGTGAAGCCGCCGAGCACCCCGTACGAGCCCGCTCTGACGCGGGCCGCGCGGGTCGCCGTCTCCTCGGGCTCGGCATCGGCCCTGCGTCGCCGCCAGAGGGTGACGGCGGTCATCAGCAGCAGGATCGCGCCGATGGAGGTGCGCACGGCCCCGTCGCCCGCGAAGGCGAGGAAGACCGTGCCGAGCACCACTCCCCCGGCGACGGCCGGGAACAGCCGCCACAGCGTGGGCCAGTGGGCGTGGCGCCGGTAGGTGAGGACGGCGAGGATGTCGCCGACGATCAGGATGGGCAGCAGGACGCCGGTGGACGCGCGGGCGGGCAGGATCGCGGCGAAGACGGCGAGACTGACCGTGTTGGCGCCGCTGACGGCGGTCTTGGAGAATCCCACCAGCAGCGCCGCGGCGGCCAGCGCGGTGAATCCCCACGGGGTGACCCCGAATATCTCGTGCATGGCGGGCCGATGGTAGACCCACCTATTCACCGCTCGTCAGGGGCGCCACATGGTGATACGCGCCCGCCCGCCGGCTAGCGGGCCGTGTACCTGGCGCCCGCCTCCCGGTTACCTGGCCGTGTACGTGGCGCCCGCCCGCCGGCTAGCGGGCCGTGTACGTGGACCGCAGCTCGCGCTTGAGGATCTTCATGCTGGGGCCGAGCGGCAGCTGGTCCGTGAACTCGATGCGGCGCGGGTACTTGTGCTTGCCGAGGTGCTCCTTGGACCAGGCGGTGAGCGCGGCGGCGTCCAGCTCCGTGCCGGGTTTGGGGACGATCACCGCGCACACCTCCTCGCCGTGGATCTCGTCGGGCAGGCCGATGACCGCGGCGTTGCCGATGCCGGGGTGGCGCATCAGGACCTCCTCGACCTCCCGCGGGTACACGTTGTAGCCGCCGCGGATGATGATGTCCTTCTTGCGGTCGACGATGCGCAGGTAGCCGTCCTCGTCCTTGGTGCCGAGGTCACCCGTCCGGAACCAGCCGTCGACCAGGGCCTCCGCGGTCGCCTCGGGGCGGCCCAGGTAGCCGGTGAAGACGCAGTGGCCGCGGACGACGACCTCGCCGAGTTCACCTGCCGGCAGCAGGTCCACACGGTCCTCGGCCTCGGCGCGCGCGATCTCCACGTCGACGCCCCACAGGGGTTGCCCGATGGTGCCGGGGCGGGCTCCGAACACGGGCTGGTTGGCGGCGGCGGCCGGGGAGGTCTCCGAGAGGCCGTACCCCTCGTAGACGGTGGCGCCGAAGGCCCGCTCGAACCCTTCCAGGACCGCGACGGGGAGCGAGGCGCCACCGGAGATGCAGATGCTGAGGCGCGGCAGCTTCTCCGCCTCCGGGGCCGCCGCCAGCAGGTTCACGTACATCGTGGGGACGCCGTGGAACGTGTTGACGTTCTCGGCGACCATGAGGTCGATCGCGCGCGCCGCGTGGAAGCGGGGCAGCAGGACGAGCGTCGCGCCCGCCCGCCAGGTCGCGTTCATGGAGACGGTCTGGCCGAAGGCGTGGAAGAGCGGCAGCGCGCCGAGCGCGACGTCGTCGGCGTGCACGTCGTTGGCGTCGAAGGCGCTGACCGTCGCGTTCATCACGAGGTTGAAGTGGCTGAGTTCGGCGCCCTTGGGGACGCCGGTGGTGCCGCTGGTGTAGAAGATGACGGCCGGGTCGTCGGCCTCGCGGGTGACGTAGGACGTCAACGGCTCGGCCGCCGCGCCGAGTTGCTCCAGCTCGCCGTCGGCCCCGAGCGTCACCGTGCGTACGCCGGTGGCCTCCGCGGCGGCGGTGCCGACCGCGGCCTGCGCCGGGTGGCACAGGAGCAGGGTCGCGCCGCTGTCCTTCAGCACGTGCTGCACCTCCTCCGCCGCCAGCAGCAGGTGTACGGGCACGACCACGCCGCCCGCCGCGAGGATCGCGTAGTAGGCGCGCGGGAACTCGGCCGTGTTGGGTGCCATCAGGGCGACCCGGTCCCCCGGGCGGACGCCGAGTCCGGCCAGGGCCGCGGCCTGCCTGCGGGCCTGGAGCCACAACTCCGCGAAGGTGAAGCGCCGTTCGCCCTCCACGAGCCCGATCTTGTCGGGGCGGCGACGGGCGGACTCGGCGAGGATCGCGGCGAGGGAGAGGGTTGCCATGCGGGTGGTGCTCCGTTCGGTGCTGACTGCTGGTGCGGCTCTGGACCAGGGTCGCGGGGCTGAACTCTTCTAGCGGGCGCCGCCGTTGACGTACAGGGTCTGACCGCTGACGTAGGAGGCGTCGTCGCTGACGAGGAACGCCACGACGGCGGCGACGTCCTCGGGCTGTCCGACGCGGCCCAGCGGGGTGCGCTCGGCCGCGAGCTGCTGGTGCTCGTCGGCGGTGGAGCCGACGCGCTCGGCGGTGGCGGCGGTCATGGCGGTGGCGATGTAGCCGGGGGCCACGGCGTTGACGTTGATGCCGAAGCGGCCCAGCTCGATGGCGAGGGTCGCGGTGAAGCCCTGGATGCCGGCCTTGGCGGCGGCGTAGTTGGCCTGGCCGCGGTTGCCGAGGGCGGACCGTGAGGAGAGCGAGACGATCTTGCCGTACTTCTGCTTCGACATGTACTTCTGGGCGGCCTGCGAGCAATTGTAGACGCTGTTGAGGTTGACGTTGATGACCGCGTCCCAGTCGGTCTTCGGCATCTTGAAGAACATGCCGTCGCGGGTGATGCCCGCGTTGTTGACGAGGATGTGCAGGGCGCCGAGGTCTTCGTGCAGCTGCGCGAAGGTGGCCTCGACGGCGTCCTGGTCGGTGACGTCGCAGCCGTAGGCGCGGGCCGTGCCGCCCTTCGCCCCGATCGCGTCGACGGTGGCCTGCGCGCGTTCGGCGGTGAGGTCGACGACGGCGACGGTCGCGCCCTCCTCGGCGAGCCGCTGGGCGGTGGCGGCGCCGATGCCCTGGGCGGCGCCGGTGACGACGGCGACGCGGCCGGTGAACCTGCTCATGAGTGCTCTGCTTCCTTCTCTGCTGTGCCTCTGGGGGCTTCTGACGGGCGGGTTCAGCCGCGCTCGACGAGGACGGCGCTGCCCTGGCCGACACCGACGCACATGGTGGCGAGGCCCCGGGCGGCGCCGGTGCGGCGCAGCCGGTGGAGCAGGGTGGTGAGGATGCGGGCGCCGGAACAGCCGAGGGGGTGGCCGAGGGCGATGGCACCGCCGGTGGGGTTGACGAGGGCGGGGTCGATCCCGAGGCCGTCGACGCAGGCGAGCGCCTGTGCGGCGAACGCCTCGTTGAACTCGGCCTCCTCGATGTCGTCGACGGACCAGCCGACGCGGCCCAGCGCCTTCTGTGTGGCGGGCACCGGGCCGATACCCATGACGTCGGGGTGGACCCCGGCGGAGGCGCCGGCGACGTAGCGCCCGAGGGATTCCAGGCCCAGGTCGTTCAGGGCCTCCTCGCTGACGAGCAGCAGGCCCGCGGCGCCGTCGTTCATCGGTGAGGCGTTGCCCGCGGTGACCGTGCCGCCCTCGCGGAACACGGGCCGCAGGCCGCCGAGCTTCTCCAGGGAGGTGTCGGGGCGGATGCACTCGTCGGCGTCGACGACGACGCCGTCGGGCCGCGTGACGGGGAGGAGTTCGGCGTCGAAGAGGCCGTCCTTGCGGGCGGCGGCGGCCCGCTGGTGGCTGCGGAGCGCGAAGGCGTCCTGCCGCTCGCGCGAGACGCCGTACCGCTCTGCCACCTCCTCCGCGGTCTCCCCCATCGCGAGGACGCCGTGCAGTTCCCGCATCGCGGGGTTGACCAGGCGCCAGCCCAGGCGCGTGTCGTACGTCCGCATGGTGTGCGGCAGCGCTTCGTCGGGGCGGGGCAGCACGAAGGGGGCGCGGCTCATGGACTCGGAGCCGCCCGCGAGCACGATGTCGGCCTCGCCGGCGGCGATGGTGCGCGCGGCGGTGGTGACGGCCTCCAGGCCGGAGGCGCAGAGCCGGTTCACGGTCGCGCCCGGCACCGACTCCGGCAGGCCCGCGAGGAGTGCGGCCATCCGCGCGACGTTGCGGTTGTCCTCGCCGGCCTGGTTCGCGGCGCCCCAGTAGATGTCGTCGACCCGGGCCGGGTCGAGCGCGGGCGCGTCCGCCAGGAGGCCCCGCAGCACCGTCGCCGCGAGGTCGTCCGGGCGGATGGTGGACAGGGCCCCGCGCAGCTTTCCGATCGGGGTGCGGCGGGCGGCGGCGAAGTGGACGGGGCGCACGGTCAGCTCCAGGGGCCAGCGGTTAATTAGCACTGCTAGTTTTGGACTATAGACCCGGCCCGCGGCGGCTGTGAAGAGGCACCGGGGACAATCACCCGGTGATCAAAAGAGGACATGGCGTGATCAAAGAGGGACGCTCGATTCCACATCTCAGGGCTGGCCCTGATGTCCTGCCCTCCCGCCCCCCCTACATTGGAGATCCGGCACCGCTCCGCGGACGACGTACGGGGGACCACGGGGGAAAACGGGGGACGACGTCGTCTCCGGAGCGGAATGCCGGAACCTCTTGCACGTGTTTGCGGGCGCCTCAGCCGCGCAGATACGTGAGAACGGCCATGACCCGCCTGTGCTCCAGCAGGTCGGGCTCCAGGCGCAGCTTGCCGAAGATGTTGCGGACATGCGTCTCGACGGTCTTGCCGCCGATGACGAGCGCCTGCGCGATGGCCTCGTTCGAGCGGCCCTCGGCCATCAGCGTCAGGACGTCCCGCTCCCGCCCGGTCAGCTCGTCGAGAGGGCCCGCCGCACGCGGGGTGTCCATCAGCCGGGCCACGACCAGCGGATCGAGCACGGTCTCACCGGCGGCCACCCGCTTCAGCGCGCTGTGCAGCTCGTCGATGTCGGCGACGCGTTCCTTGAGCAGATAGCCGAAGCCTTCCGGCTGCTCGGCCAGTGCCTGCACCGTGGACGTCGTCTCCACGTACTGGGACAGCAGCAGGACGCCGATGCCCGGGTGGGCGGCGCGGATCGCGGCCGCCGCCACGAGCCCCTCGTCGGTGTGGGTGGGCGGCATCCGGATGTCGAGCAGCACCGCGTCCGGCAGGTGTCCGGCGACCAGCGCGAGCAGCGGGCCGGTGTCCGCGCACTCGGCGACCACCTCGATCCCCTCGTCGGTGAGGAGCCGCACGATCCCCTGTCGAAGGAGCGCCGAGTCCTCGGCCACGATCACCCGCACGGAAGCTCCGCTCTGATCCTGGTCCCGCCACCGGCGGGACTGTGTATGTGCAGTACGCCGTCGACGGCGGCGAGCCGGTCGGCGAGGCCGCGCAGCCCGGTGCCGCGCGCGGTGTCGGCGCCCCCGACACCGTCGTCGACGGTCTCGATGACCAGCCGGCCGTCCTGATGGCGGGCCGAGACGCTGACGGCGCGGGCCCGCGCGTGCTTGGCCGCGTTGGAGAGGGCCTCGCAGACGGTGAAGTAGGCGGTGGTCTCGACGAGGGTGTCGTAACGCCTGGCCTCCGCCGCGACGACGACCGGCATGGTCGCCTCCTTCGCGAGTGCGCTGAGCGCGGGCCCGAGCCCCTCGCGGGTGAGGACGGCCGGATGGATGCCCTGGGCGATGCCGCGCAGCTCCGCGATGGCCAGACGCAGGCTCGTCTCGGCCTCGTCGGCGGCGGCGCGCAGGCCCGCGTCGGCGTGCTCGGCGAGGCCGCGCTGCACGCGTCGCACGGCCATGAGCGCGAAGACGAGGCGGGCCTGCGCCCCGTCGTGCAGGTCTCGTTCGAGGCGGCCGCGCTCGGCGTCGGCGGCCTGCACGATGCGGGTGGCGACGTCCTTGGCGCGGGTGCGCAGCCAGACGTTCTCCAGCGCGAGACGCAGCGCGGCGGCGACGGACTCCAGCAGCTCGGGGTCCTCCTGGAGCGCCGGATCGTGGTGCAGCAGGGCCAGCGGGCGACCGTCGGCGGCGCCGACCGGTGTGCGGCCCTGGCCCTCGGGGCTCACCTCCCGGCCCGCGCTGTCGACGTAGGCGCCGCGCTCCTCGCGCCACAGGCCGAGCCGCAGCGTCGGGTCGCCGAGGACGCGCACGAGGGCGTCGCGGACCTTGGACGGATCGGGGTCGGTGCCGACGTCGATGACGAGCCCGCTGACCTCGGCCCGTTGCAGACGCATGCGCAGCAGACCGGCGAGGAAGGCGAAGGGGACGGCGACCTGGGCGAGGTCGGAGAGCAGGTACACGGCCTGTTCGGCGACGGAGCCGACCTCGCCGAACCAGGGGACGACGTAGAACAGCATGTCCACCATGAGGAACGCGACAGCGACGGCGATCCCGAACCAGGCGGGCAGCAGAGCGCGTCTGCGCGCGGCGGACGCGTGCCGCCAGCGCAGCACGACCGCGACGGCGGCGACCGCCGATATCGCCCAGCCCACCGCGTGGTACGCGGCGTCGAAGGTCGAGAACATGCCGTGCCAGGACGGTACGAAGAAGAGATTGGGGCCGCAGTCGCGGCAGTCCAGATAGGTCGCGCCGGTGTCCAGGACCGGGTCGAACATGAGCGTGCGCAGCAGACCGCCGACGGCGACGAGCCCGTACCCGAGCAGGACGAGCCGCCGGGTGAGCACCGTGGTGAGCCGGCCCTCGGGGAAGGAGAGGACGAGGTGCAGGAGCACGGCCATGTTCAGCGCCTCCCACCAGGCGCCGAACGTGAACAGGGCCGGAACGGCGGTGCCTTGGAGGTTGCCGAAGAACCAGGTGATGCCCTCGACCACCATGAGGCGGCCCGTGTTGTTCGCGGGTCTGCGCCGCCACGCCACCGCTCCGGCGACCACGAACGCCCAGCCGACCGCGAGATCGCGCACGAGCTCGGACGCGGACGCACCGGCGCGCGCGTACGCCCATGAGCCCGCCGCGCCCGATACGCCGGCGACGGCGGCGGCCCCGGTCAGGCGCAGCCGAACCGCCCGCTTCCCCTGACTGTCCACCCGCCACACGGTAGGCCATTCGGGGGATAGTGGAGTACGCCGGTCGCAGACGGGCGTAGTTCTGTACTGTCGGGGCCCGTATCCGCACGCCTGGGCCCGTCGTGCGGCCCTGCCGGTGATCGGGGGCGAGATGGCATCGCGGAGAGTGCTGTCGTTCGCGGACGCGTTGGAGTTGCTCGGGGTGGATCCGCCGCGGATCGCCGCTCTGGACCGGGCGCTCGGCGGGGCCCTGAATCTGGCCACGGGCGGGGTGAGCGGGACCGCGCTGGCGATGGTCTCGGGGCGTGGGCGGATCGTCGGGGCCGGGCGGGACGCGGTGCGGGCGGTCGGGGAGCGGCTGGAGCGGGCCGGGACCCGTGCCGAGCGCACGGAGGTGTTGCGGGCGGCGCACGCGGTCATCGTGATCGTGGCGTGGTTCCAGGCGGTGGAGGAGGCGGAGCTGCCGTTCACGCTGGACGACCTGGAGCTGACGCGCGCCGAGCAGACCGCGCTGGCCGGCGGCAGCGGCGGCGCGCTCGACACGCTGCTCACCACCGAGGCCCCCTGCCCCGCGCCGCACACCCCGCCGGAGAGCCTCTTCGGGACCCTTGTCGCGTGGTACGGCCGGTACTCGTACGCCTTCCTCGGCTTCCTGCGCGGCCTCGCCGTCTGGGAGCGGCTGGCGCCGGACCAGCGGCAGACGGCGACGGAAGTGCTGACCTCGGTGAACTTCGCCGCCGCCGAGAAGCACCGACACCTCTACACACAACTCGCCTTACAGGCACCGGAGTTCGCGCTCTGGGTGACGCAGATCGAGCATCAGGCGACCCGGACCGAGGTCCGCCGCGCCCTGGACGGCATCGACTCCCTCCTCGCCGCCACCACCCACGCGCTGGCCCCGCCCGTCGCCGCCGCGGCGGCGCTCGCCCGCTCCCACGAAGCGGGCCTGGCCCACCCGGTCCTCGACACCTCCACGGCTCCCGAGGGCATCCGGGTCCCGCTGCTCGAGGAGATGTATCTCGACCCCGACTTCCGCGTCGCCAGGCCCCGGGGGCAGTCGGGGCCCGCCGACGAGTTCTGGTGGGAGCAGCTCGACGTACGGCACGACCTGACGCGCTACCTGGCCGGCGCGCTCACCAACCCGGCCCTCGCCGAGGCCCCGCTCCTCGTCCTCGGCCAGCCCGGCGCGGGCAAGTCCGTGCTCACCCGGGTGCTGGCCGCGCGGCTGCCGGCCGCCGGGTTCCTGCCCGTCCGGGTCCCGCTGCGGGACGTACGCGCGGAGGACGAGCTCCAGGACCAGATCGAGCAGGCCGTCCGGACGGCGACCGGCGAGCGCACGACGTGGCCGGAGCTGGTGCGCGCGGCGGGCGGCTCCACTCCCGTGCTGCTGCTCGACGGATTCGACGAGCTGCTCCAGACCACCGGGGTCCATCACACCGACTTCCTGGAGCGCGTGGCCCGATTCCAGCGGCGCGAGGCCGAACAGGGCCGTCCCGTCATGGCGTTGGTGACGAGCCGCACCGCTGTCGCCGACCGCGCCCGCTACCCGGACGACATGATCGCCCTGCGCCTCGAACCCTTCCGGCCCGACCAGATCCAGCGGTGGCTCGACGTCTGGAACGACGCCAACACCCCCGAGCTGCGCCCGCTCACCTGGGAGACGATCTCCCGGCACGTCGAACTCGCCTCACAGCCACTCCTGTTGACGATGCTCGCCCTCTACGACGCCACGGAGGGCAGCCTCGACCGGCAGGGCGGCGAACCCCTCGCGGTCACCGAGCTGTACGAGGAGCTGCTGTCGTCGTTCGCCCGGCGCGAGGTCGCCAAGACGACCCGGGGCGGCATACCGGTCCAGGAGAGCGCCGAACGCGTCGAGCAGGAGCTGCAACGGCTGTCCCTCGTCGCGTTCGCCATGGCCAACCGACGGCGCCAGTGGGTGTCGGCGCGCGAGCTCACCGAGGACCTGACCGCGCTCCTGGGCAGGCACGCGGCCGCGGCCTCCGGCTTCCGCACCCCGATGGACCCGGGCGAGGTGGCGCTCGGCCGGTTCTTCTTCGTACAGCGGGCGCAGTCGATACGGGACGGGCAGACCCTGTCGACGTACGAGTTCCTGCACGCGACGTTCGGCGAGTACCTGGTGATCCGGCTCACGCTGCGTCTGCTCACCGATCTGCTCACGCCGCGCCCGTCCCTCTCCCTCGGGGAGAGCCGCATCGACGACGACCTGGCCTACGCCCTGCTGTCGTACGCGTCCCTGGCCTCCCGCCAGATGTTGCGCTTCGCGCGCGGACTCGTACGACCGATGGACGCCGCGGAGCGGGAGCGGCTCGCGGCCCGCCTCGTCCGCGTCCTGCACGAGCACGAGTCACGCACCGCGGACCAGCACCCGGCGTACCGCCCCAAAGAGATCCGGACATCGTCGCGGCACGGCATCTACGGATCGAACCTGGTCCTCATGGTCGTGGTGCTCGCGGGCAGGGCGACCGCGGCCGAACTGTTCCCGGAGCGGGCCGACCCCGTAGGTTCCTGGCACCGTCGCTGCATGCTGTGGCGTTCGTCCATGGACGAACAGCACTGGACCGACTTCGCCCTCGCCGTGAGCCCACGGCGACACTGGGACGCCGACGGCCAGCGGGCGCTGGAGATCTCACTGCGCGAAGGGGAGGTCCGGGCTCCCGACCCCGTCGACCTCAACTGGCTCTACCGCTACCCGGAGGGGCACGGCGGGAGCGGCTGGCAGCGCGCCTACTGGGACGAGGTGTGGCACAAGATCTCCCTCGCGGGGTCGACGAACGACTCGGTCGTACGGCACGCGCTCGATCCCGTGTTCCGCAACCTCGGTCCGGCCGTCACCACGTTCGTGGCCGAGGCCGGGGCGCCCGCCACGTCCCTCGCCCACGATCTGCTCCGGCTGCTGCTCGACGACACCCGCATGACACCCGGCGCCGAACTCGCCGACCTGTACGCTCGGGTGCTCCGCGGCGCCGCTCTGCTGCCGGCCCGGTTCACCGCGCTCGACCGCATCATGGACGTCCTGCTCACCGCGCACGACCGTGACCGGGGGCGGCTGCCCACGGCCCCCACGGACCCGGTCGACGACTTCGTCCGGAACGAGCTGCTCGCGCTCCTCGACGACAGCTCCCCCATGCACCAGCTGACCCGGCTGCGCCTGCGCCGCGTCGTCGAGCGCCACTACCCCGGACTCTTGTCCATCTGACCGTCGTCCCTCGCGCCGCCCCGGATCAGTTCGAGAACCCGGCTCCGCAGGCCGACGAACCGCTCGTCGGCCCGCGTCGTCAACTGATCCCGCTGTGCGGGCAGTTCGACCACCACCTCCGCCCGCACCACCGTCGGCGAAGGGCTGAGCACCAGGACCCGCTCCCCCAGGTACACCGCCTCGTCGATGTCATGGGTGACGAACAGCACCGTCATCCGGCGCTCCCGCCACAGCCCGCGCACCAGATCCTCCAGGTCCGCCCGGGTCTGCGCGTCCACCGCCGCGAACGGCTCGTCCATCAGCAGCACTTGGGGTTCGTACGCCAACGCTCGCGCGATGGCAACCCGTTGCTGCATGCCGCCGGACAGCTCCCAGGGGTAGGCGCGGCCGACGCCGTCGAGCCCGACCGCCGCCAGGGCGTCGGCCACCCTTTCCCTGCGTGCTGCGCGCGGGATCGACCTCCTTTGCCGCAGCGGGAGTTCGACGTTCTCCGCGACCCGCATCCAGGGGAACAGGCTCCTGCCGTACTCCTGGAGGACGACGGCGAGGCCGGGCCGCGGGCCGGTCACCGGTGAGCCGCCCAGCATCACCGTGCCGTCCGTGGGGCGCAGCAGCCCGGCCACGCACTTCAGCAGCGTCGTCTTGCCGCAGCCGGACGGCCCCACGACGCAGACGAGTTCGCCCTCCTCGGCCCGGAAGGTCAGGTCCCGCAGTGCCTCCGTCCGCCGGCCCGCGCTCTCGTACGCCTTGCGCAGCCCTTTGACCTCAAGCACCGCCGCCCCCCGTCTGTCGTCGTGCGCCCCGCGAGCCGTGGTACCAGGCGAGGGCCCGTCGCTCGACGAGGCCGAAGAGCAGCGCCAGGGCGGCGCCGAGCAGACCGAGGAGGAGGATGCCGGTCCACATCTCCGGTATGGCGAAGCCGCGTTGGAACTGGACGACGGCGTAGCCGAGGCCGTTGCTCGCGGCGAACATCTCGCTGATCACCATGAGGATGACGCCGATGGAGAGGGCCTGGCGCAGCCCGGCGAAGATCTGCGGGCTCGCCGACGGCAGCACCAGGTACCGGAAGCGGGCGGCGCCCGTGATCCCGTACGAGCGGGCCGTCTCCGTGGCGACGGCGTCGACCGCCCGCACCCCGGCCACCGTGTTGAGCAGGACCGGCCAGACGCAGCCGGAGGCGATCACGGCGATCTTCATCGTGTCGCCGATGCCCGCGAAGAGCATGATGACCGGGACCAGGACGGGCGGCGGGACGGCGCGCAGGAACTCCAGGGCCGGTTCGCACAGGGCGCGGGCCGTGCGGGAGGTGCCGATGCCGACGCCGAGGGCGATGCCCGCGACGGCCGCGGCCCCGTATCCGGCGGCGAGCCGCAGCAGGCTGGGCACCACGTCGGCGCGGATCCGGTCGGCCGTCCACACATCGTCGAAGCGGGCCAGGATGGTGCGCAGCGGCGGCGCGTAGACGCTGGTACTGGAGTCGGAGGCCAGCCACCAGACGCCGACGAGGAGGCAGGGCAGCGCGAGCGCGAACAGGGCGGCGCGCAGGGCGCGGCTCATACGGGCACCTCCCCGCGCACCGACTGGTGCCAGGCGAGGGCGCGGCGCTCCACGAGGCGGGCGCCGGTGTTGATGAGCACGCCGAGGCAGCCGGCGACGACGATCAGGGCGTACATCTCGGGGACCGCCTGGGAGGTCTGGGCGACGGCGATGCGTGCGCCAAGTCCCGGTGCGCCGATGACGAGTTCGGCGGTGATGGCGAGGATGAGGGCGACGGCGGCGGCGAGCCGTACGCCGGTCATGACGTAGGGCAGGGCGGTGGGCCACACCAGGTGCCGGACGCGGGCCCAGGGGCCGAGGCCGAAGGCGCGGGCCGTGTCGTCGGCGACCGGGTCGACGTCCCGCACGCCGTACAGGACCTGCACGAGGATCTGCCAGAACGAGGCGTAGACGACGAGGAGCAGGACCGAGCGCAGTTCCGTGCCGAACATCAGGACCGCCAGCGGGATGAGCGCGACCGACGGGATGGGGCGCAGGAACTCGATGGTGGAGGCCGTGATCTCGCGCAGGTAAGGGACCGTGGCGACGAGGACGCCGGTGAGGATCCCGGCGACGGTCGCGACGGCGAGGCCGAGGGCCCAGCCGGTGAGGGTGTCGCCGAGCGCCGACCAGAAGGCGGCGTCGGCGAGTTCGCCGGCCAGGGCCCGGAGTGTGGTGGTGAACGGCGGAAGGTAGGCGGCGTCGATGACACCGGTGCGTGCCACCGCCTCCCACAGCGCCGCGCACCCGAGCAGCCCCAGGGCTCCGAGGATCACGGAAGGAGCGCGTCGAGGTCGGGGGCTTTTCTGAACTGGCCGTCTTTCTGGCCCAGTTGGGCGAGTTTCTCGATCGACGGCCGGTCGGCCGCGGCGGGCCAGTGCGGCAGGATCAGTCCGTCGAGGGTCGCCGACGGGATCTTGGTGTAGGTGGTGAGGATCTGCCGGACCTCGTCGGGGTGCTTGTCCGCGTAGGCGAGGGACTCCTTCGTCGCCGCCGTGAACTTCTCGACGATGTCCGGGTGGTTCTTCACGTAGGTGGTCGAGGCGAAGTACATGGCGACGGTCAGGTTCGGCGCCGTGTCCGTGAAGTTGGAGGCGATGACCCGGCCGCCCTGGGCTTTCACGGTGGCGAGGGCGGGCTCGACGACCTGGGCGGCGTCGATCTGTCCGCCGGCGAGGGCGGCGGGCATCTGGTCGAAGGCCATCTCGACGAACTTCACCTCGGAGGGGTCGCCACCGGCCTTGCGCACCGATTCGCGGACCGTGGTGTCGTTGATGTTCTTGAGCGTGTTGACCGCGACCTTCCTGCCCTCCAGCTCCTTGGCGGTCTTGAGGGAGCTGCCCTTCTTGACGACGACGGCTCCGAAGTCGGCGCCCGGTTCACCGGTCGAGTTGACGCCGTTGACGACGCCCTGGACGGGGACGCCGTTGGACTGGGCGATCATCAGCGACATGACGTTCGAGAAGCCGAACTGGAACTGGCCGCTGACGACGGCGGGCACGATCGCGGCGCCGCCCTGTGCGGTGGTCAGGGCGAGCTTGAGCCCGTGCTTCTTGTAGAAGCCCTTCTTCTGGCCGAGGTAGATCGGTGCGACGTCGAGGATCGGGATGACGCCGAGCTTGACGGTGGTGGTCCCCGCGCTGTTCGTCGGGGACCGTGAACCGTCGGAGCCGGAGTCGGAGTCGGAACCGCAGGCCGCCGTGGCGGCGAGCAGGGCCACGGCGGTGAGCGCGGTGAAGGTGCGACGGGTGCAGGACATGGATCCCCCCTGGGGCTCAGCGGGACCCTAGAGCCCGCGCCCCGAGGGGTCAATGCCGTTGACAGGGGCGGTAGTTGCGGCTTCCTACAGCGCACTCACAGGGGGCGCGACGCGTCGGCTCAGGGCTCTTGCGTCGCGGCGTCGTGGAGTGCGTCGACCTTCGTGATGAACTCCTGGAGGTAGGGGTCTGCGATCTTCACGGGGCCGAGCTGGTGGTGTTCGGCCGGGTCGACGGTGATGTGCGCGGCGGTGTCGGCCGCGGCGTCCATGGCCTTGCGGGCGGTCGCCGCGCCGTTCGCGTCGTGGGCGTCGATCGCGCGCAGCGCCGCGAGTCCCTGGCGCAGCGCCTCACCCCAGTGCCCGGTGGCGGTGAGCCAGCGGTCGGCGTCGTGCAGGAACTGCCGGTCGGGGACGCCGGCGCGGAGTACGGCCGGGGTGCGGGCGATCGTGTCGGCCACCGGAGCGAAGGCGCGGATCGCGGCGCGCGGATCGGACTCGTACCTTGTCCAGAAGGCGGCCAACTGGGCGCTGAAAAGCGGTGATTGGGGCTGCCATGGGTGGGCGCCGAACGTGGGTGCCATGTGGTTCAGGTCGACGAAGACCTGCACGGCGTCCGCGACGCGTGCGTCGCCGCCCGCGAGGTGCAGGGCCGACCGACGGGCCGAGCGGGTGCGGTCGTAGCCGCGGTCGTTCCAGGAGAAGTCGGACATGGTGAAGACGGCGAGCTTGCTGGCCGCTTCCTGGTTCATCGGGTTGGAGACGAGCCCGCTGAGGTGGTCGGAGAGACCCGGCTCGCGTTTGTCGTACGGGGCGAGAAGGAGGCGTCCCGCGGTCTGCCCGAAGTCGTTGACCGGGTAGTTGTCCCAGACGAACACCTTCCGCCCGAACAGCTGGGAGGCTTGCCGCGCCTGCGAGTCGGTGATCTCGGGCGGTACGACGTCGGTGCCGGTCCACATCACCTCGACGGCCGGGTCGAGGTGTGCGCGGATCTCCTGCTTGTACGCGGTGTCGGTGAGGTCGCCGTACTCGGTGGGCACCATCTGGAGGGGGTTGGCGCCGTCGTGGGTGGCGATGAACTCCTGCTGGACGGCGTTGAGGAGGCCGACCTGGGCCTGAGCTGCGGGTCCGCGGCCCGGCTCGCCGAACTCCGTCCGGTCGGCGGCGCAGTTCCACTTCGTGTAGCTGATGTCGTCGAGCGGGACGGAGAAGGAGCGCACGCCCAGTTCGTACAGGGACTGGAGCTTGGCGGTGAGGGCCTGGACGTCGGCGGGGTCGGAATAGCAGACGGAGCCGCCGGGCGAGACGGCGAAGGTGAACCGGACGTGGTTGGCGGCGGCCCGGTCGACGAGCGCGCCGAGCTCCGTCAGTTTCTCGGCGGGGTAGGGGTCGCGCCACTTGTCGCGGTGGTATGGGTCGTCCTTGGGCGCGTACACGTACGTGTTGGACTTGACCTCGCCGAGGAAGTCCATCTGGTCGAGGCGCTCTTCGGTGGTCCACGGCGGGCCGTAGAACCCCTCGATGCTGCCGCGCAGCCCCATCGAGGGGAAGTCGCTGACCGAGGCGCCGGCGACGGAGTGCCGGCTGACGAGCTGCCGAAGGGTCTGCGCCGCGTAGAACTGGCCGGTGGCGTCGGTGCCGCCGAGCGCGACGGTGTGCCGGGCCGCGCGCAGGGCGTACCCTCGGCGTGGTCGGGGACGTCGGTGCCGCGCAGGGCGCGGGCGAGGTCGGGGCGGGTGGCGGGGCCGAGCAGGACGGTGAGTGGCGCGTGGCCGGAGGCCCTGGCCCGGACGTCGAGGCGGCGTACGCCGTGGTCCTTGAGGAGCTTGGTGACGAGGTTCCGGGCGGCGGAGTCGGTGGCGGCGTCGACGACGAGCTCGGCGCGGGTGGCCAGCGGCACGTCGGCGCCCGCGCGGGCGATGTGCTGCGGGGTCGGCGACACGGTGGGCAGCGGGCGGGCCGTGGCCGCCGGGGCCGCGGTGACGGCCGGGGCCGCCCCCAGGGACGCAGCGAGGAGCAGGACCGCGGCGGTACTGGCCTTCAGTGTTCTTCCGGCGGGCATACGGGAGGCCTCCAACAACTCGCGGAAAGCGCTTGTGTGGGCTGCACACTAAAGCGCCTCGGGTGACGCGACAAGAGGGCGTGGGTGGGGCTGGTGGGGTGAGCGTTGCGGGACTGACTGATGAGACAGTCAGACACGCAATGAGCAGCTCAACACGGCCTACCGCGAGACAAGTGTTGAGTTCTTCTCAATACGTGGTTAGGGTCGGGCCCCGTGGAAATCAACGACGCCCCCGGCGGTGCCCCGGGCACCGGCACCGCCGCCCGCGTCCGTGAGGTCATCGCGGCCGCGGGCGTCAGCCAGCGCGAGTTCGCGCGCCGTATCGTCATGGACCCGTCGAAGCTGTCGCGGTCGCTGAGCGGCACCCGCCGCTTCACCGCCGCCGAGCTGGCACGGATCGCCGACGAGGGACAGATCGACGCCGGCCTGCTGCTCGGGACACGGCCGCGGCAGCAGGCCCCGGCCGCCGTCGCGCCGGTGGAGGGTGGCCGTCCGCTGCAGATCGTCCGGGAGACGGTCCGGCTGATCGCCGAGCACGGATTCCACGCGGTGCGGGTCGCCGACATCGCCCGCGCCTGCGCCACCAGCACCGCCGCGATCCACTACCACTTCCCCGGCCGGGCCGACCTGTTGGAGGCGGCGGTGCGCTGGTGCATGGACGAGGACACCGCTCGCCGCGCCGTCCGCCTCGCCTCGGCGGACGACGCGGTGACGGAGCTGACCCAGCTCATCGCCCTGCAGACGCCGCGCACCGGACAGCAGCGCCGCCAGTGGGCGGTCTGGCTCGACCTGTGGGCCGAGGCCGCGCGCTCCACGACGGTGGGGCGGCTGCACGCCGAGTACTACCGGCAGTGGCGGGAGACCGTCGCCGATGTCCTGCGAAGAGGCGTCGACCAGGGCGTGTTCCGCCCGTCGGTCGACCCGGAGGCGGCGGCCCTGACCCTGACCGCGTTGATCGACGGCCTGGCCACGCACGTCCTGTCGGCCGGTGACTCCGGCGCCGGCGCGGACGCGATGCACGCGGCGCTGGAGGCCCACATCCGCGCCACCGTCCTGGCTCCCTAGGCGCCGGACTCCACACCCCAGATCAAACACAGCCCGTCACAGACCGGCCCAGCCCAGACCAACCCAGTCCAGCGCAGCCCAGCCCCCACGTCCGGAACGACCGAACTGGCTCCACCGCCGAACCCCGGGGCTCCGCCCCGGCCCCGCTCCTGCGACGCCGCGACGCCGCAGGAGCTCGAATCATGGGAGGCCCCCCACATGCCCATCACCGAGAACGTCATCATCACCTGCGCCCTCACCGGCGCCGGGGACACCGTCCGCAAGAGCCCGCACGTCCCCGTGACCCCCGAGCAGATAGCCCGGAGCGCGGTACAGGCCGCCGAGGCGGGCGCGGCCGTCGTCCACATCCACGTCCGCGACCCGGAGACCGGTGCGCCGTCCCGGGACCCGAAGCTGTACCGGGAGGTCGTCGAGCGCGTCAGGGCGACCGGCGTCGACGTCGTCATCAACCTCACCGCGGGCATGGGCGGTGACCTCGTCATCGACCCGGACGACCCGCTGACCCACCTGCCCGGTACCGACCTGGTCGGCGGTCTCGAACGGCTCCCGCATGTCGAGGAGTTGCTCCCCGACATCTGCACGCTCGACTGCGGCTCCCTCAACTTCGGCGACGGCTCGAACCTCTACGTCTCCACGCCCGACATGCTGCGCGCGGGCGCCCGGCGCATCCAGCAGCTGGGCGTGCGGCCCGAGTTGGAGATCTTCGACACGGGTCAGCTGTGGTTCGCCAAGCAGCTCCTCGCCGAGGGGCTGCTCGACGACCCGACCGTCTTCCAGCTGTGCATGGGCATTCCATGGGGCGCCCCGGCCGACCCCGGGGTTCTTCAGTCGATGGTCAACATGCTGCCCGACGGGGCTCGTTGGGCGAGTTTCTCGCTCGGCCGGATGCAGATGCCGTGGGTGGCGCAGTCCATCCTGCTGGGTGGTCACGTCCGCGTCGGCCTGGAGGACAACCTCTATCTCGGCAAGGGCAACAAGGTGACGAACGCCCAGCTCGTCGAGCGGGCCGTGACCATCACCGAGTCGATCGGCGCGCGCGTCGCGACCCCGGACGAGGCCCGCGAGCTGCTCGGCCTGAGGAAGGCGAACCACTGATGACACCGACACCGCGAACCTCTCCCAACTCCCCCGTCTCCCCCGCCCCCGTCGAGGACGTCCGGCGGGTCGCCTGTGTCGGTGCCGGGGTGATCGGCGGCGGCTGGGTCGCCCACTTCCTGGCCCGCGGATACGACGTGACGGCGTGGGACCCGGCGCCCGACGCCGAACCGAAACTGCGCCGGCTCGTCGACGCGGCGTGGCCCGCGCTGACCCGGCTTGGCCTCGCCGAGGGCGCGTCCCGCGACCGTCTCACGGTGACCCCGACGCTCGAACTCGCGGTAGCAGAGGCTCAATTCGTGCAGGAGAGCGCGCCGGAGAAGCTCGACCTCAAGCGCGATCTGCTGGCCCGCCTGGACGCGGCCACGCCGCCCGGTGTCGTCATCGCCTCGTCGACGTCCGGCTATCCGATGACCGACATGCAGACGACGGCCGCGGACCCGTCGCGGCTGGTCGTCGGGCACCCCTTCAACCCGCCGTACCTGATCCCGCTCGTCGAGGTCGTCGGGGGCGAGCACACCGACGCCGCGGCCGTCGCATGGGCCTCCCGTTTCTACGAGGCGGCGGGCAAGTCGGTCATCACCATGGACCGCGAGGTGCCCGGCTTCATCGCGAACCGCCTCCAGGAGGCGCTGTGGCGCGAGGCGTTGCACATGGTCGCCAACGGCGAGGCGACGGTCCGGGACATCGACGCCTCGATCACCGAGGGCCCCGGACTGCGGTGGGCGGTCATGGGACCGATGCTGACGTTCGCGCTGGCCGGTGGCGAGGGCGGCATGGCGCACATGCTGGACCACTTCGGCCCCTCCCTGAAATCGCCGTGGACCCGCCTCGAAGCGCCCGAGCTGGACCGGGCGTTGTACGACGCGGTGGTCGACGGCTGCGACGAGGCGGCGGACGGCCGCACCATCGCCGACCTGGTGGCCGAGCGCGACCGGGGCGTCATCGACGTCCTGCGCGCGACGGGGCGCCTCCACGGCGAGGCGGGCCCGCGATGAACCGGTCCACGCCGATCCCCCTGCTGCACCGCACGGTCCGCCCCGAGTGGATCGACTACAACGGCCATATGAGCGAGGCGTTCTACGTGCTGGCCTTCGGTCATGCCACGGACGCCCTGATGACCGAGACGGGTCTGCACCCGGGCTACCGGGAGTCGACCGGCTGCTCCCTCTACACGGTCGAGTCGCACATCCGCTATCTGCGCGACGTGCCCGAGGGCGCCCATCTGGCCATCCGGACGCGGGTGTTGGGCGCGGCCGCGAAGAAGGCCCGTTTCACGCACGAGATGTACGTGGTCCCGGACGCCTCCGCCGAGCCGGACCAGGACGCAGCGCCGGTGGCGACGACGGAGCTGCTGGCCGTGCACGTCGACCAACAGGCGGGCAGGGCAGCCGAGTTCCCGGACGCGGTCCGCGAGCGGTTCCGGGCACTCACGGAGCAACCGCCGACGTGGGCGGGACGGTCGATCGCCCCCGTGGCCTGAGGCGGGGTGCGAGGGCGCGTTCGGCGCCCTCGCAGAGCACCCGCAGGGCGGGCGGCGACGTCAGTAGGGCCGGTCCCCCGCGATGGCGACCCGCTCGGCGACCCGTCGGGCGTCGCCGTAGTCGGCCACGGCGTAGTGCTGCGTGGCCCGGTTGTCCCAGAACGCGATGTCGCCGGGCTGCCAGCGGAACCGCACCTGGAGCTCCGGCAGGTGCGCCTGCTGGAACAGCAGCCGCAGCAGCCGATCGCTCTCGGCCCGCTCCAGGCCGACGATCCGGGTGGTGAAGGAGGCGTTGACGAACAGCATCCGCCGCCCGGTCTCCGGGTGGCGGCGCACGACCGGGTGGGTGACGGGCGGGAACGCGTCCTGCCAGCGCGCGAGCCGCTCGGGCCCGTAGAACCGCCGGAAGCCGGGCAGGAAGTCGTGTTCGGCGACGGCGCCGTCGATCCGGGCCCGCACGTCGTCCGGCAGGTTGTCGTACGCGGCCGCCATGTCGGCCCACATGGTGTCGCCCCCGAACGGCGGGACGTCGCGCAGTTGCAGCACGGCGCCCATGGCGGGCCGCTCGCGGAAGGTGACGTCGGTGTGCCACACGTTCTCGAAGGTCGGCGTGGAGGAGGCGCTCTTGTCGAACCGCACGACCTCGTCGCTGTCACCGCGCTCCAGCAGCGGGTTGGTCTCCAACTCCCCCCAGTTGCGGGCGAACGCGCGCTGGTGCTCGCTGCTCAGGTGCTGCCCGCGGAAGAAGAGCACCTTCCACTCCAGCAGAGCCCGGTTCAACTCCTCGCGCAGCGCGTCGGAGAGCGGCCCGGCGAGGTCCACGCCGCGGATCTCGGCGCCGATCGTGGCCGCCTGCGGCACGATCTCGAACAGCTCGTGCGGGCGCTCACGCCATCCGTCGGGGGTGCGCCGCAGCAGTCGCCGCCCTTCGTAGAGGCCGTCGGCGGGGATGCGGGCGGGGCGCAGCAGAGGGGTGGTCGAGGGCGAGATTTCCGTCACGGACATGGGCACTCTCCGAAAAAGGCGCGCGGTGATCGCGGTCGTGGGGAACGCGAGGGTGAGCCGTACGGGCGCGGCCCACGACAGGGAGGGCCTACAGGGCGTACGGAGAAAAGCGACGAGGGACCGGGGGTCCGCTACAAGCCGCTGCGCGCGCAACCACATCGGTCCGGCGCGGTGGCCGTTCCGAAAGCGTGGGCGCGATACGTGAACATGCTCTCATCCTGCGCCGTCGGAGATCACCTGGTCAAGGTGGCCCTCGTCTCCTCCGACGCACGGGAACGGCGGAGGCCGCCCTCGCGCGCGGCGAGGACGGCCTCGAAGTGGACCGGGCCTGGCCGGTCGGGAGAGTTCAGGCCACCGGGACCGGCACCGGGAAGGTGGGGTACTCCACCCCGGAGACGTGCTGGACGACGCGGATCACCTGGCACGAGTAGCCGAACTCGTTGTCGTACCAGAGGTAGAGGATCGCGTTGTCGCCGTCGACCTTGGTGGCGCCGGCGTCGACGATCGAGGCGTGGCGCGAGCCGATGAAGTCGCTGGAGACGGCGTCGGGCGCGCTGATGAAGTCGATCTGCCGCTTGAGCGGCGAGGTCAGCGAGACCTGGCGGAGGTAGTCGAGGACCTCCTCGCGGGTGGTCTCGCGGCCGAGGCGCAGGCTGAGGATCGCGATGGAGACGTCCGGGACCGGCACGCGGATCGAGCTGCCGGTGATCGGTGCCTTCAGGTCGGGCAGCGCCTTGGCGACGGCCGAGGCGGCGCCGGTCTCGGTGATGACCATGTTGAGCGGCGCGGAGCGGCCGCGGCGGTCGGCCTTGTGGTAATTGTCCAGCAGGTTCTGGTCGTTGGTGAACGAGTGGACGGTCTCCACGTGCCCGCGGAGCACCCCGTACTCGTCGGCCATCGCCTTGAGCGGCGGCACGATCGCGTTGGTCGTGCAGGACGCGCAGGACAGGATCTGCTCGTCCGGCTTGATCGTGTCGTGGTTGACGCCGTGCACGATGTTCGGCACGTCGCCCTTGCCGGGGGCGGTCAGGACGACCTTGTCGATACCGGGGCGCAGGTGCCCGGTCAGGCCCTCCCGGTCGCGCCACTTGCCGGTGTTGTCGATGAGGATGGCGTCCTTGATCCCGTACGCGGTGTAGTCGATCTCGGACGGGTCGTTCGCGTAGATCACCTTGATGGCGTTGCCGTTGGCGACGATGGTGCTGTTCGCCTCGTCGACGGTGATCGTGCCCTGGAACGGGCCGTGGATGGAGTCGCGCCGCAGCAGCGAGGCGCGCTTGACGAGGTCGGCCTCGCCGCCGCCGCGGACGACGACGGCCCGCAGCCGCAGGCCGTTGCCGGAGCCGGCCTTCTCGATGAGCAGGCGGGCGACGAGGCGGCCGATCCGGCCGAAGCCGTAGAGGACGACGTCGCGTCCCGCGCCGCGCTCGACCTGGTCGGCGCCCATGGCGCCCGCGACGGCCTCGGCGGTGAACTCCTCGATGCCGAGGCCGCGTTCGTCACTGCGGTACGTCGTGGCGAGCATGCCGATGTCGATCTGGGAGGGGCCCAGGTCGAGCGCGCCGAGAGCGCGCAGGAACGGCATCGTCTCGGTGACCGAGAGCTCGGCGCCGGCTATCTGCCGGGCGAATCGGTGGGTCTTGAGAATGCTGACCACCGACTTGTTCACCAAGGAGCGGCTGTGCAGCAGGACGTTGACGTCCCGCTCCCGGTGCAGCTTCCCGATGATCGGGATCATCGACTCCGCGGTCTCCTCGCGGTGCTTCCAATTGGTGAACGAGTCGTCATTGACAGTCACGTGCGTCTCTTTCGAGCTAGGCGGCGCTCATATGCTAACCCGCCCGCTCAGCGCCGCTTCGGCGGCCCCGGATCAGCGCTTCGCGAAGGGTCCGTCCGCCCCGAAGGCGATGTCCGCGAAGCGTTCACCCATCCGGCGGTGGGCGGCCGCGTCGGGGTGAATGTCGTCGGGCAGCGGCAGCTCGTCGAAGTCGGCCTCGCCGTAGAGCTCACGGCCGTCGAGGTGGTACAGGTGCGGGTCGTCGGCCGCGCGCCGCGCCACGATCCGCTCCAGCTCCGCGCGGATCACCGTCAACGTGAGCTTGCCGTAGGCGCGTTCGGCCGGATCGCCCATCGCCCTGAACTTGAGCTGCCCGTCGGCGAGCGTGCCGAGGTCGGGGGCCGCGGGGCCCGGGGTGTCCTCGTGGATCGGGCACAGGATGGGCGAGACGACGAGGAGCGGCGCCGTCGGGTGCCCCTCGCGAATGGTGTCGAGGAAGCCGTGCACGGCCGGGCCGAAGGCGCGCAGCCGCATCGCGTCGTAGTTGACCAGGTTGATGCCGACCTTGACGCTGATCAGGTCGGCCGGGGTGTCCCGGATCGCCCGCGCGGTGAAGGGGTCCAGCATGGCGCTGCCACCGAACCCCATATTGATCAGCTCGGCACCGGCCAGCGACGCGGCGCGGGCGGGCCAGATGGTCGAGGGGCTCGCGGCGTCGGAGCCGTGGCTGATGGAGCTGCCGTGGTGCAGCCACACCGGGCGGCCGCGGTCCGCGGCGGGCTCGACGGGGGCGTCGGAGCGCAGGGCGAGGAGTTCGGTCGTCTCGTCGTGCGGCAGCCAGATCTCGACGTCCTTCATGGCGTCGGGGAGGTCGGCGAAGCGCACGGTGCCGGGCGCGCCGAGGGTCCGCTCGAAGGTACCGGTGGTCATGTCGATGGTCAGGGTGTGGCCGCCGGCCACGCTGCCCTGCCTGACGAGCGCGCCGTCGACCAGGAGGTCGTACGTCCCGTCGGGTCTGCCCGGCACGCCCACATAGGCGCGCTTGGTCGGCAGGGTGTCCAGTTCGACGACGGTCGCGCGGGTGCGGAACGCGAGGCGCACGCCGGAGGGCTGGGACTCGGCCATGGCCAGCTGCCCGTCGACGTTCTGGGCGCGCGCCCGGGCGGGCAACCGGTGCGGCAGCAGCCCGCGTTCGGTGCGCTCGACCTCGAGCGCGCCGCGCAGCAGCGCGATGGTCAGCGGGGTGGTGATCCAGGAGTGCTCGGCGTTCATGACCTCAACCTGTTGATCGAGTCGATCGGGCGCCCCGCGGTGCGGAGGCCGATCAAGGGGTGGATTACGCGTCTGCCGGGTCGGTCACGCGTCACGCCCGGGCCAGTTGCGCAACAAGGCGTCCAGCGCTTCGAGAGTGCGGACCCACGTCTCGTCCGAGTCGGGCGCGCTGTGGCTGAAGCCGCCGCCCATCTCCAGACTCACGTAGCCGTGGAAGACGCTGCCGAGGAGCCGGACGGCGTGCGTCTGGTCCGGCTCGGTCAGGTCGTAGCCGCGCAGCAGGGCGCGTGTCATCTGTGCGTGCCGGACGCCGGCGCTGGCGACGGCCGCTTCGGGGTCGAGGCGGAACTGGGCCGCGGCATAGCGGCCGGGGTGCTCGCGGGCGTAGTCCCGGTAGACGTTGCCCAGGGCGGTCAGGGCGTCCTTGCCCGCGCGCCCGGCGAGCGCGTCGGCGGCCCGGTCGGCGAGCTCCTCCAGGGCGATCAGGGCGATGCGGACCTTGAGGTCGTGCGAGTTCTTCACATGCGAGTACAGGCTCGCGACCTTGACGTCGAAGCGGCGGGCCAGCGCCGAGACGGTGACGTGCTCGAAGCCCACCTCGTCGGCCAGCTCCGCGCCCGCCCTCGCCAGGCGCTCCGCGTTCAGTCCCACACGCACCATGACCGTATGTCCTCCCTGTCGTCCCTTACGCATTATGCATTTGCCTAAAGCCTTTAGGCAAATTAGCCTCGCTGTTATGAAGCCACTGACCGAGCGGGAGATCCGCTCCGCTTTCGTGAACTGCACCAAGGGCGAGGCGACGCGGATGAACGTCCCGCACGATCTGGCCGACCGCCCCTGGGACGACCTGGACTTCTTCGGCTGGCGGGACCCGCAGGCCCCCGACCGCGCGTACCTCGTCGCCGAGGTCGACGGCCGCCTCCAGGGGATCGCGCTGCGCTCCTCGCACGCCGCGTCGTGGCAGACCCGGCGCAGCATGTGCTCGATGTGCGTGACCACGCACACCGGCGGTGTCTCCCTGCTGGTCGCGCCGAAGGCGGGCAAGGCCGGGAAGCAGGGCAACTCGGTGGGCGCGTACATGTGCAGCGACCTCGCCTGCTCGCTCTATGTGCGGGGCAAGAAGGACGCGGGTATCGGCGCGCGGCTGCACGAGACGCTCACGACCGAGGAGAAGATCGAGCGGACTCTGGCCAACGTCGCCACGTTCCTCGCGAAAGTCACCGCGTGAACCATTCGCCGCGCCGACCCGGCAACCCATCGTCTCGTCGCGACCACTAGGGGCTGGACCGGCGCCTGCCGGGACGCGACGAGACGATCCGGGAGACCAGGATGAGACGACCCATAGCGCTGCGACTCTCCGCGACGCTGACCGCGGCGGCCCTCGCCGGCGGGGCCGGTGTGGCGCTGTCGATGCCCGAGGCGTCCGCTGCGGCGGCCGGCGCCACCGGTTACGCCAGTCAGAACGGGGGGACGACGGGCGGCGCGGGCGGGCAGACCGTACGCGCCACCACCGGCACCCAGATCCACCAGGCCCTGTGCGGCCGGGCCGCCGACGACACCCCGATCACCATTCAGGTCGAGGGCACGATCAACCACGGCAACACCACGAAGGTCTCCGGCGACAGCTGTAACACCGCGGCCGGCGTGATCGAGCTGAAGCAGATCAGCAACGTCACCATCGTCGGCGTCGGCAGCGGTGCCGTCTTCGACCAACTCGGCATCCACATCCGCGAGTCGAGAAACATCATCATCCAGAACGTGACGGTCAAGAACGTCAAGAAGTCCGGCTCCCCCACGTCCAACGGCGGCGACGCCATCGGCATGGAGAAGGACGTCCGCAACGTCTGGGTGGACCACGTCTCCCTGGCGGCCTCCGGCGGCGAGTCGGAGGGCTTCGACGGGCTCTTCGACATGAAGAACAACACGCAGTACGTGACCCTCTCGTACAGCACGCTGCGCAACTCGGGCCGCGGCGGCCTGATCGGCTCCAGCGAGAGCGACCTGTCCAACGGCTTCGTCAGCTTCCACCACAACCTGTACGAGAACCTCGACTCGCGCGCGCCCCTGCTGCGCGGCGGCACGGCCCACATCTACAACAACTCGTACGTGAGCCTGAACGAGTCCGGCATCAACTCGCGGGCCGGTGCCAAGGCCAAGGTGGAGAACAACTACTTCAAGAACTCCAAGGACGTCCTCGGCACCTTCTACACCGACGAGGCCGGCTACTGGCAGACCAGCGGCAACGTCCTCGACAACGTGACCTGGTCCGCGCCCGGGGACGAGAACAACCCGGCGGGCGCCGCCATGAAGTCCACGACCACCGTCTCGGTCCCGTACTCCTACACGCTCGACAAGGCGAGCTGCGTGCCGTCCATCGTCAGCCGGACAGCGGGCGCGGGCAAGGGACTTCAGGTGTCCGACGGCACCTGCTGACACCGCGGGCCGATCACGGACGCGCCACGCACAGTTCGGCCCCGCCCGCCCGGGCCCCCTCCGCGGCGGCCTCGGTCAGGGACGCGTCCGTGATCACCGTCTGCCGGGGCGGCCCGGCCGGTTGATCCCGGCCGGGCGCGGCGTCGGAGCCGACGCGGCCTCGCACCACGCGCACCTCACGGACCTCGCCGGACCGCATGCCCTGCCGTCGTCACAGTCGTGCCATAGCCCCCGCTTTCCTCTTGCCCTGCCCGCGGTGCTGATCGTTAGAGTTGACCAGCGCATCGTGAGTTCGACGGGGAAGGGATGCACGGGGGATGGGTTACACAATTCCGGGCTGGCTGGACGATGTCCTGGACTTCATCGGGATCAACTTCCCGAACGTCGACGAGGACGACTACCGTGAAATGGCCACCGCCATGCGGGACTTCGCCGACAAGTTCGAGGGGCACGGCGGCGACGCACACAAGGCGTTCTCGCGGATCCTGTCGTCGTCCGAGGGCTGGGCCGTCGACTCGATGGAGAAGCACTGGAACCAGATCAAGGCGAGCCATCTGGAGAAACTCCCCGAGCTGGCGCGGCTGTTCGCCGACGCGTGTGACGTGCTCGCGGACATCATCTTCGGGATGAAGACCAAGGCCGAGATCGAACTCGGCGTCATGGCGGCCTCGGTGGGGATCTCGGCCGGGCTCGCGGTCGTCACCGGCGGGCTCTCCGCGCTGATCGGCGCGGCCGAGGTCACGGCGATGCGGCAGGTGGTCAAGCGGATCATCGACGAGGCCGTGGACCGGATCGTCGACGAGGTTCTCGCCAAGATCACCGAGCCGATCAACGCCAAGCTGGAGACGATGGTCGAGGACATGGTCCTCGACCTCGCCGAGGGCGCGTTCACCACGCAGACCGGCGGAGGAGACGGCAAGGGCGGTCACGGCGGCCTGCACCTCGCCTCGGCCAGCGGCGTCAGCGGGTCGGGGGCCAAGGTCACGCATATCGACCACTTCGAATTCGAGGACGGCGCGGGGAAGGTCACCACGCACGGCAAGGAACTGCACCTCAATGCCACCACGCATCTGACGAAGGCGAAGGCCGCCTTCGGCCGGAGCAAGGGCAAGGACCCGTTCACCCAGGCCTTCGACAGTGTGCTGCACGGTGCCCTCAATGGCTCGGAAAAGGCGCTCTCCAAGATTTCGAAACATGTTGCCGAGACCGTCCCCGACCGGGTCAAGGCCGCATCCAAGCTGCACAAGAACAAAGACCACGATGTCCGCGACAAGGTCAACCACATCGAAACCAAAAAAGGCGCCGATGCGGAACAGCGGACTTATCTGCTGCACGCCGACGGAACGATACAGCGCATTCATCCGGACGGCAGTACGGGAAAACTGGACGATCACGACCGGCTACGGCTCGATGGGATCGCGAGGCCGGACGGTTCCTTCTACATCCCGAAGACGGACAAGGAGAAGGCCGACTTTCACGCCGACAGCGAGCACAAAAAGCGTGTCGTGTCGAAGAAGGTCTCCCCCTATGGCTACGACCTCGCGGAGGCCACCCATGCGGCCCGCAAATCCCGCGGCGACACCAAGGGAACCAACTACGCCGCCGGCCGGTACTTCGACAGGGAGGGCCGTGAATCCGTCCTCGTCGGCTACAGCAACAAACTCGGCCACTCCGAGCGGATGATCGGCCGTCCACTGATCCATGCCGGACTCCAGGACGGCCTGACGGAAGTCTTCAGCTCACGTGAGCCCTGCCAGAAGAACCCGGTCTGCGCGCGATGGCTCAGCTACCACTTCAGCGACAACCTACAGGTCACCCATGCGGCAGACTATTACGACGCGAATGGAAAGACGACGAACAAAGAACACGCCGCCTATGTAAAGAATTTGAAGTCGATTCTCAGTCTCTGAGCCTGTTGTAGGATGTGCCCGTGAACTTCTCTGTGACGCCGACAGGAATGATTGAAGCCTACGGTCTGGAAGACGTGGTCTTCTTTCCGCAGTACGCGACTGCGAATGTCGAACCGAACGCAGGCAGCCTGCTCGCTCTGGTGGGCCTGCCGCACTCCGATGTCTTCTCCTCGCGCATCGACCCGGAGGACCCTTACGCCCCGGGGTTCGATCCCGTGGCGCTGGGGAGCCGCTTCGACCATTATGGCTTTCCCTGCCCCCAGGAGAGTCGATCGTGGTGGATGCTGGGCAATCTTTTCACGTCGCTCATCGCATTCGACCCGCAGTCCGGGAAGGTGTACGCGTTCCCGGAGGGGGAAGAGGGATACATTCTGCTGCACCGGGATGTCGAATCCTTCCTTTTCGCGCTGATCGAGTTCCGCAAGCTCGAGGTCGACCACGAGAACGAGGCGTTCGAGCCCGAGGAGCTGGCCGAGCGGTTCAGGCGGGTGGTCGGAGAGTTCGACCCCACGCCTTTCGCCGACGAGGACTCCCAGTGGAACCTGTCGCTCCAGGAGCTGGAGGACGAGATGTGGTGACCGGCGCTCCTCGCGCACGGACCGGGCGGCTCCGAACACGGCGCCGCCGCGGACCCCGGCAACGCCGTGGTCCCGCACCACCCGACGCGGCCGATTGTCGTGCGAACGCCCTTTACACTGCATCGCCCCATTGGCATGGTCATGCCCTCATCTGCGCGCCTGTCGCGCACCTCTGGGGGGACCATCATGCTGACCCGTCTGCTCAAGCACGTCCCGCACGGCAGACTCAGATCCACCGGCCTCATAGCCCTCGCGCTCGCCGCCGTCATCGCCGCGCTGCTTCCGCTGACCGGCGGCGGCCTGGCCACCGCGAGCATCGGCTCCGGGCTCGCCGGGGCTCCCGACCCCCGGCACCCGATGGCAGCGCCGCACGAGACGGTGGTGCCGGCCGACGCCATGGAGCCGTCCGCTCCCGTACTCCCGCGGGACGGCTGGACCGTGTCCGCGAGCGACGCGGAGACGGCGTCCGAGGACGGGCGCGCCGTGAACGTGCTCGACGGCAACGCCGCCACCATCTGGCACAGCAAGTGGAGCGGCACCGCCACGCCACTCCCGCACACCCTCACCGTCGACATGCACCGTACCGCTGTCGTATCCGCACTCGTCTACCAGCCGCGCACCAACAGCGCCAACGGCAGGGTCGGTTCCTACGTCATCCAGCTGAGCGCCAACGGTACGAGTTGGGGTGCGGCCGTCGCCTCCGGCACCCTCGGCGACGACGCGACCGCCAAGACCCTAAGCTTCGCCGCGCAGGGCGCCCGCTATGTGCGGCTCACCGCCACCAGCGAGGCGGGCAACCGCGGCCCCTGGTCGTCGGCGGCCGAGATCAACCTCCTCGGTGATCCCGGATCGCCCGCCTCCGTGGTCGACCTGGAGCGGACGGGGTGGACCGCGACGGCGAGCGACGAGGAGGCGGGCGGCTCGGCGGGCGTCGCCGCCAACGTCCTCGACGGCGATCCGGACACCATCTGGCACAGCCGTTACTCCGGCACCGCGCTGCCCCTGCCGCACAGCATCACCCTCGACCTGAAGAGCGCCCGCGACGTCTCGGCCCTCACCTACCAGCCACGCAGGTCGGGCACCAACGGCCGCGTCGGCGCCTACACCGTCACGACCAGCACGGACGGCGCCACGTTCGGGGCGCCCGTCGCGAGCGGCACCTGGAAGGACGACGACACCGTCAAGGGGGCCACCTTCTCCCGCACCGTCAGCGCGCGTTACGTACGCCTGACGGCGACCACCGAGGCGGGCGGGCGCGGGCCGTGGTCCTCGGCGGCGGAGATCCGGCTCAGCACCCCGGCGAACCCGGCGACCGCCGGCTCCTGGGGCCGGGTCACCGGATTCCCGCTGGTGCCCGTGGCCACCGCCTTGTTGCCGAACAACAAGTTGCTCGCCTGGTCCGCGTACGGCGTCGACCGCTTCGGGGGCAGCAACGGCTACACACAGACCGCGATCATGGATCTCGGCACCGGGACCGTCACACAACGGCGCGTCGACAACACCCGGCACGACATGTTCTGCCCCGGCATCGCGGTCCTGAAGGATGGCCGGGTGCTGGTCACCGGCGGCAGCAACGCCGAACGGGCCAGCCTCTACGATCCGGCGACCGACACCTGGACAGCCACCGCCGACATGAACATCGCCCGTGGCTACCAGGCCATGACCCTGCTCTCCAACGGCGACGCCTTCGTCCTCGGCGGCTCCTGGAGCGGCGGCCAGGGCGGCAAGGACGGCGAGGTCTGGTCGCCGGCCACCGGCACCTGGCGGGGGCTGCCCGGCGTACCGGTGACCACCACCATGACAGCCGACCCGGCGGGCCCCTACCGCGCCGACAACCACCAGTGGCTGCACGCGACTTCGGGCGGCCGGGTCCTCCAGCTGGGACCGAGCAAGCAGATGAACTGGATCTCCACCCAGGGAGACGGCTCCGTCACCGCCGCCGGAACACGCGCCGACAGCGCGGACGCCATGAACGGCAACGCCGTCGCCTACGACATCGGCAAACTCCTCACCCTGGGAGGTGCGACCGCGTACGAGAACACTACGGCCACCCGGCGCGCCTACACGGTCGACCTCAACGGGGGCGGTACCCCGGTGGCCGCGCGCACCGGCGACATGGACTTCGCGCGCTCCTTCAGCAACAGCGTGGTCATGCCGGACGGCAAGGTCGCCGTGTTCGGCGGGCAGTCCTACCCCGTGCCGTTCAGCGACGCGACCTCCTCGCTCACACCGGAGATCTGGGACCCGGCGACAGGCCGGTTCACCCGCATGGCGAGCATGGCCGTGCCGCGCAACTACCACAGCGTGGCCAACCTGCTGCCCGACGGACGCATCTTCTCCGGAGAATGCGGTCTGTGCGGCGACTGCGCCACCAACCACGCCGACGGGGCCGTCTTCACACCGCCCTACCTGCTCAACGCCGACGGCACCGAGCGCACCCGCCCGGTCATCACGGGCACCGTGCCCGCCCACGTGGCCGACGGGGCGACCGTTCCGGTGACCACGGACTCGGCGGTCACCTCGTTCGCCCTGGTCCGGGCGGGAGCGGCGACCCACTCCACGGACAACGACCAGCGGCGCGTGCCGCTCACCTTCACCCGGGACAGCGCGACGTCGTACACCCTCACCGTCCCCTCCGATCCGGGGGTGGCGCTGCCCGGCAGCTATCTGCTGTTCGCGCTCGACTCGGCCGGGGTACCGAGCAAGGCCCGGACGGTCAGCGTGGGGTGACCGCGCGCGGGCCCGGCCCGCGACGTTCCGCGGCACCTCAAGGGGATCAGGACAGGGCGTCCGGCGGGCAGAATGGCCCCATGACAAAGCTGCCGGTACGGTCGTCGGTCCGTCGCCCCTGCTCTGGTTCGGTGCTGTCCTTGTGGTCGCGGGACTCCGTACTGTCGATCGGCTCGGTAGGTTCGGTGCTGTCCGTGGGGTCCGTCGGTTCGGCCCTGTCGGTCGGCTCGATCGGAAGTGCCCTGTCGGCAGGCTCGATCGGTTCTTCCCTGTCGCTGATCTCGACCGGGTCGTGGCTGAGTACGGGGTCCTTGTTCTCGGCGCACTCGCGGTGGTCGGTGCTCTCCTGGCGCTCCTCCCACGGCTTCCTGGCCGCAGGAGCGGCAGGGGCCGCGATCGGAGGCGCTCTGCTGCTGACCCGGAGGGCGCGCCCGGACAAAGCCCTTACTGTGCACGGGCGTTGATCCCGGACGCTCGTGGGTGGGAAGGGGCATCGCTCTCGGCCGTCATGGGCCGGACCGGTGCCCCTCCCCTTCGTCCGCGGTGACTTCGCTCAGGCGCGCTGGAAGAACTCCACCTCCGCGAGGGCGATGCCGCGCCCCTTCGTCAGCCCGGCGGGGGCGTTGAGCGTCAGACGGATCGTCGTGACGTCGCTGATGCCGGCCTGCAACGTCTGCGGGCCCGGCTTGTCGCTCAAGGTGAACTGTTCCCGGTGCACGTCGCCGTCCCGCGTCGTCATCTCGGCGTCGATACGCAGCGCACGGGCCTGGCGCGCGTACTCCTCGGCCGACTTCGAGGCGCCGTTGGTGACGATCAGGTCGACCAGCCGGAACGGTGTGCCGAACGTGTACGTGACCGAGGCCCCTGGACCGGGCACGGCCCAGTACCGGTTGCTCAGGCCGTCGGTGCTGTCGGCCGCGGGATGACCGGGCAACTGGGCGGTGGCGGTGACGCCCGACGGGGTCACCGCCTTGGCCTTGCCGAGCTTGTCCCGCGTGTCCTCGATCAGATGGCGCCCCGCGGGGAGCAGGAGGAGAGCGCCGACGCACAGCGCCAGGACGACGCCGAGGACGACCAGCAGCCGGACCATACGGCCCGAGCCGGCCCGGGTCCGCCGCCGGAACGGCCACACCGTCCGCCACCACGGCAGCCGGGCGGCTGCGACGGGCGCGGTCAGCGGCGCCGCGCACCGGCGGCAGAAGCGACGGCCCGGCTGGTTCGGCGTACCGCAGACCGGGCACGGCACACCGGACGTGTCCTCGTCCGCGCGGGCGGCCCGGGCCGCCGGGCGCGGGGCGGCCGCCTTGGCCGGCTTCACCGGCTGCGGCGCGGGCGCGCGGGGCGGGACCTGCGGCCGTACCGGAGCCGTGGGAGCCGGGGCCTGCGGCCGTACGGGTGCGGCGGGGGCCGGGGGCGCGCTGTCCGTCGCCTCCTGTGCGGGGGCGGGGCCGGGGAGGGTGCCTGGCGTCGGGCCGGGCCGCGAGGCGGCGTCCGTCCGGCGGACGGAGGGCGGTGCGGACGGCACGGCGGACGGCGGGGCGGTGTCGGTGCCCGCCGCGTCCGAGGGGCCTTGGGGCGGGCGCCCGGTGCCGGTGCCTGTGGCGGCGCCGGTTCGCGAGTCCGGCGGGGTCGCGGGCCGCGGCGCGCTGTCCGGGGTGCGGGACGGCGCGGCCGCGCGGGCGGCGGCGGGCGGCAGGGTCGCGGGCGCGGAGTCGCCACTCGTCGGTGACGGCAGGCCGAGCGGCCCTTCGCCGTGCGGCCGCCCGGCCGCCGGCCCTCCGGCAGCCGACGGTCCGCGGCCGGATCCCTCGGCACCCGCCTCCGCCTCCGCCTCCGCACCCGCTCCCCGGCTCGGCCGCACGGTCGGTTCCGGGCCAGGCGGTTCGGTAGGGGCGGCCGTCGTGGCGGGGGCCGGGTCCGGCTCCGGGCCCGGGTCCGGGTCGGCGGCGGGTGTCCGGGGCGACCGGCGCGAAGCTTCCTCGTCGGACCAGCCCAGATAGCTGCCGCAGTTGCCGCAGAAGTCGTCCGTCTCCCCGTTGGACGCCCCGCAGGCAGGGCACTCGCGCATCAGGTCACCTTCCGTCGTCGGCGGGCGGCCCGGACAGGACCTCCAGCCGGTACGCCATGTGCACCGGGCACAGGGCCCGGAGGAGTTCGTGGACCCGGTCCGCCTCGACGGTCGCTGTCCGGTCGGGCCAGACCCGGACCAGGACCTCGGCGGCCGGGGCGGGCGGCAGTGCGGCTCCCGCGGTGCGCGACCAGGCCGCTCCCCCGCCGCCGACCACGTCCGCGCCGACGCCGAGCACCACCCCCAGCGCCTCGGTCAGCCCGCGTGCGGTGCCGCGTCTGCGGTGCAGTTCCATCGCCCGGACCGTCGCCTCGCGGCGCAGTTCCAGCGGGCGGCGCGGGTCGTCGGCGGCGCCGACCCACGAGGCGAGCCAGGCCAGGAAGTCGGCCGGGGCCACCCGCGGGTCGAGGTAGGCGGGCAGGTTGTCGAGGGTGGCGAACACCGGTGCCAGGACCGTGTCGAGCCCGGCCGTGAACCGCTGCGCGAAGTCGTCCTCCGCGTACAGGGCGGGCAGTTGACCGCCGATGGGATACCGGCTCGGCAGGCCGGGAACAGCGGCGCGGCTCATGATCCGGCCCCCGGCTCCGCGGCGGTGACGACCACTTGGTGCTGGTACGAGAAGACGAGGGTGCCCGCGCCGATGTCGATGCGGTCGGCCGGAGAGCCGCGCCGCCCGGTGATCGGATCGGCGGCGAACAGCCGGATGTCCTCCACCAGGACGTCCCCGACGGCGCGTTGCAGCACCCCGAACACCTCCCCGTACTGCACCGGCCGCCCGAACGGCCAGCCCATGCCGTCGGGTCCGCCGTGCAGCGGGTTGAGGTGGCGGAACAGCGCGGCAAGGGCCGCCGTGCGGACCCGGTCGACGTCGGCTGCCGGGGCGGTGAGCCGGGCGACGACGGTGACGCCCTGGTAGACCGGTGGCTCCACGACGAGCCGGGTGCCGATCAGCCGGCGTTCGTCGAGGGCCTCGGTGATCGTGGCGAGGACCTGGTCGGAGGGGATCAGCTGCTCGAAGCGGAGCCGGTCGTCGCCCTCGTCGGCGACCGCGTCCGGCACCACCAGGACCCGTACCGCGCCCGGTTCGTCGGCGGCCGGCAGACAGCGCGCCCGCCGGACGGAGGGCGCGGCCTGGCGGGCGATGATCTCGTGGTCCTCCGCGGTCACCGCGCGCTCCTGCATGCGCAGGGCCTGGGGGGCGCGCAGCCTGGCGTTGGCGACGGTCTCACCGGCGACGCCGCCGTGCGCCGCCTCACGGTTGTCGACCCGTGCCACGTAGGGGACGGAGCTGCGCAGCACGTTGATCGCGCCCCGGGCGACGTTGCCGGCCGGGCCGCCGCCGGTGCGGTAGCGGGCCACGCGCACCTGGGCGCCCTTCGGTGGTACGGCGCCGCAGGAGCGGAGCGTGCCGTCGGCCTCACGCAGCACCGGCGCGAACATGAACTCGCCGGTGGAGGCGTTGACTTGTACGTGCGTGTCCCCCGGTCCCGAATGCCCGAAGTGGTCCACGACGTCCCAGCGCCGCCATCCCTCGGACGTGGACACCTCCACCACCGGCGGCTCCCCGTCGAGCAGCACGGGCGGCCGGTCGAGGCGGAAGGACTGCCCCGCGACGCCCTCCGACGCGCCCAGCGGCACGTCGACGACCGTCTCCGCGTGCTCCACGCGCACGGTGCCGCCCACGGTGAACACGGCGGCCTCGCGCACGGTGGGCGACTCGGAGTAGAACGGCTGGCCCGGCTCCGGTTCGACGACCCGGCAGCGCAGCCAGCCCGCACGGGCACCGCCGATCACCGACGCGGTGTGCCCGGCCGGGACGTACACGATGATCTCGCCCGGCCGGTTCAGACCGCCGGTGGAGTCCTCGCCGGTCTCGCACCGCTGCCAGCGGCCGCCGTCCCACGCCTCCCACACCAGCGGGGGCTGGCGCGGGTCGACGCCGACGCCCTCGACGCGGCTGTCCAGGCGCACCGCGACGATGCAGCGCGGCGTCGCCGTCGGCAGCCCGAACAGCAGGGCGTCGCCGGGTTCGGGCGTCGCCTGGAAGCAGGGCACGTCGAGGCCCTCGCTGAGCGCGTTGGTCCTGTCGGTCTGCTCACCGCTGCGCGGCGCGGTCACCAGCCGCACCAACTCACTGGGCACGATGGGCAGTTCGCGTACCGTGGCGAAGACCACGGCGTCCTCGTCCTCCCCCGCGGCCGTGGTGACCTCGGTGCCCGCGGTCACCGTCACCAGCTCCGGTTGCGGGGCCGACAGCCAGAAGTCGATCTCGGCCCCGGCGGCGGCGGGCGGGAACAGCTGGATGCCCAGCAGGTCGAGGAAGGCCAGGTAGTTCTTGTCCGGGACCCGGTTGAGCCGGTACAGCAGCTGGTCCACGAGGTAGGCGAACGTCTCGATCAGGGTGACGCCCGGGTCGGACACGTTGTGGTCGGTCCACTCGGGGGCACGCTGCTGCACGTACCGCTTCGCCTCGTCGACGAGCTGCTGGAACCGTCGGTCGTCCAGGTTCGGGGAGGGCAGGGCCATCAGTTGCCGACCGCTTCCTCGGCCCCCTCCTCCGAGGGGATCGTGTAGAAGGGAAAGACCAGGTTGCGCCGGTCGTTGGTGCTCCGCACGGTGTAGTGCACGTCGATGTAGAGCGTGCCCGCGTCCACCGAGTCGAAGGCGACGACCACGTCGTCCACGCCGATCCGCGGCTCCCACCGCTCCAGCGCCTCGCGGACCTGCTGGGCGACGCGCCCGGCGGTGGCGCCGTCGCCCGGCGCGAAGACGTAGTCGTGGATGCCGCAGCCGAACTCCGGGCGCATGGGCCGCTCGCCCGGCGCGGTGCCGAGGACGAGCCGGATGGCCTCCTCGATCTCCCGGCTCCGGTCGACCATGGCGATGCCCCCGGTGGGGCCGACCCGCAGCGGGAACGCCCAGCCGCGGCCGATGAACCGCTCGCTCACAGCACGCCTCCTATCTCCACGGTCAGCGCGCCCGGCAGGATCTGCGCGCCGCACGCCGTCTTGTCGCCCATCCGCGCGGCGGGCAACCCGCCGATGAGGACGGCGCCCCGGGTGAGGGCCGCCGGGTTGGGCAGGATGACGTTGGCCGGGCCGAGCGCGGCGTGCGGCACGATCGGGCAGACGTGCAGGCTGCCGACGACGGCGGCGGGCAGGCCCCCGATCAGCACGCGTGCCACGGCGGTGGCGGCCGGGGGCGGCGCGGTGGTGATCCGGCCGCCGTGGCTGCTGGGGTCGCCGGTACGGGCTGCTGCGGGCATCAGGGCTCCTTGTGCGGGGGACGGGTTCGGGTGCGGGCCGGGGCGCGGTCAGTTGATCTTGATGAGCTTCGCCTTGAGGATCCCGAGCAGCCCGCCGTCGATGGTGGTCTCCGTCCGTCCGGTCACCGCCACCTTGCGGGCGGTGACGTCGACCGAGGACTGGCCCTCGATGTTCACCCTGCGTCCCTTGATGTTGACGGCGCCCCGGCCCGCGTCGAGGGTGATGCCGTCCTTGTCCATGACGAGGGAGGTCGCGGCCTGCTTCGCCGTGCGGTAGACGGTCACCTCGATACGGTCCTTGCGGTCGTCGAGGCGTACTTCGAGGCGGCTGTCGCCGGTCGTCAGGCGCAGCCCCGACGGGCCGGGGGCCGGAGCGTCGAGCAGCTCCACCCGGTGCCCCGAACGCGACACCACCGAACGGCGGTTGACCTTCCCGCTCGTCTTGTCGATGAGCGGGACGTCGTGCGGCGACGGCTTGTCGACGCCGTTGTAGAGGCCCCCGATGACGTACGGGCTGTCGAGCAGGCCCTGTTCGAACCCGACGAGCACCTCGTCGTTGACCTCGGGGCTGACCACGCCTCCCCCGCCCTTGCCGCCCCACTGCACGGTCCGCACCCAGTCGGTGACGTAGGTGTCGTCCAGCCAGGGGAACTTGAGGCGCACCGCGCCCCGGTCCGAGCCCACTGGTTCCTCGCGCACGTCGGTCACCACGCCGATCGCCAGGCCGGGGATGCGCGGGCCGCGGCCCGGCGCGTTGGCGCCGGTCACCAGGCCGGTCAGCGAGCGGTCCGGGCTCGTACTCACCCACACGGTCGTCCGGTAGCCGCCGTGCGGTTCGATCACGTGCTGCACGGCCGTCGTCGTGTACCGCCCGGAGAACGCCTTGCCGACGTTGCCCAGCGCGATCGGCTTCCCGGCGCGCAGCAGTGGGTTGCCCTCGACGACCACCTCCAACTCGGCGAACCCGGACGCCACTTGCTGCGCCGTCGCGCGCGCGACGGCCGTCGTCTCGGCCAGCGTGCGGTACGGGGTGTCGGTGACGGTGATCTGGGTGGCCTTGCCGAACCGGTTGACGGTCGCCGGGTTGAGGCCCGGCACCACCGTGCCGCTGACCATCGACGCCTGCTCCGCGATCAGCGGCCGTTTGGTGGTGACGTCCCAGCCGCGCACCTGCACCTTCGACGCGGCGTCGGCGGTCGTCAGCGCCGCGCGCAGCGCCAGCAGGTTGCGCCCGTACTCAAGGACCATCGGGTCGGTGGTCGCCGATGTCGTCGGCGCGGGCGCCCCGGACGCCTTCACCGGCCGCGTGAACTGCAGGACGCCCTTGTCGTCCACGCGCACCAGCGCGCCGCACTCACCGGCCAGATACTGCAGGAAGTCCCAGTCGGACACGTTGGCCTGCGAGAGCTGCTTGTGCGTGACGGCCGGCGCCTCCACCTTGCCGACGGCGAGCCCGGCGCCCGTCGCCACCTTCCGGATGATCGCGGCGGTCGTCATGTTCCGGTACGCCACCACCTTGCGGCCCCGCTGAAGCCGGTGCGTCTTGGAGTACGCCCGTACGACGGTGAAGGTGCCGGTGCTGTCCCGGTCCAGTTCGAGGGCGGTGACCTCCCCGTTGAACAGCCGCTCGCGCGCCCGTCCCTTCACGGTCATCACCGACACCCGCAGCGGTGTCCCGATGGTGATGCCGGTCGCGCCGAGGAACTCGTGGCCGTCGTCGCGGAAGGCGAGCACCGCCGTGTCCGGCAGGCCGACGTTCTCGTCGACCACGCAGCTCACCAGTTGCGCCGCCCAGGTCGGCGGCAGTTCGCCGGGTGCCTCGACGATCGGGTCGGCCGCGAACGACCGCCCGTCGCGTGCCTCGGGTGTCGTCACGACTCCTCCTCGTCCCACGCGTCCCGCGCGCCCGGTACCACCAGCTCGGTGCCGGGGACCAGCGCCATCGGGTCGTCGATCTCGTTGGCCTCCGCGATGGCCCGCCAGGCGGTGGCGTCCCCGTACTCCCGCCAGGCCAGCAGCGCGAGGCTGTCGCCGGCCACGACCGTGTGCGTACTGCGCGCGGTGCGCGAGCCCGAGGTCGGGTTCTGTCCCGGCGGGTCGACGCTCGCCTCCTCGATGGAGAGCGAACAGGTGGCCCGCAGCGGCTTCCCGTCCACGTCGAAGAGCGTGTACGACACGGACAGGGAGGCCATCACCCCGTCGAACGACGTGGTGCGTGCCGTCCCCCACTCGAACCTCACCCACGGGCTGGCCGGCTTCTTGCGTCCCAGGCTCGCCGGGGTCGGCACACACGCCTTCATCAGCTTCTCCACCGCCTGCTCCACGGAGTTGTCGTGGGTGGCGGTGGCGTCCAGGAACACGTCGAGGTTCAGGCTGCGCGGACCGCTGCCGACGAACTCCGGCAGCGCCGACTCGCCGGCCATCCGGGACGGCGTGCGCCGCCACTCGGTGGACTTGCTCAGCGCGAGCGTCGACGGGTTGAACTGGAGGTTCAGCCGCGCGATCGTGCCACCGGGCCGGGCCCCAACGGAGGCCGGCGGCTCCTTCAGGGTGAGCTGAGCCCTGGCGCGGCTGGCGCGGCCCGCTGGGGACATGGTGGACGTTCCTTTCCGGATGGGTGCGTACGGGCTCGCGCGTGAGGTCCGCCCTTCGGGGGTCGGGTCAGGAGGGCGAGAGGCCCTCGTGGGCGATCTCCAGCGTCTCCACCGCCGCAGCGGAGTTGGCCGGGTCGAACGACGGCCCCTGCCAGCGCACCGGCACGATGCCGTAGACCTGCCAGCTGATGATCCGGCTCAGGTCGGGGCGGAGCGCGACGATCTCACCGTCCTTGGGCTCGACCTTGCGCAGGGTCTCGTCCAGCCAGCGGGCGATCTTCGCCGTGTCGGCCGTGACGGGCCGGGTGAGCGTGATGTTCGTCCAGGTGACCCGGCCCGGCAGCTGCCAGGTGAAGCCGTTGTTGCCGCCCTCGGCGTAGCTCTCCATCTCGACCTCTGCGCCCATCCCGGAACAGGTGTGGAAGGCGCCGAGGTCGTTGCCGCCGATGGCGAGCCGGAAGAACACGCTCGTCGCGAAGATGTTGTCGGTCATGCGTCCGTCCGTCGTCCGTTCCTGGTGCGGTACTGCTCGTCTGGTGCCTGTACGCCCGCGCGGGCCCGGCTCGCTCAGCGGCGGCCGTCGGCGGGCCTGCCCGTGCGTTCCCGGCCGCGTCGTAATTCGGTGCGCAGCAGGCGGGACACGGGATCGATCAGCCGCCGCGCCAGGTCGTCCAGGTCGACTCCGGGGGCGGGCGAGGTCTGTGAGCCGGCGGAGGCGGTGGAGGCCCGCTTCCCCGTCGCGGCCGACGCCGATGTCTGCGTGCCCGCGGCGGTCGTGGTGGTCGTGGTGCCCTCGGTGGCCGTGGTGCCCTTGGTGACGGTGGTGGTCTTGGCGGCGGTGGTGGTCTTCGTGGTGGGGGCCGCGGCGCCGCCCGCGCCCTCGTGGTGTGCCGGGGTTCCGCTGTCCCGCTGGACGACCCGCGCCGTGGGACGCACGACGGGCACCGGCCCGGCGGCGGCCTCCTGCGTCTGCCGTGCCGTGAAGGAGGGCTGCACCGTGGGCAGTTGTGCCTGCGGTGCGGTGACGGGCAGCGCGCGGGCCGGTCCGGACGCGGGGCCGGGCCCCGGGTTCGTGACGACCGGCTGGACCGCGCGTGCGGCCGAGGCGGGGCGTACGACATGCGCCGGCGCGGCACCGGGAGCGGCGGTGCGCTGGATGTCGGCCCGGTGCGGACGTGCGCCGCCGGACGGTGTGCTGTCGCCGCGCGGCGGCTCTCCGTCGCGGGGCCAGCGCGCGGCGACGACGGGGCGCCCGCCCGCGCGCGCGGCGGGCGGGGTCGCGACGGGCGCGGCGAGGGTGCTCACGGCGAGCGGACGTGCGCCCAGGAGCTGCACGGTCGGCCGGATCACCCGGGGCGCGCCGGTGCCGGGGGCCGCGCTGTGTGCGGTGCCGTGTGTGGTGCCGTCCACGGCGCGTGCGACGACCAGGGGGGTCGGCCCTGCCGGGTGGGAGGCGCCACGGGTGGACACCACCGGCTCCGGGCGCCCGGCCGGTCCCCCGAGGGGCGTGGCCTGCGTGCCGTGCGGGGTGGTGTGCGGGGTCTGCGTGGCCGTTGCGTCGTGTACGTCGTGGGTGAGCGCGCTGCGTTGTACGAGCGGGGCCGGCGCGCCTGGGACGGCCGGCCCGGCGGCGATCGGTCCGGCGGCGGTCGGTCCAGTGGTGGCCTGCCCGGTGGCGCCTCGTCCGGTGCTGGTCAGGGTGGCGGCGGGCGGCTCGCCCGGAAGGTTCGACGCCGGCGCGTCCACGGCTGGGGACCGGCCCAGCAGCGGGGCCTGTGCCTGGCGGGCCTGCTCCGCCGGAACGCGTTGGACGGGCGTACGGGGAGGGGCGACGGCGCGGGCGTTCGCACCGGGGACCTCGGCGCTCGCCGGGAGCGCGGACAAGGGGGCGCCGAGACCGGTACGGGCCCGGGACCGCTGCGGTTGCGCGGAGGACCCCGGGCGGGCGGCGTCCGGGGAAGGAGCTGGCCGCGTGCTCTGTCCGGCGCCGGTCGCGCTCGGCGCCCGGTCGGCAGCGGCGTCATCGGTCCGGCTCTGCACGACGGGCAGCGCGGAAGGCCCTGCGGAACCCGATCCCGAAACGGGCTCACTTGTACGCAACGGCACGGCCGTCGAAGGGAGTTGGGCCAGCGGGGCACCCAACGGGGGTCGGCCGGAGCCGTGCGGCGCGGGCCCGTCCGTCCGGCTCGGGGCGGACGGCCGTGCGGGCTCCTGCACTGCTCCAGGCACCGGCTTGCCAACGGAGGCAGGAGCGGAGGCGGGGGCGGCGGCGGCGGCGGCGGCGGCGGGGCGTACCGCAGGGATGCGCCGCGCCGGAACCGCCGTGCTGCGGGCGACGACCAGCGAACGGCCCGAGGGACCCGCGCGGACGGCCGGCGCGGGCTCGGCCCCACCCGTCGTGGAGACGGCATGGTGCGCATCGGTGTTCATACGCCGGACGCCAGGGGTGGGCGTAATTCCCCTCTGCGGGGCCCCAGTTGCCGTGCGGGACGCCTGTTGCGCCGGGCGGCGTCCGGGCCCGGGGGCCGTCTGCGAAGAGGCCGCTTCGGCGCGCGCCTCCGGCACCACCGCGATCCTGCGCACCAGAGGGAAACGGACGGGTGCCACCGGTGCGGCCGGGAGAGCGTCGCCCGGCGCGGCTGTCCGCTGCACGGCGGCCGGAACCGAGGCGCCCAGTACCGCCGGAGACTCTCCGGCCACCAGGGAGCGCTGAGCGGATGCCACCGCACGGTCGGGAGCAGGCGCGGCCCGCACCGAACTGGCGCCTCGACCTGAACTCTCGTCATCCGGCGCGGACTTACTGGGCCCCTGCGAGGCGCGGGATGCTGTACGCGGGGTCCCCGTTCCGGTGCCGGCATCGGTGTCTGGGCTCGTCCGGCCCGTGCTGTCCCCCTGCGCCCGGCGCTGCACCTGCGGCTGCGCGTGCGGCAGAGGGGCCGCCTCCGAACGCGGCGCGTCGGTGTCGGCCCGGCGCTGCACCTGGGGCGGTTCCCGCCGCGAAGCCTGCGGCGGCAGCGCCTGCGCCCGGTGCGCGGAGTCAGCCGCACCCGCTTGCGCCCGGCTGCTGCGAGGGCCCTTCCGCGCCCGCGCCGGGTCCTGGCGTTCGGGCTTCCCGGAGCCGGGCCCCGCGGCGCCGGGAGACGGGTTCGGCGTGGACGCGTTGTCGCCCGGCGCCCGTTCCCCGGCTCGCGCGCGGCGCTGGACCTGCGGCAGGGGCTGCTCCCGGGGCGCCGCCGGGCCGCCGGTGCCGACGGGACGCGCGGAGGCAGGGTCCGGCGTGTGCGGGGTCTGGCCTCCACCCTGCGGGACGATCCGCTCGCGCCGCGCCTGCGGAAGCGTAGAGGAGGACGAGGTGGCGGAGGTCGAAGAGGCTGAACCAGACAGCTCAGCAACGGAGTTGGCCTCCCCTCCGTCCGGTGACAGCGCGCGCAGCAGCAACGGGCCGCCACTGCTGCGCTCGGCGCGAGCCGCACCTGTGGCCGGGCGCGTGACCCCGCTGACGAGTCCGGTGGGCGCCGAGGGCAGCACACCGTGGGCGAGCCCCGTGTCGAACGACGGGTCGCGCCACGCCGCGAGCCCCGCGCGGAAGACCATGCCGTCGCTGACGGCCAACGGGGAGCGGGAGACCGTGAGTTGAGGTGGGCCTGCGTGCCGCCACCCGCCGTCCCAGCCGCCGGGCACGCCGGAGCCCCGCTCGCCCGGCCCGGCGACGGCGCCGGGCTCGGAGTCGGGTCCGGGGCGCCGCGCGGCCGGGCTCACCGGTCCGGCGGGCCGCCCCTTGCGACGCACCCTGTCCCGCCATGCCATGCGTTCAACCGCCTTCGTTCACGCGGGTGTTGATCCGGGCGATCTCGGAGACCCACTGCCGGCGTTCGCCGTGGGTCAGGTCGAGGATCTCCTCGCGGGGCCAGTGGAAGTGGTAGGCGATGTACGCGATCTCCTCCCGCAGCCGGGGGAGCGCGTACGTCACGATTCCCCCAGGCGCCCACCCGAGAGGTCGACCTCGAAGCCGCCCTCGCAGTGCGGGCACGTCACGGCGGCGCGGGTGTGTCCCTCGCTGTTGACGCGGCGGTAGAAATCCTGGAGGAACGCCACGTCGGTGGCGTACATCCGCTCCACGACCCCGGCGTGCACATCGGTGACGGTGCCGATCCGGGTGATCACCTGGCTGAGCAGGACGACGCTCAGGTACGCCGGGTTCTCCTTGACGCGCAGGTCGATCTGGGGCCGCAGTTCGTCGCGGGCCGTCGCCAGGCGCATCGCGCCGTGCCGGTGCACGGTGCCCGCCTCGTCGACGTACCCGCGCGGCAGCTCGAACTCGAACTCGGTCCGCAGCCCGTGGTCCCGGCCGGGGGCGGGCGCGGGGGCGGCGGCGGGGGGCTGGGGGGCCACCGCTCCCGTGTCCGTCGCGGGCGCCGTGGCCTGGAGGATCTCGTCCAGGTTGCCCGCTGTCACCGTACGGCGCCTCATTCGACGACGATCTCCTCGAACACGATGGTCACGGACTCCGTGGCCGCGGAGGACTCGCCCGCCTTGAGGGAGGGGCCCTCCCACTTCGACGCCCAGCCCTGCATCAGCTGGATGCGGCGGACGGTCTCACCGGTGGAGTCCTTGATCTCGATGGTGAGGTTCTGCCGTGCCGTGTCGACGGCACCGTTGTTGAGGGTCTCTTTGATCCACTTGGTGAACTCGCTGCTCTGGTCGAGTCCCCGGGTGATCGTGATCTCGCCGGCCTGCCGGGCGCCCGGCTGCTTGCGGATGATCTGTTTGCCCTCCGCGCTGACCTGGCGGACCTCGACGACCTCTTCCTCGACGGTCAGGCCGCTGATCTCCTGGATCGACTCGACCAGGTAGCCACCGAGCTGCACGCCGAAGATATGGGTGGAAAGAGCATCGCCCTCTGCCATGACTGTCTGTCACCTTTCCTTGCTGTCCTGGAGGTTGCTTGTCCGGCGGGCCTGCGTCACTCGTCGACGAGGCTGGTGCTGTCGGAGAACTGGGCGAGCCGGAACACCACGAACTCGGCGGGCTTGACCGGTGACACACCGATCTCACAGACCACACGGCCCTGGTCGATGGATTCCTGCGGGTTGTTGTCGCGGTCGCACTTCACGTAGAAGGCCTCCGCGGCGGTCTGCCCGAACAGCGCGCCCCGGCGCCATTCCTCGGTGAGGAACGCGCTGACGTTGCGGCGGATGCTCGACCAGAGGCGGTCGTCGTTCGGCTCGAACACCACCCACTGGGTGCCGAGGAGGATGGACTCCTCCAGGTAGTTGAAGAGGCGGCGCACGTTCAGGTAGCGCCAGGCCGGGTCCGAGGAGAGGGTGCGCGCGCCCCAGATCCGGATGCCACGGCCGGGGAAGGCCCGTACGCAGTTCACGCCGATCGGGTTGAGCAGGTCCTGCTCGCCCTTGCTGAGCCGCAGCTCCAGGTCGACGGCGCCGCGGATGACCTCGTTGGCCGGGGCCTTGTGCACGCCGCGCTCGGCGTCGCTGCGCGCCCACACACCGGCGACGTGACCGCTCGGCGGGACGATGGTGTTGTGCCCGGCGGCCGGGTCGAAGACCCGCACCCACGGGTAGTAGAGCGTGGCGTAGCGGGAGTCGTAGCCCGCCTCGTCGTTGCGCCAGGTGCGGACCGCCTGCGCGGAGAGGCCGGGCGGTGTGTCGAGGACGGCGACCCGGTCGCCCATCTGCTCGCAGTGCGAGATGACGGCGAGCTGCACGGTGCGGACACCCTCGTCGTCGATGTCCCCGCGCTCGAAGGCGCTCATCAGGTCGGGGACGGCGACCATCGTGATCTCGTCGATGGTCTCCAGACCGGAGAACCCGGTGCGGGAGTCCGCGTCGCCGACGTACTCGGCCGGGTCGAGCCTGGCCACTTCGCCACCCGCGACGGGGGCGGGCGCGGCCGGCGCGTCGGGCACCGCCACCGTCTGCGCGGCGGGCCTGCTCTGGGTGGCACCGCGCTGCTCGGTGACCTCGATCAGCTTCGAGGCGCGGGTCTGAGTGAGCAGATAGCCCTTGACGTTCTTGCGCAGGGAGGCGTCGTACGTCTCCACCACCTGCTCGCCCTGGCGCACAAGCACCTTGAAGCGGTCCTCGGGCGGGTTCTCCCCGTCGGGGTCGGCGATCTCCACGGAGACACCGCTCACGCCGGGCCGCGCCGCGACGAGGAAGCCGCCCAGCTCGACGCCGCGCGCCACGGCGTGGTTCTGCCGAACGGCGGCACCGTCCACGGCGGGTGCGGAGGTGTCGTCGGCAGAGCCGCCGATGCGCACGATGTACGCGGCGCCGCCGCCGTTGGCGAAGAAGCCGTACACCGAGTGCGGCAGGTACGTGCCCTGGGTGAAGCCGCCGAAGTGCCGGGTGTACTGGTCCCAGCTCGTGACGAGGGTCGGTGTGTGGAACGGGCCGTCCTCGGCGAAGCCGACGAACGCGGCGACGGCGGTGCCGACTCCTTCGATGGGACGAGCACCGGACTGCACCTCCTCCATGTAGACACCTGGGGTGAGGTACGTCGGCATGCTCGCTCCTTCACGGTCCTGCGGTCCGGGTCACCCCAAGCCTCGTCGCGGATCGCCGCTGGTGGCAGAGGCCCCGGCGCCCTGCCCGGGGGCAATCGCCCTGCCCGCGCGGGCGCCCGCCCAGGTCCTGGCGTGCAGGCTCACGCGCCGGTGACCTGCGCGAGGTAGGGCCCGAACTCGCTCTCCAGGACCAGGCGGCCGAGCTTGCGGTACTCCTGGGCGACCGCCACCACCACCTGTCCCATCGTCAGCGGGGCGGCGGACTCGGCCGACAGGTACGCGGCGGTCACCGCGCACGACCGGATCGAGCCGCCGGCCAGCTCGAACCGGTCCGCGCAGAACGCGAGATCCAGGTCGTCGGCGCGCGGCAGCCGGTCGCCCAGGCACCGTTCCCACAGGGCCAGGCGCTGGGTCCCGTCGGGCACGGGGAAGTCCGCGACGACGTCGAGGCGCCGGGTGAACGCCTCGTCCAGGTTGGCCCGCAGGTTGGTGGTGAGCACGGCGATGCCGTCGAAGGACTCCATGCGCTGGAGGAGATACGCCGACTCGATGTTGGCGTGCTTGTCGCGGGAGTCCTTCACCTCGGAACGCTTGCCGAAGATCGCGTCGGCCTCGTCGAACAGCAGCACCGCGTTGACCGCCGACGCCTCCGTGAAGATCCGCTCCAGGTTCTTCTCGGTCTCCCCTATGTACTTGTCGACGACCGTCGACAGGTCCACCACGTACAGGTCCATGCCCAGGTCGGCGGCGACCACCTCGGCGGACATCGTCTTGCCGGTGCCCGACTCCCCGGCGAACAGGGCGATCACCCCGCGCCCGCGGCCACCGCCGGGCCGCATGCCCCACTCGCCGAGGACGCGGTCGCGATGGCGGGCGCGCACGGCGAGTTCGCGCAGCTCCCGGTGGGTACGGGGCGGCAGCACGAGATCGTCCCAGCCGACCGCAGGCTCCACCCGGCGAGCCAGCCGGGCGAGGCCCGCGCTGTTCTGCGCCCGCACGGCGGCCCGCAGGTCCTCCGACGACACCGGGCGGCCGGCCAGCGCCGCCGTGCGGGCGGCGGCGTCGGCGGCGCGCCGCAACTGCCCGGCGTCGAGGCGGTGCGCGGCCACCGACCGGGCGAGCGCGGCGACGTCCGTCTCCGGCGCGTCCTCGTCGGCGGCGACGTCCAGCGCGTACCGCCAGCGTGCGGCCTGCTGCTCGGGGGTGGGGCCGGTCACGGTCAGGGTCACCGGTGTCCTGGCCGCCCACTCGGGGTCCCAGCCGTGGCTGCCGTACGTGAAGAGCGGGAGGCCGGTCAGCGCCGTGCACAACGTACGCAGGGCGTGGGCCCGTTCGGAGGGTTTGTCGGGCAGCGCCTCCACGGGGCCGACGACGACCCCGGCGCCGGACAGACGGGCTTCTCGGGCGGCGGCGCGGGCCAGTTCGGGCAGGTCGGCGGGGCGCCGGGCGAGGGCCGCGGCGTCCAGGACCAGGGGGCGGCGGCCGGCGGTGCGCAGGGCGGCACCGGCCAGGCCCTCGGGGGCACCGCCACGGGACCGCAGGTGCACATGGCCGGTGCCGCTGCCGGCCGCCGCGGCCGCCTGCCGGACCTGGGCGGCGTCCACGGTCGGGTCCACGGTGTCCGTACCGAGCACCGGGGTCAGGCAGGCGGCGGGCGCCGGGTCACCGAGCAGATGCGCGGTGACCCGGTCGGGCACCACCAGCACCCGGGACAGCGGCGGGCGTTCGGGTTCGGTGACCTCCAGCAGGCCGCCCGCCAGGAGCGGCGCGCCGGGAGCCAGCCGGAACCGGCCGCCGGACAGCCCGGTGTGGCCGCACAGTTCGAGCGCGAGGCCCACGGTCGGGCGGCGGCGCGTCAGATCGTCGTTGAGATAGCCGTAGAGCCGCTCGAACCGCGCGTCCAGGTCCGGCGCCACCGCGATCAGCAGCAGGTCCAGGTCGAGCGGCGCCAGCGTGAAGTCCCGTACGAGCCGGTCGAGCACGGAGCCGGGCGGCGGCGTGTCGGACGGCGGCGCGGGCAGCCCGGGGCCGGGCGGCTCGTCGAGGATCCGGGCGACCGCCTCGGGGGTGAGGTACTGGCCGCGGTAGGGGTCGTCCGGGTCGGGGTCGCCGGCGCGCCGCAGCGCCACGGCCTGCCGCACCCGCTGCTCCACCAGCCGCAGCCGCCGCCACAGGAAGGGCGCCTCCTCGGTGTCGGCCGGGGCGGTGGGTTCGACGGTGTACGTCACGGCTGGCGGTCTCCTCGTCGTCGGCGCGCCGGCTGCGGGCGGCGCTCCCGCGCTCCGCCGAAGCCCTCCCGGCCCGGGTCGCTCACCTCGGTGTAGCGCAACCGTCGCGCCGGATCGGGCGCCTCCGGCGCGGTGTGCGGCACGGAACGTACGACGACGCCCTCGGTGACGGGGGGCGCCGCGACCTGGCGGATCCCGGCGAGCGGCGCCCGCACCCGGATCCCGAGCGACGGCTTCAGCTCACCGCCGAGCGCCGACCACACGTCGGAGGCGGCCGGCGCGTCGAGCCCGGTGCCGCCCGCGTCCAGGCCGACGATCAGGCCGAGTTCGGCGAGCGAACCCGTGAGGAGGTCGGGGCCGAGGGTGTCGGTGGAGATCAGGCAGGTCAGGACCTCGGAGAGCAGCCGGTGTTCGTCCTGCGGCCGGCTCGCCCACGCCGTGAGCAGATACGTGAGCTCGAACCAGCGGGCCGGCGCGCGCCGCGCGACGACGAGGCCGTCCTCGTCGTACAGCTCCCCGCTGCTGCTGGCGCGCCGCGTGTTGTCCTCGCGGATGTCGTAGAGGAACACGCAGACCGTGGGGGCGCTGCGCCGGGCCGCCCAGTCGCGGGTCGGCGCGTCGAAGACGACCTCGACGCCGGACGCCGCGAGCCCGGACCCGTCGAGGAGCCTGCGCAACCCCTCGTCGACCTCGTGGATCATCGGCGGGTCACCTCGTCCGGTGGCTGCACACTGCCGTTGACGACGAGGAAGTCCGTCTTCACCGGGGAGAATCCGGGGCCGCGCGCGGTGATGGTCCGCGGCCCTGTCTGGTCCTTGCTGAGGATGAGCAGCTGGGCGATGAACGTGCCGTTCGGTACCGGCACCGTCGGCGCCGCGGCGGCGGTGATCCCCGGCTTCCAGCGCAGCCGCACCGGCACACCCGGCGGGAAGTCCTTGCCGCGTACCGATGTCACGAAGCCGGGCTTGCCGATCGGCGGCACCGCGACGATCTTCGGCTGGAGGATCCGCAGCCGCTGCCGGGCGGAGTTGTCACCGAGGTCGGCGTCCGTACCGCTGGTGGTGAGCGCTCCCGTGACCTGCGTGGTGACGGCCTTCTTCGGGGTGAGTACCACGGTGAGGACGCTCTGGGCGCCCCGCGCGAGGTCGGGCAGCGCGCAGACCCAGGCGGCGTCGCAGCCCGGGGGCCGCCCATTGTTCGGGATGCCGGCGGGCAGCCCCAGGCGCAGGCGGAGCCCGGTGGCCAGGGCATTGCGGCCGTTGCGGACGGTGTACGTGACGACGACACGGCCGCCCACGTAACCGGGTTCGGGTCGCGCCGTGACACTCACGCCGGGGCCGGCCTTCGGGGCGGGCGGCTGCGCGGGGGGTGCGGGGGCGGGCGGGACGGGCGCTGTGGTCGGCGGTTTCGGTGTGGGCGGGGGAACGGGCGGGGTGGTGGGCGGCGTCGGACTCGGCGACGGGTCCGGCGGCGCGGGCGCCTCGCGCACCGGCACCACGGTCCGGTCGCTGTTGTCGGTGGGGTTCGGGTCGAGGACGGCGCCGGTGACCGACCAGTCGACGGGCTGGTCGCCCGCGGTGACGCCGGTGACGGTGACGGTGACCGGGACGGTGCTGCCGGGCGGCACCACCCCCAGGTCGCAGGTGAGGGCCGCGGCGTCGCAGGTGGCGCCGGGCGCGGTCAGTCCGGTGACGGTGACGCCCGTGGGCGGGGCGACGGTCAGCTCGGTTCCGGGCGACGCGGCGGGCCCGTGGTTGACCACGTCGACCCGGATCGTGCCGGTGCGGCCGACGACGACCGACCCGGAGGTGTCGGGTGCCTGCACCGCGAGGTCCACGGACTGCTGGACGCTCGGCTCCTTCTGGCGTCCGGGCAGGTCCGTGGTGAGCGGGGTGAGCGCGCCCGACGCGACGTCCACCTGGTGCAGGTGCTCGGGGCTGTTGGCGGCCAGTGCGGCGCGGGAGGTGAAGACCAGGCTGCTGCCGTCGGCGGTCCACGCGGCGTCGCGGGGCTGGAACGGGCCGGTCAGCGAGGTGTCCGGCAGTTCCCGGCCGCACGCCCCGGCCTGGCCGCGCGCGGCGGCGGGCAGCAGGACCCGGCAGTCGTCACCGGTGAGCGAGGTGAGCAGGATGCCGTTGTGCTGGTCGACCCGGCCGGCGCCGTTCTTGCGGTTGAAGGCGATGGTCCGTCCGTCGGGTGAGAAGGCCGGGCTGTCGTCGATGACCTGGCAGTCGCCGGGGCAGTCGGTGGCGCTCAGGTCGCGCTGCTGGTCGAGGTGGTCCACCGGCACGGTCCAGATGTGTTTGTTGCCGCCGCTCCCGCCGATCACCTCGTTGCGGGTGAAGGCCAGGGTGGTGCCGTCGGAGGACCAGGTGGGCTGGGCGTCGCCGCCGGTGGCCTCCCCGGCGGGCGGGGTGATCTCGCCCTGGATCGCACCGGTGGCGGCGTTCGCGACCAGGACCCGGCTCGGTCCGGCCGCTTCGCCGGTGCCGCCGGGCGAAGTCCGGGTGAAGGCGAGGGACTTGCCGTCGGGCGAGAACGTCGGGTCGGTGTCCCAGTCCTTCTCCCCGCGCTCCGCGAGCGGCATCTCCTTCTTGTTGGTACCGTCCGCGTCGACCAGCCAGATCCGCTCGATCCGCCCCGCTTCGGTGTCCTCGAAGCGGGTCACCACGATGCGGCGGCCGTCGGGGGTGTAGTTCTGCCGCTCGGTCCACGGGTCGTGTCCGGCCGCCGGCTGGAAGAGCGGGTCCTTGGCCGGATCGGTGTTGGTGTCGGCGGCCGGATCCTCCCCGAGGATCGTCAGACCGAGGTCACGCGGGTCGGAGCCGTCCGACCTGATGTCCTGGAGGGTGACCACGTGCGGGCCGTCCGCGGACGTGCGGTCCACGACGGCGGTGCCGCCTTCCGTCGGTCCGAGCCAGGTGGCCGTGCCGATCTCCCGGTCCTCGCTGAGCACCAGTGTCGGCGTCGCGTCGGAGTGCGCCGGTACCCGGAAGACGTGGTCCCAGTCGCCCTCGCACTCGCAGGTGACGTCCGGGCTGAGGAACAGCACCCCGTCCCCGTCGGGCAACCACGCTGCCCCGTGGGTCCGCCAGCCGGCCTGTGCGCCGGAGAGCAGCGGACCGCCTCCGGCGCCGCTGCCCGAGGTCCAGCGCAGCCGCGGCCCGTCGGGTCCTGTGGCCGTGTAGGCGATGACGTCGCGGTTCTCGTCGTCGTCCACCGGGTTCCACGCGGGCTCGCTCGCCGTGCCCTGCGCCGGGTCGGTGACGCGCCGCGCCGTGCCGCCCGCCAAGGGCCGCACGTAGATCTGCTCCCCCGCCGCGGCGTCGGCGTCACTGGTGTACGCGAGTTGCTTCCCGTCCGGTGAGAGCGTGGGGTGCTCCTCGTTCGCGGGCGTGTTCGTCAGCCGGGTCGGTTCGGAACCGTCGGTGGGTACCAGCCACAGATCGCGCTGGGTCCCGCCACCGGTGGGCTCCGCCGAGTCGAGGACGACGGCCTGCCCGTCCGGTGTCAGCCGCGGATGCGCCGCGTCCCGGCCGCTGGTCAGCTTGCGCACCGATCCGTCGGCGGCGCGCAGATAGACCTGCGGGTTCTTCTCGTCCCGGCGGCCGGCGAAGACCAGCCGGTCGCCCAACGCGGAGGGCTGGACGTCGAGGTGGGCCGGTCCCTCCCCGAAGAGCGGGGCGGAGGACGTGGTGGTCTTGACCCGGCCCAGACTGCGGTGCCGGGTCCCCGCGTACGCGATCCGGGTGTCGGCCGGGGCCGCAGCCACCGCCCGGGTCCGCACGTCACCGGGCCCGGCGGCCGCGGTCACCGCGAACAGGGGTACCAGCAACAGCAGCGCCATGCCGATACGCCCCGGGCGGTACCGCCGACCGTCGGGTCCATCCGTGCCTGTCACGGGCCACCTCACCGTCCGAACACCGCCGTCGCACACATACCCGTCATCGTGCGTCCCGCGGGCCCGGGTGCGGCAGGTCCCGCGGGACGCACCGAGGGGAAGCGGACGGTGGGCGTTCGGGCAGCGACGGGGCGACGCGGGCCCCGGCCGGGCCGTCAGAGCCTGTCTTCGAACCCCCGTCTGCTCAGATCAGGCCGTTGCGCAGCGCGTAGCCGACGGCGTGGGCCCTGTTGCGCAGTTGCAGCCGGGTGATGACCTCGTGCAGCACGTTCTTGACGGTGCGTTCGGAGTACGCGGTCTTGCGTGCGATCTCCGCGGTGTCCAGGCCCTCCGACACCAGGCGCAGCATCTCCGCCTCGCGCGAGGTGAGCGTCGACAGGGAGGCGGCGCGCGGGTCGAGCGTGGAGCGCTGGAGGCTGCCCACGTGGCTGAGCAGCTTCGCCAGCAGGTCACCGGGGAGCACGCCCTCACCGTTGGCTATGGCCAGCACCAGGCGCAGCAGCCGGTCCTGGTCGGCCTCGGCCCGTCGCAGTACCGCGGCGACCCCGGAGTCGATGGCCCGTTGCAGCGCGTCCCCCGACTCGAAGGTGCCGACCACGAGGCCCGTGCGGGTCTCGGAGTTGTGCCGCAGACGGTTCAGCAGGGTGCTCGTCTCGTCGTCCACCGTGTCGACGGTCACCAGCGACACCTGGGCGCTCTCCGCGCCGGCGTCGTCGACCAGCTCGATCTCGGGGCGCTGGCGCAACTGCTGCACGACACCGACGTACAGGACGGGGTCGGGGGCGTAGACGGCCACGGTCACCCGCTCGGTCCGGACGTCGGCCGCCGTCCAGCGGGCGGTGCGCGCGTGGGGCGCGGGGGCAGGGGCGGTTGCCTGAGGGCAGGGCATGGTCAGTACCTGTTTCGTGAAGCGTTCGAGGTGGGGCGGATCGCGCCGTGCGGGGAGCGTCGTGTGGTGGACCGCCCGGGTGGTCCCGGCGATCCGGCGCTGTCGGCGGGTGCCGGCAGAAGTCATCGGAAGGTGAGTCGGCGGGCGCTGCGCAGGGCATCGCGGCTGCCCGGCGCCTTGCCCTCAGGTCTCTCGAAGGGGCCGTGGTGGCGGCGTACGGTCGCCGGGTGACGTCTCCTGCAGCCTCCCCCAGTTCCGGTGCGCCCGGCCTCGACATCCCCGAGGTGTCTGTCACGCCCGGCGACACCGCATCCACCAGCCTGACCGTCCGCAACGACAGTGACATCGTCGAGGCGTACACCCTGGAAGTCGTCGGCGAGTGCGCGGCCTGGGCGACCGTGGAACCGGAGCGCGTCTCCCTGTACCCGGGGACCTCCGAGACGGTGACGATCCGTCTGGCGCCGCCGCGCTCCCCGGAGGTACGGGCCGGGGAGAAGCCGCTCGCGGTGCGCGTGCTGCCCACGGAGCACCCCGAGACGGTCCGGGTCCCCGAGACCACGGTGCGCGTCGAGGAGTTCCGGCAGCTGCGCACCGAGATCGCGCCGCGCCGCCGCCGCGGCTGGCTGCGCGGCCGCTACCGCCTCGCCCTGCGCAACGAGGGCAACTGCCCGGTCCAGGTGGGCTTCACGCCCGCCCAGCCGGGTGAGGAGCTGGGGTTCGCGTTCCGGCCGACGGTGCAGAAGCTGGAGCCGGGCGAGTCCGTGGAGGCCGGGCTCCGGGTGCGTATCGCGAAGCCCGTGTGGTTCGGCGCTCCCGTCGTCTGGCCGTTCACGATCGCCGTCGCGGAGACCGGGGACGCCGCCGCGCGGCGCGAGACCGAGGTGGTACCGGAGGTCCGGGCGCCGCTGGACGCGGAGTTCGTGCAGATCCCGGTCTTCCCGAAGTGGCTGCTCGTGGTGCTCGCCGCGCTGATCGCGCTGCTGCTCGCCTGGTTCACCCTGGTGCGGCCCGCGGTGCGCAGCACGGCCAAGGAGGCCGCCAACGAGGTCGTCCAGCCACGGCCGACGCCGGGCGGCGCCGACGGCCAGGGCGCCGGTGGCGCCGACAAGCAGCCCGGTGGCAGCGGCTCGGACACGCAGCCGGGCACGGGCGGCAGCGGACCTGGCGCCGGAACCGGGACGGGCAACGGCACCGGAACGGGCACGGGGACCGGAACCGGGACGGGCGGTGCGGGCGGCCAGAGCTCGGCCACCATCGACCTGCAGACGGGCAGCGGGGCCGACAAGACCGGCACCTACACCGTACCCAAGGGCAAGGTCTTCGACATCACCGACATCGTCGTGGCCAACTTCCAGGGCGACGAAGGGGTGTTGACCATCAACTTCGGCGAACGGAAGATCACGACGATCGCGCTCGAGACCTTCCGCAATCAGGACTACCACTGGGTCACCCCCATCAGGATCACCGAGAACGACACGGTGACGGCCCAGGTGGCCTGCGCGAAACCGGGCACGCCGGCGACGGGCCGCCGTGCGCAGGGTTGCCACGAGGTACTCAACGTGAGCGGCGTGCTCGGCAGCACCAGGTGAACCAGGCGTCACCTCAATGTTCGACGAGAGGGGGCGCTGTGCAAAGGGAAGCGGTCCCGGGGCGTCCGGAAAACAGACCCCCGACCCTCGGGTCCCGTTGTCCCCTTTCTCGTACTTTGTTCTAGTGTTGTCGTCCACATACCCGGGTGTGATGCGATGACGGCCCATGTACCGGCTCGTCAAGATTGGCTGGATCGGGGCGTTACCCCTGGAGCAGAATGGTCAGGACGAGCCGGTTGCCGGACTCACTGCCCGGCGTGAACCGGCCCTCCCAGCCCCACTGTTCATGGAAACTTTGCATGTTCTGCTGGGGCCCGTACATCTGGAAGTACCACTGCGGATCGCCGCTGCTCAGCGTCTTGTCCTCCTCGTGCCGGGCGTAGTTCTCCAAGGTGATGTGGTCCTCGCCGCTCTTGGCGACCACGCCGCCGAAGTGGAAGTCCAGCCCGCCCGAGGAGGCGTCCGGCCGCAGCGCCTTGATCATGAAGACGTCGCCGATGCCGGCCGGCGGCGTGAACTGGTTGACCCGCAACTGTTCGTAGGCCGCCGCGAGTTGCGGAGCCAGCGCCGGATCGTCGCGATAACTCATGACCTCCTGGATCAAACCGGCCAGGGTGTCGGACAGATACTGACGGGCCTCCGGCGAGGTGTCCGTCGCCGCCCGGTCCCAGGCGCCCTCCAGATCAGCCTTGTACCGGGCGGTCGTCCGCGTGGCCGACAGACTCCCCAGCACTTCGGCGAGCACGTTGAAGTAGCGCTGCTCCCCCGTGATCTCGGGGCTGTGTTTGCCGCTGACCGCGGTGGCGATCTCGTTGCAGCGCTGCGGCAGCCGGACGTCAAGACCGCTCTGGCGGGTGGCGGGGCGCTGGGTCGTCGCCGGGCGGTTCAGCACCGGCACCACCTGCCACAACGTCAGCTCCTTCTCATGGGTGATGATCTTCAGGATCTTGGCGGTCTTCGTCAGCGTCATGAAGTTGTCGCCCTGCGCCAGGCTCACCCGTCCCCGCAACCGGTCGTTCGCCTGCTTGATGCGTTTCTCCGTGGCGAAGAACGTCTTGGCCTGACGGTCCCCGTCCGTGTCCTCGACGGCCAGGTCCAGATTGCCCGCGAGGCGCAGGGGCGCCTGCCCCCGGTACTCGACGTTGAGATTGCCGTCGGCGTCCACGTAACTGTCCGTCCGCTGGGTCTGCCCGTGGGAGTCCGTGACGTCCCTCGGGCGCGAGACCTGGCCGGGGAAGAACTCCTCCGCGGCCGCGCCCGGCCGGCCGTGCTCGTCGACGCTTCCCAGCACGGGGTACTGCGCGCTTCCCGGCTGTACCACCGCGTACCGCTGGAGGGTCGCGGCGGCGTCGCCCGCGTGCCCCCGGTGACCGTCCGCCACCGGTCCTTCCGCCACGGGTCCGGCCGCGGACGCCCGCGGTGCCGGCCCCCGCAGCGCGCGCCGTGCGGTGTGCTCCGCCGCCTGCTCGAACCGGTCGGAGGGGTCGCTGACGCTCAGCCCCGACCCGTTGTCGGTCCCGGCGACCGGGCCCCTGCGCTGCTGGATCACGTGCGCCAACTCGTGCGCCAGGACATGGCGGTCGCCGCCGCCCCGGCCGAGGACGATGTCACTGCCCGAGGTGTACGCGCGCGCCCCCAGCTCCGCGGCGGACCGCTGGGCGACCGTGCCGGTGTGCAGCCGTACGTCGGAGAAGTCCGCGCCGAGCCGGGCCTCCATGTCGGAGCGCACCGGCGCGGCCAGGGGCCGGCCGCCGGACCGCAGCGCGTCCGGCACGGACGACCGCTGCACCGGCTCCCGACCCGGCCGCAGCATCCTGGCCACCGCGCTGTTCCCCGCCGAACGCTGCAACGCGCTCACCGTTCCCGCACCCGGCGCCGGCCGCCCGCCCTCGCGCACCTCGTCGGCATCGCGGGCCTGCGGTGCCCGGGCCGGAGCGTTGCGGGGCTGGTTCTCGTCTTTCCTCAGGCGCATGCGGCGGCCTCCAGATCGCTGTCCACCGGTCGTCCCCGCCAGATATACGCCCGCGCCGGGCCCCGGGGCAGGGCCGCGAGGGCAGAGCCGGGGGCAAGGACGCCTGCCGCGGGTCGAATGCGGGACGGGTCCAAGGGCGTGGCGGGGCTCCGGCGGTGCGCGGGGCGCGGTCAGCCCGTCCGGCGTCTGCCGGACCGACCGGCGAGCGCCTCTTCCAGCCGCCGCGCGAACGCGGGGTCGGCACGGCGCCAGGAACTGATGCGTCCCGGGTGGATACCGGTGCGCTGCGCCGCCCCCGCCAGCGTCGACCCCATCCGGATCCGGTCCAGGACGGCCTGCTGCGCCCGGGCCGCCCCTTCCTCGACGGCCCGTGCGACGGCAGCCTTGAACGCGGGGTTGCCCCGCATCCAGGACGTCATCGTCGAGCCCGGTACGCCCAGCCGGTCCCGGGCCTCGGGCACCTCCACGTCGCCGGTGCGCAGCAACGCCAGGAACTGCACCTGGAGGGAGGCCCGCTCCTCGGGTCTGCGGGTCCGCGTGGCCGGCTGCGTGAGGGCATCGGTGACGCGCATGCCCGAGGCGATGCGCTGGACCAGCGCCTGCGCGGTGACCTCGAAGCGGGGGTCATCGGCCCAGCGGGCCGCGCTCTTGGTCTCGCCGAACGCGCTGATCTCGGCCTGTATCCTGCGCCGGCGCGACCGCCCGACTTCGGTGAGCGTGACCTCCAGTTCGGTGAACGCCGCCGCGGTACGCCACTGGCGGAGCCGCTCGGGCGGCGCGGTCGGCGGCTCTCCGTGGAAGAGGGCGAGCAGATGGGCGGCGGCGCCGTCGAGCGCCTCGTAATCCGGATCATCGGCAGTCATGACCGGGCCACGGTAGCCACAGGGCGGGCCCGGCGGCCGGCGGCCCGACGGCATCCGGCCGGAGCCCGTCGGGGCCGCCGCCCGTATCCGGCGGACAGCACGGATCAGGGCGACGTCGACATGCGGTCGTCCTGATCCTGGAACTCGTCCCCGCTGCTCTGCGAGTCGAAGGTCAGGCTCAGGAACGGCTGCCCCGGCGACTGCGACTCCTGCGAGGCCTCGCCCATCTCCGCGTCGGAACCGCTGCTGGAACTGGAGTCGCTGTCCATGGAGGGCTGGGGAGCGTCGCCCATCTCGTAGACGGCCTTGTCGCCGGTGCCGGTCTGGGTGACCAGTTTGAGGGTGACGTACCGCTCGATCAGCTTCTTGCGCTTGTCCGCCGGGATCGTGGTGCGGGTCATCCCCGCCGCGTGCGTGGCCGCGGTGCTGTCGCCGGGCTTGGCACCCTGGGTGACCTTGTCGTGATAGTCCATCTGGGAGAGCATGTCGGCCCGGTCCTTGGCCAGCGCCTTCAGCGCGAAATCGTGCATCTCGCTCTCCGTCAGCTTCTTGCCCGACGTGTATCCCAGGTCGCCCATCGTCTCGCTGTACCAGTCGAACAGGTCGCTCGGGTCGAAGCCGGACCGGATCAGGTCGTTCGTGTCGGGCTCGTTCTCCCACTCCGCGTACGTGCCGCTCGGGGTGCCGGTGTGGAAGATGTCGATCCTCGTCGGCACCATCACCGCACGGCTGTTGCCGGAGACCGTCGCGTACTGCACGTGGAACTCCACCCGGCCCGAGTTGAGGTTCGCCAGCGCGACCTCGATGCTGCGCCACATACCGGTGCCCTGGTTCAGCGACCACTGCGGGACGATGTTCTTCGGGATGTCACCGCCGCCGACCTCGAGACCCATGACGTGCCCGCGGTCGTAACCGGCGCCGCCGAACAGGACCCGCCACACGTCCGCGTCGCTCGGCACCTTCCACTTGTTGACCGACGCCTGGGCCTTGTACGCCTGCTGGAGCGTCTTCACCGCGATGGGGTTGGGGGCCGCGGCCCGGCCCTTGGTGCCCGTCTTCTGGACGTCACCGGTCACCTTCTTCGGCCGCTGCACCTTGAGACCCTGGGCGACCCCCGCGCCCTCCTTCTTCGGGTCGAAGTGCGACACGGTCGCGGTCTCCAACTCGGGTGGGTCCATGGCGCGTTGGACCGCGTCCACGTCCCCGGCGTCCGGGGCCCGCTGCACCTGGCCGCCGGCCCCGCCACCCGCGTCCGGCGCGCGGCCCGCCATGACCTTGTGCGCGTTGGCCTCCGCCGCCCGCTCGAAACGGTCCCCGGGGTCGGACAGTGCGAAGCCGTGCCCGGAGTCGGTGCCGGACACCGGGCCGCTGCGCTGCTGCACGACGTGCGTCAACTCGTGGGCCAGCGTGTGTTTGTCGCGGCCCGCGCGCCCGATCACGACATGGCTGCCGGCCGTGTAGGCGCGGGCACCGATCTCGGCCGCGGACCGTTCGGCGGCCGGGCCGGTGTGCAGCCGCACGTCCCCGAAGCCGGTGCCGAACCGGGACTCCATCTCGCCGCGCACCGACTCCTGCAACGGCCGGCCCGCACCGCGCAGGACGCCGTGCACCGACGACCGCTGCACGGCCGCCGCCGCGGCCGCGTTGCCCGCCGAACGCTGGAGCGCCGCCACCTCGCCCGGCCGCGGCGCCCGCCCGGGCGCGGCCCGCACGACACCGGGCGCCTCCGCCGGCGTCACCCGCGCGGCGGGCCCGCGCCCCTGGTCGGACTCCCGTACGTCGTGCCGGTCCCGGCGTTCGTGTGTCGGCATGCGCACCTCCGTCGTGTGCCTCCACGATCAACGGACCCGGCGCCCACGTCCAGAGCGTTTCAGGCACCGTAGGGGCACAGTGAGGGGCAGCGCCGCTGCACCGGACCACCCCCCTGAACGGGCCGGCCGGGCGGGGTGGCTGTGTCCGTGGGCGTCACCAGCCCGGATAGCGGTCCGACCAGTGCGGGTCCCACCCCTGGACGTGGTCGCTGCCACTGGGCGAGTCGTCGAATTCCCACACCAGGTCGCGGGCCAGGGTGTCCAGGACCCACGCCAGTTCGTGCCGCCCCACCAGGTCGACCGGCAGGGCCTCGATGCCGTGGACCGCGCCGAGGAGCGCGCCGGTGACGTAGCCGACCGACGCGCCGTCGGGGGCGCTCGCCGCGAACTCCAGCGCGGCCCGGAAGTCGGCGCGGCCGGGGAACGCGGCCGCCGTGTAGAGGCCGCCCAGCAAGGCCGAGGGCGCGGTGGCGTCCGGTGCGAGCCGGGCCAGGCGTCCCGTGTCCGCCGGCTCCTCGACCGCATGCCGCAACGCCGCCGTCAGACGGCTGTATTCGTCGTCGCCGAGGGGCCGGCCCATGGACGGCAGTGCGGTGACGCCCGCCCGCAGCGCCTCCAGGACGAAGTCACGGGACCGAGCGGACAGGTTGTACGAGGTGGTGCCTGCCGGAAGAGGGTGGGTCAGACAGTGGTGCGCCAGCACGGTCGCGTGGACGGTGGCGGCCTGCGCGGCCCGGTCGCCGTGGGTGAGGGCCGCCACGTCGCCGGCCTGATCGACCCCTCCGGCTCCGGCCACCGCGACGGGAAGGCTCCGGGTCAGCGCGTGACAGCCCCGGCTCGCCGTGGCGATCCGCTCAGCGCCCTTCTCGATCCGGGACAGGGCCGCCACGGTCGCCGGTGCGCTGCCACGCCGCTCGGCCAGCGCGGGCACGTCCACGAGCCAGCCGTCCGGCCACACCGAGGTACCGCACTCGTTCCAACGGCGCTGCATCCTCTCCCGCTCGATGCCCTGCAAGTGGGCCCACCTGCAGTAGGCGTGCAGGGTCACGCTCGGCGCGTGGCAGATCCCCCTGTGGTGCAGGCGCACCTGGGCCCGGATGATGCCTTCGGCGGTGAAGCAGGCCAGTTGCGTACTGACTCCGGCCCGCAGGGGACCTTCGGTCGGCAACCCGCCGCGGGCCCCTCCCACCGTGTCCCCGAGCGCCAGGCCGAGCATCATCCCCCGCACGCGGGACTGCCGGGCGAAAAGCTCCCTCTGATGGTCTTTCTCATGTGGCAAGTGACATGGTCCTTCCCTCTGCCCGGTCGTGGCCGGCTCTCGTAGGAGGCGCAAGATACCTGCAGGTCAGTCCTCGATGAGCGGCCGGGCCGGTGAGAGGAACGGGTCGAGTCGCGTCGTCAGCTCGCCGCGCGCCAGCACCCGCACCCGGAAGGCGCCCGGCCCCGGCGGCGTGGGAAGGTCGTCCGAGCGCTCGTACAGCAGGCCCCACGCACCGGGGAAGCGCTCCGCGATGAAGGTGACCAGGGCGTCGAGCTCCTCGACCTCGTCGCGCCTGCGGTTGACCAGGCCGTCCGCGCGCACGAACCACTCCCCGTTGTGGGCACGCAGAGCCGCCTCTCCCGTGGACCAGTCGATCGCCTCGACCCTCGCACGCAACGCGGCCAGGCCCTCGTCCAGAGTTCCGGTGTCGGCCTCCTCCGGCGACTCCGCGATGCCGAACCAGCCGTGAAACTCGTACATGGTCCTCTTCCGATGTGTTCCGGTGCGTCACAAAGGGCTGACATCGATGACGGGTTCGATGCCATAGCGTCTGCCGTAGTCCCTGATCTTGTTGAGCACCTCTGGGGTCGGGGCGCCCTCGAAATGGAAATACGGGGTGCGACCGGACTCTATCGCCCGCTCGAACGTGGCTTTGGCCTGGTTGCGGAAGGCGCTGCCCATCTGCATCCCCTCGGGCTTCGTCTGGGCCACGTAGTCGTCGCTGATCGCGTCGAACTCGCGGCCCGACGGGTCGTTCTCGAACTTCATCCGGGAATCCCCGCCCAGCTTCTCGGCGAGCCTGTCGGCGGCCGGGTCCGGTTTGGGGACCTTCTGCAATTCGCCGAGACCGCCGTTGTTCTCGTAGGGGGCGAGGCCCAGGGGGTCGCTGGTCGTGCACGGGTTGTGCACGTACCCGGCCGGGTCGGGCGCCGGAGCGAGTCCCAGCGGATCCGGTGTGGTGTACCGGGCCGTCAGGGGATCGTAGTAGCGGTGGTGGTTGTAGTGGAGGCCGCTCTCCGGGTCGTAGTACTGGCCGGGGAACCTCAGCGGGGTGTACGCCGCGGCGTCCGTGTTCCATGTCGTGACGCCCCACAGCGTGGAACGCGACTGCCAGGCGGTCCGGCCCTGCTCGTCGACGAGTTCGGTCGGCGTGCCGATGAGATCGGTGGTGATGGCGAAGAACCGGGCGTCGATCTGCGCCTGGGTGGCATCGTCGGTCAGCCGCTCCGTCTGGGCGATCGGGGTGAGACCGTCGTAGTCCCAGGTGAGCGTGGTGCGATGGGGCAGTCGGCGGTTGGCCGCCGTGCTCTGCTCGGCGAGCACCGGGCCGTCCCACACGAACTCGGTGCGGTCCAGCACGCTGCCGTCGGCGCCGAGTTGCTCCTTGGCAGTACGACGGCCGAGCGGATCGTAGCGGTAGCGCCACACCGTGCCGTCGGGCGTGCGCACCCGCTCCAAGCGGTCCTCGGCGTCGTAGGCGTACGTCCACGTGTCGGGTCTGCGCGACAGCCGCTTGCGGGTGCGGCGGACCAGCCGGCCACCCCCGTCGTACGCGTACCGGTGGGCGCCGGCCGTGACGACGCGGGTGCCCTGGTACGCGCGTGGCCCCACGGCGTCGGCTCCCGCGTGCCGCTCCGGCCAGGCCGCCTCGGCCGGTGCGCTGCCGGCGCCCTGATACGCGTACGACTCCTGCCAGCGTGCTGCCGTGACGCCGGTGACCCGCCCCGCGGCGTCGAGGGTGTACCGGCGGGGGCCGCGCAGGCTGTCCTGCTCGGCCGTCGGCCGGCCGTCGGGCGTGTAGGTGTAGCCGCGACGGTGCACGGCACGGCCCGCGTGCGCGAGGTCCCGGCCCACGATCCGGCCCGCCGCATCCCGCTGGGTCGTCAGCGTGAGGGTCTCGCCGAAGCTCCGGGTCAGCTCGTCGCCGGCCGGGTCGTGGGTGAACGCGATCTCGCGTCCCGCCACGCCGAGCCGCTCGGTGCGCCCGGCCTCGTCGAAGGCGTAGGTCGTGACCTGCCCGCTCGGTGTCACCCGGCGGGTGCGGCGACCCACCGCGTCGTAGGCGAAGGTGAGCGGGCGGCCGTCGAGGAGTTCCGTCTTGACCCGGCCGCACCGGTCGTACTGGTACGTGAGTTCCCCGCCGGGGCCGGCCGCGTGCACGAGGCGTCCCGCCGGGTCGTACTCGTACGTGGTGACCGCGTCCCTCCCGGCCCCCGGGTCCTTGCGCACCACTTTGCCCATCGCGTCGCGCGTGTAGCGGACGGTCGTGCCGAGCGGGGTGTGCCGGGCGGCGACGTGGCCCAGCGGGTCGTTGTCGTAGCGGGTGGTGCGGCCGTCGAAGTCGGTCTCGCTCGAGAGCCGCCCGGCCGCGTCGTAGGAGTAGGTCCACTTCAGGCCCTGCGGGCCGGTGACGGCGACGAGCCGTAGTTCGGTGTCGTGCGTGAACGTGTGGCGCGAGCCGTCCGGGTCGGTGCGGGCCGCGATCAGGTCGAAGTGGGTGTACTCGAAGCGGGTGGTGCGGCCGGCCGGGTCGGTGTGCGTCAGGCAGTTGCCCTCGCCGTCGTACGTCCATGACTCGGTGGCGCCGTCCGGGCCGGTGCGGCGCGCCAGGCGGCCCTCGGGCGTCCAGTCGAAGGCCGTCGTGCCCCCGCGCGGATCGGTGAGTTCGACGATCCGGCCGAAGGCGTCGCGGCGCCGGCGGCCGACGCCGCCCGCCGGGTCGACGCGCTCGACGAGCAGTCCCGCCGCGTCGTGGCGCAGCCTGGTCACCGCGCCCAGCGGATCGGTCACCGACGTGAGATGACCGCGCTCGTCGTGCGTGTAACGGGTGGTGCGGCCCGCCGGGTCCGTGACACCGCACCTCAGGCCGCGGTCGTCGAACTCCTGTTGCCAGCGCGCGCCGCCGGGCAGCACCAACTCGGCGAGCTGCCCTCGTGGGCCGTAGACGGCGGACCGCGTGCTGCCGTCCGGCCGGGTGACCGAGACGAGCCGGCCCTCCGTGTCGTACGAGAAGAGCGTCTGCCCGCCCAGCGCGTCGGTCCGTGAGAGCAGCCGGCCCCGGCGGTCGCGGGAGGTGCGCACGGTCGCACCCGTCGGATCCGTCTCGGCGACGACCTGCAGGCGTTCGTTGACCCGGTAGCGCCATGTGTGGCCCAGGGAGTCGGTGACGGTCGTGGTGGTCAGACCGGTGCCGGAGTCCGGGGCCGAGTAGTGGAAGTCGGAGCGCAGATGGCCTTCGACACCGGTCTGGGTGACACAGCGGTCCCTGTCGTCATAGCCGAACGTGAAGCGGGAGCCGTTGGTATCGGTCCACGAGGTGACACGCCCGTCGTCGTCGTACGTGAAGTGCGTCGTGCGGCCCGACGAGTCGGTCAGGGAGGTGAGGTGGCCGTCCGTGTAGCCGTACCGCACCAGCGGCCCAGCACCCGAACCGGCCAGGTCCAGCGCGGTGACCCGGCCGTCGTCGACCGTGAAGTCCAGGCGGTAGCCGCCGGGGTGGACCAGGGAGACGGGCGCCCCGTCGGTGTCGTACTCGGCGATGAGCGTGCGCCCGGCGCTGTCACCGACCGATGCGAGCAGGGCGGTGCCGTCACCACCGGGCTCGGCGCTCTCGGGAGCGGAGAAGGTGTACGTGAGACCGGACTCGGGGTCGTCGAGGGTGTAGCTGCCGTCCGGGTGGCGTGCGAGGGGGCGGCCAGGACCGGCCTCGGGCAGCACCGGGGAGCCGGGCGCGGGGTGCGGGTAGGTCAGCAGCAGGTTGTCCTCGCCGTGGAAGACGACGCCGATCGCATCGACCTCGAGACGCTGGTCGATCGTCGAGGACCAGGTGGGCCCGAACCAGCGGCCCGCCCGGTAGGAGGACTCGAAGTCGCGCCGGAAGCTCAGCGGCAGAGAGCCGGGCAGGTCCACGTCCACCTGGGGCAGGAACATCCGCCCGGTGGCGAAGTCGACGGGTTCACGCCCGGAGCACTTGCAGTTCGGTGGCCGAGCCGGGTCCCGTACGTCGTCGGCGCGGCGTCCCGGCGTCCCCGCGTCATCGGCCAGTCCTTCGGCACGCCGGGCCGCGTTCGCGGCGTCGGCCGCCTCCTCGGCGAGCCGGGCTCCCTTCACGCCGGCGCCGGCGCCGCCGGTGGCGATGGTCAGCGCGATGTCGGGAACGAGGGTGCCAAGACCTTCGCCCGGGTCCTTCATGAAGTTGTCCAGCATCTGCTTGCCCGTGCCCCAGGGGTCGTTGGCGGCGGTGACGAGTCCCGCTACCGTGCTGTTGAGGCGGGTCAGGTATGCGGCAGGATGCGTGATGTTGTACGGGTCGGTCGGGTTGAGCCCGCGCGCGAAGTTGACGATGCCCGCGGTGCCCTTGACGATGCCGGCGCCGAAGTGGGTCTTCATCAGCTCGAGTTCATCGAGCCCGTCCGTGACCTGCTGAGCGTAGGAGGGCTTGGGCGGGGCGGCGTCGCGGGCGCGGGTCACGGCGCTGCGCGCTGTCTCGGCCGCCGCGTTGCGCTGCCTGCGCGCCTCGGCGAGGGTCTCCTGCGCCTCCTGCATCAGGTGTTTGCCGGGGTCCTTGAACTCGCCCGGCTTCGGCGGCAGTTGGGAAGGGTCTCGCTGATCCGCGGGCTTGGCGTTGTACTGGTCCACGGCTTTGTTGTAGGTGTCGACCTTGCTCTTGTGCGCGTCAGCGGCCTTCTCGGACGCCTCGGTCCCGGCTTTCCATTTGTCGATCGCGGTCTGTGCCTGGTTCTGCGCCCAGGCGACCGTGTCGGCGAACGCGTCCAGGGCCTTCGCCGCGTCCTCGAAGGCGTCGGCGCCCTTGTACCACTTGGGTGGCTCGATCTTCACGGTCTTGCGGAAGGCGTCCGCCGCCTGCCCTTTGAGACTGTCGGAGTCGAGCCCTTCAAGGCCGAGACCGACGTTGTTGAACGCCTTGTGGAAGTCGCTCAGATGTCCTGCCGTGGACCGCAGTTTGCCCGGGCTGCCATAGATGAGCTTGGTCTTGTCCTCGGTCTGCCCGAGGTCCATCTCGTCGACTTCCGCGCCCATGCGGTTGGCCACCGAACGCGATTTCTCGCGGACCCAGTCGGCGCCCGATTCCCAGCCGACGTCGTCGAGCCGGTCGGCCGTCCAGTCACCCGCGTCCTCCACGCGGTCGCCGGCCCACTCGACGCCGTCCTCGACCGCGTCCTCGACCGAGTCCGGCGTGATGTCCTTGATGAAGTCGCCGATGCCCACGACTAGTTCCCCCCGTCACCGTCGCCCTGCTGCGCCTGCCGTGCGCGCTCCTCGGGCGAGGGCCCGAAGGTGTCGTCCACGGCCTGGTCGAACTTCTGCTGGTCGACGCCGAACACGTCGTTGAGCACGTCGGACTGCATGCCGCCGTTGCCCTCGGTCACAAGCGACCGGCCGGTGTCCTTCCACGTCTGCGCCGCCTCGTCGCCCGCGTTCTCGAAGGATCTGCCGCTGTAGTCGGGATCGAGCCAGTCGGGTGTGGCCACGTCCCCCCAGCTCTGCTTGGCGAGCTCCTCCTCCGTCGCGTCCGGGTTGCCGCCCGCGATCGCGTTGAGGCCGTACTTGAACGTGGTCTCGACGTACCTGTCCTCTTCCCACACCAGTCCGGCGGCGAGACCCAGCTTCGCCGCGATCGTGTTGGCGTCCTGGACCAACGCGCGCACGCCCCACTCCCAGCGCTCGCAGTAGTCCTCGAAATCGACGGACAGACCGTGATGGCCGGCCTCCATCCCGGTCATCGCCAGCTGCGAGAACCCCTTGCCCATGACGGAGCCGGTGGCGTCACCCACCTCGCCCAGCTCACCGATGGCCTCACTCAGCCCGATGGTGATGCGCCGCACGCTGTCCGGATCGACGTGCAGGTCCGCCGCGTCGCCGCCCATCAGCTCGCCTCTGCCGCGGTGTCGGGCTCGCGGTCCACGGCGACGGATTCCGGCACGATCCCGAGAACGGGCGGGAAGAGCATGGCGCCGTCGTCGTCGGCCACGTCGACAGCGATCCCGGCAGGCTCCGCCATGGCGGGCACCACCTCATCGAGCAGCCGTGCTCCGAGCAACTCCGCGTACTCCCAGGTCCGTTGACCGCCTCCGCGCGTACGCGCGAACCGGGCGAGCGCCTCCTCGCAGGTGAACGCGTAGATCCACCGGACTCCGCCCAGGTGCCCCGTCCACATCCCTTTGCCGTCGAGCGGGACCAGGAGCGCCGCACGCCGCAACTCCCCGACCATTTTCCGAGGATCGCCCACCCCGCCCCGGCACTCGGCGATGCGCTCGGCGAGTGCCATCCCTGCACTGTTGCTCACCACGACCTCCGTATGCACGTTCGTCAGCGGGCCACCATCCAGCACCGTAGGGCAACACGCCACGACCACGCAGTTGGTTGCACTATCGCCGCACCGCGGCATGGGAGGGGGCCGGGCCGGCCCAGCGCTTGAGCGAGTACGAGGTCCACGCCACGCACCCCGGGCGTGCATCCGGGAGCCGTTCTGTCTGAGATTGCCCCCGTTGGGAACGACCGCGGTACTGGCCCTGGTGCCGCGGGCTCAACCGCTGCTGACGCCGGCCGCCGAGGTGGACCCACGGGTGGTACGGCCCGGCGTGCCGGCGCACGCCGCCCTGCTCTACCTGTGGCTGCCCGCCGATCAGGTCGACGGCTCCGCACTGGAGCGGTTGCGGGCCGCACTGTCGGCCGGCCGGATCCGGATCCGGCTGACCGAGGTGGAGCGGCACGACGGTTTCGTGGCGGTCGCGGTGCCCGAACTGCGGGCCGCGGCCACGGCGGTGCGGGCCGCGTACCCCGCCCACGTGCCGTACGGCGGCCGCTTCGGCCCGAACCCGCCGGTGCATCTCACGGTGGCCCTGGACGCCGACGCGCCCACCGCGGCGGCCGTCGCCGAGCGCGTCACGGCCCTGCTGCCGATCAGCGCGGAGCTGGCGGCGCTGCACGTGGTCGCCCTGACGCCGGCCGGCCGGCGGGAAACGGCGGAGCTGCCGCTCGGCCCGTGAGGGACGAACTCCCTGTGACAGAACGAAGACCTGGCAGAGGACAGCCTGTGACTCGGTGCGAGATGCAAATATTTCAGACCGCACGCACAGCGCTGCTTCTGACGTCGGGCTCCGGGAAGGACACGAGGACGACCTCGAAGAACGCGACGCAGACCGGCGGCAAGGTCACGTTCTGCAAGACGGCGGACCTGGCCGTGGACGCCGTGGACGCCGCGCCCGACGCGAGCTCCGGCCGAATCAACATCACCATGTTCAACCGGGGTGCGGACACCTGCTCGGCGACGGGTTTCGCGGGCGTCGACATCAAGGACGCCGACCACACCTCCAACCCCATCGAGCGCGGCCCCGCCCAGCCGCGCGTCCCCGACCGACATCCTGGTGACGCCCCCGAACGAGACCCACACCGTCACCCTGCCGTGGCCCGCGGGCGCCGGCGACATCAAGGGCGCCTACACCGACGTTCAGGTCTACCCCACGCACACCACCAAGTGACACCCGCACCGCTGCCGCCTCAAGCCTGACGGCGCCCCCTCGGGGCCCGTTCAGGCACCGGCGCGCGGGACCGTCTCCTGCTTTCCGGCCGTGACGACGAAGAACATGATCAGCGCGCCCGTCACGAACACCACGGCCCCGGCCAGCAGGGCGTGGGTGAAGCCGTAGGTCATGGCCGCCTGGGCCTTCACGACCAGAGCGTCGTCGCCCCGGTCCACCGCGTCGGAGTACACCGTGCCGGCCTTCGGCAGGCGGGTGTCGGCAAAGGTGTGCGCCAGCATGGCGAGACTGGCGACACCGAAGGCACCGCCGACCTGCTGCGCGGTGTTGAGCAGGGCCGACGCGCTGCCCGAGTCGGCCTCGTCGACCCCGCGCACCGCACCGAGCGTCAGGGGGACGAAGGCCAGGCCCAGTCCGGCGGCGGTGATGAACATGGCCGGCATCAGGATGCCCGTGTAGGAGGAGTGGGGGGTCAGCCGGCTCAGCCAGACCAGCCCGCCGGCGGCGACGAGCAGGCCCGGCCCGGCGACGAGCCTGGGCGGCAGCTTGGCCACGAGCTTCGAGGCGACGGGCGCCATCACGCCGATGCCGACACTGAACGGCAGATAGGCCAGACCGGTCCTGACCGCCCCGTAGTCCAGCACGTTCTGCATGTAGAGCGTCAGGAAGTAGAAGGTCGAGAACATGCCCAAGCCGGTGAGGAACAGCGCCGTGTACGTACCGGCACGGCTGCGGTCCTTCAGGATGTGCAGCGGCAGCATGGGGTGTTCGATGCGGGCCTGCCGCTCCATGAACAGCACGAGCAGCACCGCGGCGAACGCGAAGCAGGTCGCCGTGAGGCCGTCGGTGAAGTGCGTCAGTCCGCCGCGGGTGCCCCCGTAGATCAGGCACAGCAGACTGGCGGTGCCCGCCGCCGCGCCCAGCAGGTCGAGCCTGCCCTGGTCGCGGTCGGCCTCCCGGAGGACCGATGTCCCGGCCAGGATCGCGATGCCGATGGGGATGTTCACCAGCAACACCCAGCGCCAGTCGAGGTATTCGGTGAGGAGCCCGCCGAGGATCAGGCCGAGGACGGAACCGACACCGGCCATGGCGGCGTACGTGCCCATGGCGCGGTTGCGCTGCTTGCCCTCAGGGAAGTTCGTCGCGATCAGCGCGAGCGCGGTGGGCGCCGCGACCGCCGCGCCGACGCCCTGGAGTATCCGGGCGCAGACGAGCAGCGCCTCGTTGGGGGCGAGGCCGCCGAGCACCGAGGCCAGCACGAAGGTCACGACACCGAGCCGGAACACCCGGCGACGGCCGAAGAGATCGCCGGCCCGGCCCCCGAGGAGCATGAGCCCGCCGAAGGTGACCGCGTACGCGTTGACCACCCAGGCCAGGTTGCTGTCGGAGATGTCCAGCGCGTCCTGGATGCTCGGCAGGGCGATGTTCACGATGGTGGCGTCGAGCACCACCATCAGCTCCGCCGCGGCGATGACGAGCAGCGCGAGACCCGGACGGCGGCTGAACCCGCTCGACGCCGCCGTCTTCGGGCTCGTACCGGTCTCTACTGCGGATGACATGGGACCTCCAGGTCGTGGCCCCCGCTACCGTGGGACTTCCTCGTCCTCAGGGCGACTTGGTCAGCAAGAGCCGGATTACTCAACTAGGGACAGACTGATGCGTGTTCGCATACTGAAGGGCATTGCAGTCACCGCCACCGGACTGCTCGCCGGCGCATTCGGATACGGCGCGGTCAATCTGGGACCGACCTTCTGGGAGGTGCCGGTGCACATGCGGCTGGCCTTCCATGCCGAACTGATGAAGATGAACTCCCCCGTGATGCTGTCGGCGATGGGGGTTGCCGCCCTGAGTTCGCTGGCGCTGACCCTGCAGACCAGCGGCCGCGAGCGGCTGCTCGCGGCCGGATCGACGGCGCTGATCGGGACGTCGTTCCTGGTGACCCGCTTCGGGAACGTGCCGATCAACGCGCGGATCAAGGAGTGGGCGGTGACCTCGCCGCCGGCCGACTACGCCGAGATCCTGCACCGCTGGGACCAGTTCAACTGGACCCGCACGTCCACCGCGGCCGCCGCCTTCGTCCTGCTCGTCGTCGTTCAGAGCGGGTCGAGCCGGCGGTCGACCCGGTCCGCCACGCCGTCCAGCTGACGGTCGAGGGCCTCCTCGGCGGCCGTCAGCGGCTCGTGCGGAATCCTTTCGGGATGCCGCGGTGCCGGTTCCTCGAACTCCGGGCCGGGAACGACGAACTGACTCCGTCCGTACGCGATGAACGAATCTGCGACGAAGCGCAGCAGGGACCTCAGGAACGAACGCATGGGACCATCGTGGCCGGTCGTGAAAAAGCAGGGATAAAGCCCGGGTACGGGCCCGCCCGGCATCATGACCCGCGGATGTCCGCCATCAGGCCGATGCCCGCATCGGCACGCGGAAGGCCGTGTCGTCGGCGAGTACGGCCTGGTGGGCCGCGCACAGTTCGAGCCCGGGTTCGATGCCGAGTTCCTCGATGAGATGCGCGCGGGTGCGGCGGTAGGCGGCGAGGGCGTCGCCACTGCGGCCGCTGCGGTGCAGCACCATCATGAGCCGGGCGCAGAACCCCTCGCTCAGCGGGTTCTCCGTGACCAGCCTGCTGAGTTCGCCGATGAGTTCGAGGTGGCGGCCGAGCCGCAGGTCCAGGTCGATGCGGCGCTTGAGGGCGCTCATCCACGCCTCGTCGTACTGCAGGGCGGTGCCGGAGAGCGCGGAGCTCTCCCTCAGGCCCTCCAGCGTCGGGCCCCGGCGGAGGTCGAGGGCCTGCCGGTACTGCTTCAGGGCGATCTCGTGGCGGCCCGCCGTGGCCGACTCCGCGGCCAGGGCACACAGCCGGTCGAAGCAGACGGTGTCGAGGATCCCCTCGTTGACCATCAGTTGGTAGCCCGGCGCCCGGGTGCGCAGGGTGCACCACCGGCCGTCGAGGTCGTAGCGGATCAGGAACTTGCGCAGCTGCGAGACGTACACCCGCAGCGCGGCGAGCGCGGTGGCCGGCGGCCGGTCGCCCCACAGTTCACGGATGAGGGACTCGTTGGACACGGTCGTGCTGGGCCGGATCAGCAGCGTGGCCAGGAGCTGGCGCAACTTGCGCTGGGGCAGCGGGACTTCGTAGGACCCGACGACGATCTCCAGCGGCCCCAGCAGACGGAGCGCGACCCCGCGGGGGCCGACCTCCTGCGGGCCGTACGCCGGCTGCTGCCGCGAGTCGGGCGTCTTCTCCAAAGTGACCGTCACCGCAGGACCTCCAGTCTGGGGTGGGCGCTGCGGAAGAAGGTCAGCGGCTGCTCCTCGCGCAGCAGGCCGAGGTCGACGACCTCGCCGACGACGATGAAGTGGTCCCCGCCCGGGAACATGGCGTGCGTCCGGCACTCCAGGAAGGCGAGCGCGTCGCCGAGCACCGGGGCGCCGGTGACACCGGGGCGGTGCGGCAGGTCGGCGAAGTCCGCGGTGTCGCGCCGGGCGAAGGCGCGGCACAGGCCGGCTTGGTCGGACGCCAGGATGTTGACGGCGAAGGCGCCCACGGCCCGGACGGCGGCCAGTGCCCGCGAGTCCTTGTGCACGCAGAAGAGCACCAGGGCCGGGTCGAGGGAGAGCGAGGTGAAGGAATTGACCGTGACCCCCACCGGTTCCTCTCCGTCCGCCCCCTGACAGGTAATGACTGCGACACCCGTCGGATAGCGGCCGCACACCTCGCGCAGCCTCCGCGCCTCCACGGGCGCCATGCCCCTTTCATCAGTACTGGAAACAGTCAAGCTGCCCACGTGACCCCCTAGATAATGCCGTACTCGCCTTTCATCAATGCGATGAAGAGCGTGGAGAACGAGCAGTACGGGATCCTGACCCTAACGAGGCCGTGTCAGGGACGCCTACGCCCCAAGGGACGAGCCAGGGCGTACTTTCGGCCAGAGCGCCCCTCCCCGAAGTACCGGCCCGGAGCAGATAAGCCCTGCTCAAGGCCCGGCCGGCAGACCGCTCCGAGCTGCGACGACGTCACAGACTGGGCAATCTGGGAGAGCCGCGCACGGGCGCTGGTCTCCAGCCACCGCGGGCGCCCCCGGCGGGCGGCGGGGCCGCCGCCGCGCTCGCCCGTCTTTTCCTGGAGCCGCTTTTCCCTGCCCTCATTCGCGCTTTATCGCATCGGGTGATCCTGTGTGGGCTGGCCACCGAGGACCGGACCCGGAACGGGAGGAAAACGCAATGCGCAGCACTCTCATCGTGGCTCGCATGAAGCCGTCCGCCGCGGCCGACGTGGAGCGCATATTCGCCGAATCGGATGCCGGCGAGCTTCCCCATTTGATCGGTGTGAAGGAACGCAGACTGTTCCGCTTTAACGATCTGTATCTGCACTACATGGCCTCCGACGACGATGTGCGCGGACCGATCTCCGAGATGCGGGGCCACGAACTCTTCGTCGATGTCAGCGAGCGGCTGAGCCCGCACATCGCGGCCTACGCCCCCGAGACCTGGCGGGGCCCTCAGGACGCCATGGCCCACGAGTTCTACACCTGGCGCGCGGCGGACTGAGGCGGCTCGCGCTCGCACGACCCGGCGACGAGCGTCGCCGGGTGGGGGGGGGACCGCACCGCCGGTGCGGGACGACGAAAGGAGGCTGGCGTGGCCAGCGAAGGAATGACCAGGATCGCGGCGAAGGACGTGGCGTCGAACCGGCGTCGGGGGGGCGATCTGCGCACGCTGCTCAGCCCGGCCAACGCCCAGGCCACCTCGGGCTTCATGGGGGTGCTCACCCTCCAGCCCGGCGAGGTCGTCACCGAGCACTACCACCCGTACTCCGAGGAGTTCCTGTACCTCGTCAGCGGCGAGCTGCTGGCGAAGGTCGACGGGGAGCCGGTCCCGCTCGCCGCGGGCGAGGCGCTCCACCTGAAGATCAACGTGCGGCACCGGCTGGAGAACCACGGCACGGAGCCCGCCTTCATGGTCTTCCAGCTGGGCCCACTGGCGCCCCGCCCCGAGCTGGGGCACGTCGACACCGAGCCGCTGCCGGGAGAGGAGGGGGCGTGACCCGCCGCAAGGCCGTCGTCACCGGTATCGGTGTGGTGGCGCCCGGCGGCGTGGGCACGAAGGCCTTCTGGCAGCTGCTGACCGACGGCCGTACGGCCACCCGGGCGATCTCCCACTTCGACGCCTCGGCCTACCGCTCCAGGATCGCGGCGGAGTGCGACTTCGACGCGACCGCCGCCGGGCTGACCGCCGAGGAGGTCCAGCGCATGGACCGCGCCGCGCAGTTCGCCGTGGTCGCCGCGCGGGAGGCCCTGGCGGACAGCGCCGCGCCGGCCGACGGGGTCGAACCGCACCGCATCGGTGTCTCGATCGGCAGCGCGGTGGGCAACACCATCACGCTGGAGCAGCAGTACGTCCGGGTCAGCGACCGGGGCAGCAACTGGGTCGTCGACCCGTCGAACCCGTACGAGCACCTCTACGGAGCCCTGGTGCCCGGCTCGCTCGCCACCGAGGTGGCGTGGACGGCCGGTGCCCAGGGTCCGGTCCGGGTGGTGTCGACGGGCTGCACCTCGGGCCTCGACTCGGTGGCGCAGGGTGCCCAGTTCGTCGAGGACGGGCAGGCCGACATGGTGCTGGCCGGTGCCACCGACGCCCCCATCTCACCGATCACCGTGGCCTGCTTCGACGCGATCCGGGCGACCTCGCCCAACAACGAGGACCCCGAGCACGCCTCGCGGCCCTTCGACCGCGACCGGGACGGCTTCGTGCTCGGCGAGGGCGCGGCCGTCCTGGTCCTGGAGGACGAGGAGTCCGCGCGCCGCCGCGGTGCCCGGGTGTACTGCGAGGTCGCGGGATACGCCCAGCGCAGCAACGCGTTCCACATGACCGGGCTGCGCCCTGACGGCAAGGAGCTGGCGGAGGCGGTGCGGGTGGCGCTGGACCGCGCCCGTGTGCCGGCCGACGCGGTGGACTACGTCAACGCCCACGGCTCCGGCACCCGGCAGAACGACAAGCACGAGACGGCCGCGGTGCGGGTGTCGCTCGGCGAGCACGCCCACCGCGTACCGATGAGCTCCATCAAATCGATGGTGGGGCACTCCCTGGGGGCGATCGGGGCGCTGGAGGTCGCCGCCTGCGCCCTCGCCATCGAGCACGACGTCATTCCGCCCACCGCCAACCTCCACCATGTGGATCCGGAACTCGGCCTGGACTACGTCCCGTTGACCGCGCGCGAGCAGCGGACCGACGCCGTCCTCAGCGTGGGCAGCGGTTTCGGCGGGTTCCAGACGGCGATGGTGCTCACCGCGCCGAGGAAGGGGGCACGCCATGTCTGACCGGGCGACGGCTCCGCGCCGCGTGGTGGTCACCGGCATCTCGGCCGTGGCGCCGAACGGTGTGGGGGTCAAGGATTTCTGGGAGGCCGTGCTGGAGGGCCGCGGCGGACTGGGTCCGGTGACGCAGTTCGAGGCGGACGGCTTCCCCGTGGCGACGGTCGGCGAGGTCTTCGGGGACGGCACCCTGCCCGGTGTCGACCCCCGGCTGGCGGTGCAGACCGACCGCTGGAGCCAGTTCGCGCTGATGGCGGCCGACGAGGCGCTGGCCGATGCCGGTGTGCGGCCGCAGGAGTTCTCCCCGTACGACCTCGGGGTGATCACGGCGTCCTCCTCCGGCGGCAACGCCTTCGGCCAGCGCGAGATCGCGGCCCTGTGGTCGAAGGGGCCCCGGCACGTGGGCCCGTACCAGTCGATCGCCTGGTTCTACGCGGCCACGACCGGCCAGCTCTCCATCCGGCACGGCATGAAGGGCCCCTGCGGTGTCGTCGTGGCCGAGCAGGCCGGCGGTCTCGACGCGATCGCGCAGGCCAGGCGCGCTCTGGTGCAGGGGGACGCCCGGCTGGTGCTGACCGGCGGCACGGAGGCGCCGCTGAGTCCGTACGCGCTGACCTGCCAGATCACCTCCGGGCGGCTGAGCGCGAGCGCGGACCCGGAGCGCGCCTACCGGCCGTTCGACGCGGCGGCCCAGGGCCACGTGCCGGGCGAGGGCGGCGCGATCCTCGTGCTGGAGGACGAGGAGAGCGCGCGGGCGCGCGGTGTCGACACGCCGTACGGCGAGATCGCCGGCCACGCGGCGACCTTCGATCCGGCTCCCGGCACGCCGGGGGCCGGGGCGTCCGGCGCGCTGCGCCGGGCCGTCGTGTCGGCCTTGGCCGACGCCGGGATCGGGCCCGAGAAGGTCGACGTCGTCTTCGCCGACGCGGCCGGCACTCCCGACCTCGACCGCGCCGAGGCGGACTGCCTGGCCGAGGTGTTCGGTCCGCGCGGAGTGCCCGTGACGGCGCCCAAGGCACGGTACGGGCGGCTGTACGCGGGCGGCGCGCCGCTCGATGTCACCGCCGCGCTGCTCGCCCTGCGCGAGCAGGTGATCCCGCCGACCGGCCCCGGCGCCGTCGCGGACGCCGCGTACCACATCGACCTCGTGGCGCGGGCCCGTACGGCGCGGCTGCGCACGGCCCTGGTCATCGCCCGCGGCCACAGCGGCTTCAACTCCGCCCTCGTCGTGCGGGCCCTCACCCCGTGACGGCGCCACCGACGCCACCGACGAACACGGACATCCCGAGCTGGAAAGGACCACGCATCATGACGGCAGCACCCCTCGCGTACGACGAATTCCTGCCCATCGTCGAGCAGTGCACCGGTGTCCCTCTGGAGACGCTCCGGACGGACGACCCGACGCTGACCATCGACGACCTGGGGATCGACTCACTGGGTCTGATCAACGTCCTGACGGAGGTGGAGAATCGCTACGGCATCCGGCTGGACGCCGAGGGCCTCACCCGGCTCCCGGAGGTTCTCGCCCTGATCAACGAGCAACTGCGGCCGGCGCCCGCGCGCACCGAGAACAGCATCGTCGTCGACGCGCCGTTCGACCTGCTCTGGGACATCACCAACGATGTCGCGAACTGGCCGGACCTGTTCAGCGAGTACGCCGCCGCGGAGATCCTGGACCGGCAGGGCGACACGGTGCGCTTCCGCCTCACCCTGCACCCGGACCCCGACGGGAAGGTCTGGAGCTGGGTCTCCGAGCGGGTCATGGACCGCGAGAACCGGACCGTCAGCGCCCACCGGGTGGAGACGGGCCCCTTCGTCTTCATGAACATCCATTGGACGTACGCGCAGACCGACGCGGGCGTGGAGATGCGCTGGGCGCAGGAGTTCCGGATGAAGCCCGGCGCCCCGCTGGACGACGCGGGGATGACCGCACGGATCAACAAGAACTCCCCGGTGCAGCTGGCGCTCATCAAGGAGCGGGTGGAGGCGGCGGCCCGCACCGTGGCGGGGGTGGCCCGATGACGACGCTCGACTTCGGCCTCAAGGGCCGGCACGCCCTGGTCACGGGCGGCGCCCGCGGCATCGGGCGGGCCACCGTGCTCGCCCTGGCCGCGCAAGGCGCCTCCGTGACGGCCTGTTACGTCAACGAGAGCGAGCAGGTCGAGTCGCTGCGCCGGGAGCTGGCGGACCTGGGGGCCCACGGCACCCTCGTGCGCTGCGACATCTCCGACCACGCGCAGGCCGCCCGGCTGTCGGCCGAGGCGCACGAGCGGTACGGGACGGTCGACGCCGTCGTGAACAACGCGGGCGTCATCAGCCATCTCCCGCTGACGGACCTGGCGCCCGACGAATGGCACCGTGTCCTCGACACCAACCTGTCGGGCATGTACCACGTGATCCGCGGGGCGCTGCCGTTCCTCGCCGACACCGCCTCGATCGTCAACATCAGCTCCGCCGTGGCGCATCACGGGATGCCGGGCGCCGCCCACTACGTGGCGTCCAAGGCCGGGGTGATGGGGCTGACCAGGGCTCTGGCCAAGGAGCTCGGCCCGCGCGGCGTACGCGTCAACTGCATCGCCTCCGGGCTGGTCGAGACGGACCAGATGAAGGCCGTCAGCGCCGAGGGGAAGGCCGCGTACGAGCAGCGGATCTCGCTGCGCCGGCTCGGTGGTCCGGCGGAGATCGCCGACGCGGTGCTCTTCCTCGCTTCGGACGCCGCCCGTTACGTCACCGGCGCCACGCTCGACGTCGACGGCGGCATCTGAGACCGAGGGAGGGGGCACCTCGTGCTCCGCACCGTGTTGGAGATGGTCGTCCGGGAGGGCCGCGAGGACGAGTTCCGCGCCGCCTGGCTGGAGACCGCGCGGGTCGCCGCCGAACTGCCCGGCTGCGTCGGCCAGTCGTTGCTGCGGGACCCGCGTGATCCCCGTACCTGTCTGGTCATGGCCGACTGGGCCGACCGGAGCGCCCTGGACGCCTTCCAGAACAGCCCCGAGAGGGAGCGGCTCAGCGCCCGGCTGGAGCCGTTCCGTGAATCCGCCCGCAAGCACGTGCTCGACGTCGTCGAGCACGTGCCGGGCCCCACATCGATGAGAGGTGGTCCGTCGTGACCGTACGCATCATGGTCTCCGCGCGCGTCGAGGAGAAGGACCAGGAGGCCTTCGAGGAGGCCTACCGGCAGGTCACCGCCGTGGTCAAGGGCACCCCCGGCCATCTGCGCGACGAGCTGCTGCGCGACGCCGAGCAGCCCGGCCGGTACATCCTGCTCGCCGAGTGGGAGAGCGAGAAGGCCTTCCGCGCCTGGGAGGACGCGCCGTCCCACCGGGAGATGGCGGCGCCGATGTACCCGTACTGGATCGGCGGTGACATCGAGCGGCGCATCTTCGACCTGCGCGCCCGCCTCGACAGCGTGCCGTCGCAGGTCTGAGCGGACCGCGAGCCATGGCGACCATCCGCAAAGCCCTGGTGATCGGGGCCGGCATCGGCGGGCTGACGACGGCGGCGGGCCTGCTGCGGCAGGGCATCGACTGCGAGGTCTTCGAGGCGCGTCCCACTCCTGGGCGGCTGCTGACCGGTGGCGGGTTCATGCTCTGGCACAACGCCTTCCTGGCGCTGCGCAGGATCGGGCTCGACGAGGCCGTCGCCGCCGACGCGGTGCGCATGCGGTTCCACGAGTTCCGCTCCGACTCCGGACGGCGCCTGGCGCGGTGGCGGCTGGACGGCCCGACGGAGCGGGCCGGGGCGCCGGCCTGCGCGCTGCGCCGCTCCGTGCTGCACACGGTGCTCACCGACGCGGTCGGTGAGCACCGGATCCACCTCGGCCACCGGTTCACCGGCAGCACCGAGGACGCGGACGGTGTCACCGCGCACTTCGAGGACGGCTCCACGGCCCACGGTGACGTGCTGATCGGTGCGGACGGGCTGCGCTCCACCGTCCGCGCGACGATGCGCAACGGGTTCGAGCCGCCGCCCCGGTACGCGGGCTACACGGCCTGGCAGGCCATCACGCGGCTGCCGGGCGAGTCACAGGTGCCCACCGGCACGTTCTTCAACCTGTGGGGCAAGGGCGGCCTGCGCTTCCTGTACTGCCGGCTGAACGAGAACGAGGTCTACTGGGACGCCATCACCAGTGACCGCGCGTACGCCGGGATCGACACCCTGCGCCTGTCGCGGGGGGCGGCGCTGGCCGCGGCGTACCGCCACTGGCCGGACCCGGTCGCCGCGATCATCTCCTCGACGGACGAGGAGGCGATCCTGCCGGTGCCCATCCACGACCGGCCGCCGGCCGGCGGGTGGAGCAAGGGCCGGGTCGTGGTGACCGGCGACGCCGCCCATCCGATGACCCTCAACCTCAGCCAGGGCGCGGGCCAGGCCATCGAGAGCGGTGTGGTGCTCGCCGACCTGCTGGGGCGCTGCGCGCCGGACGCCGTGCCCGCCACCCTGCGGGCGTTCGAGTCCGCCCGGCGGGCGCGGGCCGCGGACATGGTGACGACCTCGTGGCGGATCGGCACGCTGGGCCTCGCGCACAACGGTCCGCTGTGCCGGCTGCGCGACGTCATGATGTACGCGTTCTTCGACTCGGTCGCGCGCGGCCAGAGTTACTCGCTGATGCTGGACGACCGGCTGGAGCGGGCCCCGCTGCGCACGGCCGAGCCGCTCGGCCACGGGGCGGGGTGAGCCGGGCCGTGCTGATCGCCCTGCTGACCGTCGTGTTCGTACTGTGCACGGGGGTGCTGGCCGGCGCCCTGATAGCGGTGGAGCGGGCCGTCGTGCCCATGCTGCTGCGGCTGCCGCGCCAAACCTGGTCCGACGTGCACCGGCTGCTGGACCCTGGGTTCGACCCGCTGATGCCGACCGTCAACAAGGTGGCCCTGGCCGCCGGTCTCGGGCTGGCCGTGTTCGCCCCCGGGGCCGGCGCGAAGGCCTGTTTCGCGGTGGCGCTGGCTTCGGTGGTGGGCGTGGCCCTGGTGTCGGAGCTGCGCAACGTGCGGATGAACCGGGTGATCGACGGCTGGGCGGCGGCCGGTGAGGTCCCCGACAACTGGGGCCTGCTGCGCACTCGTTGGGCGCGCGCCAATCTGCTGCGGACCGTCTTCGCGGGTGCAGCGTTCTGTGTCGCGCTCGGCGGCTGCTGGCTGATGTGGGCCTGAGCGGGCCCCGGCGCCCGTCCCTTCGTCAACTCAGGAACTCAGGAACAGAGGAGGAGATCCGGTGAATCCGGCACATGAGGAGCGCGACGCGCTCGGATCCGCCCGCGAACCGGCGGAGTTCGCGGGCCGCGTCGCCCTGGTCACGGGTGCCGCGCGGGGCATCGGCGCGGCCACCGCCCGCATTCTGGCGGCGCGGGGGGCCCGCGTCGCGGTGAACTACCACAAGAGCGCGGAGCGCGCCGAGGAGGTGGTGGCGGCGATCCGGCAGCAGGGCGGCGAGGCCGTCGCCGTCCAGGGCGATGTCACCGACGCCGACGGGACGGCCGCCCTCGTCGCGGCCGTCGAGGCCGGGCTGGGCCCGACCGACGTCCTGGTGCTCAACGCCGCGGGCCTGGGCGCCCACGAGGCCCGCATCGCCCCCGCGACGGAGCTGGCCTGGGAGGACCTGGAGCACGTGGTGAGCCAGCAACTCAAGGCGCTGTTCCTGACCGCGCAGGCCGTGCTGCCCGGCATGATGGCCCGGGGCTGCGGCTCGGTGGTGGCGGTCGGGGCGGCGCTCGCCCGCCGGCCCGCGCCGCGCTTCCTCCCGCTGACCGTGGCCAAGGCGGGCGTGGAGGCCGCCGTGCGCACGCTCGCGCTGGAGGCGGGCCCGCACGGGGTGCGGGTCAACGCGGTGGAGCCGAACCTCATCCTCACCGAACTCGCCCGTTTCATACCCGAGGAGGCCCGCCAGGCCGCCGCCGAGCGGGCCGCGCTGCGGCGCAACGGGACCCCCGAGGACATCGCGGAGATCATCGCGTTTCTCGCCTCGGACCGTGCGTCGTATCTCACCGGGAGCTGCCTGGTCGCCGACGGCGGCACGGCGCTCGCCTGACCGTCCCGGCTCCCCGGTTTGCCCTGTCTTTATCTCCCCCTTTGCGGCCGCTGGTTGTCTGTCACCCGGCCGACGTCCGTCTCCGGACGACCCGAGCGAAAGGAACGCACCATGGCGAAGACCGAACGGAAAGTGGTCGACCGGGACGATGTCGAGCCCGTCTGCTGGTTCGGCGAGGAGGGTCGCTTCCTGCTCCGCAAGGAGGACACCGGCGGCCTGTACAGCTTCTACCAGATCACGACGCAGCCGGGCAGCGGTCCGCCGCTGCACACCCACGAGACCGCCGACGAGGCCTTCTTCGTCAACAAGGGCACGTACGAGTTCGAGGTCGGCGGAGTCACCGAGACCATCACCGAAGGCACCGTGATCTACGGGCCGCGCGGCGTACCGCACCGTTTTCTCAACGTCGGTGACGGGCCGGGCCAGTTGCTGGTCATCGCGACGCCCGGCGGCGTGGAGAACTTCTTCATCGGGCTGTCCGAGCTGGTCTCCGGCGGCATGCCGGACTGGGAGAAGATGCAGCAGCTCGCCAAGGACAACGAGATGCGCGGCTTCATGCCGCAGCCGGGCGCGCACGGCGACGTGGCGGGCCCTCCCGCCGGGCTGCACGGCCGCCCGGGTGCTCCCGCCAGGGCGCAGGGCTGAGGAGGACACCATGCCCGCTCAGCCCGCCGGCCACCGTACCGGCCTGCGGCTCGCCGCGCCGCGCGACCGCCATGACGTGATCATCCTGGGTTCCGGCATCGCCGGGTCGACCCTCGGCGCCATCCTCGCCAAGCAGGGGGTGTCCGTCCTCCTCCTGGACGGCGGCACCCATCCCCGCTTCGCGGTGGGCGAGTCCACGACGCTCTACACCCTGAAGGCGTTCCGCCTGCTCGCCCGCCGCTACGGCATTCCCGAGCTGGAGTCGCTGACCTCCTCAGACGGCATCCGCGACGACATCGCACCGACGTCCGGCACGAAGCGGCACTTCGGCTTCATCCGGCACGAGGAGGGCAAGGAGCCCGACCCGGCGGAGTTCCTTCAGTTCAGCCCGCCGTCGAAGGCGCTCCAGACCGGTCATCTGTTCCGCCAGGACACCGACGCGTACCTCTTCCACGCGGCCGTCCGCTACGGCTGCGACGTCCGGCAGGCCTTCCACGTCGAGGACATCGAGCTGGCCGAGGACCACGTGGCCGTGGTCGGCAAGGGCGGTGAACGCCACGAGGGCCGCTATCTGGTGGACGCCAGCGGGTTCCGGTCCCCGATCGCCAAGAAGCTGGAGCTGCGCAAGGGGCCGGAGGCCCTCAAGCACCATTCCCGCTCCATGTTCACGCACATGCTGGGCGTGCGTCCGACCGACGAGTGCCTGCGCGTGGGGCCCGAGGACGCGCCGCCGATCCCCTGGGTCGAGGGCACCATGCACCACCTCTTCGACCGCGGCTGGTTCTGGTCCATCCCCTTCAACAACTACCCGGGCTCCAAGAACCCCCTGGTCAGTGTCGGGCTCACGCTCGACGAGCGGATGTACCCGAAGAACCGCGACATCACGCCGGAGGAGGAGTTCCGCGCGTTCGCGGCGCGCTTCCCCGCGGTGGAGCGGCTGTTCGCGGACGCGCGGACCGTCCGGCCGTGGGTGTCGGCCGACCGGATCCAGTACACGTCGACGCAGACGGTGGGCCACCGCTGGTGCCTGATGTCGCACGCGGCCGGCTTCATCGACCCGCTGTACTCGCGCGGCCTCACCAACACCGGTGAGGTGGTCAACTCCCTGGCGTGGCGGCTGCTCGACGCGCTCGCCGAGGACGATTTCGACGAGGAGCGCTTCCGGTACATCGACGAGCTCCAGCAGGGGCTGATCCGGTACAACGACGAACTCGTCAACTGTTCGTTCATCTCGTTCCAGGACCACACGCTGTGGAACGCCGTGTACCGCATCTGGTGCGCGGCCGAGGTGCCGATCAACCTGCGCTTCGACCGGTTCACCGAGCGCTTCCTCGGGTCGGGTGACGACGGTGTGCTCCGCGCGATGGAGGAGGCGGCGTACCCGGGCCTGCCGGTGCCCGGATCCCACGGCTACAAAGCCCTGTTCGACGACATGGTGCGGATCTGCGAGGCGGTCGACCGCGGCGAGCGCACCGCTGCCGACGCGGGCGCCGAGCTGATGAAGACGGTGGCCGGCTCGCCGGTCGTGCTGGACCATCTCGGTCTGCGCGACGCGGACTGCCGCTTCGTCTATCCGCTCGCCGACGACCTGCGGCGGATGGCGGCCTGGCTGCGTCACGAGGGCCCGGATGAACTGCGCTACCTGACCACCGGCGTCGACGTGCACGGCGTGCCGGTGCCGGCCGAGCCGGATGTGGAGATGGCGCTGCCGCACTGACACGGAAGCGACGCGACGCGAAAGGAGCGGGCGGCCCCCACGCAGATGTGGGGGCCGCCCGCTCCTTTCGCGTCGTCGCCGTGCCGTGGCCTCAGGACGGGCGGGGCACGGCACGGAAGACGGGGCAGCGGGGCGCGGCCGCCTCGAAGTGCTCCGGGGACGCCGACTCGACCAGCCCGTTGCGCAGGAACGCGTCGACGCCGCGCGGGACCTGGCCGGGGAACTCCCGCAGGACGCGGCCCCGTTCCTCGACGGGCAGCTCGACGAGGTCCACCTGCTGGGCCCTGCGGCCGCGGGTCAGCACCCCGTGCCCCGCGGCGCGGGCGTTCTTGACCCAGTCGGAGCCCGGGTACGCCTGGAGGATGTAGCGGGTCCCGTCGACGACCACCGGGGCGACCGGATTGGTGCGGGGCCGGCCGCTGCTGCGACCGGGGACGGTCAGCAGATGCATCGGCCCGAAGGGCACTCCGAGCCGATGGGAGAGGACGACGACGTTGTTGCGGATCCTGTGCTTGGGGGAGAGCGGGCGGCGCGTGCTCATACGGGTCACCTTTCGTGAACGCGTCGTGTGATGGCGCGGACCACCGACCGCGGCATGGCCCGCATGAGGGGCAGCCGGATGCGGTAGGCGAGGCCCGGCACCGTGGACGGCTCGCCGGCCGCCACCGCGTCCAGACCGGCCCGGGCCACCTGCTGGGCCGTCAGCCACTTGATCTTGGGCAGTGCGTCGTCCGACACCCCGGCCGCGGCGTGGAAACCGGAGCGGGTCAGGCCCGTGTGCACCGTGGTCACCTGTACGCCGTGCCGGGCCACCTCCATGGCCAGGCTCTCGCCCAGCGACGACAGGAAGGCCTTGGAGGCAGCGTACGTGGCGGAGCGCGGCTTGGGCAGGACGGCGACGAGCGAGGAGACGTTCACGATGCCGCCGTGGTGGCGGGCGATCATTCCCGGCAGGCAGGCGCGGGACAGTCTCAGCGGGACGATCGCGTTGAGCACCGCCGTGTGCAGCTCGCGCTCGGCGGGCAGCTCCGCGAAGTAACCGGAGCCGCTCGACCCGGCGTTGTTCACCAGCAGCTCCAGCGGCCGCTCCGGATCGGTGAGCCGCCGCTCGGCGACCGCGAGCTGGCCGTCGTCGGTGAGGTCGAGCGCGAGCACCTCCACCGTCACACCGTGCGCGGTCTCCAGCTCCGTCGCGAGCCGCTTCAGCAGCTCGGCCCGCCTCGCGACGAGGACGAGGTCGACGCCCTCCTGGGCCAGGAGCCTGGCGAAGCCCTCGCCGATCCCGCTCGACGCCCCGGTCACCATGGCCGACGCGTACGGAAATCGCCGCATGACATTCCTCAAATCTCTTCGGGAATTGATTCGATACGTGCCGTCACATTAGTCGCAGGAACCCGGAACGGGCCAGTGAAAGTAATAGGCGGGGCACCCTCCTACAGAGCAGGTTTATTTCGGCTTAAGCGAGGGTTCATCGGTCGGTGATGAAATGCTGAAGCACGATTGGCTGGGCTTCTCATGTCCGCCGTCCGCACCCCGTCCCCGTCGAAATGGCTGGTGTCGTTTCCATGAGTTCGTCCTCGCTGAAGCGGGAATCACCGTCCCAGGCACCCCCCGCACCCGGCGCCGGTCCGGCCGACCGACTGCACTCGCTCACCGGCCTGCGCTGGATCGCGGCCCTCGGCGTCTTCCTCTCGCACGTCGGCACGCTGCTGCCGCTGCCCGACGCGAAGCCGTTGCTGAGCCTGGGCTCCTCGGGTGTGACGTTCTTCTTCGTCCTGTCCGGCTTCGTCCTCACCTGGACCTACCTGGCCGGCGACCGGGTGGGGCCGTTCTACGGCCGCCGGTTCGCCCGCGTCTGGCCGATGCTGCTGGTGGCCGTGCTGATCCCGCTGTTCCTCCAGCTCCCCGACGCGCAGCCGGGCCAGGGCACGTCCCTGAAGCTGATGGCGCTCTCCGCGATCCTGATGTACCAGGCGTGGGTGCCGGGCTACATCCTGGGCAGCACGAACCCGGTCACCTGGTCGCTGGCCTGCGAGGCGTTCTTCTACGCGATCTTCCCGTTCGTCGCGCGGATCATGGCGCGCCGGTCGCTGCGCTGGCTGGGCTTCGCGGCCGTGACGCTGGTCCTGGTGGGCTGGGGCATCAAGGTGTGGCTCTGGGAGGCCTATCCCCCGAAGCTGCCCCCGTCCTTCGACGGCGTGGACGGCATGATCTTCGGCATGTACTCGCCGATCGCGCGGGTCTGGGAGTTCCTGCTCGGCGTGGTCGCGGCGACCGCCGTGCGCAAGGGCTGGCGCCTGCCGCTCAGCGCCGCGTCGGCCACCACCCTGCTCGCCGCCGGCTTCCTCGTCCTGTGGGTGCTGCGGTTCGAGACCTGGCGCCTGGTCAGCATCTACGACGCCCTGCCCCAGGTCACCGCCCCGCTGTACGCGCTCGTCGTGGTGGCCGTGGCCCAGCGGGACCTCTCGGGACGGACCTCGTGGCTCCAGGCGAAACCGATGGTGGCGCTCGGCGAATGGTCGTACGCCTTCTACCTTCTGCACTTCACCGTGCTCTTCGAGATTTCCTCTGCGCTATTCGACCGGAAGGGCATCATGAAATATTACATGCGCCCCGCCGAGGCGAGCTGGACGAATGCGGGGTGGGCCGTGCTCGCCCTTGCGATCAGCATTCTGGCCTGCGCGTTGATGTACCAGTTCTTCGAGCGTCCCGTCGAGCGGTGGATTCGGTCCAGAATCGGCAGACGCAACGTACGCATTCCGTCCCAGGCCCCCGCACAGATGAATGAGGTCCGACAGCCATGACGACATCAGAGACCGTCACGGACGCTCCCCTCCCCCGGGCGTCCCGCCACAGCGCGGAGCGCCCGCTGGAGGACCCTTACGACGTCATGTTCACCGGCTGGTCCTTCTTCCGCAGCAAGCTCCTGACCGCGGCGATGGACCTCCAGGTCTTCTCCATTCTGGGCGAGGACGCGCTCGGCGCCGCGGAGCTGGCCGGCCGCACGGGTCTGCACCCGCGCGGCGCCCGGGACTTCCTCGATGCGCTGGCCGCCGTCGGGCTGCTCGTCCGCGAGGACGGCCGGTACCGCAACAGCCCCGGCACGCTGCGCCATCTGCTGCCGGACCGCGAGGAGTTCGTGGGCGGCTTCCTGCGCATGACCACCGAACTCATTGGCCGCGACGAGGAGTCCTTCACCGGGATGCTGAGAAGCGGTGTGGCCCGCAACCAGCGGGCCGGCGGCGAGGTCCCGTTCACGAAGATCTTCCACGACCCGGACCGGCTGCGGCAGTTCCTCTCCGCCATGGACAGCTTCAGCGGAGCCGTCGGGAAGGCGCTCGCTCGGGTCTTCGACTGGTCAGGCGTCGCGACGTTCAGCGATGTCGGCGGGGCCCGCGGCAATCTGGCGGCGCACCTGGCCGCCGCCCATCCGGGGCTGACCGGCACCGTGCTGGACCGGCCGTCCATGGCGGAGCACTTCGACCGCCTCGTGGCCGAGCGCGGTGTGGCCGCAAGACTGCGCTACGTCGGCGCCGACTTCTTCCAGGTCGCGTTCCCCCGCGCGGATGTCGTGATCCTCGGCAGCGTCCTGCACGACTGGCCCGCGGAGCAGCGGGCGGCCCTGCTGCGCAAGGCGTACGAAGCCGTCCACGACGGTGGCCGGCTGATCGTGTACGACACAATGCTCGACGACGAACGGCGAGAGCCCGAGGGCCTGATGCTCAGCCTCATCATGATGCTCCAGTCTGCGCAGGCGAGCGGCTTCTCACCGGCCGAGTGCGGTACGTGGATGGAGGCCGCGGGCTTCACGGTCGAGCGCACCGTACGGCTGCCCGCCCTGACCACGGCCGTGATCGGCCGGAAGAACTGATCACGCGGTGATCACCCGCTCCGGGACCGGTGTCCGGTGCCGGAGCGGGAGCCCCGCACGTGGTGGGGTACCGTCCCCAGAGCCAAGTTCCCCGGTGCCTCATGCGCGGCATATCGTCCGGATACATGCGGCATCCGCCAACGCGGCCAAGCTATTCTGACCGGCCATCGCGCAAGTCATGATCTCGGGGGAGACACAAGTCCAGTGACGGCGAACATCAGCGTCCTACTGATTGATCCACACCCCATCTCGCTGGCGGGGGAACGCATGATTCTCGACGCCTGCCCCGATCTGAGGGTAGTCGGCACCGCCCATGACTGTGCGACCGCGGCCGCGCTCTACAAAAAGCTGCGTCCCGAAGTGGTCGTGGTCAACATGCACCGGGAGGCGGAAGGGGCCCTGAACATCGTGCAGTCACTGTTCAAGACCCGCTTGCCGGCCTCCGCGGCCAACGCGCTCGTACTGATCGACGACGTGAACGCCGCGGCGAGCCACGCCCTGCAAGCGGGGGCGAAGGGCGTGCTGTCCACCGGCAGCAGCGCCGAGGAACTCGTCGCGGCCGTCCGCATCATGGCCACGGGACGGTCTTTGCTCATCCCCCGGGCCAGGGAGGAATCGAGGGACTCACCGCTGGGGACGCTGACGGAGCGGGAGGTGGAGGTCTTCCACCTCCTGACCCGGGGCTTCAGCAACGCGGAGATCTCGGCGGAGCTCACGCTGAGCCAGAGCACCGTGAAGTCCCACATCCAGCGGCTGATGGAGAAGCTCCGCCTGCGCAACCGCGTGCACGCCGTGATCTTCGCCTACGAGAACAACATCATCCACTCGCGCGTGTAGCGAACGGCGCGGGACCCGGGGTCTCCCCCGCCGGCGAGCGCAGTTGGGCGAGGACCCGCGACACGTCGAAGACGTTCCGGTCCTCCACCACCCGCCCGTCCTCCACCCGCCACAGCTGGATCCCCTCGGAGGAGATCACGCGTCCAGTAGGCGCGAGACCGGCGAACTCCCCCGCGTGCGTCCCCCGTGTCGTGTACCAGCTCGCCACCCACGGGCCCTCGGCGATCTGGAGCCCCACCTCGACGGTGAGCCCGGAGAACGCGGCCCGCCGCAGGCGCACGCTCTCCTTGGGGCCCGCGGGGCCGACGGTCCGGCCGCCCAGCCGGAACTCCGGGGCGAAGATCTGATCGGCGACGTCGAGCAGGCCGCCGCTCCAGCCTTCGTCGAACCAGCGGCGGGCGAGGGCCTTGTTGGCGTCCTGCACGCTCGGCCGCCCGCCCTGATCGAGGTCCGTCACCGGGTTCCCTTCGCCTGGAGCGGGGCCCGCGCGGCGCTCGCCGCACGTAGCGCGTCGAGGCTCTCCCGGCCGGCGGTGCTCAGCGCCTGGACCGGCGACTGCGCGGCCCACCGGAGGAAGTCCTCGATCTGGTCGCGGTCCGGGTGGATGAACCGCTGGTCGACGTCCTTCCAGCCGAACCCGGGGTGCACCGCGTCGGACTTCTCGATGAGACCCAGCACGATGTCCGCCGCCTCGTCCCCGTCGATCTCCTCGGCCTCGTACCGTGCGCAGGCCTGCGCCGTACCGTCGAGGAGCGCCTTGAAGCCGTCGCTGTCGGGCCACCACAGACCGGTGTGGGGAACCTTCTCCAGGGCGTCGAAGACCCTCGCGTCGCGGTCGGTACGGAACTTGCGCAGCGCGTTGTTGATGCGGAGGGTGCCAGGGGTGTTGCCGCTGCCCCAGACACGGAACACCGCGTCCCAGAGCCGGAAGTGCGAGAAGGCGATGAACGAGCAGTTGACGAGGGTGTCGTTGTAGTCGAGCAGGCCCTGTTCGAGCTCTTCGACGTGGCGGAAGCGCTCCTCGGAGAAATCGTCGTCCGCGAGCGCGGCGAGGAGCCGCGGGGCGAGGGCGTGGATGATCTCGAACGTGTTGGACATGCCGCGCGAGTACAGCGGGTCCAGGAAGCCGGCGGCGTGCGACATCAGGCACCAGCGCGCGCCCACGGTCTTGTTCGAGGAGTACTGCAGGCGGCCTGTGGACACCCACTCGCGCACCTTCCTCGCTCCGTCGAACTGCCGCTCCACGGCGGGGAACCGGCTCAGCAGCTGTGCGAACTCCTCCTCCGGACTGATGTCCTGCGGCTTGGGGTACAGGCGCGGGTCGAGCGTGACGCCGACGCTGCAGATCGGGTTGCGGGAGAGTTCGTGGTTGTCGAACGGGATGATCCAGAACCAGCCCCTGTCGAAGAGGTGGTGCATGGTGCCGTTGTGCCAGGGCACCGGCGGCCGGCTCTTCTCGGGCACGTCCAGCACGTCGTCGAACGGCTTGACCCCGATCATGTGCGTGAACAGGGACCGGGAGTGGTGGTCGAACCTGGCCGGCTGCTCGCGCAGGCCGAGCTGATCGGCCAGCGGAGAGCGGAAGCCGCTCGCGTCCACCAGATAGCGGGCCCGGACCTCGTGCCCGTCGGTGCCGGTCACCGTGACCCCGTCGTCCGTGAAGTCGATCTTCTCGGCCCGCCACTGCTGGCGCGTGTCACAGCCGTGCCGGACGGCCACGCGCAGCAGGTAGGCGTCGCTGTCCTGGCGGAAGAGGTGGCTCGCGGAGGTCAGCGCGTCGGGGATGACGAACTGGTGCGCCTCCCGCGGGTCGGGTTCCTGGCCCGGCCGGTGCAGCATGAATCCGAAGTGCTGCTTGCGGCCGAAGGTGTTGCTCACCTTCTCGTTGATGGTCGTCACGTCGGTGAGGGCCTCGAACTCGGGCACGTCGTAGCGTTCGGCGAGCACCTGGAGCCAGGCGACGAGCTGAGGAATCATGGACTCCCCCACCGCGAAGCGGGGGTGGGTGCCCGCGTCCGCGATGAGCACCTTGGCCCCGCTGCGAGCCAGTACCGCGCCGAGGGTGGATCCGGCGATTCCCGATCCCAGGATCACCACGTCGTGGCTGTGCCTGTCTGTGGACACTGTCGGTTCCCTTCGCACTCGTCCGTCGTGGCGCCGCACTGCCGTCGGCGCCCGCCTGACCACCCTTGCGGACGCCGATGAAGCGGTGAGAAAGCGAGCGCAAGGCACCGTCAGCCGCGGCTCCGCGGTTCGGTCGGCGGGGCGAGGGCCGCGGTGGAGTGTTCCGCCGCCCTCTCCTCGTGCTCCGCCGCGTCGTCGGCGGCGGGGTGGGTCCTTGGGCCGGGTACTCGTCCGGGGGTGGTCAGGAGTACCCGGCCCAAGGAGCGCGGGAACCACCAGTTGGCCCGCCCGAGGAGGGTGACCAGCGCCGGGGTGAGGAGACCCCGGACCACGGTGGCGTCGATGACGATGCCCGCCGCCAGAGCGGTGGCGAACACCTTCACGTCGGTGATCGGAATGCTGGCCAGCGCGATGAAGGCCAGGAAAAGGATGAGCGCCGCGGACGTGACGAGCCGGCCGGTGCGGCTGATGCCGGTCACGACGGACGGGACCACGGTGTCGTGCTCGCCCTTCGCGGACAGCTTCAGGTGCGTCTCGCGGATGCGGTGGAGGATGAACACCTCGTAGTCCATGGACAGCCCGAAGAGGAAGGCGAAGACCGCCATGGGGATCCAGATGGTCACCGCCCCGATCGCGGGGGTGTCGAACAGGGCCTCGCTTCCGTAGCCCTTCTGCCAGACGAGGACGACCACGCCGTAGGCCGCGCAGGTGGACAGCGCGTTGAGGATCAGGGCCTTGATGGGCAGGAGGACCGAGCGCAGGGTACGGGCGAGCACCACGAAGGTGAGCAGGGCGACGAGGATCAGGATGACCCCCAGGGACCCGTAGACGGCGTCGATGAAGTCCACGTCCGTGGCGGGGCCGCCGCCCACGAGGGCGCCGGAGTTCTGCTGGGCGAGGTCCATGGCCTCGGTGACCGTGTCCCGTCCGGCGCTGCTGGACGGATCGGCCTGGGTCCACACGTCGACGATGCGCTGTCCGCCGCCCGCCCACTCCGTGGGGGCGGCGGAGCCGGCCACGCCGTCGAGGCCGGCGAGCTTGTCGTGCAGGGCGTCGGCGCCGCCCTGGTCCACGACGACTTCGAGGGGGCGGGCGATGCCCTCGCCGAAGCCCGCGTCGACGATCCGCTGGAACGCGGCGGCGGGTTTGCCGCCCTGAGCCAGCGTCACGGTGGCCGGCTGCCCCAGGCGCAGGGCGAGGACCGGGGCGGCGAGGGCCAGCAGCACCGCTCCGCTGAGCACGGCGCACAGGGCGGGCCGGCTGGTGGTGAGTCCGGCGATCCGGCTCCACAGCTTGCTGTCCGGGCGGTGTGCCCGCCGTGGCCGGTCGAGCTTGTCGCCCCAGGCGTACAGCATGACGGGCAGCAGGGTGACCGCGGTCGCGACGCTCACCAGCGGGATCAGCAGGCCCGCGTATCCGACGCTGCGCAGGAACGGGACGGGCAGGACCACGAGCGCGGCGAGGGAGATCGCCACCGTGGCACCGCTGAGCACGACCGCACGACCGGCGCTGTCGACGGCCCGGACGACCGCCTCGCGGCGCGCCGCGGGGTCGGCGCCGTCGGTTCCGGGCTTGTGCCGCTCCTCGCGCCAGCGGGTGACGATGAGGAGCGCGTAGTCGATCGCGATGCCCAGGCCGATGAGCGCCACCAGGTACTGCACGATGAAGGAGACGTCGGTGATGCCGGTGATGCCGCGCACCAGCAGGAACGTGGTGGGGATGGCGACCGCGGCCATCAGCAGGGGCACCACCGCCAGACCGCTGGCGAAGACCAGGCCCAGGACGATCAGGGCGCCGAGGGCGCCGATCAGCGTCTCCCAGATCGGGCTGCGCGCGGCTCCGCTGTCCCGGCCGGAAAGGACGGGCTGGCCGGTCAGTTCGACCGGGGCGCCGGCGATCTTCGCCTGCCCGACGGCCGCCTGGACGCCGGGGAGGGACTCGGCGTACGGCGCGTTGGACCGGTTGGCCGGCGGGTAGACCAGCGCGACCGTGGTGCGCTTGTCCTTGGAGACCAGTGATCCCTCGCCGGGGTCCGCGGAGGAGACGCTGCGGCCGCCCTTGGGGGTGACCTTGGCGATCAGGTCGCCCCACTGCTGACGCACGTCGTCGTCCTCGACGCTCGTACCGCGGGGCACGGTCACCACGAGCAGGAGGGGTGCGTTCTTGCCGCCGGTCTGCGAGAAGCGTTGGGCCAGCGCGTCGTTCGCAGCCTGTGACGACTTGTCAGGGAGCCGCGACTCGTACGAGAACTTGTCGATCGTGCTGCCGGCGAGAGCACCTCCGGCCAGGGTGAGCACCACCCAGACCAGGACGACGGGCAGCCGATGGGAGAGCACCCATCGAGTCATGCGCTCCAAGGTAACCCCTCCTATAGGGACGCTACTGTGTAGCCACACTACGTATGCCGGAGGACAAGTTAGCCGCCGTGATCGACGCGACGCAACTGCAAACCGCCCGCGCGCAACGGCAGTTGAAGGGGAGCCGCACACTCCGGAAACGACGAAGAGCCCCCGCGGTCGGTCCCTGAGGGGGGAAGGCAGGCCGTCGGGGGCTCTCGTGGCGACAGGTGTTCTAGGAGGAACCCACTCCGCGCAGGAAGGAAAGGAACCGCTTCAGCGCCGTCCCGAAATACCCCGCCGCCAGCAGGGTCAGCGTCGCGGGGACGGTCACCCTGGGCCAGTTCAGGGACTCGGGATGGCTCAGACCTCGGTTGAGCAGGAGCAGGGTGAGTGCCGCGAGCACGGCGAGCAGCCCGATGAGCGCCGCGAGCGTCCCGGTGGTGACCATCCGGTCGCGCCGGTCGACCGCCGCGGCCAGACCGGTTCCTTTACGGAGTCCGGAGAACGCGCCCGCCAGCGACAGCACACAGCCGAAGGCCACGATCGACAGCCCCATCAGGAGCAGCGGCGGATGGTACGGCCAGGGCCCAGCCGGGCCACCGAGCAGCGCGGACGCCCAGGCGGCGGCGAGCAACGGCAGCGCGCATATCGTGTGCACGGACAGCCGGTTGGCGCTGATGCGCAGGGTGGCGTCGTTGTAGGCGCGGGCGACCTCGGACGCCGGGCCCCACTCCCGCACGGCCCGGCGCGCCGCCTCCTCATCGTCGGCTCCGCCGTCGACGCTGCACTCCACCACGCACTGGAGGCCGTCCAGCACCTCGTCGATGATGGCCGAGCGGCGCGAGTCCGGGCCGACCAGATACTCCGCCACGTTGTCGGTGTAGCGCTGCAGTACGGCCGCCTGCACCACGCCTATCCCCCCAGGACGACGGAGATCACGGAGGAGATCTCCTGCCAGGCCGTCCGCTTGTCCTCCAGGGCCCGGCGGCCGGCCGGGGTGAGGAAGTAGTTGCGGCGGCGGCGGCCGTTGTGCGTGCTCCACTCACTGCCGACGAGGCCCGCGGCCTCCAGCCGGTGCAGCGCCGGATAGACCGTCCCCGTGGGGAGGTTGATGGCATCGCCGCTGCGCCGCTTCAGTTCCTCGATCACGGCGTAGCCATGCTGCGTGCCGGGCTCCAGCACCGACAACAGCATGCCTTCCAGGTTGCCCCTCAGATTCTCCGCCTTCACGTTCACCCACACTACACATCGGGACCGGACCCGGACACGGCTGTTTCCGTACGGCGGCGCCCGGCGGGGGCGGCGGAATCCGGGGCGATCGCGGACGCAAGATCGCGGCGGGCCCGGACCCCGATCTTGCGGAAGACACGGGTGATGTGCTGTTCCACGGTGCTGACCGTGATGCGCAGCTGCTGCGCGATCTCCCTGTTCGTGCACCCGTCCGCCGCGAGGGAGGCCACCCGCAGCTCCGCGGCACTGAGCAGGCCGAGCACGGCAGCCCGGTCGGCGCCGGGCCGCCGCGGGACCGGCGCGAGCGTCCCGGCCTCCGCCTCCAGGGCCGCCGCCAACCGCCGTTCACCGCACCGCGCGGCGAGCCGGGCGGCCGTCGCGAGGCCCGTCCGGGCGCGGCCGGTGCGGCCCGCCCGGAGATGGTCGCGCGCGAGATCGGCCAGGGCCCCGGCGGTCTGGAGGGGATCGCCGGCCGTGCGCAGGACGGCGACGGCCGCGGTCAGCAGGGCGACGCGTTCGGCGCCGTGCTCGGTGTCCGCGAGGACCCGCAGGGTCAGTCCGCGGGTGCGGGTGGGCAGCGGTCCGGCCAGGGCCAACTGCTCCTGGGCCAGGGCGCGGGCCGTGCTGGTGTCGCCCCAGGCGAGGTGGGCGCGGGCCGACCCCGTCCGCCAGGGCGCGAGGGCCGGCCGATCGCATCCCCAGCGGCGCATGAGGTCCGCGCAGGCCGTGAAGTCGTCGAGGGCCTCGTCGGCCCGGCCGGTCTCCAGGAGGTGGCGGCCGCGGGCGTGGAGCAGGTACAGCCCGAAGCGGGTGTCGAACATCGCGTCCGGTACGGGTACCGCGAGGTGCTCCTCGGCGGCCAGATGGTCGCCGAGGTCCGTGGCGGCCTCGACGAGATGGGAGAGCGGCTGACCGATCGTCACCCCCCAGCTGTCCACGGGCACTTGTGCCAGGGCCGCCTCGGCGAGGACCCGCGCGGTGCCGGGGTCGCCCTGGCGGCGCCGGACGCCGGCGAGCAGGGAGGACAGCTCCGCCTCCCACAGGGGAACCTTGCGGGTACGTGCCTCGGCCAGCCAGTGCCGGCACCACCGGTCGGCAGAGTCGATCCGCTCCGCGTACAGCAGGGCCGTCACGGCGCACACGATCCATTCCGAGGTGCTCCTGCCCAGCCGCATGCTCCTGAGCGCCGCCTCCGCCTCGGCGACGGCCGGTGTACGGGGGCCGTGGGCGAGCACCTCGGACAGCGCCGCGGCCGCCCGGATCCTGGGATCGCCGCCGGTGCCGCGGGCCGGTACCAGCACCGGTGGATGGACCGTCGCCAGGAGGGAGCGGGTGGCACGGACCTCAGCTCGGACAGCCGGGTCCGCGCCCGGCTCCGCCGCCTGCTCCGCCGCCCGCCGGACGGCTGTGGCGGCCTCGTCGAAGCGGCCGTGCCAGAGCAGGTGCCGGGCCAGGGCCAGGGCGTGACGGCCGGGCAGCAGGCCGCCGTTCAGCGTGTCGGCGAGCTCCGCGAACTGCCGGGTGCCGAGCGCGGGATCGAGCAGCCTGGCCGTGGCGGCCAGCCGGGCGGCCGACTCCACGCGTTCGCCCTCGTCGTGGCACACGGCCACGGCGGCGTCGAGGCAGTCCCGCGCCTCCGGGAGCCGGTCGGCCGCCAGATGGCGCCGCGCGGCCTCGTTCAGTACGGCCGGGGCCCAGGGCTCGTCGACCGGCGCCGCCGCGAGCAGGTGCGGGGCGACTCTCGAAGCGGTGGCCCCTGCCGCGTGGAGCAGTTCGGCCGCACGGCGGTGCAGGGCCCGCCGGTTGGGCGGGTCCAGACTCCGGAGGACCGCGGCGCGGCCCACGGGATGCCGTAGCCGCGTGCCGTCGAGGAGCCCGGCCGCCGCCAGGTCCCGGCAGCGCTCGGTGACCGTGGCGGGCTGCTCTTCGAGGAGCCGGGCCGGCAGGCCGGGGTCGGTGTCCGGCTCGTCCAGTACGGCGAGGATCTGCGCCAGTGCCAGGGCGTCCGGCCCGGCCCGGTGGAGGAGGGCCAGCACCGCGTCCGCGTAGGCTCCGGCGACGACGGGCCCGGTCGCCGGGGTGGTGCCGACGCGCCTGTGGTCCGTCACGAGTGCCCGCAGGAGCAGGGGGTTGCCGGCGGTGACGCGGTGATACTCCGGTGCCGGGGCCGTCGTGCCGTCCAGGGAGTCGGCCAGCACGGTGGCCACGCCGCTGGGTGTGAGGCCTTCGAGGGTGACCTGCCGGTGGCGGGGGTGCCGACGCAGCTCCGCGTGCAGCTCCGGGTGAGCCGGTCGCGTCGTGGTGCACTCGGCGGCCACCAGGACGATGCGTGCCGTCCGCAGGTGGGGCACGAGCCGTCCGGCCCAGTGCAGGGAGAGGGGGTCGGCGAGATCGAGGTCGTCGACGCAGAGCAGGACCGGCACCTGCTCCGCCACGCGCAGCAGCCCCGCGGTCAGGTCGTGCAGGGCCGCGCCGGTCGCCTGGTCGGGCGGCCACCGCAGGGGGCCGTCGGCGCCCGGGCCGAGCGACCACGCCGACAGCGGGGCGAGGACGTCGCCGTGGCCCTCGGGAAGGTGTGCGTACCGCGGGAGTTGGCCGAGCAGGCCGCCCTGCGCGTCTCGCTCGGGGCGGGAGCCCGCGGCGCGCAGGACCGCGTGTCCGGACCGGATCGCCGCCGCCTGCAGCGCGTCGAGCAGCTCCGTGCGTCCGCAGCCGGCGCTGCCGCTGACGACGGCGACGCCGCCGCGGCCCCGGACAACGACGGCGAGCGCCGCCGTCAGGTCGGCGAGATGGCGGGACCGCTCAGCCAGTGGCACGGGTGCCTCGCCCGGGGCTGCTCACGTCCTCCCCGGCCGGGTCCTCGCCGGCCCCGTCCTCCGCGGTCCCCGCGCCGACGGTGCCGAGGTCGGGCACGGCGGCGAGTCCCCGCCGGGCGCTCCTGGCGCGGATCAGGTTCAGCAGCGGGCCGGTCATGGCGGTGGTCACCAGGGCCATGACGACCAGCAGGGAGTACAACGAGCCGTCGAGCAGCCCGAGTTCGAGGCCGACTCCGAGGATGACCAGCTCGGTCAGGCCACGGGTGTTCATCAGCGCCGCCAGGGTTCCGGAGTCCTCGGCCGTGAGGCCCTGCGACCGGGCGCCCAGGTACGTGCCGCCGAACTTGCCGCCGATGGCGACGAGCAGGATGACGGCGAGTTCGGTGAGCCCTTCGACTCCGACGCCGCGCAGGTCGACCTTGAGGCCCGCGACCACGAAGTAGACGGGGAGCAGCAGCGAGGTGATCTCGCCGGTGCGCGCGCAGATCTCCTCGCGCAGCGCCTCGGTGCCCTCGCGCGGCATCAGCGCGCCGAAGAGGAAGGCGCCGAAGATGTAGTGCATGCCCATCATCTCGGTCGCCGCGCCGGACAGGAAGATGCCGACCAGCACCACGGCGAACCCTGTCGGGGTAAGGCCGTTCCCGGGGCCGCCGTAGGTGAGGGCTCGCTTCAGCAAGGGGCGTGCGGCCATGAGGAGCAGGGCGAACGGGATGAGCAGGGCCGCCCGCCAGAAGCCGCCGGCGCCGCCGACGACGGCCTGCACGCCTGCCAGCGCCGCCCAGGCGACGACGTCGACCACGGCGGCGGCGGCCAGCGCGAGACCGCCGATCGCCAGCCGGGACATGCCGCGGCTGACCAGGATGCGGGCGAGGACGGGGAACGCGGTCACGGACACGGACAGGCCGATGAACACGACGAAGGCCGTGCGCTGGTCGGTGGGGTGGTGGCGGAGCAGGTAGAGGGCGAGCAGGACACCGAGGGCGAACGGCACCAGGATCGAGCCCGTGGCGGCTCCGACGGTGATCCTGATCCGGCCCCGCAGGAAGCGGTGTTCGAGTTCAAGGCCGACGACGAACATGAACACGGCGACGCCGATGTTCGCCAGCGCGCCCAGCAGCGGGCGTACGTCGGCGGGGAAGACGCGGTCGGCGAGCGGGCCGCCGAGCAGCGTGGGTCCCAGCATGACGCCGGCGAGGATCTCGCCGACCACGGGCGGCTGGCCGATGCGGGCTGCCAGGGCGCCCATGCCGCGAGCCAGCAGCAGAATCAGTCCGAAATCCAGGAACAGCAACTGCACTTGGTGACTGGTCATGATCGATGAGGTCCTCGGGTTGGCCGGCGTCGGAGAGAGGGAGAGGGCCGAGCGCCGTCTCGCGCGATGCGGCGCGGCGGAGGGGGTGAGGTCGGGCGTACAGCACGGCCAGGGCGCAAGGGCACCGGTGGTCGCACGGCCCGGCGGCGGCGTCCCCGGTTCGGGGAAGACGTGGCAGGCGGCGAGCCGTTCGCGTCGCTGCACTTCTCAGCAGCCGCGCGGCGTGTCCCGGGGAGGTCGCGAGTCCCCTGATCGGCCTCCCCAGCCTGCTGCCCGGGCGTCGTCGGTGTCATCGCCCAGATTGCTCACCTGACCGGCACACGTCACCCGTGGTCGTGCGGGCGGCTCTTCTGGGGGTGGGCCGGGACGGTCACGGCGGTGAGGGCGAGTCCCGCGCGTACTGCCCAACGTCCGCTGAACTGCACGGGGAGGAAACGCTCCACGGGGGTGCGCGGCGCACTCAGCAGCCGTGCCGTGAAGGTGCCGCGCACCGGGTCGAAGGCGAGCGCCGCGTCGGTGAAGTCCAGCCATCGCCCGGTCAGCGGGTACCACGCCTTGTAGACCGACTCCTTGGCGCTGAAGAGCAGCCGGTCCCAGTGGATGCGCGGGTGGGCCGCGGCCAGGTCCGCGAGGGCGGCCAGTTCGCCGCCGAGGGCGATGGCCTGCCGTACGCCGCCGGGGAGCGCCGCGTGCGGTTCGGCATCGATGCCGAGCGCCAGGAGGTCCCGGCGCCGGGCGACGGCCGCCGCGCGGTACCCGGCGCAGTGGGTGAGGCTCCCGACCGTGCCGTCGGGCCAGTCCGGCACGCCCCGCTCCGTCCGGGCGAGGGGGCCGGGCGGGACGCCGAGGAGGCCGAGTGCCTGCCGCGCGCAGTACCTGCCGGTGGCGAACTCCCGCCGCCGCGGGGGCGCCATGCGGCGCGCGAGCGCGAGTTCCTCCGGGTAGAGGCCGACGTCGGGCAGGTCCCCGGCCGTGGCGGCGGCTACCGCCTCGGAGGGCAACAGTTCCTCTATCACAGGGCCTACAATCCCGCGGGCTCTTGTGCTCGCGCGCAAATGACGCTTCCCCAGCACGGCAGAAGGCACACAACAGCCCTGGTCTTTTTGCCAGTTGCCTCAAGACGGCTCGTATGCGAGGCTCAAACCGTCGTGACAAATTGCAACGGGGGTTGCCGCGTGTCCAAGGACGAGCAGTGCAGGCAAGAGCGACTTCGGCGCGGCGAGCCGAAAAACCGGGCGAGATGATTTTTCCCGCGTTCCCTGGTCGACCAACCAGGTTTCCTTGACAGTCGACCGATCCACGAAAAGGCCTACAGGCCCTCCGAGTCGATTGACCATAGCACCCGCGCTGCGCATCACGCCGCTTTCTCGCGGGTGAATTTTCGCGATGTCCCCACCATTCATTGCCTTCATTGATTCACATTCAAGGAGTGCAAAAATTCATGGAGCATTACGCCCGCCGCGCCATAACGACCATTCGCGAGAATTACCATGAGCCGCTCGTGCTCGATGATCTGGCCCGATCGGTCATGGTGAGCAAGTTCTACTTCATCAGGGTGTTCCAGCGCACGACCGGCGTGACGCCCGGCCGCTTCCTGAGCGCCGTCCGGCTGCACGAGGCCAAGCCCCTCCTGGTGCACACCTCCTCCAGCGTGGCCGACATCTCGGCGCAGGTGGGGTACGGCAGCGCCAGCACCTTCTCGCGGCGCTTCACGGAGTCGGTCGGCCTCTCCCCGACCCAGCACCGGCGCATCGGGCGGGGTGACACGGACGAGTACCCGCCCATCACCCCCCTCGACGCGGGGAGCGGGCCGCTCGGATCGGTGAGCGGGACGGCTCGTGTGCCGGGCAGCCCGCGCTCGCCCCTGTACATCGGACTGTTCGACAGCCCGATCCTCCAGGGGCGGCCCGCGGCGTGGACGAAGCTCGACGGCGGCGGATCGTTTCAGCTGGCGGACGTGCCGCCGGGCGCCTGGTACCTGCACGCCGCGACGCTCGGCACCCGGTCGTCCGGCGAGCAGCGGGGGGATCCCCCGCTGCTCGTGGGGACGGTCGGCCCGGTGCACGTCGGCGCGCAGGAGCGGACGCGCGTGGACGTGGTCCTGCGGCCGGAGGACTGGACCCGGCCGCCGGTCCTGCTCGCACTGCCCGGCTTGGGCGCCCGGCCCGCTGTGTCACGCAGCGCGGAGACCGCTCGCCCGGCCGGTCCATGCGCGGGGTACCGCTCTCCTCGCCGGCGCACGGCACCGGACCGGCGGCTCGTCGGCGTGTGAGACCCCAGGCCCAGGTGGTGCGGGCCGGCCCGCACCACCGCACGGTTCAGCCCTGCCAGGAGTGCGCGGCGCGGAAGCCGTGCCGACGCTCCAGGCGGCGCCAGCCGGCCCGGGGCTGACGGACGGCGGCGGTCGGGGCAGTGGAGGGCTGGGCGGCGGCGCGGGCGATCAGGAGGGCGGTGATGGCCGCGACCTCCTCAGGCCCGGCGTTGCCCTTCTCCACACGGATGTCGGGCAGGGACATGGGTCGGATCTCCTACGGATCAGGGCCGCTACTGCGGCGGGTTGCCGTGCTTGCGGGACGGCAGGTCGGCGTGCTTGGTCCGCAGCATCGCCAAGGACTTGATCAGCACCTCGCGGGTCTGGGCGGGGTCTATTACGTCATCGACCAGCCCCCGCTCGGCCGCGTAGTACGGGTGCATCAGCTCGGCCTTGTACTCCTTGACCATCTTCTGCCGCATCGCCTCGGGATCCTCGGCCCCCGCGATCTGCCGACGGAAGATCACGTTCGCCGCGCCCTCCGCACCCATCACCGCGATCTCGTTCGTCGGCCACGCGAAGGTCAGATCGGCCCCGATGGACTGGGAGTCCATCACGATGTACGCGCCGCCGTACGCCTTGCGCAGGATCAGCGAGATCCGGGGCACGGTCGCATTGCAGTACGCGTACAGCAGCTTCGCACCATGCCGGATGATCCCGCCGTGCTCCTGATCGACACCCGGCAGGAACCCCGGAACATCCAGCAGCGTCACGATCGGAATATTGAAAGCGTCGCACATCTGCACGAACCGGGCAGCTTTTTCCGACGCCTTGATGTCCAGCACGCCCGCCAGCGCCTGCGGCTGATTGGCGACGATCCCCACGACCTGCCCGTCCAGCCGGGCCAGCGCGCAGATGATGTTGCGCGCCCAGCGCTCATGAACCTCCAGGAAATCACCGTCGTCGACGAGCTCCTCGATCACCTTGGTCATGTCGTAGGGCCGGTTGCCGTCCGCCGGCACCAGATCGAGCAGGACGTCCGACCGGCGGTCCGCCGGATCGTCCGACTCCACGGCCGGCGGGTTCTCCCGGTTGTTCTGCGGCAGCAGCGAGATCAGATAGCGGACCTCGGCGATGCAGGTCTCCTCGTCGTCATAGGCGAAGTGACACACCCCCGAGGTCTCGGCGTGCACATCGGCCCCGCCCAGCCCGTTCTGGCTGATCTCCTCCCCCGTGACCGCCTTCACCACGTCCGGGCCGGTGATGAACATCTGCGACGTCTCACGGACCATGAACACGAAGTCGGTCAGCGCCGGACTGTAGGCCGCGCCACCCGCACACGGGCCGAGCATGACACTGATCTGCGGAATGACCCCGGACGCCCTCGTATTGCGCTGGAAGATCCCGCCATAGCCGGCCAGCGCCGAGACACCCTCCTGGATCCGGGCACCCGCACCGTCGTTCAGCGACACCAGCGGCGCACCTGCCGCGATCGCCATGTCCATGATCTTGTGGATCTTCGCCGCGTGCGCCTCACCCAGCGCCCCGCCGAAGATCCGGAAATCATGCGCGTAGACGAAGACCGTACGGCCCTCGACCGTCCCCCAGCCCGTCACCACCCCGTCGGTGTAGGGCCGCTTCGCCTCCAGGCCGAAGCCGACGGCGCGGTGCCGGCGCAACTGCTCGACCTCGTTGAACGACCCCTCATCGAGAAGCAGCTCAATGCGCTCGCGCGACGTCAGCTTGCCCTTCGCATGCTGGGCCTCGGTCGCCTTTTCACCAGGACCGGCCAGAGCCTGTGTCCGCACGGAATTCAGTTCGGCCACGCGTCCGTGCATTCCAGCTCCAGAAAAAGACTCAGGCCCCGAAATTCCGGTTCCTCTTCCCGCCTCCATTACTCCCCCTAGCCGTGCTCGCCCGGCCCACTCAGGACGTTTCTCACGCTACACGCCGCCTGCGGACCCAAAAACCCCTGACTTTTACCCCTGCGCTTTATCGGCCCTTAATAGTGGGTCCCCTACGCTGACAGCGCAGGGCCGACGGCCCGCCGCCGGACCCATTGCCCTTCTACGGCCGCCGACAACAGGCGAATCATAGATTCCGTATGTGCGTATGCGGGTGACACACGGCTCGGAAACCAGGCTCACCGATCGGTTTACGGAGCCGCGCGAAGGACTTGCCGGGCATACCCGAACCGGTCGCCAAGTCCGCGGTTCACGGACGCCGCGGCACCGCGCCCGCGAACACCCGCCAGAACCAGAACTGGGCCAGGGCGACCAGGACCAGGGCGGGGACGACGATCACCGCCATGAGCGTGAGGGAGGCGGAGTCGGCGATCGCTCCGGACAGCGCCAGACCGCCCCCGCCGGCCCGGGTGGCCAGCACCGTGGTGCCGTTCGCCGCGCCGACCAGGGCGGGCAGGGCCACCAGCGGTGCGGCGCCCAGCAGCAGCGCCGTGCCGGTACGGCCGACCGCCTGCACCCGGTCGGAGGCGTACACACCGACGGCGGCGAGGACCGCCGTGGTGGCCACCGCCGCGGGCCCGTCCGTGACCATCCCGCCGACGGCGGCCACGAGCAGCGGCAGCAGGAGCAGGACCGGTGTCAGCACCCGGGTCAGCCGGCCCAGCGCCGCGCGCAGCGAGCTGCCTTCCGGCAGGCTGCGCGCGGCGAAGAGCGAACCCTGGCGCAGGCTTCCGATGACGGACAGGGCGGCGCAGAGCAGCGTGAAGGGGTGGAACAGATCGCCCGCTGTGGCGACGGCGTGCCCGTCGGCCCCCGTGGACAGGCCCCGTGCCAGCATGCCGAGGACGGCGCCCCAGCCGGCGGTGAGCACCAGACTCGCAGCAGCCAGCACGATGTCCCAGGTCCGACGCCGGCCGGCCTCCTCGTACGCCGTGCAGAACCACAGCGCGGCGTCGCGCAGGAACCATGCGCACAGCACGGCGAGGAAGGGCAGCCGCAGCGCGTACAGCAGTTCGCCCTCCGCCGTGGGGAGGGCTCCGAAGAGGAGTCCGCCGAAGGCGACCAGCCACACCTCGTTCGCGAGGAAGAGGGGGACGATCGTGCGCCGCATGCGTGCGCGGCCGGTCTTCGTGCCGGCGAACGGCATCAGCATCCCGACGCCGAAGTCGACGCTTTCCAGCGCCAGGTAGCCGGCGAGGAGGAGCCCCAGCAGGGCGTACCAGAAGACATCCACGGTTGAATCCCCGTCAGCTCGGCGTAGGTACGGTCAAGAAGGATCAGTAGGAGGGCCGGACGCCCGGCTCGGGCGCCCGGTCGTCGTCCCGCGGGATCCCGCGCTCTTCGGCGTCCGGGAACAGGCCCGTGTCGCCGAGGGGTCCCCGGTCCGGTCCGAGCCGCGCGAAGCGCGCCATGAGCACCCAGTCGACGACGGCGAGGACCGTGAGCACGAGGGTGAAGACCACGAACGAGGCGAGCATCCCCCCGGCGGAGACGCCGGCGACCGCGTCACGGACCGTGAGTTCGCCGGTGACCATCCACGGCTGCCGGCCGACCTCACGGCTGAGCCAGCCGCAGATCAGGGCCAGGAAGCCGAGCAGGAGCAGCACCGGGGGCAGCCGCAGCCGGAGCCGCCGCCGGGCGAGCGTCTCGTCCGTCGCTCCGCGGCGGGCGGCCGTGGCCGGGATCCAGGCCACCAGGGCCAGCAGCACGCCGAGCACGAGCATGAGGACGGACGCCCCGCCCACCCACGCGGGCGGCAGCCAGTCGCCGCTGCCGTAGCGGGCCGCGGCGGCGGCGCGCACCGCGTCGAGTTCGGCGCCGCTCTCGCCCATCAGCACCGCGTACTTCTCGGGCTGGTAGCCCTTGAGCGCCACCAGCTGCGCGAGGCCCGCGACCGACGTGACGACCGCGCCGCAGCCCGCGAGGACGGAGCCCTGGACCAGGGTAGGGCGGAAGAAGTCGGTGTCCTGGCCGCGGCGCACGTGATGGGCGCTGACGGCGGCCATGAACAGCCCGGCGAGCAGGGCCACGGCGCCCGCGATGTGCACGACGGCGTACCAGGTGGTCCCGTTGGTGAGGATCGCCGCCCAGTCGGTGACGTGGGCCACGCCGTCGCGCATCTCGTATCCCACGGGCTTCTGCATGAAGCCGTTGACCACCATGACCCAGAAGGTGGAGACGTAGGCGGTGAGGGCGACGCCCCAGATCAGCGCGAGGTGGGCGCGGGGCGGTACACGGTCGAAGCCGAAGGCCCAGAGCCCGAGGAAGGTCGATTCGAGGAAGAACGCGGCGACGCTCTCGATGGCCAGCGGGGCGCCGACGACGTTGCCCATGACGTGGGAGAGGCCGGACCAGTTCAGCCCGAACTGGAACTCCTGGGTGAGACCGCTGATGATGCCGAGGGCGTAGTTGATCACGTAGAGGCCGCCCCAGAAACGCACACGGCGCATACGGGTGGCGCGCAGTGCGGGTGCCCCGGTGCGGACCGCCCGGGTCTGCGTCAGGGCGACGACCGTGACGAGACCGAGGGTCAGGGCGACGAACAGGAAGTGCAGCGTCGCGGTGACCGCGAACTGGAGTCGTGCGAGATCAACTGCGTTCACGTGGCGCTTTCCGGTGCGGGGACAGGATCGATGCGGGAACGGCCGGCAGGCCGTTCCCGGCAGGGACGCGCGTCAGGACTGTCCGAGCCGCGTGCGCGCCCGTGCCACGAAGGCCCGGGCGGCCGGGCTCGTCCGGCCGCTGGACCGCCAGGCGAGTGCGAGGCCGCCGCGCAGGTGCATGCTGGCGATCTCGACGGGGTGCAGCTGGTCGGGCTGGGAGAGCACGAACCGCTCGGGCAGAATCGCCATCCCGAGCCCACGCGTGACGAGTTGGGCCAGTACGCCGGGATCGCTGGCCTCGAAGGCCACCCGAGGTTTGATGCCGGCGGCCGCCCAGGCCGCGTCGGACGCCGTCCGCACGGCGCTGCCGCCGGGCAGGCACATGAGCGCCTGGGCCTCGACCTCGTCGACGGTGATGCTGGCGCGTCCGGCGAGCGGATGGTCGTGGCCGACCGCGCCGACCAACAACTCGTCGGCGATCAGCAGGGTTTCGAGGTCCGCGGGCGGAGCGGTGCCGATGCCCATGCCGATAACGGCCACATCGACCCGGCCCGCCCGTACGGCCTCGACGAGATGTTCCGTACTCCCCTCGCTGAGGGAGATCTCCACGTCGGGGTACGTCTCGTTAAAGTCCGCGACCAGTTCCGGGAGTTGAAGGGAGAGGGAGGACGCGACAGAGCCGAGGGCCACCTGCCCGCGCACGACTCCCGACACGTTCTCCACCGTGTCGCGCACTCCGTCGACGGCCGCAAGCGCCGCTCGCGCGTGCGGCAGGACCGCGGCACCCACCGTGGTCAGTCCGACCGTGCGCCCGCTCCGGTCGAGCAGTTCCTGTCCCAACTCCCGCTCCAGCCGCCGGATCTGCGCGCTCACACAGGGCTGGGTCACATAGACGCGCGCTGCCGCCTTCGTAAAGCTGGCCTCCTCGGCCACCGCTACGAGGTACTCCAGTTGACGCAGATCCATGGGGTGATCGTAGCGGCGGGCCGGTCCGCAAAGGCTGCTCATTCGGTACATCCAGGGAACGATATGTACACGAACCCTCACCCTTGTGTCCGAGGAACGTCAGGTCTCTGTGAAGCCACTGTCAGATCGGGTCCGGCCTCAATCGGCGGCCACGGCAAGCCGCTTGAGGGTGCCGGCCAGGTACTGCTCGCGGCACGGCCGGCGGCGCACCTTGCCGCTGGTGGTCTTGGGGAGGGTCCCCCGGCGGATCAGCACCACGTCCTTCACCTCGATGCGGTGGTTTTGGCGCAGCGCCTCCCGTACGGCGTCCGTCACCGTCCGCGCGCTCGTGTAGCGGCCCACCCGGCTGTCGCCCTCGACCACCACGACCACGGACTCCTGTGTGCCGTCGTCGACGGGGAAGGCCGCGGCGGACGCCGGGCGCAGCAGAGGGTGGCTGCCGGCGACGGTGTCCTCCAGGTCCTGCGGGTAGTGGTTGCGGCCCTTGACGATGATCAGGTCCTTCAGTCGGCCGGTGATGAAGAGCTCCCCGCCGTGCAGGAAGCCCATGTCGCCGGTGCGCAGGAAGGTGCCGTCCGTCTCGGCGCCCGCGATGCGCGCCCGGAAGGTCCGTTCGCTCTCCTCCTCGCGCCCGAAGTAGCCGGCCGTCACGCACGGACCGGACACCCATATCTCGCCGACCCCGTCGGGTGCCGTCTCCCTAAGCGTGTGCGGGTCGACGATGCGTACCCGGGTGTCCCCGACCGTGCGGCCGACGCTCATCACAGTGCTGGTCACCACGGGGTCGTCCCGGTGGCCGGGCACCGGGACGACCTTGCCCCGGCCCAGCGCCTGCGCGTCGAGGACGAGGGGCATCGGCTCGGCGTCCGGCGGGCTGCCGGCAACCTTCAGGGTGTGCTCCGCCAAGCCGTAACTCGGCGACAGCGCACGGCCGTCCAGGCCGCTGGGGGCGTACTTGCCGAGGAACTCCGCCATCGTGTGCTCGCGGACCGGTTCGGCACCGTTGGCGGCCATCCGCCAGCGCGAGAGGTCGACCGGCCCGCGCACGCTGTCGCTGCGGACACACAGGTCGAACGCGAAGTTGGGGGCCGAGGAGTGTGTGCCGCCGAACCGGGACACCGCCTCCAGCCAGCGCCCCGGACGGCGGATGAAGGCCTCGGGGCCCATCAGGTACGAGGGCCGGCCCGCCCACAGGGGCAGCACGATGCCCAGGAGGAGGCCCATGTCGTGGAAGAACGGCAGCCAGGAGACGACGGATCCGTCGTCCTCCATCGGCCACAGCCGGTCCGTCTCCCACGCGTTGAACCAGAAGTTGGCGTGCGTGACCATCACGCCCTTGGGCGTTCCGGTGGAGCCGGACGTGTACTGCAGCAGGGCCACGTCGGACAGCGCGGGCACGGGCAGTCCGGTACCGGCGGCGGGCGCGGGCAGCGTGTCGGTGGCCACGATCTCCAGGCCGTCCAGTTCCGGCAGTCCGGCGAAGTCCGCGAGGACCTGGTCGCGGACCTCCCGGGTGGTGAGCACCAGTGTGGTCCGCGCGTCGTCGGCGATGGTCCGCACGCGCTGCGCCGCGTGCCGGCGCGTCGGCACCTGCACCGTGGCCCCCTGGAGGCCGGCCGCGGTGCAGGCCAGCCAGGCCCGGATGAATTCCAGGCCGTTGGGGTACATCAGCACCGCGCTGCGCCGCTCGCCGGCCACGTCCACGAGGGCGCCGGCCCTCGTCCGCACGTCGGCGTTGAGCTGTGCGTAGGTGATCTGCTCGCCGATCTCCTCGCCGTTGCGCAGGTAGACGTAGGCGACGGTGTCGGGCATCTCGTCGGCCCTGCGGGCCAGCAGGGCGGGCAGCGGCAGCGGGGTGCGCTCTGTCGTGGGATCAGTGGTCATTGCCGTCCGTTCGTCATGGGTGGGACGCGGGCGTCTTCGAAGGGGCCGCTCAGGCGAGGTCGGTGAGGCCCGCCCGCGGCGCGTTAATCAGCGCCGCCATGTTCCCGGGGGGCTGCCGGTTCTCGTGCATCAGCTGGTGGGCGTCGCCGATCTCGTCCAGGCCGAACACCCCGGACACGCAGGCGTCCAGCTGCCCGGAGGCGACGAGGTGGATCACCGCACGGCACTGGGCCGGGTTGAAGCCGTGCGAGCCCTGCAGACGCTTCTGCCGCATCCACAGGAAGCGCAGGTCGACGTCGGCCGCGTAGCCGGAGGTGCCGCCGCAGATGGTGACCATGCCCCCGTTCTCACACAGGTACATGGAGGTGGGGATGGTGTCCTGGCCGCTGTGTTCGAGGACGATCCGCGGCGCGCGGCGCTCACCGAGCGCCTCCCAGTAGGCGCGGCCGAAGCCGCGCAGCTCGCGCATCCAGGTACCGAACGCCACCGAATCGTTGAGGTCGGGCATCCGGCCCCAGTGGGTGAAGTCGCGGCGGTTGATCGTGCCCACCGCGCCGAGGCCGCGGCAGTACTCGGCGCGCTCCTCGCTGGAGACGACCGCGACGGGCAGGCCGCCCGCGTTGCGCACCAGCTGGATGGCCATGGAGCCGAGCCCGCCGGCGCCGCCCCAGATCAGTACCGGGTCGCCCGGCTTGACCGTGTTGGGCGCCCAGCCGAACAGCTGACGGTAGGCGGTGGAGCCGGTCAGGATGAAGGCGGCCGCGGTCTCCCAGTCGAGGTTCTTCGGCTTCGGGTGGCACTGGTAGTCGTAGGCGAGCGCGAACTGGGCGAAGGTCCCGTAGTTGGACTCGTACCCCCAGGCCTGCATCGTGGGCGAGAACGTCGGGTCGCCGCCGAGGCGGATGTCCTGCGCGGTCTCGTCCCACTGGCCGCCGGACAGCACGACCTGATCGCCCACGGAGACGCCGGAGACGCCCTCGCCGACGGCGAAGACCACGCCCGAGCCCTCGGAACCGCCGATGTGGAAGTCCTCGGGCTCGCCGCGCTTCTGCCGGGCGGCGATGACGTCCAGCGGGTAACCGAGGCCGGCCCAGACGTTGTTGAAGTTGATGCCCGCGGCCATCACCCAGACGAGCACCTGACCGCGCCCCGGCCTGGGGGTGTCGATGACCTCGGTGGCGAAGGACTTCTTCGGTTCGCCGAAGCGGTTCGGGCGGATCACGGACGCGTACATCTTCTCCGGAACGGAGTCGAGCGGCGGCATCTCACCCAGCTCGTAGAGACTCTTCCCCATGGTCACTGCTCTCCTGGTCGTCATGGAAGGGTGCAGGTGGAACGGGAGTGCGAGGGTGTGCGGGCCCGGCGCGTCAGGCGGCGGGCAGCGCGAATGCGGTGCGCTCGTACGGATAGCCCGGCAGCGAGGTCCTGCGCGGGGCACGCTGCGGGTGCAGCGCGGCCCAGTCGACCGCCACGCCGGCGGCCCACAGTCCGCCGAGCGCCGACAGCACGACCTTCGGGTCGGGGGTCCCGTCGGTCGGGTGCGGCAGCGACTGGAGGATCGGATGGTTCCAGCGCAGTTCCGCGTGCCGGCGGGCCAGCGACGTCAGCGTGGCGCCGGGGCCGACCTCGACGAGGGCGCAGCGGGGCAGGGCGTTCAGCGTCTCCAGGACGTCGTGGTAGCGCACGGCGTGCCGCATGTGCCGGCACCAGTAGCCGGGGGTGCGGATCTCGTCCGGGTCGGCCCAGGTCCCGGTGGTGTCCGAGACCACGCGGAGCGCCGGGCGGTGGAAGGTGATGTCGGCGAGAAACGTCTCGTACTCGTCGAGCACCGCGTCGACCAGTGACGAGTGGCCGGCGCCCGGGATCTTCAGCAGGCGCGTCTCCAGCCCCTCGGCCGCACGCTCTTCGACGAACCTCTCCACCGCTTCGCGCGGCCCGGAGACGGTCACCTGGTCGGGGCCGCTGATCACGGCGATCCCGACGCCCTCGGGGAGCAGCGGCAGGAGTTCGGCCTCGGGCAGCCGCACCGCCGCCATGGCGCCGGGGGCCAGGCTGAGCAGCAGCTCGGTGCGTTTGAGGACCATCCTGACTGCGTCGGGGAAGGAGAACACCCCGGCGATGCAGGCGGCGGCGTATCCGCCGAGGCTGTGGCCGACGACCGCCGCGGGGCGCACGCCCCAGCGGATGAAGGCCTTCGCGAGGGCGTACTCCAGGACGAGGACGGCGAGTTGTGCGATCCGGCCGTTCGCGAGGGCGCGTCGGGCCGCTTCCCGCGCCGCCTCGCCTCCGGGATCGTCTCCGGATCCGTCCGCGGTTCCGTCTCCGGGATCGCTTCCGAGGCCGTGTCCGGGACGGAAGACGACGCCGAGGTCAATGTCGGCCACCGCCCGGACGTGCGCGACGCACGCGTCCAGTTCGGCGCGGAAGGGCGGATCGTGGCGGTACAGCCCGCGCGCCATGCCGACGTGCTGGCCACCGTGCCCGGGGAAGGTGAACACCACGGGCGGCGGATCGCCCGCAGAACTCCCCGCGGACCGTTCCTTGGTCCTGACCTTGACCTCGGCGAGCGCGGCGGCCGCCTCGGCGTGGTCGCGGGCGACGACGAAGCCCCGGTGGCCGTACCGCGTCCGGCCCGTCTGCAGGGTCCAGGCGGCGTCCTGGAGCGTCCCGGCGCCCGCTCCCGCCCGCTCCAGGTGCCGGCCGAGCCGCCCGGCCACCTCGGCCAGCGCGGTCGCGGACTTCGCCGAGTACGGCAGCAACTGCCAGTCGTCCGCGGCCGGTACGGGGGTGCGGCCGGGGTCCGCCGCGGGCGGCTGCTCGACTATCGCGTGGGCGTGCGTGCCGAAGGGGCCGGATCCGCCCACCGCGGCGCGGCGCAGTCCGGCGCCGCCCGGGCGGCGCGCCCCGTCGTACACGGCGAGCACGGCGCGTACGAAGGCGGCCGCCGCGGGCGCGGTGTCAGTGACGCCTGCCCCGGCGGGGGTGTCCACCCGGAGGACCTCACCGTCCGCCGTACCGCTCACCGCCAGGGCTTCGCGGACGACGCGAGCGCGGCCCTCGTCGGCGGACTCGCCGCGGCCCGTCGTACCGACGGCCGTGCCGCGGACGACGGCGTAGATCCGGTCGCCGTCGTCCAGGGCCGCCCGGAGCGGCTTCAGCACGGACACCGCGCAGCCGCCGGCCGCGGGGGTGCGCACGGTGACCGATCCGGCCAGCGCCAGCTCGCACTCACCGCCGAGCAGCGCCTGGACGGCGGTGTGCACCGCGACCAGGGCGGTCGCCCCGGCGGCCTGCACGGAGACGGCGGGGCCGGTGAGCCCCAGCTTGTAGGCGACACGCGAGGCGAGGAAGTCGGCCCCGGTGCCGGCCCGGATCTGCCGGTCGTCCGTCAGGGGCGATCCGGCGGCCCGGTGGCGCAGCCGCGCCGCGTGGTCCGTGGTGGCACCGCCCGCGTAGATGCCGACGACCGCCTCGGCGCGGGCTGGGTCGTGCGCGGCGTCCTCCAGCGCGTGCTGGGCGCACTCCAGCAGGACGCGCTGCTGCGGGTCGAGGAGCGCCGACTCGCGCGGCGAGATGCCGAAGAACCTGTGGTCGAAGGCGTGGGCCTCGGCGAGCGGCCCGGCGGTCACGTCCGCCGGACCGCCGGCCGGCTCCCCGCGGAACGCGTCGAGGTCCGCGGCCTGCCCGAAGCGCGCCGCCATGCCCACGACGGCCACATGAGCGTCGAGGTCGGAGCCGGGATCGAGGTGTGCCGGTGCGAGGTCCGTCATGCGGTCCGCCCCTCCCTTTCTGGTCTTCTCGTCGGAATGCCGTGCCTGCCGGCCGCCGGGCTGCGCGGGCCGGTCAGGCAACGGGCGTGGCCGGGTGGATGAACCGGCCGCCGGCGCGGCCCAGCGCGGCGTCCTGGTGGTTGGCCATCAGCTCGTAGGGCTGTCCCAGCCGGATCGCGCTGGCCTGTTCGAGCCGCTCGAACTGGGCGGCGTCGAGGGTGATGTCGAGCGCGGCGAGGTAGTCGTCGAGCTGCTCGGTGGTGCGCGGGCCGATGACGGGCACGAGCGCGGTGGCCGAGCGGGCCGCCCGGGCGCGCAGCCACGCCATGGCGATCTGTCCGGCGGGGGCGCCGGTCTCCTCGGCGACGGCGAGCACCGCGTCGATGACCGCGGTGCGCTGCTCGGAGTCCTCGACGCGGATGGCCTGGCCGTCCCAGTCGCTGAGCCGGCCGCGGCGGCCGTGCCGGTACTTTCCGGTGAGCAGGCCCCCGCCGAGCGGCGACCACAGGGCGCTGCCCAGGCCCAAGGCCTCGGCCATGGGGATCAGTTCGCGGTCGGCGCCGCGCTCGGCGAGGCTGTACTCGAACTGGATGCCCACCAGGCGCGTCATGGCGCGGAGTTCGGCGAGGGTGACCGCGCGGGAGATCCGCCAGGCGGGGAAGTTCGACAGGCCCGCGTAGAGGATCTTGCCGGACCGGACCAGTGCGTCGAAGGCGCTCAGGATCTCCTCGACCGGGGTGACCGAGTCGGGCAGGTGGGCCCAGTAGACGTCGATGTAGTCGGTGCCGAGCCGCCGGAGGCTGGCCTCGACCGACGTGCGGATGTTCTTGGCGCTGTTGCCCGTGTTGGAGATCCGGGCGCGGCCGGCGCCCAGGGTGAACTTGGTGCTGACCGTGAAGTGGTCGCGGTCGGCGCCGAGGAACTCCCCGAGCAGCTTCTCCGACTCGCCGATCTGGTAGTTGTCGGCGCAGTCGAGGAAGGTTCCGCCGACCTCGGCGAACCGGTCGAAGATCTTGCGGGCGTCGTCGCGGTGGGCGCCGCCGCCCCACAGGGTGCCGAAGTTCGCGGTACCCAGGGCGTATTCGGAGACGCGCAGGCCGGTGGTGCGGCCGAAGGTCGTGTAGCGCATGGGTTGTCCTCTAGTTCTCCGCGCTCAGCGCGTCGCGGACGAGGCGTAGGAGTTCGTCCTGGGACTGCGGGTCGCGGAAGTAGAAGTGGCCGCCGGGCAGGAGGTGCGCGGCGAAGTCGGTGCGGGTGTGGGCGGCCCAGTCGAGCTGGCCGGGGTCCTCCTGGTCGCCGGCGAAGGCCGTGATTGGGGTGTCCAGCGGCTCCTCGGCGACGTACTCGTGGGAGTCGGCGAGTTCGGCGTCCGCGCGCAGATAGCGCAGCGCGAGCCGCTTGAGGTCGGGCTCCTCGTGGACGACCATCGGCAGCGCGCCCCAGCGGCTCTCGATCTGGGCCAGCAGTTCGTCGTCCGACAGCAGGTGGATGCCCTGCCGCGCTGTGAGGGGCGGCGGCTGCATGGAGGACAAGAGCAGGGCGCGCGGCTGGGGCAGACCGGCCCGGCGCAGGGCGCGGGTGGTCTCGAAGGCGATCAGCGCACCCAGGCTGTGGCCGAAGAAGGCGAACTCGCGGCGGCCGAAGTCGACCTGCGCCACGAGGTCCGAGACCAGGTCGGCGATCCGCCGGTACGGCGCCTCGTCCTGGCGCGGCGCACGGCCCGGGAGCTTGACGGCCCAGAGGCGGACGCCCGGCAGGGCGCCTGCCCAGCGGACGAACTCTCCTGCCGAGCCGCCCGCGTGGGCGAAGCAGTACAGGTCGACGGTGGTCTCGGTCTTTGGCCTGCGGCCGGAGAGCCAGCGGGCCCGCAGGTCCTGCGCCGTGGCCTCGGGCGCGGGGCCGGCGCCTGTCGCGGCTCCGGTGCCGCTCATGCGGGCTCCTCTTCGATGTCCTGGTGCGGGGCGGCCAGTTGCCGCTCGATCAGCGCGGCGAGGTCGGCCGCGGTCGCGGACTCGAACAGCGAGCGCATCTTGATGTCGACCGGGTAGATCTCCCGGAGCTGGGCGAAGAGCTTGACGGCGATGAGGGAGTCACCGCCGAGTTCGAAGAAGCTCTCGTCGGGTTCGACGTCGGGCAGTCCGAGGGCGTCGCCGAACAGCTTCAGCACCACGCCGAGCGGTGTGTCGTCGGCGGGACGGTCCGCGGCCTCCGGGCCGCTGCCGACGGTGGGCGCGCCGTACTCGGCGGTGGGCTCGTCGTCCACGGGCCGGTCGTCCTCGGCGAGGGCCGCGGGGGCGCCGGTGGCCGTCTGCGCCTCCTCCGCCGGGTGGCGCACCAGGTACGGCAGCCGCTCGAAGGGGTACGTGGGCAGCGCGACCTTGACCCGGCGCTCGCCCTCGTGGACACCGGCCCAGTCGACCCGGGCCCCGGACAGCCACAGCCGTCCGAGCGCGTCGTACAGGGCCGCGAGGGTGTCGCCGCCGTCGGGGTCGGCCAGCGCCGTCAGCAGGAGATGCCGGGAGGTGTGGCGGGGCTGCTGCCGGGCGAGCGCGACCAGGCTGGTTCCCGCGCCCGCTTCGAGCAGGATGCGCTCGGGGTCGGCCAGCAGCGTGTCGAGCGCGGCGTCCGGTCCGGCCGCTCGGCGCAGTTCGTCCGCCCAGCGCTCGGTCGCGATCGGCGTGCCCGCGCCGTACTGGACGCCGTCGCCGAGTACGACGGGGATCCGGTGCTGACGCCACGTCAGCGACGCCAGCAGCGCGTGCGGTTCGTGGTCGGCGCCGCGGGTGCGGCCGGGTGCGGCGATCAGGCGCAGCGCGTCGGTGAGCGGCAGGGCCCCGGCGACGACGGCCGCGACCAGCGATCCGGTACCGGTGCCGAAGACCGCGCCCGGGCGGATGCCCCAGCGCTGCCAGAGCACGGCCAGGGCGTACTCGAAGGCGAAGACGTAGGTGTCGCGCACCACCGGGTCGTCGGGCCACGCCAGGCCCCGCGCCACGTCCCGCACCTCGCGGACGAGGCGGTCGTCGGCGCCCCCTAGGGCCGCGTCGAAGCCCTCCCGGAAGGCGGGCTCGGTGGTGTGCAGCCGCCAGGCCTCCGCCGGACCGGTACGGCCCGGGAAGAGGAACACCACGGGCCGCTCCCGCGGGAGTTCGGCGGAACGGACCGGCGCGCGGTCCTGGCCGTCACCCGTGACGGTGAAGGCCCGGTACTCATGCTCGCGCCGGCCGGTCTGGAGGGTCCAGGCGACGTCCTCGTACGCGGGGGCCGCGTCGGTCAGGTGGCGGTCGGTCCTGGCCAGCCGGGCGCGCAGCGCCGAGGGGGTGCGCGCGGAGTGCACCAGCAGGGCGGCGCGCCGCTCGGACGCGCGCACCGGCCGCCGCGGAGCCTCTTCTAGGACCAGGTGGGCGTTGACGCCGCCGACCGCGAAGGAGCTGACGCCGGCGCGGCGGGGGAAGCCGTCCGGCTGCCAGTCGGTGAGTTCGGTGGCGACCCTGAACGGGCCGCTGTCGAAGTCGATCTGGGGGTTGGGCTCGGTGAAGTGCAGGCTCGGCGGGATCTGCCGGTGGCCGAGCGCGAGCACGGTCTTGAGGAAGCCCGCGGCGCCGGCGGCGGCGTCGGCGTGCCCGATGTTGGTCTTCACCGAGCCGATGGCGCAGAAACCCCGCTCGTCGGTGTCGCCCCGGAAGGCCTGGGTGAGCGCGGTGACCTCGATGGGGTCGCCCAGGGGGGTGGCGGTGCCGTGGGCCTCGACGTACGTGATGGTGCGGGCGTCGGTGACCGCGGTCAGCTGGGCCTCGCGGATCGCGGCGGCCTGCCCGGCGACGCTGGGCGCGGTGAAGCCGATCCGGCCCGAGCCGTCGTTGGTCACCGCCGAGCCGCGGACGACGGCACGGATGTGGTCGCCGTCGGCGAGCGCGTCGGACAGGCGCTTGAGGACGACGACACCGACGCCGTTCCCGGCGACGGTCCCCTCCCCCTTCGCGTCGAAGGCACGGCAGACGCCGTCGGGCGCCAGGGTGCCGTCCGGGCCCGTCCACGTGATCTTCTTCGGCGGGACGTGCACGGCGACGCCGCCCGCGAGGGCCATGTCGCAGTCGCCGGCGAGGAGGCCCCGCCCGGCCGTGTGGAGGGCGACGAGGGCGGTGGCGCAGGCCGACTGCACGGCGACGGCCGGGCCTCGCAGGCCGAGGCGTTCGGCCGTGCGGGAGACCAGGAAGTCGGGTGCGGTGCCGAGGACGATGTCCTCCTCGGTGACCCCGGGGAGCTGGGCGAGCCGGGCCGAGAGCGCGTCGGCGTACCGGGTCTCGGTGCAGCCGCCGTAGACGCCGATGGCGCCGGGGAAGCGGTCGGGGTCGGCGCCGGCGTCCTCCAGGGCCGCGACCGCGCATTCCAGGAAGACCCGGTGCTGCGGATCGATCAGGAACGCCTCTTTGGCGGAATAGCCGAAATAGTCGGCGTCGAACCACTCGGCGCCGTCCAGCCGTCCTCGGGACGGCACATAGGTCAGGTCGCCGCCGTCTTCGGCGCCGCCCGGAACGGTCTGGGGGATGTCGCGGGACACCGAGTCGATTCCGGCGGCGAGATTTTCCCAGAATTCGTCGATGTCGGCGGCTCCGGGAAAGCGTCCGGCCATTCCGACGACAGCTATGAAACCGTCGGCGCCTTCCTGTTCCTCGATGTCACTCACCGAATCCTCCGGGGGCGTCCTGGGTATTTCCGCCGAGCTGGGCGCGCCGGTTCCCCAGGCGGTTCAGCCGGCCGGCGGGACGACGTCGGCCACCGGTCTCCGGGGCCGCCGGGGCCGCTCCTTCGGTCGCCAGCCGGCGGGCGAGGGAGCGCACGGTCGGGTGTGTGAAGAACTCGATGAGCTCGATGTTCCTGCCCGTGCGCCGTACGACCCGCTCCTGGACCATCCGGAGCAGCAGGGAGTGCCCGCCCAGGTCGAAAAAGTTGTCCTCGTCCCCCACCGCGGGGACTTCAAGGACCTCGCACCAGATCTCGGCGATGACGGCCGCGAAATCTGTTTCCGGTGAATTCGCGTGGGATGCGCGCACTCCACTCCTCCCCCTTCGGACAGCCTGTTCGGCGTCTCCACAGGATCATCCGCCGTTCCAGGGAGGGTGTCCAATAACTACCTTCCCTGCCGGGCAGAACTGTCGTTTATGGCAATGGGCATGAAACAGCAGCACAGCCCGGCCGGGATTTCCGAAAGGGAAAATTCCGTTCCGAGCCGTACTGCAGGGGTGCCGGCGGTCAGGCGATGGCGCCCTGGGCGGCGAGCACGGCGTGGTGGATGTCGAGCGCCGCCGTGGACCGGTTAAGGGTGATGTGGTGCAGCCCCGGCGCTCCTTCGGCTAGCAGCCGTTCGGACATCGTGGCGGCGTACTCCACCCCGATGGCGTGGCCCTCGGCGGGCCGGTCGCGCGCGGCGTGCAGCCGGCGGGCCAGTTCCGCGGGGAACGCGGCGTTGCTGAGTTCGGCGAAGCGGCGGATCTGGCGTACGTCGGTCGCGGGCATGATCTCCGGGATGATCGGGATGTCGCAGCCCGCGGCGGCGACTCGGTCGCGCAGCCGCAGGTAGTCCTCGACGTCGAAGAACATCTGGGTGACGGCGTAGTCGGCGCCCGCCCGGCACTTGGCCACGAAGTGGCGGATCTCGCTGTCCCAGTCGGCGGAGCGCGGATGGCGTTCGGGGAACGCCGCGACACCGACGCTGAACGCCCCGGCCTCCCGTACGAGGGTGACCAGTTCGTGGGCGTACGTGAAGCCCTCCGGGTGCGGCACCCAGGGCCCCCGCGGGTCCCCCGGCGGGTCCCCGCGCAGGACCATGACGTCCCGTACCCCCGCGTCCGCGTACTGGCCGATAATGCGGCGCAGTTCGGCCACGGAGTGTCCCACCGCGGTGAGGTGGGCCACCGGCAGCAGGGTCGTGTCGGACGCGATCCGCTTCGTCAGCGCGACGGTGCGGTCGCGGGAGGACCCGCCGGCCCCGTACGTGACGGAGACGAAGGTGGGGGCCAGTGGCTCGATCCGCCGGATGGCGTCCCACACTCCGCGCTCCCCGCCCCGCGTGCGGGGCGGGAAGAACTCGAAGGACAAGGACCGGGCGCCGGAGGCGAGCGTCTCGCGCAGTGTCATGCGGTCCGCCCGAGGGCCGGCCGCAGCTCTTCGGCCGCCGCCGCCCCGTACGCGCTGCGCACGCGCTCGGCCAGCAGGTCCGGATCCGCCGCGTAGCCCTGGGGGCCGACGGCGTCCAGCACGGACGTCGCCACGGCGCAGCCGAGCCGGCCGGCCGCGACGAGCGGCAGTCCGGCCGCGACGGCGGTGAGGAAGCCGGCGCGGAAGCCGTCGCCGGCGCCGGTCGGATCGGTGACGCGGTCGCAGGGGACGGCCGGGACGAGGAGCGCGGGTTCCCCCGCGCGTTCGATCCGCACACCCCGCCCGCCCAGGGTGGTCACCCAGGTGCCGACGTGCGCGAGGAGGTCCTCGCGGGTGCGGCCCGTGCGCTCGGCCAGCAGGGCGGCCTCGTACTCGTTGGTGAACAGCCAGGTGGCGCCGTTCACGAGTGCGGTGGCTTCCTCGCGGGTCAGCCGCGCGAGCTGTTGCGAGGGGTCGGCGGCGAAGGGGATGCCCAGGGCCGTGGCCTCGCGGGTGTGGCGGAGCATCGCCGCCGGATCGTTCGCGCAGACCAGGACGAGGTCGGGGCGGTCCTGTGCCACCGCCGCCGCCAGGCCGATCTCGCGGGCCTCGCTCATCGCGCCCGCGTAGAAGGCGGCGATCTGGTTGTTGTCCTGGTCCGTGATGCAGACGAACCGTGCGGTCTGCGCCGTGTCCGACACCCGGACCGCGCCCGTGTCGACGCCCTGCTCCTTCAGCCAGGCCTCGTACGGGCCGAAGTCGAGGCCGACGGCGCCGATCAGCAGCGGGGACGAGCCCAGCCGGCCGAGGCCGTACGCGATGTTGGCCGCCACTCCGCCGCGGCGCACCTCCAGGTCGTCGACGAGGAAGGACAGGGAAAGGTGGGCGAGCTGATCGGGGATCAGCTGGTCGGCGAAGCGACCGGGGAAGGCCATGAGGTGGTCGGTGGCGATCGATCCTGACACCGCTGTACGCATCGCTGCTCGCTCCCGTCGAGTCTCGTCCGTGGCCGGTCAGATGCCCGCGGCCCGGCGCAGGGCCTCGACGCGGTCGGTGCGCTCCCAGGTGAAGTCGGGGACCTCACGCCCGAAGTGGCCGTAGGCGGCGGTCTGCGCGTAGATCGGGCGGAGCAGGTCGAGATCGCGGATGATCGCGGCCGGGCGCAGGTCGAAGACCTCGGAGATCGCCGTCTCGATCCTGTCGGTGTCGATCGTGTTCGTGCCGAACGTCTCGACGAACAGGCCCACCGGCTCGGCCTTGCCGATCGCGTACGCGACCTGGACCTCGCAGCGCGAGGCCAGACCCGCCGCGACGACGTTCTTGGCGACCCAGCGCATCGCGTACGCGGCACTGCGGTCCACCTTGGACGGGTCCTTGCCGGAGAACGCGCCGCCGCCGTGCCGGGCGTAGCCGCCGTACGTGTCGATGATGATCTTGCGGCCGGTGAGGCCGGCGTCACCCATCGGGCCGCCGATCTCGAAGCGTCCTGTCGGGTTCACCAGCAGACGGTAGCCCTCGGTCTCCAGCTTGATGCCGTCGTCCTCCAGCAGGCGCAGGACGTGCTCGACGACATGCTCGCGGATGTCGGGGGCGAGCAGCGTCTCCAGGTCGATGTCGGCGGCGTGCTGCGAGGAGACCACGACGGTGTCGAGGCGGACGGCCCTGTCGCCGTCGTACTCGATGGTGACCTGGGTCTTGCCGTCGGGACGCAGGTACGGGATCGTGCCGTCCTTGCGGACCTCGGACAAGCGGCGCGACAAACGGTGCGCGAGGTGGATCGGGAGCGGCATCAGCTCCGGGGTCTCGTCGCACGCGTAGCCGAACATCAGGCCCTGGTCGCCCGCGCCCTGCTTGTCGAACTCGTCCCCTTCCTCCGCGCGGGAGGCACCCTCGACCCGCTTCTCGTACGCGGTGTCGACGCCCTGCGCGATGTCCGGGGACTGCGCACCGATCGAGACCGAGACGCCGCACGACGCGCCGTCGAAGCCCTTCTTCGACGAGTCGTAGCCGATCTCCAGGATCTTCTCGCGCACGAGCTGCGCGATCGGCGCGTACGCCGTGGTGGTGACCTCGCCGGCCACGTGCACGAGGCCCGTGGTGACCAGCGTCTCCACGGCCACGCGCGAGGCCGGGTCCTGGCGCAGGAACTCGTCGAGGAGTGTGTCGCTGATCTGGTCAGCGATCTTGTCGGGGTGACCTTCGGTCACGGACTCCGAGGTGAACAGGCGGCGGGACACATCGCTCCCCAGGTTTGCAGCGGCTGCTGGCTGGTCATGGCTTCCGGCGGCCCCGCGGGCCGCCGACTGGTCCGTCCGCGGCCGGTCTCAGGCGCGGACGACGGTCTTGCTGCGCATCAGGAACGCGCCCAGATAGCCGTCGTGCGGCAGGCCCGGGCGATGCCAGTGGGTGGCATGGCCTCCCACGTGCAGATTGCTGATCGTCGGCTCGTCGAGCAGCGCCTGTACGAGGTCCTCGTCCTCGGTGACGACGGTCAGAACCAGGGTGTCGCGCAGCGGCTCGACGCCGTCCTCGCGACTCCACGGCCCCACCCACACGCAGGGGAACGGGACTTCGGCGGAGAGCTGGGAGGCGTCGGCCGAGGCGACCTGGTGGACGGCCGGGCGCAGCACGGCGCTGCCGTCGCCGAGTTCGTCGACGAAGCCGGTGCCCCCGAGCCAGGCGCGGGTGCCCCGGGCCCGGTCGAGCACGAACTTCTCCAGTGCGCGCGCCGCTTTGGTGTGCTGCACCGGCAGCACGGCCTTCTCGTCGTCGGGCGGCAGGCTGGGCAGCGCGGCCAGCCGCTCGGCGATCGCGCCCGCGAGCGGGGCCGGGTCGCCCTCGACCAGCACGGCGGTGGCGTTGACGCAGCCGGTGCCGGAGTGCCGGGTCACCGAGTCGACGATCATGTCGAGGTGGTCGCGCCAGTCGGTGTCGGCCGTCAGCAGGATCTTCGAGCGGCCGGGCTGCAGGGAGAGCACGCCGGGGTCGTCCGCGTAGCTCCGGACGATCTCGTCACCCCCGTAGGCGAGGTCCGCGCCCCGCACGACGGCGTCGGCCGCCTCGTGGCCGCAGGGCAGCAGGACGACGTGGTCCCCGCCGAATCCGGCCTCCCGCAGGGCCAGGACCATGCGGTGTGCGGTGAACGGCTCGCGGGCGGCGGGCCGGACGGCGACCCGGTATCCCAGCGCGAGCGCCTCCGGCCAGAAGCCGTGCGTACCGGGGTGGTTGCCGGGGACGTGGACGGCGAGCACCTCGCCACGGCGGGTCCACACCGCCTGCGACGTGCGTACCAGCGGGTCGCGCCAGTCGGACACGGCACCGGCGGGCCGGGCGAGTTGGACGCTGCGGTAAGAGTTCGCGACGCGGTCGGCGCAGGTCGCGGTGGCGACCCGGACGACCTCGACGGGCAGGCCGGAGACGCGGCTGACGGCCGCCTCGTACTCCCGCACCGTCAGTCCGCCCAGTGTCGCCGTGCGGAAGAGTTCGGCCGCGCGGGCCAGGGCGCCGGCCCGCTCGGCGGCGGGCAGCGGAGCCGCGGCGTGCAGGGCCTTCATCGCCCGGTTGACGTAGAGCGCGGGCACCAGGCTCATCTCCGCCAGGACCGCGCCGGTCACGTCGGTGATCTCCTGGCGCTGGTGGGCGCGGTACGGGCCGGCCGGGCCGAGCGCCTCCAGTACCGGTGTGCCGGAGTCCCGCGCGCCCGGCTCCGTCGGCCGCGGCTGCTCGGCGGTCATCAGTAGACCCCTTCGATGACGGCCTCGTCGTCGAAGCGGGCGACGGGAGCGATGCCGGCGGCCGAGTCCCCGATCCGGCCCTTGGGCGCGGGGACCCTGATCGCGGTGTCGCGCTCCAGGTTGTTGGGCAGCAGCAGGGCCTTGCTGACGTGGTGCATCACGACCTGGCCGCGCTCCCCGTGAGCCACCGGCTCCCGGGTGCCGGGATCCACGACCTGGAACATGATGTACGGGGAGAAGGTGTCGAACACGCAGGGCGAGCCCAGCGGGGTGCCGTGGCGCTGACCCGCGATGCCCAGGATCATCGTGCTGCCGTAGTGCCCGTAGAGGACGGCCTCGGGGAAGATCTCGGTGCGGTAGAGGGCCTCGGTGTCGGGGTCCATCTGGGTGCCGCCCCAGCGGATCGCCCGCACCTTGCGGTTGACGAGCTCGACCAGTTCCTCGCGCTGGGCGATGCGCTCCAGCAGCGGCGGGGTCACCGTCATCACACCGATGTCCTGGGTACGCAGGATGTGGGCGGCCTGGTCGATGACGTGTTCGGCGTAGGAGTCGGCCTGGCTTCCCTTGCCGTCCGCGATCAGGCGCTTGACCCACCGCGGGTCGAGGTCGACCTGGAAGGCGTACCGGCCGTGAGTGCGGGCCGAGCGCCGGAAGATCTCGCCGACGACATGGGGGCCGGACGGGGTGATGCCCAGCCAGTCGGCACCGCGCGGGAATCCGTGCACGTCGAGGTTGGCGTTGCTCCAGCCGACCAGCTTCTCCAGCCAGTCGGCCGGGCAGACGACCCGTTTGGGCGCGCCGGTCGTGCCGCCGCTCTCGAAGACCCCGACGATGTCCGGGTGTTGGCCGTAGCCGCGCGGCACCAGGTCCGCTGCGGGCACGTCCCGCAGTTCGTTGGCGACATTCGGGAAAAGGGCCAGGTCGGCATGGCTCTTGACGTCCGACAGCGGGTCGAAGTCGAGGGTCCGGGCCCGCTCCAGCCAGAACGGCGAGCCGGTCTCCGGGCCGAAGTGCCACTCCATCGCCGCCCGCACCAGCTCGTCGGGGTCCGGATCCGCGTCGTGCGGCAGGTCCAGGATCGACAGATCGGTTGGCGCCACTCGTCCTCCAATATCCACAGCCGGCATCGCGGGAGGCCGACCGGATCTCCCTCGTCGGGTTCTCCGCCGGCCGTGACCGATATCCCTCATTCGATCACCGCTTTGCGGCGGATGCCTGAGTAGCGACTACTCAAATCGCCTCGCACACAAGCGATTTGAATGAGTACCGGGCACTCGACCACACCCCTCTCCCATAAACTGCTTCCATGAAGGCAATGATCGCGTGGTGGGAGCTCACCGATTCGCGGCAGACCGCGGGTTCGCTCCGGGATTTCATCCAGAAGGAATCGCAACTCTGGACGGGCATTCCCGGGCTGCTTCTGAAGATATGGCTGTCGGACCCGGCCACCCGCCGCTGGGGCGCCCTCCTGCTGTGGGAGTCGGAAGACGCCGCCCGAGCTGCGGTGTTGCCCCGGAGCCCGGCCGAACTCATCGGGCATCCGGTGGACTTCCGGGCCTGGTTCGACGTGGAGGCGACGGTCGAGGGGATCCATTCCCTGGAATCTCTGGATTCTCTGGGCGGCCTCGGACCGGCCCTGGACGACCTCACACCCATGGGCTCCGAGTGAGAGAAAGGGAATTGACGTACGCGAAAGAGCGGCACCCCGGAAAACCCGGGGTGCCGCTTCACGCCGTAGGAGATCTTTCTGGTTTCCGGTCCACTCAGCCCGCGGGCTCGATATTGCGATTGCAGCGGAACATGTTGGCCGGGTCGATCTCCGTCTTCAGCGCGGTCAGCCGACGGTGGTCGGCCGGCTCCCAGAAATCCGTGGCCGGAGCGGCCGGAGCGCCCTGCGCGCATCCGCCGTACACCAGGCTCTGGAACCGTCCGCCGACTGATTCGGCGGCGAGCGTCCCGAGCACCTTCTCCCCGGCACCGCGCGCCTCGTCCGGCGTCGCTCCCATCAGCGGCATGAGCACGCGCAGGAGGAAGCGGGCGGACCGGTGTCCCACCGCGTTGGGCACCTCGGCAGCCCGGCCGAGCGCCCCGCCCAGATGACGGACGTCCACGACGCACGGGACGGGCGCCCCGGGCCCCACCAACGCGGTGATCTCGGCGGCCTGTTCCGGGCCGAAGCCGCGCAACAGCACGTTGTCGCCCTGGTAGGCGTGCGGCTGCGGCGGATCGTTGTAGATCACCCCGCACTCGGTGTACGGCATCTCCGCGACGGTGTCGGACAGCCGGGGCCCGAGCGCCCGCAGCGGAGCGACCAGTCGCTCGCCCGCGCGGGAGTCCCCGGTGTACGCGACGCGTACGTGGGCGACGTACCGGCCGCGCAGCACGGGCGGGAAGAACGGCAGGTCCGGGTAGGCGAGCAGCGACACCGATGAGGTCAGCCGCTCCGGAAGGTCCTCGGTCCAGCGCAGGTACTCGGCGAGCAGGCCGGGGGTCCGGGCAAGGTCGAAGACCAGTTCGCCGCCGTACAGCCGGCTCACCGGAACCAGATCGATCTCCATCCCGGTGACCACGCCGAAGTTCGCCCCGGCCCCACGCAGCGCCCAGAACAGCTCGGGGTCGCTGTCAGCGGTGACCCGGCGCGCTCGGCCGTCGGCCGTGACGAGGTCGACCGACCGCACCCGGTCGGCGGCATAGCCGAACTCCCTTGCCAGCAGGCCGAGTCCACCGCCCAGGACGTAGCCGACCGCGCCGACGCCGGGCGCCGACCCGTTGAGCGGGGCCAGGCCGTGGCGGGCCGCCGCGTCGATGATGTCGGCGAAGCGCGCACCGGCTCCGATCCGCGCGGTGCGGGCCGGGGCGTCGACCGTGACCTCCGACAGGCCGGCGGTGCCGACGAGCACACCGCCGTCGCTCGCGACCGCGAGTCCGTGCCCTGTCGCCTGGACCGCCACCGGCAGGTCCTGGGCGGCGGCGTACCGCACCGCGGCCACCACGTCCTCGGGGCCTGCCGCGTCCACCAGCACGGAGGGCCGGTGCCGGTAGGCGGTCTGGAAGCCCGCGCAACGGGCGGCAAAGAGGTCGTCGCCGGGCAGCAGCACCTCACCCCGCACGCGGTCGCGCAGGGCCGCGATCGCGTCGGCGTCGTTCATCCGCGGTGTCCCTTCCTGTTGAGGTTCCTGTTGACGTCTCTGTCGAGGTCTCTGGTGCGTTCTTTGCTGAGGTTCCTGTTCTGGATCCCGGCCCGCCGTGCTCACAGGAGGACGGGCTCCAGCTCTCCCGACACGACCTGCGCGCGCAGCGCCTTGCGGTCGACCTTGCCGTTGTCGTTCAGCGGGAAGGCGTCCAGCAGGTGATAGGTCAGCGGGATCATGTACGGGGGCAGCGTCCGGCGCAGCTCCTCGTCCACGTCGTAGACGTCGAGCCCTTCGCCCGACAGAATGCCGGCGAGCACTGTCACCCCTTCCTCGTCGCCGGGGACGGCGACGACGACGGCCTGGTCGATGCGCTTCTGGCGCAGCAGGTGCGCCTCCACCTCGCCCGTCTCGACACGGTGGCCGAGCACCTTGACCTGCGTGTCCGTCCGGCCCACGTAGCCGTACTCGCCGCTGTCCATGCGGCGTACGAGGTCGCCGGTGCGGTACCAGCGGTGGTCGGCGCCGTACGCCGACGAGGTGATGTGGAAGGCCTTCTCGGTCTGCTCCGGCGCGTTGAGATAGCCCTCGAAGACCTGGCGCCCGGAGAGGCAGAGTTCGCCGGTCTCACCGGGGAGAACCGGGCTGCCGTCCTCCGCGAGTACGGCGGCGGCCATGCCCGGGTACGGGGAGCCGATCGCCACGACGCCGTTGACGACGTCGGCCGGTGAGGTCTTCGGGTTCCAGCGGTGCACCAGGCAGGCGATGGTCGCCTCGGTCGGCCCGTACAGGTTCTCCACCACGGACCCGGACGCGGCCTCCTGCCAGGCCTGGGCGGTGGCCGCCGGCAGCGCCTCCCCGCAGAACAGGCTCCAGCGCAGCGACGGCAGGCTGTCCGGTGCCAACGCGCCGCGCCGGTGCTGGAGCACCGCCACCGACGGCACCGAGAACCAGACGGTGATGTCGTGGGCGCGGACGAACTCCAGCGGCGTCATCAGGTCGAAGGCGTCCATCGGGACCAGACAGCCACCGCTCCCCCACGCCATGAACAGGTCGAACACCGACAGGTCGAAGGTCTGGTCGAAGGTGTTCGTGAAGCGGTCGTCCGCCGAGAAGGCGTAGCGCTCGGTGTTGGCGGACAGGAACGCGGCCGCGTTGGCGTGCGAGATGAGCACGCCCTTGGGCAGGCCCGTGGTGCCGGAGGTGAAGAGCAGGTACGCGCCGTCCTCGGGGGTGACCGCCACCGGTTCGGCCTGCGCGGCGCAGGACTCGACGTCGGCACGGGTGAGGACCCGGACCCCCGCGGGGAGGTCCCCGGGTGCCTCGTCGGTCTGCGGCAGCACCACCGTCGGGGCGCCCAACGGAGCGTCGCCCGAGGCGTCGAGGAGCGGGCCGAGCTGGGCGAGGGAGCCCGGGTCGGCCAGGACGACATCGACTTCGGCACGCGCGAGGATGTCGCGGTTGCGGGCAACGGGGTACTTCCTGTTGAGCGGCACCACGGTCGCCCCCGCGTACAGGGCGGCCAGGAATCCCGCGTAGGTGACGATGCTGCAGTGGCCGAGGATGGCCACGCGCTTCGGCCGCGTCGTCCCACGGGTCAGCACCGTGGCCCAGCGGCGGACGATGTCGTCCAGTTCCCGGTAGGTCAAGGTCCGGCCGCGCAGCACCAGAGCCGGGCGGTCGGGGACGCGCCGGGCCGAGGCCCGGAATCCGGAGTGGAGCAGGGGGGCGACTGGCTGCATGGTGTACTCGCGCTCCGCTTCGACGGGTTGGACGGGTTCGGCAATTTCGGCGGGCCCTGGGAGCCCGGGGGTTCAACGGGCCCTGTGGTCCTACGTGTGGTGCGGGCTGTGCGGGCTGACGGGTGCTCCGGACGCGCGGCGCCCGGGCCGGTTCAGGGCTGGAGGCGGGCGACGCGCCAGCCTTCGCCTTCGCGGTCGTACCGCAGCCGCTCGTGCAGCCGGTCCGTGCCGTTGGCCCAGAACTCCACGCCGGCGAACCGCAGTTCATAGGCGGCGAAGCTCTCCGGGCAGGGCAGCGGCAGACCGGTCCGGCCCAGCTCCAGGGCCCGCGCCCGCAGCGCCGCCACCTCGTCGAGGCCGCCCGCCGGCTCGCTCTGCCGCGACGCGGTCGTCATGGCGTGGGTGAACACGGGGCGTGCGTGCCACATCGCCTCGGCCTCCGCCGCGGGGAGCTTCACGACGGGACCGTCGACGACGATCTGCTGGCTGGTCTCGCGCCAGTACAGCAGGCCCGACGCCCACGGATTGGCCGCCATGTCACGTCCCTTGCGGCTGCCGTCGTGGGTGAGGAACACGAACCCGGTGTCGGTCACCTGGTTGATGACCACGATCCTGGTCGAGGGCCGCCCGGCCGCGTCGGCGGTGGCCAGCGCCAGGGCCCGCGGCTCGCGGACCTCGGCCCGGACCGCGTCCGCGAGCCATGCGCGCAGCAGGCCCACCGGCTCGGCGGGCGGCCGCCCGTACTCGGGGAAGGAGACCTCGACGGTCCCCGTCATGCTTTCCGACCTGGTGCTGCTCATGTGCGTCTCCGGAGTTCCTGCACTACAGGGGGCTTGTGCGCGGGCCGCGTCACAGGCGCAGTGTCCCTTCGAGCGCGATGACGCCGTCGCCGCCCACCACGACCTGGGTGGCCCGCTCGCCGCTGCCCTCGGCGAGGGCGTGCATCGGGGAGGGCCGGCCCATCTCCACGCCCTGCGTGATGACGATGCGCTGCCCGTACTCGATCAGGCCGTGCCGCGCCAGATGGATCGCGATGGGCCCGGCGGCGGAGCCGGTGGCCGCGTCCTCGACGACGCCGTACGCGGGCGAGAACATCCGGCTGCGCCACTGCGTGCCGGAACCGGCGAAGCAGTTGGCCGCCATGTCCTCGAAAGCTTCGAGGGCCCGGTGGTCGGGGCGCAGCGCCGACAGCTCCTCGACGCTGTTCAGGCAGACCAGGACGTGGCGCGGTCCGTTGCGGTAGATGTCCACCGGCAGGGCGGGGTTCCCGACGCCGAGCGCGGCCAGCAGTTCCTCGCGCTGGTCGAAGGGCTCCCACTCGGGTACGGGCTGCTGCATCCACGCCGCGGTGACCACGCCGTCCGTACGGATCAGTTCGAAGGGGATGATCCCCATGGCCGTCTCCAGCTTGAGCTGGTCCAGCCGTCCCCGATTGCCGATCGCGACAGCGGTGCCGAGCAGGGGGTGGCCGGCAAAGGGCAGTTCGTTGACCGGGGTGAAGATCCGGACGCGCGCGTCGCCGCCCTCCTGGGGTGCGAGGACGAAGGTCGTCTCCGAGAGGTTCATCTCCCGTGCGATGCACTGCATCTGAGTACTGGTCAGGTCGTTGGCGTCGAAGTAGACGGCGACCGGGTTGCCCTTGAGCACTTCGGTCGCGAAGGCGTCGACGACCACGTAGGGGTGCATGGGAATCTTCCGCTTCTCTCTCGTCGTCGGTCTCGTCACAGGCCGAACACGTTCCGAAGGGCGCCGGCGAGGATGCGCGGGCCGTTCTGCGTGAGCACGGATTCGGCGTGGAACTGCATCGTGATGAAGTGCGGGCCGCGCATCCCGTACACCTCTCCCGTCGCCGGGTTCCGGCTGATCTCGACCATGCCGACGCCGTCCACCTCGTGCTTGTCGTCGTCGCTCACGGCGGCGAACGCGTTGTAGAAGCCGACCCGTTCGGCGGTGCCGAAGTAGTCGATCTCCTTCTGGAGACCCTGGTTGGGGGTGGGCAGGCGGGACACCTGGAGGCCGAGCGCGAGGCTGAGCACCTGATGGCTCAGGCAGACGGCGACGAAGGGCAGGCGCCCGGCGAGCAGGGTGCTCGCGGCGGCGTGGAGATGGGCGATGCGGGGGTGGGCCGTGTCGCCGGGGTCGCCGGGGCCCGGCCCCATCACCACGAGGTCGTGGTCCTCGAAGGCGTACTCCTCGTCGAACCGGCGCACGGTGACCTCAAGGCCCAGGGACCGGAGCTGGCCCGCGATCATGGCCGTGAAGGTGTCCTCCGCGTCGACGACCAGGACGCGGCGGCCCGTGAGGCCGGTGTGTGCCCGCGGCGGGTCCTCGGTCCCGCTCAGCCAGAATCCGGCGATGGGCTCGTTGCGCCGCTCCAGGGCGGCCCGGACCTCCGGATGGTCGGCGAACCCCTTTCTGCCTCCGGCCTCAAGCGCGCTGACCAGGGCGGACGCCTTGGCCCGGGTCTCGGCGGCCTCGCGGGCGGGGTCGGAGTGGCGCACCAGGGTGGCGCCGACGCCGATCTCGACGCGGCCGCCGGGATCGATGTCCGCGGTGCGGATGAGGATCGCCGAGTCCATCGCACGGCCGCCGTGTTCGTCGCGTCCGATCAGCGCGGCGACACCGCTGTAGTAGCCGCGCCCCGTGGGCTCGTACGCCTCGATGATCCGGCAGGCGCTCTCCAGCGGCGAACCGGTCACCGTGGGGGCGAACATCGTCTCGCGCAGGATGTCGCGCACGTCGCGCGCGGTGCGGCCCTCGATGAAGTACTCGGTGTGGGCGAGGCGGGCCATCTCCTTGAGGTAGGGGCCCTTGACCCGGCCGCCCGCCTCGCAGATCCGGGCCATCATCTTGAGTTCCTCGTCGACGACCATGTACAGCTCGTCGGTCTCCTTGCGGTCGGCGAGGAAGTCCATGACCCCGGGCAGGGTGGGGCCGGTCGCCGGGTAGCGGTAGGTGCCGCTGATCGGGTTCATCACCGCGGTGCCCGCGTCGAGGCTGACGTGCCGCTCCGGGGAGGCGCCGACGAGCGTGCGCTCCCCCGTGTGGATCAGGAACGTCCAGTACGCGCCGACCTCGCGCTGCACGAGCCGGGAGAAGAACGACAGGGCGCTGTGCGGCCGGTAGTCGGTGATCGTGGCGACAAAGGACCGCTTGATGACGAAGTTGGCCCCCTCGCCCGCGCCGATCACGTCGTCGACCACCGCGCGGACGATGTCCTGGTAGGTCTCGTCGTCCACGTCGAAACGGGCGTCGGCCAGTTCGGTCGGCACCTGCGGGATGCGCCGCAGGGCGTCCGCGAGGTGGATCCGCTCCTGCCCGGTCACGGTCAACGCGACCAGGGGGGCGCTGTCGTCGGCCGCCGTGAATCCCCGCTCGGTGATCTGCCGGTACGGCACGACCGCGAGTACCTCGTGGTGCGCGCCGGCCGCCCGGGCGGGCGCGTCCGGCAGCAGGATCCCGGCGAGCGTCGCGGGGGTCGTGACGTGGCCGACCAGGACGTCGAGGACGCCCGGCCCGCCGGCCTCCGGCCGGTACAGCAGGGCGAAGGGTCCGGCACGACCGGTCAGTACGCGGTCGAGCAGGTCGCCGGTCGCCCCGGTCATGCGAAGACCTGCTTGGCGGGGACCACCATCGCGCAGCGTCCGGCGGCGTAGTCGAGGGCCATGCGGTGGTGGCTCTCGTCGAAGTCGGCGACGGCGTCGGCCACGAGGAACGGCCGGATGTCGTGGGTGAACGCCTCGACCGCCGTCATCAGGACGCCCACATGCGCGTACACGCCACAGAGGATCAGCTGGTCGCGTCCGGCCTCCCGCATCCGCTCCAGGAGGGGCGAGCGGTGGAACGCGCTGTAGCGCCACTTGGTCAGCTGCCAGTCGCCCGCCCGGGGGGCCAGGGCGTCGTCGACGGCGCGGTCCGCGGGGTCCCTGCGCATGCCGGGGCCCCAGAAGTCGGCGAGCAGACCGCGCTCCTGCTCGGTCATGCTGCCGGGCTGCGCGGTGTAGGCCACGGGGACCCCGAGGGCGGCGGCGCGGTCGCGCAGCGCCGCCGCGTTGCTCACCAGCGGTTCGCGGACGCCGTCCGGGAAGGGTGCCAGGAAGAAGCGCTGCATGTCGTGGATGAGCAGCACGGCACGGTCGGGGTCGAGGGTCCACTGGGCGGTGTTGACGGGCAGTTCGCCCGCGGTCGGCAACACATAGGGCTCGATGGTGGGTATTCCGGCCATTTTCTGCCTTCCAGCCTTCCAGATACCTGACTCGGAGGGAGCGGGGTGGGGCGCGTGCGGCGTCAGACGCTCCAGGTGGACACGACGGCGACGGCCTGCCGCGGATTGAGCCGCGGATCGCAGAACGACGTGTACTTGTCGCCCACGTGGTCGAGGTCCGCCTGGCACGAGACGCATTCGGTGACGTCCTGGGGCGTGGTCTCCAGGTGCAGTCCGCCGCACACGCCACCGGCGCCGGTGACAGCCTCTTGGAAGCGCCTGACCTCGCGCGAGACCGTCTCGACGTGCCGGGTCTTGTTGCCGTCCGGCGCGGTGACGGTGTTGCCGTGCATGGGGTCGGTCAGCCAGATGACCGGATGACCGGCCTCCCGCACCGCCTCGACGAGCGCGGGCAACCGCTCCGAGACCGGCTCGGCGCCCATCCGGGCGATGAGGGTCAGCCGTCCGGGGGTGCGCTCGGGGTCGAGCCGCTCGCACAGGGCCACCAGCTCGGTGGGGTCCATCGTGGGGCCCACCTTGCAGCCCACCGGGTTGCTCACCTGGGCCAGCAACGCCACGTGCGCGCCATCCAGTTGGCGGGTGCGCTCGCCGATCCAGGGCCAGTGCGTGGAGCCGAGGAACAGCGCGCCGTCCTCGTCCGTGCGCAGCATGGGGATCTCGTAGTCGAGGAGCAGCGCCTCGTGGCTGGTCCACATCGGCGGGCCGAGGGGATCGCGCAGGGGGGCGTCCGCGTACCAGCCCAGGTGTTTCATGATCTCATCCGCCGCCATGTGGCAGGTGAGCATCCGCAGCGGGTCGGGGCGTCTGGTCTCGGAGTCCGGCTCCGGCCCGTTGACCATGTGGCCCCTGAAGGTGGGCAGCAGCGTGCCGGCCACCGGCTCGGTGGTACTGGAGCGGGGCTTGGCGAACTGGCCGGCGATGCGCCCGACCCGGATGACGGGCTTGTGCGCGGTCATGCGCAGCGTCCCGGCGAGGACGTCGAGGAGCGCCGCCTTGCGGGACACGTCCGTTGCCGTGCACTCGTCGGGGTCCTCCGCGCAGTCGCCGGCCTGGACGACCAGCGCCTCGCCGGTGACGACCCGGGTGAGCACGGCACGCAACGCCCGGACGTCCGGGGACCGGACGAGGGCCGGTCCGGTCGCCAGCGTGTCCGCCACGCGCTCGACCTGCCGCAGGTCGGGCCAGTCGGGCTGCTGCAGCGCCTTGCGGATACGGATGTCGCGCAGGACTTCGTCCACAGGATCCTCCTATGCGGCGGGACGGCTGCCGGTCAGGTGGGTATTCCGGCGCGCTTGATCTCGGGGACGGGGATGCCCAGGGAGCGCAGCTGCTCGAAGGGGTTCATGAACTCCCGCTGCAGCTTGATCCGGCCGTTCTCCAGCTCGAACGAGTGCAGGAAGTGGTTCTCGTAGTGGCCCTCGGGATAGTCCGCGAAGCGGATCTTGCCCCGGCCGTCGCACTCCGCCCAGAAGCGGTTGGGGTCCTGGGTCTCGAAGATCTGGACGTTGTACCACTCCCAGTCCGGGAAGGTCTTCAGCGACCACACCGCGTGCTCGCCGAGCCGGCCGCGGCCGCGGATGGCGATCGGGGCGCCGGTGTCCGTGGTCCACAGTCCGCCGACGCCGTCCTCCGTGAACAGCAGGTGGCGCTCCAGACGGGCCTCCCCGAGGGCCGCCATGTACTTCTCGACCGTGGCGCGATTGATCTTGCGCAGCTCGGCTTCGTCGGTGAAGGCGTTGTCCTGGGCGAATGCAGACATGAATGAACTCCAAACCGTGCGCTGACAGTTGACGTGGGCGGGAGTGGGGAAGGCACCTAGGCCGGTCGACCGGGCAGGAGGGGAGGGCGCGGTCGGGCACGCTGGGCGGGCATCACCGATCCTGCCGGGCGGGCCGGGCACCTTCAATGAACGGACACTCAACTCGACGTCAGACTTCGCGCAAGTTCCTCAGGCGCCTATCGAGGTTCGTCAGAGGAGTGTCAACTCGCAGGTGGCCAAGGGGCTTTGGCGAGGGACAGCGGTGTGCGTGCGGCGGCCTCCGGGACCGCCCCCCGGCCGGGCCTAGGCGTACCCGAGCTGGAACCCGACACCGCGGACGTTGCGGATCCAGTCGCTGCTGCCGAGCTTGCCCCGCAGGCTGCTGACGTGCGTGTCGATGGTGCGCCGGGACCATACGTCACCCCAGACGGTCTGCATGATCGTCTTGCGTGACACCACGGTGTCGGGCTGGGTTGCCAGCAGGTACAGAAGATCGAACTCCTTGCGGGTGACGTCCACTCGACGGCCGTCCAGGCTCACCTGCCGGGTCGCCGCGTCGATGCACAGCGGCCCGCGGACGATCACCGACGGGTCCGCGGCCGACATGTGGACCCGCCGCATGAGGGCCTCCATGCGCGCCAGCAACTCCTGGAATCCGTACGGCTTCACGAGATAGTCGTCGGCGCCGGCCTGGAGGCCGAGGACCCGGTCGAGTTCCGTGCCCCGGGCAGTCACGGCGATGACCGCCGTGTCTCCTGCGGCGCGGATCTGCCGACAGACCTCCAGGCCGTCCAGGTCGGGCAGTTCGAGGTCCAGCAGGACCAGATCCACACCGCTGTAGGTGTCGAGCGCCGGAAATCCTCCGGTGACCCGTTCCACGCGATGCCCGTACCGCCGCAGCCCCTTCATCAAAGGCTCGGCGTCCTCGTCATTGCTCTCCACAAGGAGGATGCGCCACACCGTGGGCGCGGTGCGCGCCGATTGCCTCGGAATTGACCCTTCCATCGCAGTCCAGCCTGCCCTCCCCGTATCAAAAGAAGCCGGAAGCTGACGAACCATCAGTTCAGAACGGACGACCACGCTCTCCCCCTCGTACGGCCCTCGTGACGGACCGATCACCCGTGGGGGTGCGCAGACGCGAAATCCCTTCCGGGCTCTGTCCGAGTACGCGGATTCCGCGCACGCCCGGTCGGTCGGACATCACGTACACACTCTCCCCCGTCACACGAACCGGAGTGCGACAGGAAACACTTCCCCGCCCCAGAGGAAAGGAGGCCCGGAATTCCGCGAACCGCCCTCTTCACCGGCCGAATTGAGCAAACCAGTCCGGGCGATTCACCCCGCCGGGCAGGGTCGCGAACGCCAAGACCGCGCCATCCTACACATCGGTGGATGACGACCCGTCAACAGCGTTACCGTGCGCTAAAGCGCCAATAAAGCCCCCGCCGATCGCCGGGCATTCGCCGTCCGGCACGCCCGTCGGCCGTCCCGGATCATGGCGCGGAATCGCCCCCTGAGACGACGGATCGCCCTTCCCGACCTCGCCTCTCACGGTCACCGCCGAATACTTCCGGCCACTTACACGGTGTGCCGGAGTGATCCGCTCGACCTCCTTCCAAAACCGGATTCGCGCCCCGCATTTGTGGAGGTTCGCCCGCCGCTCGCGATCTGAGTAGCCAGTACTCAGGCGCCGGACCGGCCACCGTGGTGGTCTGGGACGCGACGAAGCACATATCAGGCCACGCCGCATCCCCTGGATAGGCGTCGGAAGGGAACCGCGATGAAGTTTGGCGACGTCTATCTCGCGGGCCTCGGCACCTTCGTGCCGAGCCTCGTGACAACGGAGCAGGCCGTGCAGTCCGGCTGGTACGGCGCGGATGTCCGAGAGGCTTCAGGACTGGAGTCCGTCGCGATCTCCGATTCGCTGTCGGCTCCCGAGATGGCCGTGACGGCCGCGAAGGAGGCGATCGAATGCTCCGGCGTCGAGGCCGCCGAATTCGGCGCGCTGTTCCACAGCTCCGCCTATCACCAGGGCCCCGACGGCTGGTCCCCCGCCCATTACGTTCTCACCAACACCCTGAACACGCCCATAACGGCGCTGGAAATAAAGCAGGGTTGTCAGGGAATGCTCTCCGCCCTCGCCATTTCCGCGCACCGGCTCGCCTGCGACGCGCGCAAGACGGCGGTTCTGCTCACCGCGGCGGATAACTACTCCACGCCGCTGGTCGACCGGTGGACCACGTCCCGCCTCTCCATCTTCGGTGACGGCGCCGCAGCCGCGGTCGTCTCGCGCACCGGGGGCATCGCCAAGCTGCTGTCCATCGGTACGTACTCCGCCCCCGGCATGGAGGCCCTGCACCGCGGCAGCGAGCCGATCTTCCCGCCGGCCGTGACCGTCGGCCGCGAGCTGGACTACGAGGCCCGCGTCAAGTTCTGGATGGAGGAGTGGGCCAAGGGCAACACGCCCCCCATGGAGCACCCCGGCGAGGTCCTGCAGAAGGCCCTCGACGAGGCCCTGGAGGATGCCGGCATCACCGCGGCCGACATTAAGCGGGTCTGCCACCCGAGCGCCACGCTCGACGCGCTGCGCGATCAGTTCCTCGACCCGATCGGGTTCGACCTCGACAGCGGCATCTGGGAGCACACCAGCAAGGTCGGCCACATCAGCGCCGCCGACGTGTTCATCGGCCTGGAGCACCTGTGGCACACCGGCCAGGTCGGCCCGGGCGACAAGGTGATGCTGTTCACCGGCAGCCCCGGTTTCGAGGCCGGCGTGGCGATCCTGGAGATCGTCGCCGAGTCCGGCACATGACCCACTGGGCAGGGGGCCGCCCGCAGGCCCCCTTGTCCTCGAAAAACTCCCGCTGTGCCCCACACCGTCAGGCCGGAAAGGACGACCACACCACCATGACCGACCGCACCGCACCGGACACCACCCCTCTCACGGGCGAGGAGCTGCGCGCGGCACTGGCCGACCTGATCGGCGTCGGCCCGTCCGAGATCGACGACCACGCGAACCTCATCCACCTGGGACTCGAATCCCTGCAGATGATGCGGCTGGTCACCAAGTGGCGTCGCGCGGGCCTGGCCGTGGCCTTCGGGGAGCTGACCGGCACGCCGACGTTCGCCGCCTGGAACGAGCGGATCACGCAGGAATTGGCCAAGCCCGAGACCTGACCGGTTCCGGTACGACGCCGGGCGGGCCGGGCGACACCCAGCGGCCCGCCGGGCGCACCCGGCTCTCCGCTCGCGCCCGGCGCACCCGTCGGCCGTCCCTCGGGCGAGGCCTCAAGCGATGCGTCTGACCTGAGCGGTGCCCAGGCCCAGGACGGGAGCGAGTTCCGTCCTCGTGGTGACGCCCAGCTTTCCGTACGCGCGGTAGAGATGGTTCTCCACGGTGCGTACGGACAGCACCAGCCGGTCGGCGATCTCCTGGTTGGACAGCTGGGACACGGCGAGGGTCACGATCTCCCGCTCCCTGGCGGTGAGTTCCGTACGGGCGTCGGCGTCCCGGCGGTCGGCGGGTACGGCCCACGCGGGCGGCGCCGCACCGCACCGGGCCACCAGCTCCACGCTCGCGGCGTGGGCGGCCCGGGCCGCGCGGCGGTCGCCGGACGCCTGATACGCCCGCTCGGCCTGCGCGACCGCCTCCGCCGCGAGCAGCGGCGCCCCCAGGGCGTCGAACCGGCGGGAGACGTTCCACAGGGCCTCGCCGTCGTTCTCCGCGAGCGCCCTGACGTGCCGCAGCACGACATCGTCCGCCATCCGTGCCGGGAGCGCTGCGATCATGCCCGCCCGGGGCGCCGCTCCCGCCCGGGCCGCCAAGTGCAGCGCGCGGAGCGCCTGGGTGAACCGCCCGGCGGCCGAAGCCCGTTCGGCGACCTCGAAGGCCTGGTCCGCCGCGGCCTCGCGGTGGTCGAGGCAGACCGTCACCAGCGCCCCCTCCAGTTCCACGGCGTCCGCCATCAGCGGGTACGCGCCTTCGTCCCGTCGCGCCTTCCTGGCCTCCTCCAGCAGCGAGACCGCCTCCACGGCATCGCCCGACTCGGCCACCGCACCGGCGAGCCGGGCCAGCCGGACCGAGCGCGTGCTGAGCCAGTCGACGGTCCCGCCGTACGCGGCGGCCTGCCGCAACGGCCCGACCGCCTCGGCCCCGCGCCCCGCCGCGCGCAGCAGCCGCGCCTCCAGCAGGCGGGCGTACATCCGCGTACGCGGACCGCCGTCCCCGGCCTGCTCGCGCAGCTCCGCCAGCACCGTCGCCGCCTCGGTCAGGCCCCTGGCACGCGCGGTGACGCATCCGGTGACATAGAGGTGGTCGCAGCGTGCGGTCTCGTCGCGGGCGGCCAGGCTGGCCCGGGCGCCGGACAGCACCGCCAGCGCGGCCGCGTCATCGCCCGCCTGGTGGTGCAGCAGAGCGACCAGGGGCTCCGCGTCGCCGGCCGCCTCGGCCAGCTGCCGGGCCTCCCCCATCCGGTCCTTCAGCAGCCGCACGACGGCTCGCACTCCGCTGTCGGTCGTGGCGACGGCCTCCGCTTCGGCGAGCCGTCCCAGACCGAGGCTCATGTTGAGGGCCCGGGGACGCGGTACCGCGCCGGAGGAGGGCGCCCGCGCGAAGCAGGCCTCTGCCTCGACGTGACGGCCCTGGCCGGCCAGGGCCTGCCCGAGGGCCACCTCCATGCCGATGCCGACCGTGGTGACGCGGGCGGCGATCGCGGCGCGGCAGAGCCGCTCCGCGAGCCGGTGGTCCTCGGCGCGCAGTGCCCCGACGACGGCCCGGCTCAGCTGCGCGGGCTCGGGCAGCGGTCCCGTTCCCAGCCGGAGCCCGACGATGCGGGCGGCGTCGTCGTGGCGGCGGGCGCCGGTGCTCCGGATCGCGTCGGCGATCTCCTGCCGCAGGCGGCGCGCCGTCAGTTCCGGCAGGGTCGCGCCGACCACGGCCGCGCAGAAGGGGTGCGCGAGCCGCAGCGAGAGCCGGAACCGGGAGCGTTCGGCCACGATGACGCCCCGGCGGTTCAGCGACTCCGCCGCCTCCGCCCGTGCGTCGACGACCGACAGCCCGGCCTCCAACGGCCCGGCGAGCGCCAGCATGTTGACCAGTTCGCGCTCGGCCGGATCGAGGTCGCCGAGAAGCAAAGCCGCCAGGTCGGCCAGCCGACTGTCGGGCACGGCCGACAGACCGGGCCACTGCCACCGGCCGCCCACCTGGCGCAGGGCGCCCTCGGCGAGGGCCTGGTCCGCGAGTTCGCGCAGGATCAGGGCGTTGCCGCGGGTGAGTTCCCAGAACCGCTCCGCGGTGGCGACGGCCACCGGCCCGCCCAGGCGGGAGGCGAGCACCCGGACGACGCCCGACCGGCTCAGGGTGTCCACGGCGAGCCTTCGTACACGCTTGCCGATGAGCAGGCGCCGCAGTTCGTTGGGCAGAGCGGCGCCGGGCTGAGCGGTGGCCAGCAGCAACGCCCGTCCGGTGTCGGCCAGTCGGCAGGCCGGGCCCAGCGTCGCCGGATCGGCGCCCTGCACGCCGTCGAGAGCCAGGACGACGCGGCGACGCGCGGCCCGCGGCTGGGCCCACCCGTGGAAGTGGTCGTGCACGGCGTCGCCGCGCACGACCCGGGCCCCGCCGCGTTCGAGTTGCTGCAACGCGGCGTTCAGGAGGGTGGTCTTCCCCACCCCCTGCTCGCCCACGAGGAGTGCGCCGACCCCCGCCGCGGCCCACTCCTTGATCTCCGCGAGTTCCGTCTCCCTCTCGGTGACGGGCCAGTCACCTTCGACCACCTCTGCCACTTCTCCCCCGGTGCAATGCCGAACGAATTCCCGGAAGGCCCGGTCTCAGGCGGCCTTCGGAGCGGAAGCGCGTATGTAGACGATCGGCACGGGAACAGAAATGACCCCGTTCTCGTCCCGCAAGGTGTCGAGAAGCCGGGAAACCTCGGAGATGAGTTCGCGTCGCTCACCCTCCTCGATACGCTCCCACATTCCACGCATTCCGGTGGTGTACGTGAATTCGACCCACTGCTCGCCGGACTCCACGACGACCGGCAGTTCCTCCTCGATCACCTCGATGTCGGTGAATCCGGCCTCCGCGAGGGTCTTCTCGATCGACTCGGCCGTGATGAGCCAGTTCGCACCGGCGTTCGCGAACTGGGAGTCGTACGCGCCGTTCTCCCTCAGCGACTGCAGCATGTACGGCATCAGCAGCTCGTTGACGACCTCCGGGAAGAGCGCCCACTTGCCGCGCGCCGTGGAGAAGAACGACGGCGCGGCCGTCGCGAACCGGCCACCCTCGCGCAGCAACTCCAGGTAGGGGCGCACGTCGTCGGCGCTCTTGACCCATATGAAGAGGCTGCAGCTGCCGATCACCGCGTCGAACCGGCCGGCTTCGAACTCGGGTCGCTGGCCGTTCATGACGTGCAGGCTGATCTGCCGCAGACCGAGTTCCTCCGCGTCCTGCCGCGTGTACTTGATCATCTCCTCGGAGATGTCGATCCCGACGACCTCGCCGCTCTCACCGGCCACGGCGGCGGCGGGGAACAGTGCGGCACCGCGACCGGCGCCGATATCCAGTACGGACGCACCGGCGGAAATACCTGAGAACTCGACGAGCCGACGCCCGATGGGCCGGAAGAAATCCACGCCACTCTGGTCGTAGGTCTTGGCCGTCTTGTTGAAGATTTTGTACATCTCTTCGGTGTTCTCAACGGTTCCCATGAAGATTCTCCCGGAATTGATCTGGCCCGTCACGCCGGCCGCCCATCGCATTGGCAGGCTCATGTGAACACGGCCCGGCCAACACGTCCAATAGCGAGCCATACTCTCCCGTATAACGAACCGTTATGCCATCCGCACCCATCCGGAATTTATCGCTCCTTCATCGCGGTGTCGCACGACGGTCGGGCGCGGTTGGCCGAACCCCCTGTCGTCACGGAACGTCCTTCCTTCTATAGATGTCCCCTGACTCATCATCACTATGATGCGAAGAGAGGTCTACGTACCGTAGGGGGACATCCATGCGCATTCTGCTGAGAGCTCGTAACACGATCTTGCTGAATCGTCCTGGTAGGCCGTTATCGGTGTGATGATTCGGCCGTTCGTGAGGGTGTGGGTACTCGACCGTGGATCGTGGACGATGAGTTGTGGGCGTTGATCGAGCCGTTGCTGCCACCGTGGCCGGAGCGGTCTCCGGGGCCGAGGCCGGTGTCGGACCGGCTCTGCCTCCAGGGCATCCTGTTCGTCCTCTACAACGACATAGCCTGGCAACTCCTGCCCCTGGAGTTGGGGTTCGGGTCGGGACAGACCTGCTGGCGCCGGCTGGACCGGTGGCAGGAGGCAGGTGTCTTCGACCAGTTGTATCGGGTCCTGCTCGCGGAGCTGAACGCGGCCGGTGAACTCGACTGGTCCCGTGCGTGTGTGGACGGTTCCCACATCCGCGCGAAATAGGGGGCGCCGACACCGGTCCGTCGCCGGTCGACCGACGGAAGACGGGCAGCAAGCACCACCTGATCTGCGATGGACGCGGCACCCCCGCTCAAATTCATCACGACCGCGGCCAACGTCAACGACGTCACCCAGACCCTCGCCCTGGTCGACGGCATCCCACCCGTCGCAGGCCGCCCCGGCCGGCCCCGCCGACGACCCGACGCCCTGCGCTTCGCTTGAAGTGGTTTTCCGCGTCGCGGCGCTGCCCTATGTCGCGCAGGGCGCAAGCTGTCTCGTGGGCGAGGAAGGCTTCCCGGAAGAAGCCGACGCGGGTGGGTGCCTCTGCGGTGTCAGCGCGGGACAGGTCGCGTTCCGCCCGGCTGATCGCCGCAAGAGTACCGGGGCGGTCGCCGTCGGCCGCCTTCTCTGGGGGGTGACCATGTGGCGCGAGGCGAGTGGAGACCACTTTGTGCAGCTCAGCACCGGTGTGATCGACACTATCGTGCGCAACAGGTGTGGCGCCGCTGCCGAGTCCCCCGACGGGATTGCCGAGTCGGCAGCCAGAGGTTCGGTGTCAGTGTTTGGAGTCCTCTGTGCGGGTGTCTGAGACTGGTGGCACGGGGCTGGCAATCAGCAACAGCGCGGCAAACACAAGGGGAGCGGCTGCCTGGTACCCGATCCACAACTCACCCCCGGCCCTGCCGTCCTGCTGTCCCATCAGTAAGCCGACAAGTGCCGTCAGCACCCAGCCACTGTCGTAGGCGACCATGAGCCGCATGTAGGTGCGGATTGGGCGGCTATGCGCAAATTTGATCTCGATCCCGCCGCCGATCAGCAGGGCGACTCCGGACACGACCATCAACCAGGCGGACACGCCCAGCAGATCGCCAAGCCAGGAAGCGCCAATCAAGTAGGCGGCACCGAGCAACGCCTTGAAGACACCGTCGGCGATGATCCCCGCCAAGCGGCGCGTCGCTGACGGTGTCGCAGCCTGGGCCTGCGTCATGAGTGTTCCTCCCTGATGCCTGCGGCCTACTCCCGTAACTTCGTTACTAGAATAATGGAATTATGAGAGTGACGAGAGCGGAGACCAAGGAACGCAACCGCCGCGCCCTGCTGGATGCTGCCTTCCAAGTCGTCTCCCGGGATGGGCACCGCGCCAGGCTTGACGAGATCGCCGAGCAGGCCGGCCTGACGACCGGCGCTGTCTACTCACTGTTCGGCAGCAAGGGCGGCCTGGTGGCCGCCTTGGTCACCGACTACCTGCGGCCGCACTATGAAGAGATCGAGCAGGCGATTCCCACAGAAATGGATCTCCTGGAAGCAGTTGAAGCCTTCGCTCTGTACTACCGGCGCAACTGTGACGCCCCAACCGCGACCTCTGCCCTGTCGCTGCAGATCACCCTGCTGGACATGGCTCTGCACGACCCTGAGTTCGGTTCCCAGCTTGCCACGTCCGTCCGGACACAGGAGAGCCACCTGATCGCGTTGTTCACCGGCCGATCGCACAACGGGAAAGTCGTGACCTCGCATCAGGCGCAACGTCTGGTTACCGCGCTCAGGGCACTGTTCGTTGGTCTCACGCAGGGCGTCATCCTCGGCCTCGCCCCTGGTGCCGACGAGCAGTACTTCGCCGACACCGCCTGCGCCCTGGCATCCACCGCGACCCTCATCGAACAGGATGCCGACGCCGCTCTGTGATTCAGCGGGCGGCGAGGCGGGTGTTGCGGGTCTGGGCGTTGGCGAGGTCGACCTGGAGCGAGGCCCTGCTCACCGGCGGCGCCGCGGCCGGGTCCTGGGCTGCCGGTTCGAGTTCGGCGGCGTGGACGATTTCGAGGAGGTCGCGATGGCGGTAGAGGAAGCCCCTGCTTGCCGGGCGATGGCCGAGACGCTGATCGGGGTGCCGTTCTTCGCGGCGTTCCTGAGCGCTGTGGCCACCCGCTGGCGGCGGCGCTCGGAGTTGGCCTGCCGGCCGTCTCGCATGGTGTGGCTCACGGGAGTCTCCAGGGGCGGACGTCGGGCATGGGCTGGGCGATGCGCGGCATGCCGAGCATGACGGTGCGGCTGCGGCGTACCACCGCGACGGCTTCCTCGATCTGGGAGCGTTCCTCGGGTGAGAGGTCGTCGAGGTCGGCCTTGACCCGGTTGATCAGGCGGCGGACCCGGCGGATCTCTTCCTCGGAGGGCGCCGCTTCACTGCGGGCCCAGCCGTCGGCCTCGAAGGCCGACATCAGCCGTCTCGGCCGCGGAGCAGGTCATCGAGGTATCGCTCCAGGTCGGGAAGGTAGGAGACGTCGGTGCGGAAGTGGTCACAGCCGACACAGTGGAAGCGGAGCGGGCAGCTGTGTCCGCCGGCCGCGACGTTGTGGGGTTCCAGGCAGATGCCGTAGGCCGTGGCGACCTCTCCGATGGCCCGTCGCACGTGTTCGGAGTCGAGCAGGCCCTGGGCCTTGCGCCAGACGCGGGTGCCGTTCCGGTCGAACTGAAGGGCTGTGACGCGGTCGACGGCTTCGCGCCGTCGTTCCTGGTTGACGCGTAATGGTGCAGTCGGGTATTGGAACTCCCGGAATGCCTGCTGGATCAAGCTGTTCGCTCCCCGATGCGGGCCTCGGTCCAGGCGCGGGCAAGGATCTCGTCCACAGTTTCGGCGGGAGTCTGGAACGAGGTGTCGATCCAGAGGCCAAGGTGTGCGGTCTCCTCGCGGAGGACCTTGTCGAGCATGTGGACGGTCAGCGTGTCGTAGGCGTTCTTGGTTCTGACGGCCTCGCGCTCCAGGACCGTGTCGGGTTCCGGCGCGAGGACGACGACCAGCAGCGGGCGGCTGTGGATCTGCGCGACGGTCTGGGCGAGGTGCTCGCCGAGGATGACGTCTTGTGCGATCACGGTGAAGCCGGCTCGGAAGTAGTCGTCGCTGGTATGCGCGGTCAGCTGGTGACGGAGCCGCAACTGGCGGATGGCTTCGTCACTGGGGGCGGAGGTCATGTCGGCGCGGCCGTTGACCACCATGCGGCGAAACTGGTCACCGCGCACGTGCACGGAGTGCGGCAGCCGTTCGGCCAGTGCCTGCGCGACCGTCGATTTCCCGGAAGCCTGGATGCCGGTGATGAGGATGAGCGCCTGTTCGAGCTGCGGGAATTCGGGACTGTCGTGCTCGTCCGCGTTCGACGATGCCTTCGGACTGCTGGTCATCATGGCCCTTCTGAACGGGGTGGTTGCGGACGGCGGTTGGCGACGTCGGCGGCGTAGGCGGCCCAGTCGCCGGCGGCGGCGCGCTGCCATTTGACGGCGACTGCGATGTCGATGCCGAGGGTGCGGGCGAGAACCGCAGCGGGCAGCTCGGTGGCGAGCTGGAACAACGTAGTTGAGCGTGCTTCCGCGAGTCGGATGCCGAGTTTGCGGAGTCGTTCGCCCATGGCCCAGGCGCTGATCGGGCGGCCGGGCTGGCCGCCGGGGAAGAGCCAGGGCGAATCCGTCCGGGCGAGGACGGCATGGCTGCGGCGAACCTCGACTTGCCGGAGGGCCAGTTCAGCGACGGGAGCGGGAAGCTCGACCGGGACGGCGCCGAGATGGATGCGGACCGCCCCATCCGTCTCCTCGATGTGGTCGACGGTGAGTCGGGAGATTGCAGCGGGCCACTGGGCATAGAGGAGCAACAGCAGGCCGGCGAGGCGGTCTTCGGGCTTGAGGGTGTCGTCGTTCAGTAGACGTCGGGCGGTGGCCCAGCGGGCCTCGTCGTCCATCGGCTGGGAGGGGCCGTTCCATCGCTCGGCCGGGAAGGTGAGATCGCGGGCGATCTTCTGGGCCAGGGCCCAGCGCACGAAGTGGCCTGCCTCCTGGCGAAGACGGGCGTCGTCGCTGATCGTCCAGCGTTCGAGGTCGGCCTGTCGGCAGGTGGCAAGGGTCAAGTTCTGGCCTTCGAGCCAGAGTTCGTCCAGGGCCTCGTGGCTGAGGGGACGTCGCCCGGACCCGAGATCGGACAGGACTGTGGAGACGATGCCCTTGGAGAGCCAGCTCATCGCGGTGCGGGCCCGTTCAGTGCTGGCCAGGGTGTCGTAGAGCGGTTGCAGCCTCGCCGATATGGAGCCGGTGTCATCGGCAAAGAGCTCGTGAAGCCGCTGCTTGAGCGTGCAGCGAGGACACGGGCCCGGCGCGTGCAGACGTTCGGCTTGGCCGCAGGTGGGACAGGGGCGCCAGAGCTCGGCATCCGGCTTCGTGCACGGGCAGATGGGCGCGTCGGCGGTGCCGGAGTGGAGGCCGCGGAGTCGTCCGCAGACGGTGCAGTGAGCTTGTCGTTGGAAGCAGCTGCGGCAACGGGGCAGGCCGGTGAGTTTCGAGAGTGTGCCGGGTGCCGTGCGGCCGCAGATCGAGCAGACCAGGACGGGCAGCGGGCAGCAGTTGGGGCAGAGGGGGACCGTCGGCGGTGCGTACGCATTCTTCAATGCGGGACTTGGCGATGCAGTTGCGGCAGACCCGCTGCCCGTCGAGCGGCTTGTCGATGCGGACCGCCCGGTGGCAGCGGGGACAGGCGGGCCGGACGATCCCGGCAACACCGGCCTCGTGCAGCAGGTCGAGTAACTTCAGGATGGCGCGGTGCGGTGCAAGGTAGCCCTCCCCGGTCAGCAGCCGGGGGTTGTCCTCCAGGACCCAGACCACTCGCTGGCGATAGTGGGGACGGTGGGGTGCCGTCCGGCGGAGGGCCTCGGCGACCGCGTCACGGTTGGCGCCCGGGGCGATCGCGGTGATCAGTTCGTGGACGACTGTGACGGGATCACGGTCGTCGTGGTCGGGACACATCGAACAGCGAGGCAGGCCCTTGCGGGCCCGGAAGCCGACGCGTCGGACGTTGCCGCAGGTCGAGCACTGGGCGGTTTCCTGTCCGCAGACTCCGCAATACCAGTCGTGGCCCTTGCGTTGGAGGGTTCGCAGTTTCTTGCCGCACTCGACGCAGACTGGCGGTGCGATCGCCGAGGCTCCGGCCTTGCGGAGCTCGATGAGCAGATCGCCGACGGCCCGGGGTACCGGAGACCGGCCGTCAGTCAGGACGGCGGGCCGGATCGTCAGGGCCTTGGCCAGCTGCCGTGATTTCGCGCGACCGCCCGCGACCGCGGTGACCACGGTCCGGATGGTCTCGCTGTCGAGATCGTTCTCGACGTCGGCGACGAGGTCTGCGATCAGGCCAATCGGGTCCGCGACGGTGCGGTCGAGATGGTCCGCTGTGGTCATGGTTGGCCAACACCCCTGATCCGGGCCCGCTTTGGCCGCAGTCCGCCGAGTCCCTCCGTAGTGAGTGTCGATCCGCCGGCAGCTGTCTTCTTCGGCTTCTTCACGGCCCCGGCCGCCGCGATGGGCTCGATGAGGTCGTCCATGGTGCAGTCGAGGATGTCGAGCAGGGCCATGAGGATCTTCAGGCTCAGTCGCTCCGGTCGCTCGACGACGAGCCGGTAGACCTGGCTCGAGGACAGGCTGATGCCGCGTTCGGCGAGCGGAGGGATCAGGTCGGTGGTGGAGAACATCCCGCGGTCGGCCATGACTTTGCGCAGGTGCCAGTGGTAGTCGAGCTTGGCGGCCATCGCCGGATCCCTCCTGTCAGGCGCCGGCGAAAGCCGGGGCCAGTGCCTTGTGCAGGGAAGTGTTCATGAAGTCGTCGCTGACGTGCGTATAGATGGCCAGGGAGCTGTCGCACTCGTGGCCGACCTGCTGCTGGATGAACCGCCGGTCGACTCCGTCCTCGGTCAGATGCGTGACGTACGAATGACGAAGTCCGTGCGGGGTCAACTCTTTGTGCAGCCCCAGGGCATCCCTCGTATGCCTCGAAACGGTCGTTGATCGACCCGGGCTGAAGGCGGCCTCCGTGCTCGGTCATCCACAGGGCCGGGTGGTCGGGAAACCCGAAGTGGGGGCGGACATTCCCGACGTAGTCGGCGACTGCCTCGACGGCCCAGTCCATCACCGACAGCCCGTTCCGCCGCCGCGGCTGCTGGCCCTTCTTGGCCTTGCCGTAACGGACGTTGAGCGTGCCGTACCGGCCGAACTGTCGGGCCTGCGGGTTCCGTCCGAAGTCGACCACATCGAGCTTGGACGTCTCGGTCCGGCGAAGTCCCCAACCGTAGATGACCTTGAGGAGCGTGGCGTCTCGGTAGGCGGCGAGGGCGCCCTTGCGCTTCGACTTCACAGCGCGTGCGACCTGGTCGTCGGCATAGTCGAGGAACCGCTGCAGCTCTTCCCTGGAGAAGGGCCTTGCCTCCGGGCTGCCTTCGTGATCCTGCAGGTGAGGGAGGGTATTCCACTCATGACAGATCGCCACCGGAAAGGTTCCGAACGCTTCATCACATGCTGGACCCCAGCCATATCGGGCGTCGACGAGGAGGCCGGTGAACAGTCGAACCGTGCCCTGATAGCTGCGGATCGTGGACGGCGACAGATGCTTCTCGCTCGTCAGGGTGACCGACCACTCGTCCAGGTGGGCCGGCGTCCACTGCCACGGGTACTCGTTCGCGAACTCGAGGAAGCGGCGGATCAGCCGTTCCCGCGGGGCGATCGTCTCGTCCTTCAGCCCTCGCGACTTCTGCTGAGCCCCCTAACCCCTCAGCATCGCGTCGAACATCGCGTCCTCGGGGCGCAACTGGACCACCCCGGAGACGAGCTCCATACGAGCCGCCCCCGCCAGGGCCACCTTCTGCTGATGCACCACCCCTGATCAATACAGCTAGGACCGCTCTTGATCCTTCCCCTGTGGTAGCTGACCCGCCCCGCACCCCCCGCTGCTGTTCGGCCTTGCCGAAGTAGACGACCGACGACGTTCCGATGGGGTAGGTAATGCCCTCGCCTCCGGCATCCAGGAAGACGTAGACCCCTCGCTTGGTCGGAACGGCATCGGGCCACTCCGTCCTGATATCGAACGCGCCACCGAACGGCGGCCAGCCGTACGCAGCCAAGATTTCTTGGTCGAGCCTCTGCAGCGTCAGATCCCCGTGCTCAGTCACGTCCGCAGCGTAATCGGAGGTTCTGTAGGTTCTGACATCGCTTTCGTAGACGCAATCCAGGGTGCGTGACGACGACAGGCGCCAGCACCTTCTCGCTGGCGACGTGGAATTCTCATAACTGCGCAGCGGCGAGCCGACGGGCTGCTTCCCCTGCCCTGCACCTGTCGCACACCAGGCTCACTCAACCCCGCAGCGACAACGCGCATCTACCCGGCGAAACAGCAGTTCTACGCTCGGCGGCGCCGCCAAGAGGTCGACGATGCATCCGAGCTTCCCGCCTCCATGGCATGGCGTTCTGGTGGCTCACTGTCGACGGTGGCGGGAGACGGGCCAACGGAGACCTCTCTTCACGTCGTACCGGCTCACCATTCTCACGTCTCACGCGCGCGCAGCTTCCTTGCGCATCGCCGCGGACTGCAGTCCCACACCTCAACTCGTGCTGCGGCGGCCGCGCCCACCACACGCCCTGCGCCTCCTCCAGTGCCGCCAAAACCCAGGGCACGAGCAGCCGCCTCCGTCCACCCAGCGCGCCAAACCGCATCGGGCACGGATGTGAACATGCGCGCAAAAAATCGCATATGTGCGTCGCCCCGAGTGGGAGCAAACAGACAAGGGGAAACCGGGAGCCCGCTCCCACTCCCCCCGCTCCCGCCAAGCGCATGGGAGCAACAGAAAAAGGGCCGTTCGAAAACGGCCCTTCACCTGCGACGTTCGATACGTTCGAACTGTCGGGACGACAGGATTTGAACCTGCGACCCCTTGACCCCCAGTCAAGTGCGCTACCAAGCTGCGCCACGTCCCGATACCCGCTGACCTGGGCTTTCCCCTGGCCGAACGTGCACGGAAACCATACCGCACTCCGGGCCGTGGTCGCGCATCCCTTTCAGTCGTCGGCGGCTTCCGGCGACTTCCGGCAGGGCCGTCTTGACCTCAACCAAACTTGAGGTTGCACGCTGCCTGCATGACGACGACAGCGCAAACGCCACGGCGCGCCCACGGATACGCGGACCTGCCCCGCCTGATGAGCCTGATGACCGGGGACGAGAAGCACGGGCCCGCCGCCACCTCCACCCTCGACGTGTTGTGGGTGCTCTACGACCAGGTGCTCCGGGTCACACCGGAGAGTGTGGACGCGCCGGGGCGCGACCGGTTCCTGCTCTCCAAGGGGCACGGGCCGATGGCCTACTACGCGGTGCTCGCCGCGAAGGGGTTCGTGCCGGTCGAGTGGCTGGGCGGGTTCGGGGAGTACGCGTCGCGGCTCGGGCACCATCCGGACCGGGTGCTCGTGCCCGGCGCGGAGATCGGCAGCGGGTCGCTCGGGCACGGGTTGCCGATCGCGGTGGGCACGGCGCTCGGGCTGCGTGCCCAGGGGCTCGACGAGGCCGCCGTCTGGGTCCTGGTCGGGGACGCCGAGCTCGACGAGGGCAGCAATCACGAGGCCATCGCGTTCGCCGGAGCCGCCGGCGTCGAGCGGCTGCACACCGTCGTGGTCGACAACCTGTCCGCCACCTACGGCAGGGCCGGCGGCATCGCGGCCCGATTCGACGCGGCCGGGTGGTCGACCGTGACCGTGGACGGGCGGGATCACGCCGCGCTGTACGAGGCGTTCACCGCGCCGCATCCGGGGCGGGCGCACGTGGTCGTCGCGCGGGTCGAGCCGAAGCTCTCGTGACGGCTCCCCGTCCGCGCCGGGGGGCACTCCGCCCACCACTCCCTGCCTGCCTGCCTGCCTTCCCCGCCCGTTCGCAACATTCCGTACCTACCGGAAAGAGCCGCCATGGACACCATGCGTGACCGTTTCGCCCCCGTCGTCTCCCAGCTGCTCGACGAGGATCCCCGAGTCGCCGTCGTGCTCGCCGAGATCGGTCTGGCGCCGTTCGCCCGGGCCGCGCACCGCCACCCGAACCGGGTGATCAACGTCGGGATCAGGGAGCAGCTGCTCGTCGGGGCCGGGGCGGGGCTCGCGCTCGCCGGGCTGCGGCCCGTGCTGCACAGCTTCGCGAGCTTCCTCGTGGAGCGGCCCTTCGAGCAGGTCAAGCTGGACTTCGGGCATCAGGACCTGGGCGGGGTGCTGGTGAGCGCCGGCGGGTCGTACGACGTGTCCGCCGGTGGTTTCACCCACATGGCGCCCGGTGACGTGGCGCTGCTCGACACGCTCGACGGCTGGTCCGTGCACGTGCCGGGCCACCCCGACGAGGCGGAGGCGCTGCTTCGGCACGCGGTCGGGGCGGGTGACGAGCGGGTGTACGTCCGGTTGTCCGTGCAGTCCAACCGGGAGGCGCTCGCGGTGGACGGGGCGCGTCTGCTGACGGTGCGGGAGGGGCGCGGGGGCGTCGTGGTCGCCGTCGGGCCGCTGCTCGACAATGTGCTGGCCGCGACGGCGGGGCTCGATGTCACCGTGCTCTACGCGTCGACGTTGCGGCCCTTCGACTCCGGGACGCTGCGCCGGGCCGCGGGCGCGGGCGACGCCGCGGACGTCGTTCTCGTCGAGCCGTACCTGGCGGGTACGTCGACGGCCGCCGCGAACGACGCGCTCGCCGCTCTCCCGCACCGGGTGCTCGGGCTCGGGGTGGGCCGGCGGGAGCTGCGGCGTTACGGGAGCGTCGAGGAGCACGTCGCCGCGCACGGGCTGGACGCGGCGTCGCTGCGGGAGCGGATCAGCGGGTTCCTGGGCGCGCCGGTTGCCGCTTAGAGCCTGCCCTCGGCGCGGGCAGGGAGCGGACGGCCGGCGTGTCCGCCCGGACGAGGCCACGGACGGCGGGGACCGCGAGGAGGGCGGCGGCGCAGGCGACGGTGACGGCGCCGCCGATGAGGAGGACGTGATGGGTGCCGAACGCGGAGGCCGCGGGGCCGGCGAGCGCCTGGCCTACGGGGGCCATGGCGAGGGAGCCGGCGACGTCGTAGGCGTGGATGCGGTTGAGGACATCGCGGGGCACCTGCGTCTGGACGCTCGTCGCCCACATCACGCCCCAGAACGACATGCCCGCGCCGGCGATCGCGCAGCCCGCCATCATGCCGGGCACGCCGAGGCCCGCCCCGACGGCGGCGGGGTACAGGGCGAAGGCGAACAGGGCGAGGGAGCCGGCGCGGAGCATGCGGCGGGGCCGCAGGCGCAGGGCGATCAGGCCGCCGACCACGGTCCCCGCGCCGAGCGCCGAGTTGACCAGGCCGTAGGCGCGCGGGCCGTGTTCCAGGGTGACCTGGGTGGCGATCAGCGGGACGGCCGGGCCGGACGCGCCGATCATCAGGACGCACCAGATGGCGATGACGCCCCACAGCCAGGTCCTGGAGCGGAACTCGCGCCAGCCCTGGACGAGGTCCTTGCGGAAGCCGTTGTTCACGGGCTCGCTGTCGGGCGCCGCGGGCGGCAGTCGCAGGAGGAGCAGACAGAGGGCGCTCAGGGCGTACGTGCCCGCGTGCGCGGCGAAGACCAGGCCCGGCGAGGCGAACGCGACGAGCAGGCCGGCGACGGCGGGGCCCGCGAGCTGTGAGCCGGACTCGGCGACGCGGATCGCGCCGTTCGCGGCTTGTACGTCGTCGGCGAGGCGGGGCACGGTGCTGGCGACGCCGGGCTGGAAGAGCGCGGACGCCGCGCCGTTGACGGCGCCGATGACACAGATCTGCCAGAGCACGACGTGGCCGGTGAAGAAGATGACGGCGGCGAGGGACTGCGACAGCAGGCGTGTGGCGTCGGCGCCGATCATCAGCCACCGGGTGCTGAAGCGGTCCGCGAAGACCCCGCCGAATATGACGAGTCCGGCGAAGCAGGCGACGGACGCGGCCATCGCGAGACCGACGGCGCCCGCGCCGTACCCGTACTGGAGCAGTCCCGCGGCGAGGGCGACGGGCAGCATGGTGTCGCCGAGCTTGGCGACGGCGCGTGCCGTGAAGAAGAGGCCGAAGTCCCGCGACCAGATGCCGCCCGGCCGGGGCGCGTGGTCGACGCCCCCCGGATCATCGCTTTCCGTGCCGTCCCCGCCCATGCCCGCCCGGCTCCTCCCGCCGCTCCCGCCCCTACGGGCGGATCATGCCACGCGCCCCCGGCCGGTTCCTACGGAGTTTCGGTCCGCCGTTCGCGGGCCCGCTTCCGGGTGGGCGTCGAGGAGTCGGGGCGGGGCCGCCTGGCGCCAGGAGTCGGTGAGGACGGCGCGCAGTTCGTCGGTGTCGTCGAGTGCGGCGAGCCGGGCGCGGACCCAGGCGAAGGACGCCTCGTGGTCCGCGATCCAGAACTTCTCCGGCTCGGCCAGGACCAGTTCGTCGCGCTCCTCCTTGGGGCAGCGCACGGCGATCGACGTCTCCTCCTCGGGCAGCGTGGCGAACATCTTCCCCGCGACCCGGAAGGTCGGCATGCTCCAGGCGGTCTTCTCCGTCGTCTCGGGCAGGGACAGGGCGATGGTGCGTACATCCTCGGCGTCCGGCATGGGAGGAACCGTAGCCAGCGGCACTGACAACGACGGCCGACGGGCCGGTCACGGCACGCGCTTGTCCAGCCAGGCCGTGAGGTCCGCCTGCACCTCGTCGCGGTTGGTCTCGTTGAGGATCTCGTGGCGGGCGCCCTCGTAACCGCGCCACGTCAGGTCGTCGACACCGGCGTACCGGAAGTCCTCCAGGAGTTCGTGGACGAGGGTCATGCGCTGGTTGCAGGGGTCCTCGGTGCCGGCGGCGACGTGGATCGGCAGGTCGGCGGGGACGCGGGCGAGGTTCGCCGGGTCGTTGACGCGGCGCACGGCCCGGACGAAGTCCAGGGTGAGGCCGGTGGAGAAGGGGAAGCCGCAGCGTTCGTCGGCCACGTACGCGTCGACCTCGGCCTCGTCCCGCGAGAGCCATTCGAAGCCGGTGCGGTGCGGGTACGGGTCGTTGAACGAGGCGAACAGATCGGGGACGAAGGAGGAGGGGGCGGCCCGGCCGGAGCGGGCGATCTCCGCCTCCAGGGCCGCGAGCGCGCCCTCGTTGTCGGCGCCGGGCAGCGAGCGGAACGTACCGGAGAGGATCAGGCCCACCAGGTCGTCCGGGTGCCGCTGGACGTAGTCGCGCGCGAGCAGCGAGCCGAGGCTGTGGCCCAGCAGGACGAAGGGGACGTTCGGATGGAGGGCGCGTGCCTGGTCGCCGATGGCCTTGAGGTCCTCGACGATCGCGATCCAGGCGTCGACCGTGCCGGGCTCCGCGTCGTCGGTGACGCCGAAGCCGCCGGTGGTCGCGGCGGTGGCGCCGTGGCCCCGGTGGTCGGAGGCGATCACGCCGTAGCCGTGTCCGGTGAGGTGCCGGGCGAACCGCTCGTAGCGCAGTCCGTGCTCGGCCGCGCCGTGGGCGATCTGCACGAACGCGCGGGGCCTGCCGCCTTCGGGCAGCCAGGTGTACGTGGCCACGGCCGCGCCGTCGCCGGTGGTCAGCACGCTGGTGGTGTACGCGGGGTCGGTCATGGGGGCGGCTCCTGTACGTAGGTGGCGTGCGGGTGCTCCGCACCTCCCCACCTCCCCTGCCCCGTCCCCGCTCATGCCTGCCGACCGGCCAGGAGAGTCCGCCCGGGGTACTTGTGGAACAGCGTCGTGGGCCGCAGGGTCCCGGCGGGGTCGGCCGCGTAGTCGGGGATGACGCCCGCCTCGGTCCAGCCGGCGCTCCGGTACAGGGTCTCGGCCGGGCTGCCGGTCTCGGTGTCCAGGACGAGGAGGGTGATGCCCGCGTCGGCGGCGGCCTGTTCCGCGGTGGTGAGGAGGGCGCGGCCGAGGCCCTTGCCGCGCGCGGAGTCGTGCACCATCAGCTTGACCACCTCGGCCCGGTGACGGCCGTTGGGTTTTCCGTTGAAGGCGAGGGAGACCGTGCCGAGGCAGCGGCCCGAGGGCTCGTCGAGGGCGGCCCAGACGGCGAGGGCGCCGCGCTCCACGGCGGGGGTGAGCGCACGCCACCAGTCGGAAGCGGCTCGCGGGGTGAGCCCGTGCAGGAAGCCGAGGGAGCTGCCGCCTTTTACGACGTCGGCAAGGAGCTCCCCCAACGCGTCGGCACGGGACAGGAGCTGAGTGGCCGTCAGACGTTCCACGGCGAGGGTCACGGGAGGACCACCACCAGCGCGTAGCGCACGGCTTCCGGGCCCGGGCAGTGGAAGTGCGTGGGGCCCCAGACGCGAAAACGCAGGCAGTCCCCGGTGGCGAGGGTGTGCGTGACGCCCTGCACGGTCAGGTCGAGGCGGCCGTCGAGCACCCAGATGTGCTGTTCGAGGCCGGGGACAGGCGGCTGGTCGTAGGCGATGTCGGCGTACGGTTCGAGGTGCCCCTCGACCATTTCGGCGCGCAGCCCCGCGAGCGGCGGGGACACCGAGCGGCGGACGAAGCCGCTCGTGTCGTCGCGCCACACGGGCTGCTCGGCGGCGCGGACGACCTGGGCCGGGGCGGACTCGACCTCGCTGAGCAGTTGCGACATGGTGCGCCCGTAGACGGCGCACAGCCGGTTGAGGAGTGCGGCGGTCGGGCTGATCTCGGCCCGCTCGGCCCGGGACAGCGTGGACCGGCTCACTCCGCTGCGGTCCGCCAACTCACCGAGCGACCAGCCGTGTTCGGACCGCAGCTCGGCGAGGCGGGCGCCGAGTCGGGCGTCGACGGGGTCGAGTTCGGTGTCGACGGCGGTGGCCGGGACGGCGCCGGGGAGGGGCGGGGGCACATCTCTCTCGCGTCTCATATTCGGCACGATATCCCGGATATGAAACAGGGCGGTGACGGGGCCCGCCACCGCCCCTGTGGCCGCCGGGGTCAGCCCTCGGCCGCCTCCCCCAGCGCGTCCAGGACGGGCCGGATCAGCGGATGCGCCTCCGCCCCGTGCCGAACCGCCGCGAAGACCTTGCGCGTGGGGGCGACACCCTCGATCGGGCGCACGACGACCTCGGCCAGGTCCATGCCGACCAGCGCAGAGCGCGGGACGAGAGCCACGCCCGCGCCCGCCGAGGCGAGGGCGACGACCGCGCGGAAATCGTCCGACGAGTGCTCGAACTGCGGGGAGAATCCGGCGTGTTCGCAGGCGAGGACGACCACGTCGTGGCACGGGTTGCCGGGGTAGGGGCCGATCCAGGTGTCCTTCGCCAGGTCGGCGACCGGCACCCGCCCGGCGTCCGCGAGCCGGTGCGTGACGGGCAGCACCGCGTCGAACGGCTCCGCGTAGAGCGCCACCCGGGTGATCCGGTCGTCGTCGGCCCCCGGGGCGCCCCGGTACTCGACGGCGACCGCCACGTCGATCCGCCGGTCGAGGAGCATCGGCAGACTGGCGTCGCCCTCGGCGTCCTGGACCCGGACCCTGATGCCGGGCGCGGTGGCGGCGAGCCGGGCCAGCGCAGGGCCGACGACCAGGCCGATCCCGGTCGCGAAGGAGGCCAGCGTCACCGTGCCCGCCTCGCCCGTGCTGTAGGCGGCCAGCTCCGCCTCGGCCCGCTCCAGCCGGGCCAGGACGGCGTTGGTGTGGGTGAGCAGGATCTCGCCCGCCGGGGTGAGCCGGACCCCGCGGGCGCCGCGCTCGACCAGCTTGTGGCCCGTCTCCTGCTCCAGGGCCGTCAGCTGCTGGGAGACCGCCGAGGGGGTGAGGTACAGCGCGGCGGCAGCCGCCGTCACCGTGCGGTGGTCGGCCACCGCCCGGAGGATGTGCAGCCGCCGCGCTTCGATCATGGTGCCGATTGTCCCAAACCGGTCAGCCCAGCTGCGCGCGGGCCGCCACGAAGGCGTCCACGGCGCGGTTCACGTCCTCGGTCGAGTGCGCGGCGGAGAGCTGGACGCGGATGCGGGCCTGGCCCTGCGGCACGACCGGGTACGAGAAACCGATCACGTAGACGCCACGCTCCAGGAGCAGCTCGGCCATGCGGCCCGCGACCGACGCGTCGCCGATCATGACCGGCGCGATCGCGTGGTCGCCGGGCAGGACGTCGAAGCCCTCTTCCGTCATCCGCGTCCGGAACAGCTTGGTGTTCGCGGTGAGGCGTGCACGCAGGTCGTCGGCGGATTCCAGGAGGTCGAGGACCTTCAGGGAGGCGCCGGCGATGACCGGGGCGAGGCTGTTGGAGAACAGGTACGGGCGCGAGCGCTGGCGCAGCAGGGCGACGATCTCGGCGCGGGCCGCCACGTAGCCGCCGGACGCGCCGCCGAGGGCCTTGCCGAGGGTGCCGGTGATGATGTCGACGCGGTCCATGACGCCGTGCAGCTCGGGGGTGCCGCGGCCGCCGGGGCCGACGAAGCCGACGGCGTGCGAGTCGTCGACCATGACCATCGCGCCGTGGCGCTCGGCGAGGTCGCAGATGTCGGCGAGCGGCGCGACGTACCCGTCCATGGAGAAGACGCCGTCGGTGACGATCAGCTTCCTGCGGGCGTCGGAGGCCGCGTCGAGCTGGGCTTCGAGGTCGGCCATGTCGCGGTTGGCGTAGCGGAAGCGCCGGGCCTTGGACAACCGGATGCCGTCGATGATCGAAGCGTGGTTGAGGGCGTCGGAGATCACCGCGTCCTCGGGGCCGAGGAGGGTCTCGAAGACGCCGCCGTTGGCGTCGAAGCAGGAGGAGTAGAGGATCGTGTCCTCCTGGCCGAGGAACGCGGACAGGCGCGCCTCCAGCTCCTTGTGCACCTCCTGCGTCCCGCAGATGAAGCGGACGGAGGCCATGCCGTAGCCCCAGCGGTCCAGGGCGGCGTGTCCTGCGGCGATCACCTCGGGGTGGTCGGCGAGGCCGAGGTAGTTGTTGGCGCAGAAGTTCAGCACCTCGCCGGGGCGGCCGCCCGCGGTCACGGCGACCGTGGCGGACTGCGGGGTGCCGATGACCCGCTCGGGCTTGTGCAGGCCGGCCGCGACGATCTCGTCGAGGGTCGTCCTGAGGTCTTCGCGTACGTTGTCGAGCATGACGAAAGTCCTTGTCAGCGTGGGGAGTTCAGGAGGTCCAGTCGAGGATGACCTTGCCGCCGCGGCCGCTGGCCGCGTCGTCGAAGGCGGCGTCGAAGTCGGTGGCCGCGTAGCGGCCGGTGATCACCGGGGCGAGGTCGAGGCCGCCTTCCAGGAGGACCGACATCGCGTACCACGTCTCGAACATCTCGCGGCCGTAGATGCCCTTGAGGGTGATCATCGAGGTGACGATCCGGGCCCAGTCGACGGCGAACTCCTGCGCCGGCAGGCCGAGCATGGCGATCTTTCCGCCGTGGGTCATGTTGGCGAGCATGTCGCGCATCGCGGCGGGGTTGCCGGACATCTCCAGGCCGACGTCGAAGCCCTCGCGCAGGCCGAGGGTGCGCTGGCCGTCGGCGATGGTGGAGTCGGCGACGTTCAGGGCGAGGCTGACGCCGACCTTGCGGGCCAGCTCCAGGCGCTCCTCGCTGACGTCGGTGATCACGACGTGCCGGGCGCCCGCGTGCTTGGCGACCGCGGCCGCCATCAGGCCGATCGGTCCCGCGCCGGTGATCAGGACGTCCTCGCCGACGAGCGGGAAGGAGAGCGCGGTGTGCACGGCGTTGCCGAACGGGTCGAAGATCGCCGCCACATCGAGGTCGACGGGGACGCGGTGCACCCACACGTTCGACGCGGGCAGCGCGACGTACTCGGCGAACGCGCCGTCGCGGCCCACGCCGAGACCGACCGTCGCGCGGCACAGATGGCGCCGTCCGGCGAGGCAGTTGCGGCACTTGCCGCACACGAGGTGGCCCTCGCCGCTGACCGTGTCACCGACCGCGATGTCGGCGACGTCACGGCCGGTCCCGACGACCTCGCCGGCGAACTCGTGGCCGACGACGAGCGGCGCGGTGACCGTCGACCGCGCCCAGCCGTCCCAGTCGCGGATGTGCAGGTCGGTGCCGCAGATCCCGGTCCTGAGCACCTTGATCAGTACGTCACCGGGGCCGATGGACGGCTCGGGCACGTCCGTCAGCCACAGTCCCGGTTCGGCCTTCTCCTTGACCAGTGCCTTCAACGGCTCGGCTCCTGTCGTGGCGCACCCGGGCAGCGCGAAGCCGCCCGGGTACGGGAAAGAGTGGAAGAGTGAGGGTGGCGGCCGTCCGCCGCCACCGAAGACTCTTCCCTACGTCGGCGCCCCGGTCCATCGAGGTTTTCTTAAGCGCCGCCGCAGCTTTCCTTCAGGCGGCTCGTTACGGGTGCACCTGGACCTGGGCGAGCCCCACGCGGCCGGTGCCGGTCAGCAGGACGCGGACGTAGCGGGCCTCGGTGTCGGTGTCGAGCAGGGTGGGGCGCAGGGCCTTGCCCGTGACGTGGACGGTGGTGGCGTCGGAGAAGTCGGCCGACGACGCGAGGCGCACGTCGAACCCGGTCGTCGTCATCGACGCGTCGTTCCAGATCTCGACCTGCCCGATGTGCCGGTCGGCGCCGAGGTCGACCTGCCACCAGGCGCCCGGCTCGGCGAGCGTCCGGGTGTCGGTGGAGGTGTCCCCGTCGACGGCCCGCGCGGCGGCGGCCGTGCCCTCGGTCGAGGACTGCGAGGCCGTGCCGGTACGTGCCAGGTCGGGGCGGAGCTGCTCGACGCGGCCGTGCCCTTCGGCGCCCGCGGCCGCGGCCACCTTCAGGGCGGCGGCGGGCAGCCGGTCGAGCTTGGTGTGGTTGTCGCTCATGGTCGAACCGGTGCCCGCGAGAGCGGGGGTGTCGGTGTCGGTCCAGTTGCCGGTGGCGTGGTTGTCGATGCCGTAGTCGGCCCAGTTGGAGACCCATTTGTAGCCGAGGCGGGTCAGCACGTTGCCGCTGACGGTGATGTGGCTGGACTGTTCGTCGAGGTAGATGCCGTTGCCGTCGCGCTCGGTGTTCCCGTAGGCGCTGCGGTTGATGTAGTTGCCCGAGATCACGGTGCCGGGCTGGGCGCCCTGGGTGTAGATGGCGCCGCCGTCGTGCTGTTTGTGCGCGACGCGCATGACGTTCGTGATCCGGTTGTCCGTGACGCGGTTGTCGCGGAGGACGGACTCCCGGGCCTCGGGCTGGTTCCAGCCCCAGCCGACGGAGATCGCGGAGTACGGCAGGTCGTCGAGGGTGTTGTGGTCGATGACGGTCGCGGCCTCGTAGCCCGCCCAGATGCCGACGGCGTCCGTGTACTCCACTCCGGTGCGCCGGACGGTGTTGTACGACACCGTGTTGCGCGCCCCTACGAGTTCGGGCGCGGGCCGCGGCTCCGTGTCGCCGATGTACGCGGCGCCGGAGGAGAGGTCGGTGAAGGTGGAGCGGGTGAGGGTCGAGTCCTGCGTGCCCCGCTCGAACACCGCGCCGGCGCCCCCGAGATGGGTGAAGGCCGCGTGGTCGACGCGTATGTGCCGGCCGCCGCGCACGGTGAGCGCGGCGGCGGGCTTGGTGTAGAACCGGCCCGCGTGGTCGACGGGCCCTGTGGCGCCGGTCAGGGTCAGTCCGGCCTGCATCCCGGCGTAGCCCTCGTCGGTGGACGGCTGCCGGTAGGCGGCGTGGGTGAAGCCGATGCCGGTGACGCGGACGTCGTGGGCGCCGTCGATGACGAGCAGGTTCTCCGTGACGGGCGTGACGGCCCTGGAGCGCCGCGGGTTCTCGCCCTCGCGCGGCAGGTACGTGACGGTCCGCGCGGCCGAGTCCCATACGAACTCGCCCGGCTGGTCGAGGAGTTCGCGGGCGTTCTCGAAGAAGGCGACTTCGGAGTAGCGGGCGGAGTCGACGGCCGTGGAGTCCCAGGCGGGGCCGGTGCGGCCGGTGCCGGACGCGGAGTTGGTCCAGCAGGGCCGGGCGAACGTCATGAGGTCACCGGTGACGGACGTGATCCGGCAGTGGTAGTTGCGCCACCGTACGCGGATGACGGCCTCGGCGTCGGTGGGCCTGGCCCACTGCGCGATGCCGGTGGCCCGGGCGCCGGTCATGCCGGTGCCGGTGGCGTCGCACACGGCGGCGGCGCAGGAGTCGCCCCGGGCGCGCACGGCGCGTTCGCCGTCGACGAAGAGCTGGCGCGGGACGACTCCGTCGGGCACCTTCGCGGTCCAGGTGCCGTCGGCGTTCGCGGACCAGCCGGTCAGCGCCCGGCCACCGGAGAGGACGGGGTGGGCGCCCCGGGCGGCGGCCCAGGTGACCCCGGAGTCGTCGGCGCCCAGCTCCAGCGGCGTACGCAACTCATAGGTGCCGTCGGCCAGTTCGACGCGGACGTCACGGCCGGTGACGGTCCGCGCGGCGTCCCGCGCGCCCTCCACCGAGCAGGGGCGCCCGGCGGTACAGGACGTACCGGAACCGTGCGGCGCGGCGTGCAGGACCTTCGGGGTGGGGGCCGCCTGGGCGGCGGGCAGCGGGGCGAGGGCAGCGGCCGCGGCGGCGAGGAACGCGGCGGCGGTGGCTCGGACTGCCCGGGTGCGGACTCTCATGCGGCGACCTTCCGCTCGTACGGAACTGGGACGGGGCGTGGCGGGGCGCCCCGCGGGGGCACGGGGAACGGCGTGGGCGACCGCGTACGACCTGCGGTCGTCCCGGCACAGACGCGAGCGGGCCGGAGGGCGCTCCGGGCCCGAGGGCCGGTCACGCGCCGGCCGTCCAGTCGGGACGACCTGGCATCGGCGGGTTCACCGCACCGAACAGCCAGTCCCGCAGGAACGTGTCGAGCGACCGGTCGCCGGTCACGGCGACCGCGTGCCGGATGAAGTCCTCGCTGGTGACGGTGCGGTCCTTGAACCGGCGCGGCCACTGCCCCATGATCCGGTCGAACTTCCTCTGCCCCGCCCGGAGTTGCAGCGCGTACAGGACCAGCGCTCCGCCGTCGTAGATATTGGTGCCGCCGAGCGCCTTGGGCAGCCCCGGCGGGCCGTCGCTCGCGCGGATCGCGTCGAGCTTGGCGTAGGTCGCCTTCATCTTGTCGTCCATGAGCGACCAGCCGCGTTCCTCGCTGTACAGGGCGGCGTAGTACACGGCCGGGCCCTCGTTCAGCCAGGCCTGCTGCCAGTCGTTCGGGGTGACGCAGTCGCCGAACCACTGGTGGGTCAGCTCGTGGACCATGGTGTTCTCGTAGGTGGGGTCACCGTCGGCGTTGGGCTTGAACCAGTTGGTGCCCATGAGGGTGAGCGTGGAGTTCTCCAGCGCGTCGGTGTAGCCGTCGTAGATGTGCACGCCGTACACGGAGAACGGGTACCGGCCGAACTTCGCCTCCAGCCAGGCGAGATGGTCCGGTGTGCGGGCCACGATCGGGCCGTACTTGTCCTCCTGGCCCTGCGGGACGATGTGCCGCAGCGGGAGTCCGGTGTGCGAAGTGCCGTACAGGTAGGTGCCTTTGACGACGGCGATGCCGAGGAGTTCGGTGGGCATCCGCTCGCGCAGCGCGAAGTGCCACAGGGTCGAACCGTCCGGCCGCTTGTCCTTGCCGGTCAACTCGCCGTTGGCGGCGGCGACATACCCCTCGGGCGCCGCGATGTGGAAGGTCCAGGTGGCCTTGTCGGACGGGGTGTCGTTGCACGGCAGGAACGTGTCGGCGCGCGAGGACTGCACGGCGGAGGCGAAGCCGCCGTCGGTGCCGAACTTCCAGCCGGTCAGCCCCACGCGCGGCGCCTTGCCGTTGCCGCGGTACGCGACAGTGACGGTGAACGGTGCGCCTTTGCGCAGCGGCCGGGCCGGGGTGACGGTCAGCTCCTGCCCCGATGTGCCGACGGACAGGGCGAAGGGCGCGGTGCGGCCGTTCACCGTGATCGCGTCGATGGTGTGGCCGTCGGTGTCCAGGTTGAACGAGGAGAGGTCCTGCGTGGCCTGCGCGCGGAGCGTGACCTTGCCGGTGAAGTCGTAGGTGACCGGCGTGAAGTCGAAGGTCAGGTCGTAGTGCGTGACCTGGTAGCCGCCGTTGCCGAGCGTCGGGAAGAGCGGGTCGCCGACGCCGTCGGAGCCGGGCCGGGGGCCGGAGCCCCTGGCGTGGGCGGCCGTGGCGAGGAGCGGGACCGTGAACGCGGCGCCGCCCGCGCCCTTCAGGAGTGCGCGTCTGCTGGTGGTCACTTCTTCCCCTTCGACGTGGGCTGCTCATGGGAGGCCTGCTCGAACTCGGCGCGGCACTTGTCGCCGCCGGCGCCGCGCCACTTCTTGACCAGGGCGTCGTAGGCCGACAGCGGCTTGCGGCCGGTGATGAGATCCTTCACCCCGTCGAGGTGGATGCTGTAGAGGCTGCCGAGGCCCTTGGAGTCCCAGGTCGGCGCCGTGTAGGCGAGCGTGGGGTCCTCGATCATCAGCGGGATGAGCTTCGTGTACGCCTCGTGGACGTAGCGCGCCGCTTCGGGGTGCGTGGCGCTGAAGAACGCGGGGGTCGCGGAGGCGAGCTTGGACCAGGGCACGGTGACGTCCTGCGCGCCCTGCTCGGTCAGGACGGGGGTGCCGTGCTTGTCCCGGTGGTGGTCGGTGCCCTCGACGCCGTAGTTGATGAGTGTGTACTCGACCGAGCCGAACGGGGAGGCGGCGAAGTCGGCGAGGCGCAGGAGCTCTTTCACGCGCTTGTCGTCGGTCTTGGTGAGGTGGCAGTTCTGCAACGAGACGTTGTCGGTCCAGACGACGGCGTCCTTGCCGACCGGCACCATGGGCCGCACGTCGAAGGAGCTGTCGATGGCGGCCATCGCGTCGACGTAACCGGTGGAGGTGGTCAGGTACGACGGCATGCCGTCGTAGACGTACGCGGCCTTCCCGTTCATGAACAGGCCGGTGTACTGGGCCTTTTGGGCGCCGGACATCTGCACGGTGCCGGGGTAGAAGCAGCCCGCCCTGTAGAGCTTCGCGGCGGTCTCGACGGCGTGCCGGTACGCTTCGTCCTCCAGCTGGTACGTCCACGTGCCGGTCTTGTGGTCGTGCTTCCAGTAGTGCTGGGCGCCGGACGACATGGCCAGCAGATTCAGGCTGCCGCCGGTGAAGAAGTACTCCTTCTTCCTCGCGTCGGTGAGGTCCTTGGCGAGCTCCACCAGCCGCTCGACGCTGTCGATCTGGTCGAGGCCGGTGACGCCGGCCTTCTTGAAGAGGTCGGCGCGGTAGAAGCCCGCGCCGCCGCTGCCCGAGCGGGCGATCGGGATGCCGTAGAGCTTGCCCGCGTAGATGGCGTCCTGCCAGGCGTACTCGGGGACGGCGGCCAGGTTCGGGTAGTCCTTGACCTTGTCGCCGGACAGGTGCGGGGTGAGGTCCGCGCACTTGGCGGTGAGGAAGGCGCCCTTGTTGTCGACGCCGCCGGTCTCCGGGTACATGAAGATGTCGGGGAGCTGGTCGCCCGCCACCATGGTGGAGAACTTCGCCGGGTAGTCGTCCGCGGGCACCGCCGTGAAGTCGACCTGGGTGCCGAGCAGCTTCTCCATCTCCCGCCAGGCGGCGTTCTTGCCCCGCTCGGGCGGCAGCGGCGCGAACGTCTCGGTGACCGCGGTGATCTTCTTGGCGCCCTTGAGCGGGGTGCCCCTGGTGGCGCGGGCCGGGTTCGCCGGGTACGTCAGGAAGGCGTTGGGTACGCCGGCCGCCGTGCCGGGCAGGTCGGCGTTGACGCCGATGGAGCGGACGGTGGTCGTGGGGAGCAGCTTGGCGCTGTTCGCCTCGGCCTTGGCGGTGGTGCCGCCGTCGCCGCAGGCGGCGAGGAGCGGGGCGGCGACGACGGCGAGGCCGGCGCCCGCACCCCAGCGGAACAAGGTGCGGCGGTTGACGGATGTGGTGCCGGGCATCGGGAAGCTCCTCGGTACGAGGGGACGGAGGACGAGTCGAGGGGGGTGCGGGCGGTGGCGTCAGCCCTTGACGGCGCCGGTGAGGACGCCCTTGGTGAAGAACCGCTGGAGGAACGGGTAGACGAGCAGGATCGGCACGACCGCGATCACGAGCACGGCCATCTGCACGGCCTGCTGCGGGGCGATCGCCTCGCCGGCCGCGGCGGTGTCGAGGTTCTGGCCCTGGAGGATGAACGTGCGCAGCACCATCGGCAGCGGCCATTTGTCGTTGTCGCCGAGGTAGAGCAGGGCGTTGAAGTACGCGTTCCAGTACGCGACGGCATAGAAGAGGCCGACGACGGCGACGACCGCCTTCGACAGCGGCAGCACGACACGGATCAGGGTGCGGAAGTCGCCCGCGCCGTCGACCTTCGCGGCGTCGTACAACTCCTCCGGCAGGTTCATGAAGAAGGCGCGCATCACGACGAGGTTGAAGGCGCTCACCATCGTCGGCAGGACGAGCGCGGCGAAGGTGTTGTAGAGGCCGAGCTCCTTCACCAGCAGGAAGTTGGGGATGACGCCCGCATTGAACAACATCGTGAACAGGGCCGTCATGAGGATGGCGCGGCCGCCGACGATGCCGCGCCGCGAGAGCCCGTACGCCATGCCGATGGTGGCGAGCAGGCTGAACGCGGTGCCGATGACGGTGACGCCGACGCTCACGAACAGGGCGCGGGTGACACGGCCGCCGGTGAAGGCGGTGCGGTAGGCGTCCAGGTTCGGGTGGTCGGGCCACAGGACGAGGCCGTTGGAGCGGATGATGTCGGTCTGCGAGGCGAAGCTGGTGCCGATGACACCGAGCAGCGGGTACGCGACCAGGCCCACGACGATGACGAGCGCGAGCCCCTTCAGGACGAGCCCCGCCCTGGTGGGGCGCTCCATCCACGGCGGGCGGGCACCTGAGGGACGCAGCTCTCCGTCGGCGGGTGCGCTGCTCCTGCGGCGGCGCGTGCGCACCGCGGTCGTGTCAACGGTCAGCACCGCGGTACACCCCTTCGTGGCCGAGCCGGTGGGCGAACTTGTTGGCGCCGATGACGAGCACGGTGCCGATCACGGCCTTCACCAGGCCGATCGCGGCCGCGGTGCCCCACTGGTTGTCCTTGATGCCGTGGAAGTAGACGTAGGTGTCGAGGACTTCACCGCTGCCGGGGCCGACGGCGTCGCGCTGGAGCAGGATCTGCTCGAAGCCGACGGTGAGGATGTTGCCGAGGTTGAGGATCAGCAGGAGGACGATCACCGGGGACAGGCCGGGCAGTGTGACGTGCCAGAAGCGGCGCCGGCGGGCGGCGCCGTCCATGGCGGCCGCCTCGTACAGGCCGCGGTCGATGGAGAGCAGCGCGGCGAGGACGATGATGGTGCCCCAGCCGGCGTCCTTCCACATGACCTGGAGCGCGAGCAGCCAGGGGAAGGCGTCCGGGTCGGTCATCATGTCGTAGCGCGGCAGGCCGACGGCTTCCAGCAGGTCGGGGACGACGCCCGCGCCGCCGAGGATCTGCTGGAAGATCGAGACGATGATGACCCAGCCGATGAAGTGCGGCAGATAGACGACGCTCTGCACGAAGCGGCGCAGTTTGTCGCTGACGATGCTGTTGAGCAGCAGGGCGAGCCCGATCGGCACGGGGAAGAACAGGACCAGCTGGACCAGCGCGATCTTCAGGGTGTTGCCGGTCGCCGACCAGAAGTCGGGGTCGGCGAAGGCGTTCGTGAAGTTCGTGAGGCCGGTCCAGGCGCTGTGCATGTAGCCCAGGTAGGGCTGGTAGTCCTGGAAGGCCACCATGTAGCCGAGCAGCGGCACGTAGTGGAAGACCACGAAGTACAGGAAGCCGGGCAGGCACAGCAGCAGCATCACCTTGTCGCGCTTGAGTCGCTGCCAGAGGGTCTTGCGGTGAACGACGAGGGGTGGAGCGGGAACAGTCATGGGGCGGTCCTGTTCGGCCGAGTGGCGCGGAAGCCGTGTCGCACGTAACTGCGTATCTGCGGCGGCAAGTTAGTAAGCGGTTAACCCCAGCGTCAAGGGATCCGCGGAACAGCCGCGTCAAGCAACCTCAGGAACTCGCCTTTTAAGACGCCCATTTCACGTACTAAGCAGACAACTTGCCCTGCCTGGCCAGCGCATGACCTTGACGGTCGAGCCGCTGCGTCCCTAGCGTGCCGTCACGCCATAGAACACGTTTACTGTCCGGAGGCAGGGTGCGTACCACTGACGAGGCGCCGGTCGAGGTCGCGGCCGCCGACGCCACACCGCCTTCGCGGCGGCCCCGTACGGTTCTCGCGATGGACTCCGCGGTCGTCGACGACGTCTTCCCGCCCGCCGTGCGGGCCCGCCTGGAGGAGACCGCGGACATCCAACCGCCGCACGTGGTCCGTGAGTTCGGCAGCGGGGAGGCGCGTGCCGCGCTCGCCGAATGCGAGGTCCTGCTCACCGGCTGGGGGTGCCCGGCCATCGACACCGCCGTGCTCGACCTGGCCCCCCGGCTGCGCGCGGTGATCCACGCGGCAGGAACCGTCAAGACGTTCCTGAGCCGGGACGCCTACGCGCGCGGCATCGCCGTCTCCTCGGCGGCGGCGGCCAATGCCGTACCGGTCGCCGAATTCACCCTCGCGGCGATCATTCTCGGCGCCAAGCGGGCGTTCCCGCTCGCCCGTCTCTTCCGCGACCGGCGCACCCACCGCACCGGCGCCGACCTGGACCGGCACCACTGGCTCGGCACCCACGGCATCACCGTCGGCGTGATCGGCGCCTCCCGGACCGGGCGCCGCGTCGTCCAGCTGCTGCGCTCCCTCGACGCCGAGGTGCTGCTGTACGACCCGTACGTCTCCGACGCCGAGGCCGAACTGCTCGGCGCGGCCCGCACCGACCTCGACACCCTGGTCGCCACCAGCGACGTCGTCACCCTGCACGCACCCGACACCGAGGAGACCCGGCATCTGATGGACGCCCGCCGCCTCGGCATGATGCGGCCGGGCGCTCTGCTGGTGAACACCGCGCGCGGCCCCCTCGTGGACACGGCCGCGCTCGTCGAGCACCTGGTCAGCGGCCGGCTGGACGCCGTGCTCGACGTCACGGACCCGGAGCCGCTGCCGCCCGGCCACCCGCTGTGGGACCTGCCCAACGTCTTCATCACGCCGCACATGGCGGGCGCCCAGGGCAACGAGGTGGGCCGCCTCGGCGCCCTCGCCGTCGACGAACTCGCCCGCTACGCGCGCGGGGTGCCGCTGAACCACCCCGTACTCCTCGACGACCTGGAACGGATCGCGTGAGCGCGCTCCCTTCGAACGGCCTAGGCTCTGGTCCGGGCGTGCAACCACAGGCGGACCAGGGGCCGGTGCGACTGCTGGACCGGCCGGCGGACCGGCGGTCCGATCGGCGGTCCGATCGGCGGTCCGATCGGCGGTCGGCCCGGCAGTCGGACTCGTGGTCCGACCGGCAGGAAAACCGGTGGTCGGGCCAGGAAGAGGTCCGATCGTCGAGGCAGCAGGAAGACCGGCGGTCGGGCCAGGAAGAGGTCCGATCGTCGAGGCAGCAGGAAGACCAGCCGCCGGAACCGCGAGCAGAGCAGCGGGCAGCCCGGCAGACAGACCAGCGTGACCATCAGGGGGTGGGCCGGATGTCCCGGCAGAGTTCAGCGGCACCGGGCAACGGCAAGGCCGCCGGTCGGCGGCGCGCGACCGTCGTCGACGTGGCCGAGCGCGCCGGCGTGTCCACGGCGACCGTGTCCCGCGTCATGAACCGCAACTACCCGGTCGCCGCCGAGACGCGCGAACGCGTGGAGGCGGCGATGCGCGACCTCGGGTATGTGGTCAACGCCCATGCCCGCGCCCTCGCCGGCGTCTCCGGCCGCACGGTCGGCATCATCGTGAGCGAACTCATCGACCCCTTCTACGCCTACATCGCCCGCGGCGTCGAACGAGAGGCCACCGACGGCGACCGGCTCTGCCTGGTCTGCTGCACGCAGGGCGACCCACGGCGCGAGCTGGCCTTCATCGAGCTGATGCACGAACGACGGGCCGACGCGGTGGTACTGGTCGGCGGCAGCGTCGACGACCGCGAGTACAAGGTCGAACTCGCGCGGCGCGCCCGCGAGTTGGACGCGGGTGGCTCGAAGCTGGTGCTGTGCGGGCGCCCCTCGATCGGCAACGGTGCCCCCACGGTCGGCGTCGAGTACGACAACGAGGGCGGCGCCTTCGCCCTCACCGACCATCTGATCAGCCAGGGGCATGAGCGGATTCTCTATCTGGGCGGGCCGCCCGGCCTCTCCACCGCCAAGGACCGGCTCGCCGGGCACCGCCGCGCACTCGAACTGCGGGGCATCACCCGCGACCCCGGCCTGGAGCAGCCGGGCCCGTTCAGCCGCACCTTCGGCTACCGGCGCATGGCCGAACTCCTCCAGGACGGGCCCGAGTTCACCGCGGTGTTCGCCGCGAACGACATCGTGGCGGCAGGCGCCGCGCAGGCCCTGGAGGAGGCAGGAGTACGCATCCCGCACGACGTCTCCCTGGTCGGCTACGACGACATCCCGGTCGCCCAGGAACTGCGGCCCCGCCTGACGACCGTCCGGATCCCCTTGGAGGAGATGGGCCGCCAGGCGGTACGCGTCGCGCTCAACGGAGGCGACGAGGACGATTGGCGCGCCCCCACCACCGGCACGCTGCGGCTCAGCACGCATCTCGTGGTGCGGGACTCGGTGGCCGCGCCACGCCCCGGCGGGAAACGCCGCCAGGACTGAGCCGACCGAACCGGCCGAACCGCTCGGTTCTGCCTCCGCTGTCCGCGCACTCCAGTTCCGCCCGCCATCGCCCCGGTGCGCGTTTCTGCTCGTTCACGCGGCGCTGGGCGTAGTAACGAACAGAAACTCGCCCGACCCTCTTGCGGCCGGATAGCAAACGCTTACATGCTGGCGCGCAGCCCCCACGCCCGTCCCGCCCATCGCCCCGACGTTCATCGTCCCCATGGGAGTCCCTGGATGCGCCCTGCTCGCCTGTCTTCTCCCTCATCCCCCTTCCCCTCCCCTTCTCCCTCCCCCTCCTTCTCCCCTCCCCTCTCCTCATCCGCCTCCGTCGGCGGCCCCCGGGGTGTCGGGCGTCGCGCCCTGCTCGCCGGGCTCACGGGAGCCGGCGCCGCCGCCGTTCTGGGCGCCCCCGGGAGCGCCGCCGCATCGGCCGCGCGCGGCGGGCCCGGCGACGACACCCTGCTCATCGAGGCATTCCCGGACGCCGAGACCGAACGGCTGCGCCTGGACCGTTCGCTGCGCGCCAGTGACTTCATCCCGACCGGCCGCTATGCCGCGCCCGGCACACACGTCACCGTCCGGCTGCGCTCGGGCCACGGGGTCCAGCCCGTGCTGCACATCGGCACGTTCGACGACTACAACACCGACACCGCCCTCAAAACCCCCCGCGCCCATCCCCTCACCCCCGGTACGAACACGGTCAGCGACCCCTACGGCGGGCCCCTGTACCTGAGCTTCGCCGGACACGGCCGACGGGCCGCCGTCTCCTTCGTCTCCGGCACCGCACGGATGGCCTCGTTCGTCCTCGGCCGCACCACCGAGGCGGACTTCCAGCGGCAACTGGACACGATCACGGAGGTGCCCTGGGTCGAACTCACCACCGACCAGGCCATCCTGACCCTGACCCGTGAGGGCGCCCTGCTCTACCGCGACGAGGACCATGCCGCCCTGATGGCGCTCTTCGACACGGTCATCGACTCGCACCACCGGATCAGCGGCCTCGACGGCCGCCGCCCCCTGGACCGCCCCAAGGCGGGCCGCTACCACTTCAACGAGGTCAGCGTCGTCCCCAAGGGCGTCGGCGCCTACGCCTGGCACGGCTTCAACGGTTTTCCCCGCGCCTATATGGACCGGCTGTGCACAGTCAGCGGCCTGACCACCCGCGGCTGGGGGCTCTACCACGAGCTGGGGCACCTCAACCAGCAGGCCGCGTACCAGGCGGGCACGCTCACCGAAGTCACCGTCAACATCTACTCGCTGGCGGCGCAGCGCACCCTGCACCAGCCCTCCAACCTGCTGACGGTCGACGCGGCGACCGGCCTCGACTGGTTCGCCTCCGCCCGGGCCAAGCTCGGCACGCCCGGCCTCTCCTACGTCGACGACCTCGGCGCGTACGAACAGCTCGTCCCGCTGCGGCAGTTGGAGCTCGCCTTCGGCGACGACTTCTGGCCGCGCCTGCACCGGCTGGTCCGCGCCGAGCACCAGCACGACGCCCCGGTCGAGGAGTACGACCATCCGCCGGAGGTGGAGGCCCGTCAGTACCGTGCGCTCGCCACCTACGCCTCCCGCACAGCGGGCCGCGACCTGACCGACTTCCTCGTGAACCGGTGGGCGATGCCGGTCGACGCCCAGGGGCTGGCGGAGATCGCCGCGCTGCGGCTGCCCCGACCCGCGGTCGACCCCAGCACCCTCTCGGACTGAACGGACTGAACGCACCGAACGACCCGAACGGCCCGGACGCCCCGACCGGCCTCCCCCGCTCGCCGCCTCCCTGAGGAGAACCCCCGCCATGAACAGCTTCCGTCCTCTCGGCCGCCGCTCCGTCCTGGCCGGCATCGCCGGTGGCGCGGGCGCGGGCGCGCTGTCGCTCGCCGGTGCCGGCCCCGCGTCGGCCCGTACGCCCGCCGGGCGTGCCCCCACCACGGTCACCACCCGTGCCTTCACCGACGCCGAGACCGAACGGCTGCGGCTGGCCACCACCTACCGCGGCAGCGACTTCATCGCCACGGGCCACTACGCCCCCGCAGGCGCCGCGATCACGGTCCGGGTGGCGGCGCTCGACGGGGTCCTGCCGACACTGCACATCGGCACGTACGACAACCATCCCGAGAACGCCGACCTCATGACGCCCCGCGCCGTCACCCTGGCCCAGGGCGTCAACACCTTCAGCGACCCCTACGGCGGGCCGATCCATCTGCGCCTGCCCGGCGACGGCGAGCGCGCTCGGGTGACCTTCGCGCGGGGCGCGGTGCGCATGCCGACGTTCGTCCTGGGCGGCACGACGGAAGCCGCGTTCCAGCAGCAGCTCGACACGTTCACCGACTCCCTGTACGTCGAACTGGTGTCGCCGCACGCGCTCGTGACCGTCACCCGGGCGAACTTCCTGCCCTACCGGGGCGAGGACCACACCGCGCTGATGAACACCTTCGAGAAGGTCATCGCCTCCCACGCCGTCGTCGCCGGGCTGGACGGCTCCTCCGCGCTGCACCGGCGCAAGGCGGGCCCCTACCAGTTCAGCGAGGTCCAGAAGGTCCCGGCCGGGGTCGGCGCCTACGCCACGCACTACTACAACGCCTTCCCGCCCGCCTACTTCGACCGGCTCCTGACCGTGCAGGGCCTCACCACGCGCGGCTGGGGGCTGTACCACGAACTCGGGCACCTGCACCAGCAGTTCGCCTACCGCCCGTCCGGCCTGACCGAAGTCACCGTCAACATCTACTCGCTTGCGGCGCAGCGCACCCTCGGCCAACCCTCCAACCTCCTCACCCCCGATGCCACGACCGGCCTCACCCCGTTCCGGTCCGCACTGCCCAAGCTCGGCGCTCCGGGGCTCGCCTTCGCCACCTCGTTCGGCGCCTACGAGAAGCTGGTCTCCCTGCGCCAGCTGGAACTCGCCTTCGGCACCGGCATCTGGCCCGAACTGCACCGCCTCGTCCGCACCGAGAACCCGCAGTCCGACTGGGCGACGCAGGACGCCCTGCGCTGGGCCGATTTCGCGGTCTACACCAGCCGTGTCAGCGGCTACGACCTCACCGACTTCTTCGTCTCCCGGTGGGCGTACCCGATCAACGCGGAGGGGCTCGCCGCGCTCGCCGCACTCCGACTGCCGAAGCCACCGGTCGACCCGGCCACCCTGTCCGACTGACCCGGGAGAGGACGACCCATGGACCTGACTCGACGTCAGACGCTCACGCTCGCCGGAGCGGGCGCCGCCGCGACCGTGCTTCCACCGGCGGGCAGCGCCGCCGCCGAGGAGACCGACCCGTACGAGGTACTCCTGAGCCGCGCCGGACAGCAGCTCACCGGCGGCGCGTTCGACGCCGGCGACCCCGACTTCGCGGCGGCCCTCACCGCCCTGGACACACAAGCCACCGCCTGGTGGCGGCAGCTCGACACGTCCACGGCGCGGACGGCTCTGTGGCCGGACCTCGCCCCGGCCTCCGACCCCGGCATGTTCGGCCAGAGCTACCCTCGACTGCGGACCGTCGCCACCGCCTGGGCCACCCCCGGCACCTCGCTGACCGGCGACGCGACCGTGCTCGCCGAACTCCTCGACGCGCTGCGCTTCCTCAACACCGTCGGCTACCACGCCGCTCGCCCCGAGTCCGGCAACTGGTGGTTCTGGGAGATCGGCGCGCCCCGCGCGCTCATGGACACCTGCGTGCTGCTGCGCGCGCGGCTGCCCGCCGACGATCTCGCCGCGTACGTGCGGGCCGTCGCCCGGTTCGTCCCGGACCCGGACCGCCGCACCAACTCCCCCTCCCTCGCCGAGACCGGAGCCAACCGCGCCGACAAGGCCGTCATCGTCGCCCTGCGCGGTCTGCTCGCCCGCGATCCCGCCGCCCTCGCCCTGGCCCGCGACGGCCTGTCCGACCTCCGTGACAGCGGCAGGAACAGCCTTTTCCGGTACGTCACTTCGGGCGACGGGTTCTACGAGGACGGCTCCTTCGTCCAGCACGGCAACGTCGCCTACACGGGCACGTACGGGAGTGTCCTGCTCGGCAGCGCGGGCCAGCTCATCGCGCTCCTCGCCGGCTCCGAATGGGCCGTCGCCGATCCGGCCGTCACCGTGCTGCACGACGCCGTGGACCGGGCCTTCTCCCCCGTCCTGTTCGACGGCGTGATGATGGACCCGGTACGCGGTCGCGCGATCTCCCGCGAACGCGCCCCCGACCACACCGACGGGGCCGTGGCCGTCTCGTACATCCTGCAACTCGCCGACGGCGCGCCGCGGTCGTACGCGGACCGCTGGCGCGCGGCGGCCAAGGGCTGGATCCTGCGCAACAAGGCGACCCCCTACGCGGGTCTGGTCGGCGTCCCCGCCCTGGCGCGCGCGAAGGCGGTCCTCGACGACCCCGCGGTACGGCCCGCGGACCGGCTGACCGGGCACTTCGTCCTCGCCGACATGGACCGGGTCGTGCACCGGCGGCCCCGCTGGGCGTGCGCCCTGGCACTGTCCTCGAAACGCATCTGCGCCTACGAGGCGGGCAACGGCGAGAACCTGCACGGCTGGTACACCGGCGACGGCATGACCTATCTGTACGACGGCGACGACCCCGACGCGTTCGGCGACGGTTTCTGGCCGACCGTCGACCCGTACCGGCTGCCGGGCACGACGGTGGACACACGCGCGCGGACCGACCTCGGCACGGCCGGCGGGACCAGCACGTACCGCCCGAAGAACGCCGTCGCGGGCGGCGCCGTGCTCGACGGCAGGTACGGCGCGGCCGCCATGGAGCTGATCGCCGACGGGTCGACGCTGCGCGCCAAGAAGACATGGTTCTTCGTCGACAACGCGGTCGTCGCGCTCGGCGCGGACATCACCGCGAGCGACGGCCGCACGATCGAGACGATCGTGGAGAACCGGAACCTGCACGCCGACGGTGCGCCCCGGCTCGTCGTCGACGGCCGCCGGCAGCCCACCGAACAGGGCTGGTCGGCGCGCCTGGACGACGCCCGCTGGGCCCACCTGGAGGGCACGGGCGGCTATGTCTTTCCCTCCGGCGGCCTGCCCTCCGGCGGCTCGCTGCGCGCCCTGCGCGAGGAACGCACGGGCACCTGGCGGGCCCTCAACACGGGCGCGGACACCGGCGGCAGCACCACCCCTGTCACCCGTCGCTACGCCACTCTCTGGTTCGACCACGGCCCCTCCCCCGTCTCCGCTTCCTACGCCTACGTCCTGCTGCCGGGCGCGACCGCCGCCGCGACAGCCGTCTGGTCCCGGTCCCGCCCGGTGCGGGTCCTCGCCGCCGACGGCACCGTGCACGCCGTCGAGTCGCCCCGGGCGGGGTTGCTCGCCGCGCACTTCTGGGGTGCGGGCGCCGTCGACGGGCTGCGCGTGGACGGGTCCGGCACCGTCCTCGTACGGCGCCACGGCCACGGGGCCACCGTGGCCGTCGCGGATCCGGGCCGCACCGCCACGACGCTGACGGTCGAACTGCCCTTCCCCGTACGGCGCGTGGTCCGTGCCGACGACACGATCAGCCTCACGCCCGGGCGCCGCCCCGTCCTCACCGTCGAGGTCGCCGGTTCACGCGGCCATACGCACACGGCCGAACTCGCCTGAACCCGCCGTCAGCCCGTACCGCGCACAGGGTCGGGCGCGGCGGATCTTCGCCACCGTCCGTCCCGCAGACCGACAGAGGAGCCAGCGAACCACCATGCCCGCCCCGTACTTCTCCCTGCCGCCCACCGACCGTGTCCGCTCCCCGCTGACGGGCTGGACGCGGGCGCACTGGGAGGCCCTGGCCGACCGGCAGCTGGACGCGCTGCTGCCCTATGCCACACCGGGGTTCGCCCAGTACCGGCTGCCCGGCCGGGCCAGCTGGTCCGGGATCGTCTCGGACGGGCTCGAAGGGTTCGCTCGGTCATTTCTGCTGGCCTCCTTCCGGATAGCGGGCGCGGGCGGCGGGGCGGAAGACCCCCGTCCGTCCGCTCTCTCCCACCTGATCGAAAGGTACACGGAGGGTCTGACAACGGGCACGGACCGTGACAGCGGGGAGGCGTGGCCGCAGCTCACCGACTGCTCCCAGCAGATGGTGGAGGCCGCCTCGATCGCGGTCGCCCTGCACGAGACCCGTCCCTGGATCTGGGACCGGCTCGACACCCGTGTCCAGGAGCGGGTCGTCGACTGGTTCTCCGGGTTCGTCGGCGGGCGGACCTGGGACAACAACTGGCGCCTTTTCCAGGTCGTGTCGGAGCAGTTCCTCGCGTCGGTCGGCGCCCCGTACAGCCGGAGCGACATCGACGGGGGCCTCGACCGGATCGAGGACTGGTACGTCGGCGACGGCTGGTACACCGACGGCGACGGCCGCAACTTCGACTACTACGTCGGCTGGGCGATGCACCTCTACCCGCTGCTGTGGGCCCGCATGGCGGGGCCGGACGGCGACGGCGGGCGCGGCAAGGTCTACCGCGAGCGGCTGGCCCGGTTCCTCGGCACGTACCCGCAGTTCTTCGGCGGGGACGGCGCGCCCGTGCACCAGGGCCGCTCCCTGACGTACCGGTTCGCGGCGACCGCCCCGGTGTGGATGGGGGCGCTGGCTGACTGCACGCCGCTGGCGCCGGGATTGACCCGGCGCCTGGCGTCCGGGGCGGCCCGGCACTTCGTGGAGCGCGGGGTACCGGACGAGCGGGGACTGCTGCCACTGGGCTGGTACGACACGTTCCTGCCCTCGACCCAGGCGTACTCGGGGCCCGCGTCACCGTACTGGGCGAGCAAGGGGTTCCTCGGTCTGCTGCTGCCCGCGGATCATCCGGTGTGGACGGAGCGCGAACTCCCGCTCCCCGTCGAGGAGTCGGCGCGGTACACCGCGCTGCCCGCGCCGGGCTGGCTGCTGCACGGCACCCCGCACGACGGCATCGTCCGGCTGATCAACCACGGCAGTGACCACAACCCGCTCGACGGCCCGGCCACCGACGACCCGCACTACGCCAAGCTCGCGTACTCCACGGCCACCGCCCCCGAGTCCGCACCGCACGCGTGGGCGCGTACCGTCGACAACCATGTGGCGCTGATCGCCGCGGACGGCACACCGTCGCGCCGCCGCCGCATCCATCCCCTCTCCTGCGAGGGGCGCCGGGCCTCCTCCCGTCATCACGCTCGGCTCCCCGGGTTCGACGAGGAGTTCCCGGTCGAGTCGACGAGTGTGCTGCACGGCCCGTGGGAGCTGCGGGTGCACCGGGTCCAGGCCCCGGCCGGGGTCACGGTCCGCGAGGGCGGGCACGCGGTCGCCGACACGACGCGGCCGCACACCGAGCAGGGTCCGGGGTGGGCCCTGACGCGCACGGAGACGGGTCTGACGAGCGCGGTGGTGGCGCTGCACGGCTGGGACGAGGAGGCCGGCATCGCGCGCGAGGTCGAGGCCAACGCCTACGGCCCGCATTCGGCGACGCCCTACCTCCGTTCGCTCCACCCCGGCGGCACCGGCACGCACGTCACGCTGGTGGCGCTGACCCGTGACGTGGTGCATCCGCGGGCGCTGCGGGAGTCGATCGCGTGCGTGGTGGACGACGACGGGCAGGTACGCATCACGTTCCCGGACGGCGAGACGGTGACCGTCTGAGCGGCGGGCGTCATCGCGGGGCCCGCGGTCACGTCAGCAGGATCCCGCGCCCGCGCACCACCTCCATCAGCTCGTCGGCCGCCGCCTTGATGGTCGCGAGCCCGGCCCTGCCCCAGCGGCGGGGCGCGATGTCCACCACGCACACGGTGCCGAGTGCGAGACCCGTGAAGTCGTCGAGCAGCGGCGCGCCCAGGTAGGAGCGAATCCCTATCTCGTCGACCACGGGGTTGCCCGCGAACCTCGGGTAGTCGCACACGTCTTCCAGGACGAGGGCTTTGCGGCGCACGACCACATGAGGGCAGTAGCCGTGGTCGCGCGCCATGTAGCGGTTGGGCGCGCCGTCGGCGGACCGGGCGGCGAGTGCGCCGAGCTCCTCGCCTCTGTGGTGTCCGTCGGGTGTGTGCAGTCCGGCGAAGAACTGCCGGTTCTCGTCGATGAAGTTGACCATGGCGTAGGGCGCCCCGGTCAGTTCGGCGAGGCGGTCCGCGAACAGGTCGAAGACCGGTTCGGAGTACAGCCCGAGGCCGAGGCCGCGCAGCCGGGACGCCCGCTCGGGCCCCTCCCGGTCGACCGGGGTCAGCAGCAGACGCCCCGTCGCGTCGTACGTCATGCGCCCGCTCCCCGGCCCGCGTACGTCATGTGTGGGCCCCGAAACCGCTGGCCGCCGGGGCGGCGTGGGCCAGCAGGTGCCGGACCAGGGTGAGCAGGGTCTGGATGCCCGAGCTGGAGATGCGGGCGTCGCAGCGCACCACGGGCACCTGGGGGTCGAGGTCGATGGCGGCGCGCACCTCCTCGGGTTCGTAGCGGTAGCCGCCGTCGAACTCGTTGACCGCCACGATGAAGCCCATGCCGCGCTCCTCGAAGAAGTCGACGGCGGCGAAGCAGTCCTCCAGGCGGCGGGTGTCGGCGAGGATGACCGCGCCGAGGGCCCCTTCGGAGAGTTCGTCCCACATGAACCAGAAGCGCTCCTGGCCGGGGGTGCCGAAGAGGTACAGGACGTGTTCGGGGTCGAGGGTGATGCGGCCGAAGTCCATGGCGACGGTCGTCTCGACCTTGTTCTCGATGCCGTCGAGGTTGTCGGTCGCGGCGCTGACGGTGGTGAGCAGCTCTTCGGTGCTGAGCGGAGCGATCTCGCTGACCGCGCCGACGAAAGTCGTCTTGCCGACCCCGAACCCGCCCGCGACCAAGATCTTCAGCGCGGTGGGGAAGGGATCAGAGCTGTCGTCGTAGTCCATCGAGCACTGCCTCCAGTAGGGACCGGTCAGTGGGGTTGTCGTGGAACGTGGGGGGCTTGGTGGTGACGGCCCCGCAGTCGACGAGGTCGGACAGAAGAACCTTGGTGACGGCCGCGGGGAGTCCGAGATGGCCGGCGATCTCCGCGACCGATGTGGGCTGCGCGCACAGTTCGAGCGCCTGGCTGTGCTCCGGTCCCAGGTAGCCGAGGGGGGTCGCCCCTGTGGCCATGATCTGGGACAGCAGATCCATCGACGTACTGGGCCGGGTGCGTCCGTCGCTGATCGTGTACGGGCGCACGAGCCGGCCTGCCGCGCCGTCGAGCCATGGCCCGTCCTGCGGGGCCGACACCCTCAATTCCTCATCGCCGTGGGCTCGGCGGAGAGCTGGCGCGGCGCGGTCACCAGGTAGGGGCGGACGCTCTTGACGAGCATGGCCATCTCGTAGCCGAGCACGGCGGCGTCGGCCTCCCGCCCGGCGAGCACCGCCAGACAGGTGCCGGAGCCCGCGGTCGACACGAAGAGCAGTGTGGAGTCGAGTTCCACCACCACCTGCCGTACGTCGCCGCCGTCACCGAACCGCACGCCGGCGCTGCGGCCGAGCGAGTAGAGGCCGGAGGCGAGCGCCGCCATGTGGTCGGCGCTGTCGGCGTCGAGTCCGTGCACGGACTTGACGAGACCGTCGGAGGAGAGCAGCACGGCGCTGTTGGTGTGGGGAACGCGCTGGACGAGGCCGCTCATCAGCCAGTCGAGATCGGACACATGACCCGTCGGCACATCGCTCGCCATGGGGGATCGACTCCTTGGTGGACTGCTCGGTGTGGTGCTGGTCAGCTGGGCAGCGGGGGCGGGTCGGGGCCCGCCGGGTATCACCTGGCGGTGCGGTGTCACCGGGGCCGGGGTCATGCGGCGCCCCCGCTTCCGCCGCCCCCGGCCCCGGGCGCCTCGTCGGGCAGGTCGCGCGGTCCGGCCGCCTCGGCGAGGGTGATGCCGCGCTGGAAGGCGGCCATGAGGCCGGGGTCGTGGCCGACCGGCGGCTCGTCGTCCTGGCGGGGTGCGGGGCCGCCGCGCAGTTGCGGGGCGAGGTGTTCCTGGGCTCTGCGCCGGGGCAGTCCGGGGCGCTCGATGGTGCCGCGCACCGCGCCGTTGACCGGGGTGGGCGGGGTCGCCGCGTGCTCGGCCGCGCTCCGGCGCTCCTCGGGGCGGATACCGGGCAGGGCGTCGGCGGGGGTGAGCCGCGGGCCGCCCGTGTGGCGCTGCGGGAGGGGCGCGGCACCGGGTGGCGCCTGGGGCGTCCGTGGCTGCTGGGGCTGTTCCGGGTACGGGACCAGGGGCTGCTCGACGGGCGGCCGGGGCGGTTCGGTGCGTGGGCGCGGTACGGCGGTCATGCCCCCGTGCAGCGGGGCCGGGGTGGGCGGCGCCGCCGGGGGCAGGTGGGTCCCGGTGTCGGCGGGGTGCGTGAGGGCGCTGCGCCCGTGCGCGGCGGCGGCGCCCGGCGCGAGCACGCTGTCGGCGGTCGCCGCGGCGGCGGCCCGGCGCACGCGTGGGGCCTGCTCCTCCTGGTCGGCGCCGAGCAGTTCCTGCGGCAGCACGAGGACGGCCTGGACCCCGCCGTAGATGTTGGTCTGCAGCCGTACGGTGATGCCGTGCCGCCGCGCGAGCTGCGACACCACGAACAGTCCGATGCGCCCGTCCCGCAGCAGGCTGTCCACGTTGACCTGGTCGGGGTCGGCGAGCAGCGCGTTCATCTTGTTCTGTTCGGTGACCGGCATGCCGAGTCCGCGGTCCTCGACCTCGACGGCGAGCCCGGACGTCACCAGGTTGGCGCGGAGCAGGACCTGGGTGTGGGGGGCGGAGAACACCGTGGCGTTCTCGACGAGTTCGGCGAGGAGGTGGATGCAGTCGGCGACGGCGTGGCCGCGCAGGGTCCCGTCGATCGGCGGCACGAGCTTGACCCGTGAGTACTGCTCGACCTCCGCGATCGCGGAGCGCATCACCTCGGTCATGGAGACGGGGTGGCTCCACTGGCGCCGGGAGACGGCGCCGCCGAGGACCGCGAGGTTCTCGGCGTGGCGGCGGATGCGGGTGGCGAGGTGGTCGACGTGGAAGAGGCCCTTGAGGAGGTCCGGGTCCTCGACGTCGTTCTCCAGGTCGTCGAGGAGGGAGATCTCGCGGTGCACCAGGGACTGCAGGCGGCGGGCGAGGTTCACGAAGACCTCGACCTTCTGCTGGCTGCCCGCCTGGCTGGAGAGGCGTGTGGCCTGGACGACGGCGGTGACGGCGATGTCCTGGGCGCGTGCCAGGTCGGCGCCGAGCTGGTCGAAGTCGTCCGCGCCGGGCACGGGCGCCTTGGGGGCGCGGCGCGGTGGCGGCGCCTCGCCCTTGCGCAACTGCTCGACGAGTCCCCGCAGTTCGGCCTGGCCTCGGGCTGTGGTGCGGCGCAGCGAGAGGACCCGGTCGCGGACGGTCGTGGCGGCGCGGTCGGCGGCGACGGCCGCGATGACGATGCCCGCGATCGTCACGAGGCAGGCCCCGGCGAGCACGCTCCACAGGGCGGGGCCGGGCCGCACGCCGGTGGACCGTACGGCGAACAGCACGGCCGCGCTGGCGCTGAGGGCCACCGCGAGCGGTGGCAGCACGGCCAGGCGCAGCAGTTGGGGCCGTATGTGGGTCTCGGCAGGACGGGGCGCGGTCCGCCCGGCCGGCCTGCCGTGCCGACCGCCTTCGCGACGGTCTGCGCGTGCGGCCGGCTGGCGAAGCTGAGACATACGGCGTCCTCGTCCTCTGTTCTCTCGGGGGTGGGGCAGACCGGCGCGACGGCAGAAAGGATCGACCGGGCGTCGCACGGCGAGCACTCACGGTAGTCGGCACCACTTCATGTGCGGGGGGCAGTTGCCGAACTCCGGCGGCCGACGTCCCGCTCTGGTATGAGTCCTCGCACAGATGACTGATTACGCCGCCGGGGTCGATCCGCCGAGGCCGGTCCCGCCCGGAGCCTGGCGTGTCAACGGCACGTCAGCGCCGGGGCCGTCGCCGTCAGCGTCGCGTCATGAGACCCCGGGGCGGGCCGAAGCACCCGCCGCACGGGCATAGCGTCGGCGGCACGCCCCGGCCGTCGGTGACCGCCGAGGTGGTCCCGCCCGATTCGAGGATGCTCCGGAGGAGCCCATGAACGACCTGCTGTGCGGTGAGGATCCGGAGCCTGCCGAACCTGTCCCGGCCGGGCTGTTGCACGTTCCCGTCCGGCCGGGGCCTTCGGGGTACGCCGCCCGTATGTTCCGTACGCCGCTCGGCGCCCGTACCGCCGTCGGGTTCACCAGCCGCGAGCGGCTCGCCGCGACGCTGGGCCGGGAGCAGGAGTGGATCCGGCTCGGCGAACCGGCGCTGAGGGCCCTCGCCGTTCCCCTCGGCGTCACCTCCGTCGTCATCGACCCGGCCTTCGCCGCCCCGGCCGCCCGCGACGGCGCGGACGCCGGGCAGCGGGCGCGGACGGCCGGCGTGACAACCGCCTTCGCGAACGCCCTCGCCCCGGCGGGTCCACTCACCAAGGGAGTACGTACGTCATGACCACCACCCATCCGCGTACCCCCGCCCCGGTCGCCGCGGACGACCTGACGGTGTGGCCTGCTTCCACCGCGCGCCGCCCGGACGGCGACCTGTCCGTCGGCGGGGTGTCGCTCGCCGGGGTCGCCGGGAGGTTCGGCACCCCCGCGTACGTGCTCGACGAGGCCGAGGTGCGCGAGCGCTGCCGGACCTACCGCGCCGCGTTCCCGGAGGCCGACGTCCTCTACGCGGCGAAGGCGTTCCTGTCGCGCGCCATGGTCCACTGGGTCGACGAGGAGGGCCTCGGGCTCGACGTGTGCTCGGCCGGTGAACTGGAGCTCGCCGTCTCCGCGGGCTTCCCCGCCGGGAAGATCGTGCTGCACGGCAATGCCAAGTCCCCGCACGACATCGAGGCCGCGCTGCGCCTAAGGGTCGGCCGGATCGTCATCGACAGCCCGTCCGAGATCGCCCGGCTCGCCGCCGCCGTCGGGACGCGGGGACGCCAGAAGGTGATGGTGCGCATCGTGCCCGGCATCACCGCCGGCGGCCACGAGAAGATCCGCACCGGCACCGACGACCAGAAGTTCGGCCTCTCCCTGGCCGACGGCTACGCGCACCACGCGATCGCCCGCATCCTCGACCAGCCGCAGCTGCGCCTCACCGGCCTGCACTGCCACCTGGGCTCCCAGATCACCACCGTGAAGCCGTACATCACCGCGGTGCGCCGGATGGTCGGGCTGATGGCCAGGATCCGCGACAGCCACGGCGTCGTCCTGCCCGAGCTCGACCTGGGCGGCGGCCATGGCATCGCCTACCGGCCCGGCGAGGCGTCCCTGGACCTGACCGCGCTGGCCCGCCGGACCCGCGCCGAACTCGTCGAGAGCTGCGCGGGCGCCGCGCTGCCCGTGCCCCGGCTGCTGATCGAGCCCGGGCGGGCGGTCGCGGGGCCCGCCGGTGTCGCCCTCTACCGGGTGCTCGCGGTCAAGCACACCGGCGAGAAGGTGTTCGTCGCCGTCGACGGCGGGATGAGCGACAACCCGCGGCCCGCCCTGTACGGAGTCCGGTACGCCCCGCGCCTGATCGGCCGCGGCTCGACCGCCGCGCCGACGAGGACGACCGTGGTCGGACGGCACTGCGAGGCGGGCGACGTGCTGGCCGCCGACGTCGAGCTGCCGGGCGACATCCGCCCCGGCGACCTGCTCGCCGTCCCGGTGGCCGGGGCCTACCACCTCTCCATGGCCTCCGGCTACAACCTGGTCGGCCGCCCGCCGGTGATCGCCGTCGCCGACGGGCACGCCCGCCTGCTGGTGCGCCGCGAGTCCCTGGACGACTACCGGAGCCGGGACGTCGGTCTCTGAGGACCGGGGCGCGGCGGCCGCCCACCGCCCCGGTCAGCGATCGCCCGCCAGGTCGAGCTCGGTCGGCGCGGGGCTGCCCCCGCCCTGCGTCAGGCTCGGCTCGGCACGGCGCCAGGGACGTGCCACGGGGGCGGACACGCCGCGCCACCACGCGTCGGTCGGGAGCGTCCCGGCCGGCTCGAACGGTTCGCCCGGCTGCGGCGTGGCGAGGGCCTGGCCGGCTTCCCGCGCCGCGTCCATGGACCACTCGCCCGGCTCGGCCCACGGGTGGGGCGCCAGGTTGAACGTGCCCCAGTGGATCGGCATGAGCACGCCGTGCGGCTCTCCGCCCTGGAGGTCGAGGTGGGCGCGCAGCCCCTCGGCCGGCGTCATGTGGATGTCGGGCCAGAACTCGGCGTAGGCACCGACCTGGATCATGGTCACGTCGAACGGGCCGTGCGCCGCGCCGATGTCCTGGAACCCCTGGAAGTAGCCGGTGTCACCGCTGTGGAACACGCGGTGCTCCGGTCCCGCGGCGACCCAGGACGCCCACAGGGTGTGCTGCGGGTTGCGCAGGCCACGGCCGCAGAAGTGACGGGCGGGTGTGGCCGTGAGCGTCACGTCGCCGATCTCGGTCGACTCGTGCCAGTCCAGCTCACGCAGCCGGTCCGCCGGCACGCCCCAGTGCTCCAGGTGCGCGCCGACGCCCAGCGGCACCGCGAAGACGGTGTCCGTCCCGGCGAGCGCCTTGATCGTGGGCATGTCCAGATGGTCGTAGTGGTCGTGCGAGATGACGACCACGTCGACCGGGCCGAGGGCCGCGAGGGGCAGCGGCGCGGGGTGCAGGCGCTTGGGCCCCGCGAAGGGGAAGGGGGAGCAGCGCTCGCCCCACACCGGGTCGAAGAGCACGCGGACGCCGTCGATCTCGGCGAGCACGCTGGAGTGCCCCATCCAGGTGACGCGCAGCCCGCTCGCGGCCGGTTTCGCCAGGTCGGCGAGGGTGGTGGCGTGCACGGGGACGGTGCCCTTCGGGGACCGCAGGGCCCGCTCCTCCTTGCGGAAGTAGACCTTCGCGAAGTCGAGCATGGAGCCGTCGGGCCGGGTGCGCGCGCCCACCGGGTTCTGGAACTGGCCGTCGGCGAAATTCGGCGACCTGCGGATCCGCTCCAGGCGCGCGCCGGTGGCCTCGGCGCCGAACGCGGCAGGCTGCATCGAGCGCAGGCCGGGACTGAGGGAACGTGGCACAACGCCTCCCGTTGATCGATCAGTGTGTTCCATTATGTGCCGCCCCTCCGACAGCGCGCCGCCCCGCCCCCCGGGCCACTTCCCTTACTGACCGGCTGATCAGTAAAGTCCCGGGACCGCCGCCCCCGAGGAGATCGCATGACCGCCCCTGCACCCGTGCCTGCCTCACCTGCCGCCGGGCCGCTCATCCAGGTGACCTGGACCGACCATGTCACGGGCCGTACCGGCTACTTGGTGGTGGACCGGCTGGTGCGCGGCGTCTCCAGCGGCGGCCTGCGGATGCGCCGCGGCTGCACCCTCGACGAGACGGCGGGCCTCGCGCGCGGCATGACGATGAAGGAGGCCCTGCACTACGACCCGCGGGCCCGGTACGTCCCGCTCGGCGGCGCCAAGGGCGGCATCGACTGCGATCCGCGCGCCCCGGAGGCGTACGGCGTCCTCGTGCGCTATCTGCGGGCCATGCGGCCCCACATCGAGTCCTGCTGGACGACGGGCGAGGACCTGGGTCTGACGCAGGACATGATCGACGAGGCCGCGGCGGAGGCGGGCCTCGTCTCGTCGATCCAGGCGGTGTACCCGCTGCTCGACGACGAGCGGGCCGCCCGCGCCCGCCTCTCGGACGCGTTCGCGCTCGAGGTCGACGGGATCGGTCTGGACGAGCTCGTGGGCGGCTGCGGCGTCGCCGAGTCGGTGCTCGTCGCGCTCGACCACGCGGGGCTTCCGTACGCGGGGAGCCGCGTCGCACTCCAGGGCCTCGGCACCATGGGCGGCGCCACCGCGCGCTTCCTCTCCCGGGCGGGTCTGAAGGTGGTCGCCGTCGCCGACCTGGAGGGCACGGTCGCGAATCCGGCCGGGCTCGACGTGGAGGCCCTGCTCGCCGCACGCGACGCGTACGGCACGGTCGAGCGCTCCGCGCTGCGCCCCGGGGACCGCCGGCTGCCGGGCGACGCCTGGCTCTCGGCCGACGCCGACGTGCTCGTACCGGCCGCGGTGTCGTACGCGATCGACGCCGCGAACCAGGAGGGGATCACGGCGCGCTGGATCGTGGAGGCCGCCAACATGCCGGTCCTCGCCGACGCCGAGGAGCTGCTCGCGCGGCGCGGCGTCACGGTCCTGCCGGACGTCGTCGTCAACTCCGGGACGAACGCCTGGTGGTGGTGGACCCTCTTCGGTGACGTCGGGGCGGACGCGGACGAGGCGTTCGCCCACGTCCGGCGTGCCATGCGCGCTCTGATCGATCGGACGCTGACCCGGGCGGAGGCCGACGGGACGACGCCGCGGGCCGCCGCGCACGCCATCGCCGCCGACCGGCTGCCCGTCATCGCGGAACGCTTCGGGTGGTACAGGTGACGCCCGTGCTCCAGGCCACCGACCCCTAGGGCGTGTTTCGAGTCCGGATGGGCGTGGCCGAGCGGCGCGCGGAGTTGCTGCGGGCCGCCGTCGAGCAGATCGAGGCGCGCGGTGTCGCGGCCGTGCGCATCGCCGACGTGGCATCGGCGCTCGGTGTGAGCAACGCGCTGGTGCTGTACCACTTCTCGACGAAGGAGAAGCTCGTCGCGGCGGCTTTCGCCCATGCCGCGCAGGACGATCTCGCCCGGCTGCGCAAGCTCCTCGGACGCCGCACCACCGCGCTCGGACGGCTGCGGGCGGCGGTGCGCTGGTACGCGCCGACGGGGCAGGCCAAGGGCTGGCGGCTGTGGATCGAGGGCTGGGCGGCGGCCCTGCGCGAGCCCGCGCTGCGTGCCGTCACCCGCGACCTCGACCGGCAGTGGAAGGCGGCGCTCACGGAGGTCGTCGCGGAGGGTGTCGCGGCGGGCGAGTTCACCTGCGCCGACCCGGCGGCGACGGCGTTCCGCCTGACCGCCCTGCTCGACGGGCTCGCCGTGCAGCTGACGGCGTACGAGGGGGCGGTGCCCCGGGCCCGTACGCAGGAGTGGGTGGACGAGGCGCTGGCGCGCGAACTGGGCCTGGAGCGTTCGGAGTTGACCCGGCCGGCCGTCCAGGGCGACTGACCGTCCGGGGCGGCCCAGGAGGCGTCACTTCAGCTCGTACACCGCGGTCAGGCTCACTTCGTCCTCGATCTCGCCGGCGGCCGTCGGGACCTTCCCCGCCGACGCGTCGAAGGCCGCCGCGGGCACCTCCACGGGCCGGGGGCGGCCGCCTGCGGTCTCCGTCAGCGAGACGAGCCGGCCGAGCTTGTGGCCGCTCATCCTGGCGTACTGGACGGCCTTCTCGTGGGCGTCGGCATGCGCGGCCGCCCGGGCGCCGGCCCGCAGCCGGCCGGGGTCGGCGACGTCGAAGACGACGGAGTGGATCCGGACGGCGTCGCCGGCCGCGTCCGCGATGGCCTGGAGGAGGGCGCCGGTGCGTGCCAGGTCGCGGACCTTGACGGAGAAGGACTGGCCGGCCTGGTAGCCGGCGACCCGCGGGGACGCGCCCGCCTCGGGGCCCGTCTCGTAGACGGGCGAGGCCGTGAGGCTCTCCGTGCGGATGTCCCGTTCGGCGACGCCCTCCCCGCGCACGGCGGCCAGCAGCGCGTCCGCGGCCCGGTTCTGCGCGGCCAGGGCGTCCTTCGCGGTCGTGCCGGTGGCCTCGACGCCCGCTGTCACGGTCGCCAGGTCCGGCGCCGTGCTGGCCCTTCCCTCGCCGGTCACGGTCAGCGTCGCGGGCTTCGGCGCCCTGGCGGCGGCCACGTGCGGTGCTGCCTGGGCGACGGCCGGCGCGGTCGGCAGCGCGAGGGCGAGCACGAGGCCGACCAGAGCGGCGCGGTGGCGGATGCGTACAGACATGGGATCGGGGTCCTTCCCGGTCGGGCCCGCCGACGCGGCGGGCAGCCGACATCCCAGCACCCGCGCCCGGCCCTACCCCGGATGCCACTCCGCACGGTCACCTCGACGGCCCCTTGCGCCGTCAGGAGGCGGACTCCAGGTGCATCTTGATCAGGTGCGGGTCCACGAAGCCCTTCGCCACCACACGGTCCCCCGAGGACTCCCCGCGCAGCCGCCGCCCGATCCAGGGCACCAGGAACTCCCGCGCCCAGTGGATGTCGTCCCGCCGCACCTCGAACGTGCCGCGCGGCGGCAGCAGCGGCCAGGGCTGCTCCGGATCGGCGGGCACCTCGACGCCGAGCGCCTGCCCCGCGCGCAGGGCGACCCTGGTGTGTCCCTCGGCGGACAGGTGGAGGCGGTCCTCGTCCCAGGCCCTGCGGTCCTGGATGGACCTGAGCGACCACAGGTCGAGCACCGGGCAGCCGTGGCGGTCGGCGATCGCGCGCACGTGCATGTTGTACGTGGCGATCTTGCCGCGCAGATGCTTGAGGACGGCCACGTCACGGGTGTCGAACCCGGTGGCCACCATGACGGTCCCGGCGGCCTCGGCCAGCCGCACCACGGCCTTCTCGAAGCGCTCGGCCACGTCGTCCGGGTCGGTGCCGGGCCGGATGATGTCGTTGCCGCCGGCGACGAGGGTCACCAGGTCGGGGGCGAGCTCCACGGCCTTCGGGACCTGGTCCTCGACGACCTGGTCGAGGAGCTTTCCACGGACGGCGAGGTTGGCGTACTCGAAGGTGTCCTCGGGCGCGCGGTCGTCCAGGAGGACGGCGAGCCGATCGGCCCAGCCGACGAAACCCCCGTCAGGTCCGGGGTCCCCGACGCCTTCGGTGAAGCTGTCCCCCACCGCCGCGTAGGACCGGATCGTGCCGCCGCTGAGTACTCTCGATTCATTTGCCACGACCACACATCTTTCACCCTCGGCTGTGACCTACGCGACCGTAGCCAGGGGTTGACGGGTGGTGAGAAAACCCACTCGGCGCCCGGGGAATATCCCGGGGCGCCGAGTGGATCGCGCGTGGCTCACGCGCCGCGTGCGGCTCAGACGCCGACGCCGTGCTCGCGCAGGTACGCCAGCGGGTCGATGTCGGAGCCGTAGTCGGGCGACGTCCGGATCTCGAAGTGCAGGTGCGGTCCGGTGACGTTGCCGGTCGCGCCGGAGAGGGCGATCTGCTGCCCGGCGGTGACGGTCTGCCCGGCCGAGACGCCGATCGAGGACAGGTGGGCGTACTGCGAGTAGTCGCCGTCGGCGTGCTTGATGACGACCTCGTTGCCGTAGCTGCCGTCCCAGCCGGCCGAGACGACCGTGCCGGCGCCGACGGCCTTGACCGCGGTGCCGGTGGGGACCACGAAGTCCGTGCCGGTGTGGTAGCCGCTCGACCACGAGGAGCCGGAGGCGTGGTACGCCGTGCCGACGGAGCCGTCGACGGGCTTCACGTAGTCGGCCGCGCCCGTGGCGGTGCTCGTCGCGTCGGTGTTCGTCGTGGCGGTGTTCGTCGTGTCGGCGGAGGCGGTCTCGGCCGCGCCGTCGAGGGTGAGCTTCATGCCGGGCTTGATGAGACCGGCGTCGGAGCCGACGACGTCCTTGTTCTTCTCGTACAGCTTCTGCCAGCCGCCGTCGACGCCCTGCGCGTCGGCGATCTTCGAGAGCGTGTCACCGGACACGACCGTGTACGTCTTGGCGGCCGGGGCGGTGTCGCCGGTCGCCGCGTGGGCGCCGGTGGCGCCGATGAGCGGCAGGGCGAGCGCGGCCCCGCCGGCCGAGGCGACGGCGGCGGCGCGGGTGATGCGCTGGGTCTTCGAGCGACGGTGCTTTCCCTTTGCGGGCATGCCGGGTTTCCTCTCCGTCGCCTACGAGGTGAGCTGTCGGGTTCGGGCTGGAGTTGCCCGGCCGGGTCCGGTGCGCGGATCCGGCTTCACCCCTAGCCGCTCGGGGAATTCCCTCCGCGGCGTACTGCCTGTGGGTCCCCCGCTCCTGCCGAATCGGGTAGTCGTCCGGGCTCCGGGCGGCGGCAGGATTAGGCGTTCCGTCCGGAGTGAGTGGTGACAGTAAGCCGACGGGAAAGGAGGCGACAAACGCCGAATTCACCGACAGGGCCGCTTTCTTGATCGTCTGAGAGTTCTCTGTGTCACCCTCCGTCGATGTTCGCGCTTTACCAGCGCCTTACCTTCGGGGAATTCCTGGAAGGGAAATGCGGGACGGCCGCCACGGACGGTCACGGCTATGAGCCTGCTCACGCGAGCTCACACCATCAGCCTTGATTTCATGACAGTTACCAAGAAAAGCTCCCAAAACAGACAGATAGATGTCCCTGGAAGCCATGTCGTATCGTCAGACCCGCGCCCGCCGGCGAGTAACGCCGGTGATCCGACCGGGAGGAGCCCCCGTGACGCAGCACGCCCCGCCCACCGAGCCCCAGCTGTCCGGCATCCGCAACTTCCGTGACGTGGGCGGCCTGCCGACCGTGGACGGCCGGCGCGTGCGACCGGGTGTGCTCTACCGCAGCGGCCACCTCGCCCACGCCACCGCCGAGGACGCCGCGTTCCTCACCGGGCTCGGCCTGCACACCGTCTTCGACTTCCGCAACGCCGCGGACCAGCGGCTGGAGGGCGCCGACATCGAGCTGCCCGGCGTGCGCAACCTGAACCTGCCGCTGACCGACCCTGCGGACGGCGCCGAGTTCTGGAAGATGGTCCGCGACGGCGACATGGACCAGCTGCGCTCCCTGCTCTCCGAGGGCCGCGGGGCGGACCGCATGATCACCTCGTACCGCTCGATCATCTCCCAGCGCACCGCCGAGCACAGCCGCGTCCTGCACGCGCTCGCCGAGAACAGCCTGCCCGCCCTGATGCACTGCGCGGCGGGCAAGGACCGCGCGGGCCTGTCGATAGCCGTGACCCTGCTCGCCGTCGGCGTGGAGCGCGACGCCATCGAGACGGACTACCTGGAGTCCAACGCCAAGCACCGCCGCTACCGGGTGCGGCGCACCGCCACCTCGGGCGACGCCTACTCCCCCGAGGTCATGGAGCTGCTCAGCCCCCTCTTCGACGCCCGTGCCGCGTATCTGCACGCGGCGTTCGACACCATCGAGCAGACCTGGGGTGACACGGACCGCTACTTCGAGGAGGGGCTGCGGTTCGGCGCGGCCGACCGCGACCGGCTGCGCGAGCGCCTCCTCGACTGACCCGCGCTACTGGCCCCCGCCGACCGTGAACAGCAGGTAGAGGAAGGCGGCGAGGGCGTGCCCCGCGAAGACGTACACGAGGACCCGCACCCAGATGCCGCGCGGCAGCTTGTCCTCGATGTCCCGCCGGGCGGGCCGCTCGCCCGCGCCGTGTTCGGTGGCGTCACTCATGGTCGGACCTCCCGGATCGGGTGGCCGCCGGGCCGAGGCACAGCGCGGCGGTCGGGCTCTGCAACAGGGTGTGTACGAAGAGGAGCTCGGCCCCGCCCCGGTCCGCGGCGGCGATCCGGTGCGGGGTGAGCGAGTCGAAGTGCGCGCTGTCCCCCGGGTCGAGGCGGTAGGACGTGTCCCCGAGACGCAGCCGCAGCCGTCCTTCGAGGGCGTAGAGCCACTCCTCGCCGGGGTGGACGCGCACGATGTCGCCCTGCGACCCGTAGGGCACGTGGACCCGCAGGGCCTGCATGCCGCGGCCGGGGGAACCCGCCTGGAAGTACGTCCATCCGCCCGCCTCGGTCGCCTCCATGGCGTCGGCCCTGACCACGGCGTCGCGGTCGGCGGGGGTCTCGCCGAGGAGCTCGGAGACCGTCGTACCGTAGATACGGGCGAGGGCGAGCAGCATCGGCAGCGACGGTTGCCGCTGTCCGGTCTCCAGGCGCGACAGATGTGCGGGTGAGAGCCCGGCGGAGCGGGCGGCGACCTCGAGGGTGAGGGCGGCGCGGCGGCGCAGGGCACGCAGCTGGGGCGCGACGGCGGGCAGCTCCGGGGGGTGCGGAGCCTCCTCCGGGAGGGCAGGGCTCATGGTGTCGATTACGCCAGAACCCTGCCCGAGGGGCAATTTTTTTGCCTCGGAGGCAAAGAGCGAGGCCGTGCGTCAGCGGTTGGCGACCGCCTGCTTGATCAGGGTCCTGCCGAAGTCCCACATCAGGCCGCCGCCGCTGTGCGCGTCGTCCATCACGGCCGTGAACGCCTCCACGAACCGCTCGACGTCGGCCTCGTCCACGACGAGCGGCGGGATCAGCTTGATGACCTCCAGGTGGTCGCCGGAGACCTGGGTGAGAATCCGGTGCTTCTGCAACAGCGGTACGACCACCATCTGCGCGAACAGGCCCTTGCGCGCGGCCTGCAACATGGCCCAACGGCTGCGCAGCTTCAGCGATCTGGGCCTGCCGAACTCGATGCCGATCATGAGGCCGCGGCCTCGGACGTCGCTCAGCAGCTCGTAGTGGTCGATGAGCGCGGTGAGGCGCGATGTCAGCAGCTCGCCCATGGCCCGCGCGTTGGCGACGGTCTCCTCGTCCTCCATGACGGAGAGGACCGCGAGGCCGGCGGCCATGGCCTGGGCGTTGGCCCCGAAGCTCGCCGAGTGGACGAGGACGCGGTCCATGGACGAGTAGACCCGGCGGAAGATCCAGTCCTTGCCGATCGTCGCCCCGACCGGCACATAGCCGCCGGACAGCGCCTTGGCCACGCACACGAGGTCCGGCTCGACGCCGTCCTCGTGCTGGTAGGCGTAGAAGTCGCCGGTGCGGCCGAGGCCGGTCTGCACCTCGTCGGCGATGAGCAGCGCCTTGTGCTTGTGCAGGAGCTCCTGGGCGGCCCGCAGATATCCCGGCGGCGCCTCGTGCACGCCCTTGCCCTGGATCGGCTCGACGATGAGCGCCGCGACATCGCCCTTCTTCAACTCCCGTGCCAGGGCGTCGAGATCACCGAGCGGTACGGCCGTGTCGGGCAGCAGCGGCGCGAAGCCGTCGCGGAATCCGTCCTCGCCGTTGACCGACAGCGATCCGGTGGTGAGGCCGTGGAAGGCGTGCGAGCAGAACAGGACGCGCGGCTTCCCGGTGGCGTAGCGGGCGAACTTCAGCGCGGTCTCCACCGCTTCCGTCCCGCTGTTGCCGAAGAAGACGCGGTCCAGGTGCGGGCTGTGGGTGAGCAGTTTCTCGGCGAGCAGGCCCGGCAGCGGCTGGCAGTCGAAGCGGGTGAGGTCGGCGAGCGAGGCGTCGAGGACGTCGTGCAGCGCTTTGCGTACGACGGGATGGTGGCGGCCCAGGCCCATGACGCCGAAGCCGGCGAGCATGTCGAGGTAGTCGTTGCCTTCCGCGTCCCAGAAGTGTGCGCCCTCGGCCCGCTCGTACACCTTGTCGAAGCCGATGGTGTGGAGCATCTTCGGCAGCTGGTGGTTGAGGTACTTGGCGTGCAGCTCGTACCGTTCGCCGCCGCGCTCGGCCAGTAGCCTGCCGAGGTCGAACTCCTTGGTCATACGTCGTTCTCCTTGCCGACCTTCTCGGATGTACCGGCTTTCAAATTGAGGCTCGTACTGATCCGCCCCGCGATCTCCACCGGCGTCAGTCCGATGTCGGCGAGCACCTCGGCCCGTTTCGCGTGTCCCAGGAACTGCTCGGGGATCCCGAACCGCCGTACGGGCACGTCGACCTCGGCGTCGCCGAGGGCCAGCGCGACGGCCGAACCGACGCCCGCCGCCCTGCTGTTGTCCTCGACCACGGCGACGAGCTCGTGCCCGGCCGCCAGCGGTGCGAGGCTGGGGTCGACCGGTTTCACCCACCGCGGGTCGACGACCGTGCAGTGGACGCCGCGCGCCTCCAGCAGCTCGGCGGCCTGAAGACAGACGGGTGCCATGACGCCGACGGAGACGAGCAGGACGCGGGGGGCGTCCGCGCGGTGCAGTACGTCGATGCCGCCGACCCGGTCGACCGCCGGGACCGGCGCTCCCACGGCCTCCTTGGGGAAGCGCAGCAGGGTCGGCGCGTCGTCCACGGCGACGGCCTCCCGCAGTTGGGCCCGGAGCTGGTCGGCGTCGCGCGGCGCGGCGATCCGCAGGCCCGGCACGACCTGGAGGACGGACAGGTCCCACATGCCGTTGTGCGAGGCGCCGTCGACGCCGGTCACGCCGGCCCGGTCGAGCACGAAGGTCACCCCGCAGCGGTGCAGGGCGACGTCCATCAGGAGCTGGTCGAAGGCCCGGTTGAGGAAGGTCGCGTAGACGGCGACCACAGGGTGCAGGCCACCCGTCGCGAGGCCGGCGGCGGAGACGGCGGCGTGCTGCTCGGCGATCCCGACGTCCCAGACCCGGCCGGGGAACTCCTGGGCGAACCTGGTCAGGCCCACCGGGTGCAGCATCGCCGCGGTGATCGCGACGACGTCCTCGCGCTCCCGGCCGATCGCCGCGATCTCGTCCCCGAACACCGAGGTCCAGGAGGGCCCGTTGGCGGGGGCGAGCGGCTCGCAGGTCAGCGGGTCCATCACGCCCACGGTGTGGAAGCGGTCGGCCTCGTCCGCGAGCGCGGGTTCGTAACCGCGCCCCTTCTCGGTCAGGCAGTGCACGAGTACCGGACCGTGGAAGCGTTTCGCGCGGCGCAGCGCCGATTCCATCGCCCCCACGTCGTGGCCGTCGATGGGCCCCACGTACTTCAGGCCGAGGTCCTCGAACATGCCCTGCGGCGCGAAGGCGTCCTTGAAGCCCTTCTTGGCGCCGTGCAGGGACTCGTACACCGTGTGCCCGACCACGGGGGTGCGCAGCAGGACGTCCTTGCCCCAGGCGAGCACCTTCTCGTAGCCGTCCGTCGTGCGCAGCGTGGCCAGGTGGTCGGCGAGGCCGCCGATGGTCGGCGCGTACGAGCGCTCGTTGTCGTTGACGACGATGATCAACGGCCGGTCCTTGGCGGCCGCGATGTTGTTCAACGCCTCCCAGGCCATGCCGCCGGTGAGCGCCCCGTCACCGATGACGGCGACCACGTGTCCGCGCCCGCCCTGCACCTGGCGCGCCTTGGCGAGTCCGTCGGCCCAGCCGAGCGCGGTGGAGGCGTGGCTGTTCTCCACGATGTCGTGCTCGGACTCCTCGCGCGAGGGGTAGCCGGAGAGGCCGCCCTTGCCGCGCAGCTTGGAGAAGTCCTGACGGCCTGTCAGCAGCTTGTGCACATAGCTCTGGTGGCCGGTGTCCCAGACCAGCCGGTCGACGGGTGACTCGAAGACCCGGTGGAGCGCGATGGTGAGCTCCACCACGCCCAGGTTGGGCCCGAGATGACCGCCGGTTCTCGCGACCGCGTGGATCAGGAACTCCCTGATCTCCGCGGCCAGTTCGCCGAGCTCCTCCTCGCTCAGCGCCTTCAGGTCGCGCGGTCCCCGGATGGTTTCCAGAATCGTCACGCTCGAGCCCCCTTCCCGTCCGGACCTACGAACTCAGCTCACGGTGACGCCGGGCGCACCCGACGCGACGCCGTCCTTCTCCATCTGCTCGGCGATCTTCATCGCCTCCTCGATCAGCGTCTCCACGATCTTCGACTCGGGCACGGTCGCGATGACCTCGCCCTTGACGAAGATCTGGCCCTTGCCGTTGCCGGAGGCGACGCCGAGGTCGGCCTCGCGCGCCTCGCCCGGCCCGTTCACGACACAGCCCATGACGGCCACGCGCAGCGGGACCTCCATACCGTCGAGACCGGCGGTGACCTCCTCGGCCAGCTTGTAGACGTCGACCTGGGCGCGGCCGCAGGACGGACAGGAGACGATCTCCAGGCGGCGCGGGCGCAGGCCCAGCGACTCCAGGATCTGGTTGCCGACCTTGATCTCCTCGACCGGCGGGGCGGAGAGCGAGACGCGGATGGTGTCGCCGATGCCCTCGGAGAGCAACGCCCCGAACGCGACGGCCGACTTGATGGTCCCCTGGAAGGCGGGCCCGGCCTCCGTCACCCCGAGGTGCAGCGGGTAGTCGCAGGCGGCGGCCAGTTGCCGGTAGGCGTGGACCATCACCACGGGGTCGTTGTGCTTGACGGAGATCTTGATGTCGCGGAACCCGTGCTCCTCGAAGAGGGACGCCTCCCACAGCGCCGACTCCACGAGCGCCTCCGGCGTCGCCCTGCCGTACTTCTCCAGCAGCCGCCGGTCCAGCGAACCGGCGTTGACCCCGATCCGGATCGGCGTTCCCGCGTCGGACGCGGCCCGCGCGATCTGCTTCACCTGGTCGTCGAACCTCTTGATGTTGCCCGGGTTCACCCGCACCGCCGCACACCCGGCGTCGATCGCGGCGAACACGTACTTCGGCTGGAAGTGGATGTCCGCGATGACGGGGATCTGCGATTTCCGCGCGATGGTCGCGAGGGCGTCCGCGTCGTCCTGGGTGGGGCACGCCACGCGCACGATCTGACAGCCGGAGGCGGTCAGCTCGGCGATCTGTTGCAGCGTGGCCCCGATGTCCGAGGTCCGCGTCGTCGTCATCGACTGCACGGACACCGGTGCGCCGCCTCCCACGGCCACCGGTCCGACCTGGATCCGACGGCTCACGCGCCGTTCGGCGACGGGTCGGACCGGTACCTCGGGGAGGCCCAGTGAGACTGGTTCTCCGGCACTCATGGCGTCGTCACCCACGGTTCCCGGCGACGGTCTCCGTCATCGCGCGCAGGGACTCCTTGAGGGAGCCCATGGTGGCGAGGACGGCGGTGGGCTCGTAGCCGCAGTGCGCCATGCAGTTGGCGCAGCGCGGGTCCTTGCCCCGGCCGTAGGCTTCCCAGTCGGTCTCCTCGATGAGCTCCTTGTACGAGGGCACGTACCCGTCGCTCATCAGGTAGCAGGGCCGCTGCCAGCCGAAGAGCGAGTAGTTCGGGATGGCCCACGCGGTGCACGGGAAGTCGACCTTGCCCTCGAGGAAGTCGAGGAACAGGGGTGAGTGGTTGAGCCGCCAGCGCCGCCGGTTGCCGCCGGAGAAGGCCTTCTTGAACAGTTCGCGGGTCTGGGTGACACCGAGGAAGTGTTCCTGGTCGGGCGCCTTCTCGTAGGCGTAGGCGGGCGAGATCATCATCTCGTCGACCGCGAGGTCGTCGTTGAGGTAGTTCATCACCTCGATGATGTTCTGCGGGGTGTCCGTGTTGAAGAAGGTCGAGTTCGTGGTGACCCGGAAGCCGCGCTTCTTGGCTTCCTTGATCGCCTCGACGGCCTCGTCGAAGACGCCTTCCTTGGCGACGGACTCGTCATGCCGCTCACGCATGCCGTCGATGTGCACGGTGAACGCGAAGAACGGTGACGGGGTGAACTTCTCCATCTTCTTGCGCAGCAGCATCGCGTTGGTGCAGAGGAAGACGTACTTCTTCTTCGCCACCAACTGACGCACGATCTCATGGATCTGAGGGTGCATCAGCGGCTCGCCGCCGGCGATCGACACCATCGGCGCACCGGACTCCATGACGGCGCCGACGGCCTGGGCCACCGGCATGCGCTGCTTGAGCACGCCGGCCGGGTGCTGGATCTTTCCGCACCCCTCGCACTTCAGGTTGCAGGCGAAGAGCGGCTCCAGTTCGACAATGAGCGGAAACTTGTCCCGCCTGCGGATCTTCTGTTCAACGAGATACGTCGCAACCTTGATGGACTGACGAAGCGGCATGACCATCTGGCTCACCTCCGAGGGAGCAGCAAAGAACGGTGCCATTCGAAAAAAGCGGGAAGGACGGCACGAAGGACACGGAAAGCTGATAGTCCACCGCGAAGCGTGCCGATCCGGACGAGTTCATGTTCTGGAGCGTCGACCACCACCCGGACGGCCGCAACCGGGCGGCCGGCCGGCCCCTCGGCCGCCGAAGCCGCGCGCAGGGTGGCCGCGGACTCCATGTCGACCGCGATCGCGCCGGTGGCGAGCAGGTCACCGCGCTCGTGGCCACGGATCACGTGATCGGAACCGGTGAGCGGGCCGGTGTGCACGGTTCTGCCGGGCACGGCCTTGACCAGCTCTTTCACCAGGAGTTCCGTGCCCGCGCACGGCGTACGGCCGTACGCGTCGCGGGTTTCGTCGGCCACGACCAGGTCGCCGGGGTGCATCCCGGGCGCGAGCCCGGCACAGAAGCCGGTGGCGACCACGGCGGCGGCGCTGAGGGCGGCGTCCGCAAGGGCGTGCGTCATGGCGCGTTCGGCGGCCCTGGGGCCCATGCCGGTACGGAGCACGGTCACCGGCGTGGCCGCACCGGCCCGGCTGCCGGTGCGCAGGGCGAAGTGCTCGATGCCCAGCGCGCACGCGACGAGCAGCGGCATCGTCTCCGGCCCCGGCGTGGCCGCCGGGTCCTTGGTCATCAGCTTCCCTTGGCCGCGGCGGCGGCCAGGTCGGCGAACGGCTCACCGTGGACGTACCGGCCGAGCGCGGTCAGCGGGAAGACGTGCCGGTAGAGGTGGTAGTTGATGGAGAAGTCCCAGGGGAACCCGGTGCCGGTGAAGTACGGCTCGTCCCAGGTGCCGTCCTCCGTCTGGGTCTCGGCGAGGAACTCGATCCCCCGCTCCACGGCCTTGGTCTCCCGCTCCCCGGCCGAGAGCAGCGCCATCAGCGCCCACGCGGTCTGCGAGGCGGTGGAGACGCCGCGGCCCTTCCAGTCCTCGTAACGGTACGAGCGCAGGTCCTCGCCCCAGCCGCCGTCCTCGTTCTGGACGGATTCGAGCCAGGTGACGGCGCGCCGGATAGCGGGGTGCGAGACGGGCAGCCCCGCCGCGGTCAGGGCGGGGACCACCGACCCTGTTCCGTATACGTAGTTGACGCCCCAGCGGCCGAACCAGGCGCCGTTCGCCTCCTGTTCGGCGAGGAGCCACTCGATGCCGCGCCGGGTGCGCGGATCGTGCGCCTTGCCCTCGATGGCGAGCATCTCGACGACGTGCCCGGTGACGTCGGCCGACGGCGGGTCGATCACCTCGCCGAAGTCGCAGAACGGCAGCCGGTTGGGGAACGGGCTGGTGTTGTCGACGTCGAAGGCGCCCCAGGCCCCGTTCTTCGACTGCATGCCCAGATTCCAGCGCACGCCGCGCTCGATGGCCTTCTCGACGCGAGCCCGGTCCGGGTGGCGGACCCGGCGCAGCGCGAGCACGACCTCGGCGGTGTCGTCGATGTCGGGGTAGTTGTCGTTCTGGAACTCGAACGCCCAGCCCCCGGAGTCCAGTTGGGGTCTGCGTACCGACCAGTCGCCGGGCCGGTCGATCTGCTCGTCCATCATCCACGTCGCGGCGTTGACGAGGCTCGGGTGGTCGGCGGGGAGTCCGGCGTCGGCGAGTGCGATGGTCGCGAGGCAGGTGTCCCACACCGGGGACTGGCATGCCTCGATCATCCGGGCCCCGTCCTCGCGCCACACGGTGAACCGGTCCAGCGACGCCAACCCGGCCTTCAGGACGGGGTGTTCGAGGTCGTACCCGACCAGGTGCAGGGCGATCACGGAGTAGACGGCCGGCGGCTGGATGCCGCCCCAGCAGCCGTCGTTCTCCTGCCGCTCGATGATCCAGCGCGCCGCGGAGTTGATGGCGGACCTGCGCAGTCGTTTGAGGGCGACCTTCTGGTAGCCGTGCATGATCTTGTCGAGCCGCTGGAAGGCGCCGTCCCAACTGGCCACCGGCGCAAGGGGCTTGGCCGGGTTGGGATCGCTCGCGTCGGTGTGCAGCTCGTCCAGCGGGAAGGGCGCGGGCCGCACCGGGCGCTTCGCGGACACGATGGTGAGCGGCACGATCGTCTGCCGGGCCCAGCACCCGAAGTCGTAGATGTTGAGCGGCATCCACTTCGGGAAGTAGATGAGCTCCGGCGGGAGTTCGGGGAGGTCGTCCCACTTCCACCAGCCGAACAGGGCCAGCCAGATCCGGGTGAAGACGCGGCTCGCGGCGATGCCGCCGCGCTCGCGGATCCACGCGGAGGCCCGGGCCATGTGCGGATCGTCGGGGGCGTCTCCGGCGAGCCGCAGGGCGACGTACGCCTCGATGGTCGTGGACAGTTCGCCGGGTCCGCCGTAGAAGGTGGCCCAGGTGCCGTCCTCGCGCTGCTCGCCCCGGATGAAGAGGGCGGCGGCGTCGGTGGTGGCCTGGTCGCGGATACCCAGGAACTGACGGAGCAGCAGGTCCTCGGCGTCCATCGTCACGTTGGTTTCGAGGTCACCCTTCCACCAGCCCTGGGCGTCCTGCCGGGCGAGCAGGAAGTCCGTGGCGCGCTGTATGGCTCGGTCGGCGGCGCTGGGTGTCCCGGCCGTCTCGGGGATCGTGTCGGTCAGTGGGGCAGTGGTGGCCGAGGTCGCCTCGGGAGCTACGGCTCCGGTGCTTCCGTCGGTCGTCGCTGTCATGGCTATCCCTTCGTGCAGTGGTTCTTCTCTGCTGGGTAACCGTCGGCCGATGCCCTGGCGGGACACCGGCCGGCGACTGCGAGTCATATGCGGCCGATAATGATCATCTCTTTCGTACGACGACGAAGTCGGCGAGCGCCGCGAACTGGGCGCGTACCTGGTCCGGCATCTGGACGGAGTCCAGGGCTTCGAGGGCGACGGTGTGCTGGCGCCGCGCCTCCTCGGTGGTCCACTCGCGCCCGCCGGCCTTCTCGATGAGGTCGGCACGGGCGGCGAACTCCGCCTCGGAGAAGTTGTCGACGTCGCCCGTGGAAGAAGTCCGCTCATCGACGTCGGTCCTGGCGTCCGCGGCGAGGAGTTCGCCGAGCCGCTCGGAGGCGGGGCCGCCCGCGGCGAGCGCGGCGACGACCGGCAGCGACTTCTTGCGCTGGCGCAGGTCGCTCCAGGTCTGCTTGCCAGTGGACACGGGGTCGCCCCAGATGCCCAGCAGGTCGTCGACGGCCTGGAAGGCGAGGCCCAGGTGGTAGCCGTACCGCTCCAGGGCGTCGGCCGTGCGGTCGTCGGCGCCGCCGAGGACCGCACCGATGGAGGAGGCGCAGGCGAGCAGGGCGCCCGTCTTGTTGCCCTCCATCTCCAGGCACTCCTCGACGCTGACGCGCTCGCGGTGCTCGTAGGAGATGTCCTGTGCCTGGCCGTCGATCAGCGCGCGGGAGGCGGTGGTGAGGCGGCGCGTGGCGCGGCCCGCGTCGACCGAGGCGATCTCCAGGAGCACCTCGTTGGCGAGGGCGAAGAGGGCGTCGCCGACCAGGATGGCCTGCGCGGGGCCGTGCACCTTCCACACGGTGTCGCGGTGCCGGCGCTGCTCGTCGCCGTCCATCAGGTCGTCGTGCAGCAGCGAGAAGTTGTGGACGAGCTCGACGGCTACGGCGCCGGGCACGCCGACCTCGGGAGCGGCGCCGGCGGCCTGCGCGGAGAGCACGGCGAGGGCGGGGCGCACGGCCTTGCCGCCGTCGCCGTCCGCGGGGTTGCCCTCCGCGTCGATCCAGCCGAAGTGGTAGGCGGCGACGGTGTCCATGGGCGGCGCGAGGCGGCCCACCGCCTTCTTCAGCACCGGAGTGGTCAGGGTTCGGCCGCGCTCCAGAAGCGCGGTCACGTCCACCGCGTCGGCAGCCGATCCGGCCGAGGGCACAGGTGGCACAGTCTCTCCTTGGTTAACCGATGCCGGCGTTGCAGCCGGGGTGACTTCGATGCTCACGCCGCCTCCCGGAACAGATGGGCGCGCGGGCGGCCGAGTGCGGCGAGCGCGGCGTCCGCGGCGCTGGTACCGCTGCGGACCGCGCTTTCCATGGTCGCGGGCCACCCGGTGGCGGTCCACGCGCCGGCCAGGTAGAGGCCGGGGGCATTGGTGCGGGCCGCGGGCCGCAGGGCGCCGACGCCGGGGGCCGGCGCGAAGGTCGCCGTCCGCTCGCGCGTGACGAAGAAATCGTGCACCCCGGCGCCGCGTGCGGCGGGCAGCATCCGCTCCAGCTCCGGCAGGTAGCGCTTGCGCAGCGCGGCGACGGGCTCGTCGATCTCGTCCTGCGCGGCCGACTGGGACACGGCCAGGTACTGGCCCTCGGTCAGGCCGGAGGCGTCCGTCCGGTCGAACACCCACTGGACCGGCGAGCCGAGCGCGGCGAAGAAGGGTCGCTTGAGGACCTTGCGGTCGTACACGACGTGCAGGTTGAGGATGGGCGCGGTGCCGATGTCGAGGAGCCGGCCGGGATCGTCGAGCGCGCCCTCGGGCAGCAGGTCATGGGCCTCGCGCTGCGGTACGGCGAGCACGAGGGTGTCCGCGGTGAGGATCTGGCCGGACGTGTCCGGCCCCTCGGGAACCTCGACGCTCCAACGTCCGTTCTCCATACGGGAGATGGAGGTGACGCGGGTGCGGAGTTCGGTGCGCACACCCGCGGAGTCGAGCGCCTTGCGGGCGAGGGTGTCGTGGAGTTCGCCGAGGGGCACGCGGGCCCAGCCGATGTCGGCGGCGCCAGGGGCGGAGAGCAGCCCGGTCTTGAACACCATGGCGGCGAGCCCCAGCGAGGAGTCGCCCGCCACGGCGTTCAGGGTGGCCACGCCGACCAGGTCCCAGAGCGCCTCGATGGCCCGCCGCGACTGACCGTGCTCCGCCAGCCAGGAGCCGAAGTCCCGCTCGTCGAGCGCCGGGTCGGTGAGGTCGAGGCCCTTGAGGGCGAGCGCGGCACGCCCGACGTTGGCGCGTTCGGCCAGCGACAGATGCGGGTAGGTGGCCAGGCTTCTGGCCAGATGCAGCGGCACGGGCAGCGCGCTGCGCCGCAGTCGGCCGAGCCGGTTCCTCTCCGCGTCGAGCACGGGCACGTCGAGACGTTCCTGCACGGGCGCGAGCGCGGTGGCGTCGATCCGGTCCAGGAACCAGCGGTAGGCGGTGCAGCAGCGCAGGTACACGTGCTGGCCGTTGTCGACGGTGAGGTCGCCGCGCTTGAAGGAGAAGGCGAGGCCGCCGAGGCGGGGCCGCCCTTCGAGGAGCGTCACGTCCATGCCGCCGTCGGCGAGCGAGAGCGCCGCGGTCACCCCCGCGAGCCCGCCGCCGACGACCACCGCGACGGGCCGGGGCCGGGACGCGGCGGAGTCCTCGTCCCGCGCGTCCGGTGCCGTGTTGCCGGTGCTCATGCGGTCTCTCCCTCGGTGCTGCCCGCCGTGCGAACGGCCGGCGTGCGGCGGGGTTCGCCGGGTGCGGCGAACGCCCGGCCGGTCGTTGCATGCAGGGACGCCACGCCGCACCGGAGGGTTGCCCGCCGCTTGGCGGTCCTCAGGCGGATCTGCGCGGCGGAGCCGGCAGCGAGCACCGGTTCGCCCATCAGGCGCGCCTTCTGAGCGCGGCCCGGGAGACGGTGCGCGCGTCGAGGCCGGACAGGCCCCGCACGGCGACGTACGCCTTCTCGTGGCCGGGCAGCGAGACCCGGCCGCGGAGCACGGCCTCCGGTTCGCGCTCGATGCGGTCGAGCAGCCGTCGGTAGATCCCGGCCATGGCGGCGACGCAGGCGCCGGAGCGCCGGTCGAGCATGGGCAGGAGCCGGTAGCCCTCGGCGAACAGGGCGCGGGCGCGACGCACTTCGAAGTGCACGAGACCGGCGAAGTCCGAACCGGCGGGCGGCACTGGACCGTCGAACCCGGCCGAGCAGCCGAACTTGCCCAGGTCGTCGGCGGGCAGATAGGTGCGCCCGTCGGCGGCGTCCTCGCGGACGTCCCGGAGGATGTTGGTCAATTGGAGCGCGAGGCCGAGCGTGTCGGCGTACTCGGGCGCGCGGTCGGCGTCGCGCGCCCCCGGTTCGGTCCCGAACACGCCCAGGGAGACCCGCCCGATGGCGCCGGCGACGCACCGGCAGTACACCTTCAGGTCGTCCCACGTCTCGTAGGTCTCGCCGCGCAGGTCCATGAGGACGCCGTCGATCAGCTCGTCGAGCCCGCCGAGCGGGATCGGGAACCGGTCGGCGGCGTGCGCGAGCGCGACGGCCACCGGATCGGTGTCGTCCTCGTCGACCTTGCCGTCGCGGACCCGGCCGAGCAGCGCCCGGGTCTCCTCGAGCCGCTGCGCCTTGACCTCCGGCGCGAGCGTCCCGTCGCCGATGTCGTCGACACGGCGCGAGAACGCGTACACCGCCGACATGGCGCGCCGCTTCGCGGTCGGCAGCAGTCGGATGCCGTAGGCGAAGTTGCGGGCCTGTTGGCCGGTGACGGTCTCGCAGTAGCTGTATGCGGCGAGCACCGGTGCCGACACCTGCTGGTCAGACTCCACGGTTTTGCTCACCCCTCTCCTCGCAGCGTCGCTCCCACCTCGCGCAGCAGCTGGAGCTTGGTGGGTTTGGGCGGTCCCGGAAGGACGTCGTACGAAACGGCGGTGATCGCGTGGACCGCCGCCTTCCCCCCAGCCACGAACCCGGCCAGCAGCAGCTTCAACCTGCCGTGGACGCTACCCACGAGGGGGGTGCCTTCATTCAGGAGCCGGAGGGCGCGTTCCGCTTCGAACGCGACCAGGGCGCGCACCGATGCGCCTGCGGTCGGCACGGCGAGATCCGCCTCCTGGACGTGGAACTGTTTCATGTCTTCGGCGGGAAGGTAGATGCGGTCGCGCTCCAAGTCCTCGGCGATGTCCTGCAGATGCTCGACGATCTGCAGGGCCGTGCAGACCGCGTCCGACAGGCGGACGCGCTCGGGGGTCGCGGTGCCGGTGATGGCGAGGACGAGGCGGCCGACCGGGTTGGCGGACAGCGCGCAGTAGGCGACCAGGTCGTCGTAGGTCTCGTAGCGCCTGACCAGCTGGTCCTGGCGGTTGGCCGCGATGAGGCCGAGGAACGGCTCGGGGGTGAGCGAGCGGCGCCGAACGGTGGGCTGCAGGGCGCGCAGCAGCGGGTGTCGCGGCGTCGCGTCGAAGACCCGGCGCAGGTCGGCCTCGAAGGCGTCCAGCATGGCCAGGCGGTCGTCCGCCTGTTCGGGTGAGAGACCGAGGAGGCGGGCGTCGGCGCCGCCGGGGGCGAGGTCGCCGTCCCCGATGTCGTCCACCAGGCGCGCGAATCCGTACACCGCCATCAGATCGTCGCGCCAGGCGCGCGGCAGGAAGAAGGGGGCCACCGGGAAATTCTCGTCCGCGGCCTTGTCGAGGGTGGCGCTCGCCGGGCTCCGTACGGACTCCGGGCGCACACGGGAAGTGTGGCTCACCGGGCGCGGTCCGCTTCCGGAACGACGGCGAAAGCCTTGTGGACCTGGAGAGTTTCCGTAGCCATTGCCGTCACATCTCCCGTTCTACACTGCGGACCTAATACATCCTATTTCGGACACGCCGCCCGGACGTCCATACAACCGACCCACCCCCATGGGACGGGGTATCGCGCATTATCGCCCCACTTGCCGCGAATAAGCACCGGTACAGCTTACGTTGTACAACGATGGGCGCCGCGGCGGGGTGTTCCGCACATCACAACAACACACCGATTGGCGCCAAGATTCCTTGCAGGCAAGGAAGTTGACCCACCTTTGACCTTGATCGTCACCGTCGCGGCCAAGTAGTTGGTGGCTACAGGCATATCGGAGGCCCCACCCGGTGGATCTCGGTGGGGCCTCATATGACGCGGCCGGGAAGTCGGGCGGTTACTTGCCCGTGAACTTCTCGTACTCCTTCAGTACCTCGGCCGTCGGACCGTCCATACGCAGCTCTCCGCGCTCCAGCCAGAGAACGCGGTCGCAGGTGTCGCGGATGGACTTGTTGTTGTGACTCACCAGGAAGACCGTGCCGGCCTCCTTGCGCAGCTCACGGATACGGGCCTCGGACCGCTTCTGGAACGCGCGGTCACCCGTGGCCAGGGCCTCGTCGATCATCAGCACGTCGTGGTCCTTGGCGGCCGCGATGGAGAAGCGGAGCCGCGCCGCCATGCCGGACGAGTAGGTGCGCATCGGCAGGGTGATGAAGTCGCCCTTCTCGTTGATGCCAGAGAAGTCGACGATGTCCTGGTAGCGCTCCTTGATCTCCTCGCGGGACATGCCCATCGCGAGACCGCCGAGGATGACATTGCGCTCACCCGTCAGATCGTTCATCAGGGCCGCGTTCACACCGAGCAGCGAAGGCTGGCCGTCGGTGTAGACCTTGCCCTTCTCCGCGGGCAGCAGGCCCGCGATGGCGCGCAGCAGCGTCGACTTGCCCGACCCGTTCGAGCCGATCAGGCCGATGGCCTCGCCGCGGTAGGACGTGAAGGAGACCCCGCGCACGGCGTGCACCTTGCGCACGCCCCGCTCCTCGCCGCGCTTGAGTATGCGGCTCAACGCCGAGGTGGCACTGCCCTTGCCCGCCTTGGCGCCGTTGACGCGGTACACGATGTGCAGCTCGTCGGCGATGACCGTCGGGATCCGCGCATCGGTCGTCTTGTCGAGATCAGCCACGGCCGTACCGCTCCTCTGACTTCCAGAAGTAGATGAAGCCGGCGATCCCGATCAGGACCGCCCACCCGGCCGCGAAGGCCCACACGTGCGGCGGCAGGTACGAGGAACCGTAGTCGTCGATCATGGCGAACCGGACCAGGTCCATGTACAGGGAGGCCGGGTTCCACTGGAGGACGTCCGCGAGCCAGCCGGGCGCGTTCTTGTCCGCGAGCATCGCGGGGATGCTGAACATGACGCCGGATGCGTACATCCAGGTGCGCATGACGAAGGGCATCAACTGCGCCAGGTCGGGCGTCTTGCTGCCGGCCCTGGCGAAGATCAGGGCGAGCCCCGTGTTGAAGACGAACTGCAGGAGCAGCGCGGGCAGCACGAGCAGCCAGGACAGGGACGGGTAGATCCCGAAGCCCACCATGACCACGACGAGCACGATCATCGAGAAGAGCAGCTGCTGGAGCTGCTGCAGCGCGAAGGAGATCGGCAGCGAGGCCCGCGGGAAGTGGAGCGCCCGAACCAGGCCCAGGTTCCCGGAGATCGCCCGTACACCCGCCATGACCGAGCTCTGGGTGAAGGTGAAGACGAAGACACCCGTCACCAGGAACGGCACGTAGATGTCGTGCGGGATGCCCTTCCTGGCTCCCAGCAGCAGTCCGAAGATGAAGAAGTAGACCGCGGCGTTCAGCAGCGGCGTCGCCACCTGCCAGACCTGGCCGAGCTTGGCCTGGCTGTACTGGGCGGTCAGCTTCGCCTGCGAGAAGGCGAGGATGAAGTGGCGCCGGCTCCACAGCTGTCGTACGTACTCGAACAGACCGGGGCGGGCTCCGCTGACGGACAAGCCGTACTTGGCGGCGAGCTCGGCCGGGGGGAGCCCGTCGTCGGGCGACGGGGCCGCGGTCACCGCGACCGCTCCGTCATGCGTTGTCTCACTCACAAGGGGAACTTTCGTCTTCCAAAGCGCAGCCTGGTCGGGCATGGGCGGGGGCCTCGGGCCGGAGTTCGGCCGAATGCCCCCGGAGTCGAGCTTGTCAGATGACAGGAGGTCGGCCCAGTCGGGTCAGGCGCCACACCGTACGCCACTTCATGGGCCGCCTGGGGCCACAGGGCGTGGTCCAGCCCTCCTTGAAGCCGCCGAACCAGGCTTTCAGCGCCGGGCCCGAGGGGCGGCGGGCCAGCGTGAGGAGCAGCCACACGCCGAGGTAGACGGGGACCAGGGGCGCGGGCAGGTTGCGGCGGGCGAGCCAGACGCGGTTGCGGGCCACCATGCGGTGGTAGACCGCGTGCCGGGACGGGGCCGTGGTCGGGTGGTTCAGGACCATGTCGGCGCGGTAGTCGATCATCCAGCCCGCGTCGAGGGCACGCCAGGCGAGGTCGGTCTCCTCATGGGCGTAGAAGAACGCGTCGGGCAGGCCGCCGACCTCGGCGACGACCCGCGTACGGACCGCGTTGGCGCCGCCGAGGAACGTCGTCACGCGCGAGGAGCGCATCGGGTCGGCGGCGCGCAGCCGCGGCACGTGCCGGCGCTGGGTCTCGCCGGTGTCCGGGTCCGCGATCCGGAAGCTGACGATGCCGAGCTTCGGGTCGGCGGCGAACGCCTCGCGGCACAGCTCGGCCGTGTCGGTCAGCGGCAGCAGCCCGTCGTCGTCGAGGAAGAGCAGGATGTCGACGTCGGAGCCGGAGGGCCCGAACGCCTCGATGCCGACGTTGCGTCCGCCGGGGATGCCGAGGTTCTCGGGCAGTTCCACGGTGCGTACGAGCGACGAGAACTCGGTGACGTCCGGGACCGGTGAGCCGTTGCCGACCACGACCACCTCGACCGGGTCGCCCTCCTGCTTGGCGACCGAGTCGAGGAGTGCGCGCAGTTCGGCCGGGCGGTTGCCCATGGTGATGACGACCGCACCGACCTTCAACCGCCCGGCCGGGGTGCTCACTTCAGCCTGCTCGAAGCGAGGATGGACACGAGGTGGAGCAGGGTCTGCAGGAGCGCGATGCCGGCGAGGACGGCCACACCGAGGCGCGTGAAGAACAGGTCGCCCCGGATCTGGTCCACGATCGCGAGGACCAGGATGAGGAGCGAGGCCTCGATGCCGAGGATGAGCCGGTGGAACTTGAGCGCGGCGGCGGCCCTGCGGGCCAGCGCCATGCCCGAGCCACGGATCTCGGACGCGGACTCCTTGACCTGTTCCCGGCCGCTCTGCGCGCGGGACACGCCGACGAGGTCCGTCTCGGCCTTGATCATGATGGCGCCGAGCGCGGCGAGCGTGCCGAGGAAGGCCCAGAGCCAGTCGATCCGGCCCGAGCCCCACAGATCGGCGGCGCGCAGGCCGAAGCCGACCAGGACGGCGGCGTCGGTGAGGTACGCGCCGACGCGGTCCATCCAGACCCCGGTGAGCGAGTACTGCTTGCGCCAGCGGGCGATCTCGCCGTCGACGCAGTCGAGCAGGAGGTACAGCTGGACCGCGACGACGCCGAGGACGGCACCCCAGATGCCCGGCACGAGCAGGGCGGGGGCCGCGAGGACGCCGCAGACGGTCATCAGGTAGGTCAGCTGGTTGGGCGTGACCTTGGTGTTGACCAGGTGGCGGTCGATGCGCAGCGAGATCTCGCGCATGTAGAGCCGTCCACCCCAGTGCTCACCGCTGCGCCGGTCCTTCACACCCGCGGGGTGGACGACCGGGCGGAGCTCAGCTACCGATGGCTTGTGCATAGTCGGCGTAGGCGTCCCTGATCTGATCGGTGGTGAGGGCGAGGTGTTCGAGGATCGTGTAGCGGCCCGGCCGGGTCTGCGGAGCGAACTCCACGACCTTGACGAACTCCTCCACGGTGAAGCCGATCTCCTCGGGCAGCACGGGCAGGCCGTGGCGGCGCAGCACCGACACCATGTAGGCGGACTGCTCGCGGGCACCGCGCAGGTGCATCGCGAAGGCGGCGCCCAGGCCGCACTGCTCGCCGTGGCTGGCGGCGCGCTTGGGGTAGAGGAGGTCGAAGGCGTGGTTGATCTCGTGGCAGGCGCCGGAGGCGGGCCGTGAGTCGCCGGAGACCGACATGGCGATGCCGGTGAGGACCAGGCCCTCGGCGAGGATCTGGAGGAAGTCGTCGTCGCCGACGCCGCCGGGGTGGCGCAGGACCGCTTCGCCGGCCTGGCGGGCCATGGCGGCCGCGAGCCCGTCGATGTCCTCGCCGCGCTCACGGGCGGCCAGCTCCCAGTCCGCGACCGCGGAGATGTTGGACAGGGCGTCGCCGATGCCGGAGCGGACGAAGCGGACCGGCGCCTCGCGGATCACATCGAGGTCGATGACGACCGCGATGGGGTTCGGCACCCCGTACGAGCCGCGGCCCGCGTCGTTGTCGAGGGTCGCGACCGGCGAGCACAGGCCGTCGTGCGACAGGTTCGTCGCGACGGCGACCAGCGGCAGTCCCACGCGCGCGGCGGCGAACTTGCCGCAGTCGATGATCTTGCCGCCGCCGAGCCCGACGATCGCGTCGTAGCGGCCCGCCTTCTTGATGTCGTCGGCGAGCTGGATGGCGTCGTCGAGGGTGCCGCCGCCGACCTCGAACCAGTCGGCGCGGGGCAGCGAGGGTTCCAGACGGGCGCGCAGGGCGGCGCCCGAGCCACCGCTGATCGCGATGGCCAGGCGCCCCGTGGACGACGAGATCCTCTGGTCGGCGAGGACCCCGGCCAGGTCGTTGAGCGCCCCCGGCCGGATGTCGACGACGACCGGCGAGGGGATGAGCCTCGTCAGTACTGGCACGCGATCTCCCGGGCCTTGGCGAGGTCGTCGTGGTTGTCGATCTCGACCCACTTCACGTCGCCGATCGGGGCGACGTCGACCTTGAAGCCGCGGTTGACGAGCTCCTGGTAGCCGTCCTCGTAGTACAGCTGCGGGTCACGCTCGTACGTGGCCTTCAGGGCGTCCGCCAGCTCGTCGGCGGCCTCGCCCTCGATGAGGGTGAGGCCGATGTACTCGCCGGTGGCCTCGGCCGGGTCCATCAGCTTCGTGATCTTCTGGACGCCCCGCTCGGGGTCCACGACGACCTTCATCTCCTCCTCGCCGAGGTCCTTCACCGTGTCAAGGGCAAGAATGATCTTCTTGCCGTCGCCACGGGCGGCGAGCAGCGTCTTCTCGACGGAGACGGGGTGCACGGTGTCGCCGTTGGCGAGGATCACCGAGTGCTTGATGGCGTCACGGCCGCACCACAGGGAGTAGGCGTTGTTCCACTTCTCGGCCACGTCGTTCTCGATGAGCGTGAGTTTCAGGCCGTACTTCGCCTCCAGCGCGGCCTTGCGCTCGTAGACGACCTCCTTGCGGTAGCCGACGATGATGCCGACCTCCTCGAGGCCGATCTCGGCGAAGTTCTTGAGGGTGAAGTCGAGGACGGAGAGCTCGTTCTCGGTTCCCTCGCCCGCGACGGGCACGAGCGCCTTGGGAAGCGTCTCGGTGTAGGGGCGAAGCCGGCTGCCGGCGCCGGCGGCCAGGACGAGGCCGATCATGCGGGTTCTCCTTCATCGTGTACGGCGGGTGCTCCACGACGAGCGGAAGCGACCCAGAAGCGGATGCTCTCGGCGAGCACCACCAGTGCCACGGCCACGGCGAGAACCGTGAGCGCGAGCGTGAAATCTGTCGTTGCGAGGAGCGCGGCCAGCAGGGTGACGAGCAGGGTTCTGCCGTCGTGCCCGCCGATGGCGTGCACCAGCCAGCGCGGGGGCGCTCCGGTGCCACCGCGGATGCGGTACACCGTGTCGTAGTGATGGTAGGCGACTGCCGCCACCAGCCCGAAAGCCGCGGGCAAGGCCCCGTGCACATCCGCCCTGGCCGCGAGCAGCAGGATCGTGCCGTACTCGGCCACCCGGAAGACCGGCGGGACCAGCCAGTCCAGGGGGCCGCTCAGCGGTCCGGAGACGGCGAGGGAGGCCAGGACCACGTAGACGCAGGCCGCGCCGAAGACGCTCCAGGACCCGTAGCCGCAGACCGCGGTGGTGATCAGGAGGACTGCCGCGCCGAGGGCGGCGAGCAGCGGGGCGGTGTATCCGCCGCCGCGCAGCTTGCGGACCGTGCCCCCGTTCAGCAGGCCGGTGTCGGCCAGCTCGGCGAGCGCCTGGGCGGCCCGCGGGGTGCGCTGTGCCTTGCGGGTCAGGGAGCGCAGGACGCGGCCGGCGGTGGTGTAGCAGGCGGCGAGCGCGCAGCCGACGAGCAGGACGTAGAAGGTGATGCGCGGTGTGGTCACCGCGGTGAGGACCGCGATCAGCGCCCAGCGTTCGCCGATCGGCAGCACTATCATCCGGCGCACCCACACCGTCCAACCGACGCTGTCGAGCTTGTCGGAGAGGGCGGCGGTGGGGCTGGTGTTGGCGGTCGCGTCGTGGTTCGCCTCGTTGAAGGAGAAGTCGACGACGTGCCGGCAGGTCTGGAGGACCATCGCGCCGAGCGCCAGGGCCCACACATCGTCGCCGGTGGCGTTGGCCGCGCCGAGCGCGAGGCCCGCGTAGTAGGCGTACTCCTTGGCGCGGTCGAAGGTGGCGTCGAGCCAGGCGCCGAGCGTCGAGTACTGGAGCGAGTAGCGGGCGAGCTGCCCGTCGGTGCAGTCCAGGACGAAGGAGAAGAGGAGCAGCAGGCCCGCGGCGACGAACCCGGGCCGGGTGCCGGTGGCCGCGCAGCCCGCCGCGATCAGGGCGGTGAGCAGCGACGCGGTGGTGACCTGGTTCGGGGTCAGGCCGCGCCGTGCGCACCAGCGCGCGATGTAGCGGGAGTACGGGCTGATGCAGTACGTGGTGAAGAAGCCGTCCCGCGCCTTGACCGCCGTACGCAGCCGGATCGCCTCGTCGTCGACGGCGGCGACGGCCTGGCGGGCCTCGTTGCGGGCCTGCGGGTCGGCGGGTACCGCGGCGACGAGTTCGCCGAGCTCGGGGCGGTGCACATCGGTGCCGGCCGCCTCCAGGCTCCTGGCCACGGCGTCGGGCGCGATGCCGGTGTCCTGGACCGCCCGGTCCAGGGCCTGGCGGCCCGCGGGCAGTGCGCAGACGGCGCCGGGGATCGCCGACGCGGGAAAGCGGGGGTCGGTGAGGCCGAGGCGCAGGGCGTGGACATGGCCCACGAAACCCGCGTCGACGACCGCGACCCGCTGGTCGCCGGGGACGGTGGCGAGCGCCGCTTCGGCGCCCGCCCCGTCCGGGGCGAGTCGTACGTCGAAGCCGAGTGCCCGCAGGTCGCCCTCCAGGGACGACCCGGGAACCGGCTGACCGGTGACGATGGCGGTCGACAGACGAACTCACTCCTTGGGTGCCGACGCGAGCGCGCCGGGCTCATGCACGATGGAGGCGCCCGGAGCGCAGTCCCTAGGGGTGGCCGGGCGGCATGTCGGCAGAGGTTATCGGATGCCGCGAGGCGGGCGTTCACCGCCCGTTCACGGTCCGATCGACCGCTGTCCCACGCGGTCTGCGTGGTCCAGGCCGCCCGTGCATCATTGACGATCAAGCCCCCGCGCCACAAACCCGGGGCGGGCGGTGTCCCGCTTAGGGTGGTGCGTCATGACATGGCTGATCACCGGCGGAGCCGGATACATCGGGGCACACGTGGCACGGGCGATGGCGGGCGCCGGGGAGCGCGTCGTCGTCCTCGACAACGTGACGTCGGGGGTGCCCGACCGACTGCCCGCGGAGATCCCGCTGGTACGCGGCTCGGCCCTGGACACCGATCTGGTGCGGCGGGTCTGCGCCGAGCACGAGGTGAGCGGGGTCGTGCACCTCGCCGCGCACAAGCAGGTCGGCGAATCGGTCGAGAAGCCCGAGCTGTACTACCGGGACAACGTGGGCGGGCTCGCCGCGCTGCTCGGCACGGTCGCGGCGGCGGGCGTGCGCCGCTTCGTCTTCTCGTCGTCCGCGGCGGTCTACGGCAACCCGGACATCCCCGTCACCGACCTCATCACGGAGTCGACGCCGTGTGCTCCCGTGAACCCGTACGGCGAGACGAAGCTGGCGGGCGAGTGGCTGGTGCGGGCGGCCGGGCACGCGCACGGCATGGCGACGGTGTGTCTGCGCTACTTCAACGTGGCGGGCGCCGCCGAGCCGCACCTCGCGGACATCGGCGTCTACAACGTGATCCCGATGGTCTTCGACCGGCTCACCCGCGGCGAGGCCCCGCGGATCTTCGGGGACGACTATCCGACGCCGGACGGCACGTGCGTGCGCGACTACATCCACGTCGCCGATCTCGCCGAGGCGCATCTGGCGGCCGCCCGCAGGCTGGCGCAGCCCGAGGCGAGCGGTGATCTGACCCTCAACATCGGCACGGGCCGGGGCGTCTCGGTGCGCGAGCTCATCGACATGATCGCGGACGTCTCGGGGGATCCGACGCCCGCGCTCGTCGAGCCGCGCCGGCCGGGCGACGCGCCCCGCGCGGTGGGCTCCTCCGCGCTGGCCGAGAAGGAGCTGGGCTGGACGGCGACGCGCGGGGTTCGAGACATGGTCGAGTCCGCCTGGGCAGGCTGGTGCCTGCGACACCCCGGGGCAGCCGCCGGTTGATCTTGTCACCGCTCTGACCTGCGGACATGCCCGCACCCTCGCGTGCGGCGTTTCCGCAGGTCAGGACAGATGACAACGGTGTTCACTGCCGTGTTTGCGGATACCCCCCACCCGTAGTTCACTGTGTGATCCCGCTCCGGACCACGGCGGCGCGGCCAACCGAGACGGAGGGCGGTTCCCATGGGGGCCGGACACGACCACGGGCACAGCCACGGGCCGACGACCGGCACGGCGGCCGCCGCCCACCGGGGCCGGCTGCGCATCGCGCTGTCGATCACGCTGACCGTGATGGTGGTGGAGATCGTCGGCGGCATCGCGGCCGACTCGCTCGCCCTCATCGCGGACGCCGCCCACATGGCCACGGACGCACTCGGCCTGGCGATGGCCCTGCTCGCGATCCACTTCGCCAACCGCCCGGCCAGCGACCAGCGCACCTTCGGCTACGCGCGGGCCGAGATCCTCGCCGCCCTCGCCAACTGCCTGCTCCTGCTCGGCGTCGGCGGCTACGTCCTGTACGAGGCGATCCAGCGCTTCATGGAACCGGCGGCGACGGCGGGCGGCCTGACCATCGTCTACGGCCTCATCGGCCTGGTGGCGAACATGATCTCGCTCTCCCTCCTCGTCAAGGGGCAGCAGGAGTCCCTGAACGTGCGCGGCGCCTTCCTGGAGGTGGCGGCGGACGCGCTCGGCTCGCTGGCGGTGCTGATCTCGGCCGTCGTCATCCTGACCACGGGCTGGCAGGCCGCCGACCCCATCGCCTCGCTGGTCATCGGGCTGATGATCGTCCCGCGTACGGTGAAGCTGCTGCGCGAGACCCTGGAGGTGCTGCTCGAATCGGCCCCCAAGGGCGTCGACATGGGCCAGGTGCGGTCCCATCTGCTGGCCCTGCCGGGCGTCGAGGACGTCCACGATCTGCACGCGTGGACGATTACCTCCGGCATGCCGGTGCTCTCCGCGCACGTGGTCGTCACCCCGGACGTGCTCGGCGCGATCGGCAACGAGAAGATGCTGCACGAACTGCAGGGCTGCCTCGGCGACCACTTCGACGTCGAGCACTGCACGTTCCAGCTGGAGCCCCTCGGCCACGCCGAGCACGAGGCGAAACTCTGCCACTGACCCCTGTCCCTGACCTCGTACCCCCTGACCGCCGTCACCGACCGTGCTAGCGTGGCCAGAGATCTTTGAGGAGGTGGGTTGATGACTGTCGTCGCGGCGAGTGCTGCCATGCGCAGCGACAGGAGCATCCCCACCCTCCGGGCCTCCGTCTGAGCGAGGCCCCCTCACTCGAAGGTTTCTCACGTTGACCGACGACACCAACGTCGTACGCGATTGCTTCTTCGCCCTGCACCACGGACTGCCCCGGCAGGGCCCCGGCTCCGACGCCACGACGCGGCGCCTCCTCTCCTGGGCGGGCGAGCTGCCCGCCCGGCCCCGCATCCTCGACCTGGGCTGCGGCCCCGGCCGCTCCGCACTGCTGCTCGCCGCAGAGACCGGCGGCACGGTGACGGCCGTGGATCTGCATGAGCCGTTCCTCGACGAGCTGCGGGCGGCGGCGCGGACGCGCGGGCTCACCGACCGCGTCCACGCCGTCATGGCGGACATGGGCGAACTCCCTTACGCGGACGGCTCGTTCGACCTGATCTGGGCCGAGAGCTCGGCGTACGCCATCGGCTTCGACACCGCGCTCGCGCGATGGAAGCGGCTGCTCGCGCCCGGCGGCGCGCTCGCGCTCACCGAGTGCGAGTGGACGACGGACACCCCCTCCCCCGAGGCCCGCGCCTTCTGGGAGGAGCACTACAAGCTGCGGACGACCGAGGGGAACCTACGGGCGTGCGCGGCCGCCGGGTACACCGTGCTCGGCGTCCACCGGCAGCCCGAGTCCGACTGGGACGAGTACTATGGGCCGCTGGCCGAGCGGGCCGACGCCGCCGATCCGGAACGTCCCGGTATGGCGGAGGCGCTCGCCGGTACGCGCGCGGAGCTGGCCATGCGGCGCGAGCACCGCGCCGAGTACGGATACACCGGTTACGTGCTGCGGCCCGTGACCGGCTGACCGGCCCGGACCTGCGCATGTCCCGCCCGGCTTCGCGGCCGGGCGGGACATTCGGGACGTGGTGAGGTCGGGGAGTGCCCTTCGCGTACGGCAGACTGGTGATGAGGACCGAAGCGAAGGATGGGTATGCCGATCACACCTGCCACCGCGGCGAACAGCTCGTCGAACGGCACTGGAGAAGCAATCTTGCTGGAACTCGTCGACGAGGACGGCAGGACGATCGGCACAGCGGAGAAGCTCGCCGCCCATCAGCCGCCCGGTCAGTTGCACAGAGCGTTCTCCGTGTTCCTCTTCGACGAACAGGGGCGGCTGCTGCTCCAGCAGCGGGCGCTCGGCAAGTACCACTCCCCCGGCGTGTGGTCGAACACCTGCTGCGGGCACCCGTACCCGGGCGAGGCCCCGTTCGCGGCGGCCGCCCGGCGCACCTTCGAGGAGCTGGGCGTCTCGCCGTCGCTGATGGCGCAGGCGGGCACCGTGCGCTACAACCACCCGGACCCCGAGTCGGGCCTGGTGGAGCAGGAGTTCAACCACCTGTTCGTCGGACTGGTGCAGGCGCCGCCGGCCGCCGACCCGGAGGAGGTCGGGGCGACGGCGTTCGTGACAGCCGCCGAGCTGGCCCAGCGGCACGCCCAGGACCCGTTCTCCGCGTGGTTCATGACCGTGCTCGACGCGGCGCGTCCGGCCGTCCGGGAGCTGACGGGGCCCGCCGCGGGCTGGTAGCCGTCGGGGCCCGCCGCGGGCTGGTAGCCGTCGGGCGGCGCCGGGTCCGGGGTCAGGCTTTGAGGGGCAGGGCGGCCCAGATCACCTTGCCCCCGCTCGCGGTGTGTGCGACCTCGCAGGCGCCGCCCGCCTCCGCGGTGATCTCCCGTACGAGCAGCAGTCCGCGGCCGCCGGTCTGCCCGCTGGTCGCTTCGAGCGCCGTGGGGCGGTAGGGGTGGTCGTCCTCCACGGAGACCCGCACCCACTCCGCGCCGACGGCCACCTCCACGGCGAGCATGGGCGAGAGCAGGGCGGCGTGCTTCACCGCGTTGGTGACGAGTTCGGAGACGATCACGAGCAGCCCGTGGACCAGTTCGTCCCCGGCGGGTACGCCTTGCCGGGCGAGCAGTTCGCGTACGGCCCGGCGGGCCTGCGGCACGGAGGCGTCGACCGCCGGCGCCGTGAACCGCCAGACTCCCTCGTACGGGAGCGGCCCGCCGCCCGGGTGTCCGTCCGCCGCGTACCCGGGGGGCGCTCCCCCGCTGCTCTGAGGTAGTGCGCGGGCTCCCAGCCCGTCGTCACCCATCGCCCGGTCCCCGCCCTTGCGCTCGATTGTCACCACCCTTCGAGTGTTGGTAACGCCCCGGTCCCGGCCGGATAAGTGACCAGAAGTCAGCGACTATCGGCGACATTTGATCGTCGGCGCCTGCCCAGGTCGGCCATGTGACTGATCTTGTTCGAGTTGTTCCTCTTCAGGAGCGCTTCAGCGGGTGGTTCGAGGCTTCCACCGGCTGATCGTCCGTTCGAGCCCGCCGGATAGCATCCGGCGCATGGCTCCCTCGCCCTCGCAACAGCTCACGCACACCGTCACCGACGGGGTCGCCACCGTGGTCATCGACCATCCGGCCAAGCGCAACGCCATGACCGACCCCATGTGGGCCGCCCTGCCACCGCTGCTCGCCCGGCTCGCCGCGGATCCGGCGGTGCGGGTCCTGGTGCTGACCGGGGCCGGTGACACCTTCTGCGCGGGGGCTGACATCTCCACGCTCGCCTCGGGCGCGGGCGCGGCGCAGCGGCTGGCCGTCGCGGCGGAGGAGGCGCTCGCCGCCTTCCCGAAGCCGACGCTGGCCGTGGTGCGCGGCTTCTGTGTGGGCGGCGGCTGTCAGCTGGCGGCCGCCTGCGATCTGCGGTTCGCCGCCGAGAGCGCGCTGTTCGGCGTGACCCCGGCGAAGCTCGGGATCGTCTACCCGGCGTCGTCGACGCGGCGCCTCGCCGCGCTGGTCGGCCCGGCGACCGCCAAGTACCTGTTGTACTCGGGCGAGTTGATCGGGACGGAGCGGGCGCTGCGCACCGGTCTGCTGGACGAGGTGCTGGACGAGCCAGACCTGGACAAGCGGGTCGCGGAGTTCACCCGGGTGCTCGCCGCCCGCTCGCAGCTGACGCAGGCCGCGGCGAAGGAGTTCGTGTCGGGGCGCACCGACCGGGACGCGCACTGGGCCGAGCAGGCGCGCGGCAGCGGCGACACCGCGGAGGGGGTCGCCGCTTTCCTGGAACGCCGGGCGCCGCGCTTCGACTGGACCGTCAGGCCCGGTCCGCGCTGAGCCGGTCGGCGCGGAAGCGCGCCACGAGGTGGGCGGGAGCCTTCTGCGGTGAGCCCGCGTCGTAGGGCGGCTGCGGGTCGTACTCGGTCATCAGCTGGATCGCCTGCGCCGTCTCGTCCCCGGCGATCCGGCCCACGAGGGTGAGCCCCATGTCGATGCCGGCCGAGACACCGGCCGCGGTGACGTACTTGCCGTCGAAGACCACGCGCCGCTCGGTCGACCGCGCGCCGAGCCTCTCCAGTTCCTCCAGCGCGAGCCAGTGCGAGGTGGCCTCGCGGCCCTCGATCAGCCCTGCCGCGGCGAGCGCCAGGGAGCCGGTGCACACGGACGTCGTCCAGGTGGTGTGGGCGTCTGCGGCGCGCAGCCAGTCGTGCAGTGCCTCGTTCTCCGTCTGGTCGCTCTGCTCGGGGCCACCCGGCACGACGACGATGTCGGGGCGCGTCACCTCGGCGAAGCCCTTGTCGGCGACGAGCGCGAGCCGCCCGGTGTCGTCGCGCACCGGTCCGGGCCGCTCGGCGACGATGACCACGTCGGCGCCGGGCATGGAGCCGAGGGTCTGGAAGGGGCCGATGGCGTCGAGGGCGGTGAACCGCTCGTAGAGGGCTATGGCGATCTGCATGGGGTGCCTTTCCGTGCGGGTGGCGGAGGACCGGCCGGGTCGGGTCGGAGCGGTGAGATCGGGTCGGTCAGGTCAGGTCAGGTCAGGTCAGGTCAGGGAGGGTGCGTGGAACCGGCGGCGGTACTCGGCCGGCGGCGTGCCCAGGGTCTTGAGGAAGGCGCGGCGCATCGCCTCCGGGGTGCCGTAGCCGCTGGCGCGGGAGATCTCCTCGACGCCGTCGGTGGTGTCCTCCAGGAGGCGGCGGGCATGCTCGACGCGGACGCGTTCCACGTATCTGCCGGGCGTGAGGCCCGTCTCCGCCTGGAAGGCACGGGCGAAGTGGCGCGGCGAGAGGCGGGCGCGGGCCGCCATCGCCTCCACGGACAGGTCGTCCTCGGGGTGCTCGGTGATCCACTGCTGGAGTTCGCGCAGCGGTTCGCGGCGGGCCGTCTGGGCGGCCAGCTGCGCGCTGAACTGCGCCTGATTGCCCGGCCGTCGCAGAAAGACGACCAGGTGGCGGGCGATCGTCAGCGCCGTGTCCCTGCCGTGGTCCTCCTCGACGAGAGCGAGGGCGAGATCGATGCCCGCGGTGACACCGGCGGACGTCGCCACATTTCCGTCGCGTACGTAGATGGGGTCCGGGTCGACGTCGACCGTGGGGTGGTCGCGGGCGAGGAGGTCGCAGTACGCCCAGTGGGTGGTGGCCCTGCGGCCGTCCAGGAGGCCCGCCCGCGCGAGGAGCAGCGCTCCCGTGCACACCGAGACGATCCGCCGGGCGCCCGGCGCGTTCACCCGCAGCCAGTCGGTCAGCCGCGGATCGGGACGGCGCGTGCCGTCCCCGCCGGGGACCAGCACCGTGTGCGGGACGGGCGCGCCGGCCAGGTCCTGGTCGGGGACCAGTGTCAGACCGCTGGAGGTACGCACCGCGGCGCCGTCGAGCGAGGCCGTGCTGACGCGGTACCCGGCGGAGGCGGAGCCGGTGGCGAGCGCGGCGCCGGCGAAGACCTCGACGGGGCCGGTGACGTCCAGGCTCTGGACGCCGTCGTAGAGGAGTACGAGAACGGTGCGGGGCGGCATGCTCTTCATTCTTCGGGCGCCGAGCGCATGGCCGCAATGACGAATACCCCTCCTTTACTGCCTTCGCCCGTTCCCCCGCCTGCCATCGCGTACCGACCGGTCAGTAACGTACGGGCATGAGCCCTGACCCGCGGCTGCGCGCCGCCCGCCGCTGTCACCACGTCATCAACCCGTTCCACTCGACGCACTACTTCTCGCCCGACCTGGCCAAGGAGCTGGCCGCGGTCGGTGTGGAGGACCGCAGTGCGGCCTATTTCGCGGCGCGGTCCGCGGCCATGGGCGCGGTCGGCGCCGGAACGGTGACCTCGACCTTCTACAACTTCAAGTACGACCTCGTGGCGCGGCACGTGCCCGCGGTCTGGCAGATCGCCTCGCCCGAGACGGTGCTCGCCGCACGCGCGCGTGCCGTCGACTCGACGCTGCGCCGGCTGCTCGGCGACGAGGCGCTCGCCTCCAAGGAGATGGCCGAGGCCGCCGAACTCGCCCTGCGCGCCACCGAAGCGTGCACACGGCACGCCCGCCCCCTGTACGCGGCCCACGCGGACCTGCCCGTCCCGGAGGCCCCGCACCTCGCGTACTGGCACGCGGCCACGCTGCTGCGCGAGCACCGCGGCGACGGACACCTCGCCGCGCTGCTCGCCGCCGAGCTCGACCCGGTGGAGGCCCTCGTCAGCCATGTCGCGACCGGCAAGGGCATGGCCCCGAAGTGGCTGCTCGCCACGCGTGGCTGGACCCGGGACGAGTTCGACCAGGCCGCCGGGCGGCTGCGCGCGCGGGGACTGCTCACCGGGGACGAGGAGCTGACGCTCACCGAGCAGGGCGCGGAGCTGCGCGCGGCCCTGGAGGAGCGCACGGACCTCCTCGACCGGGCGCCCTACGAGCACCTCGGTGACGCGGGCGTGGCCCGGCTGACCGAGCTGGCCACGGGGTTCGTCGCAGCGGCGGCCGGCAACGGGGCATTCCCCGACGACCTCATCGGCAAGGCCGCCTGAGACACCGCCGGGTTCGCCCTGATCCCCCGCTGTCGGTGCTACCTGCCACAATTGCCGCGCAACCTCATTCGACATAGGCGGTACGGGATCGTGGCGACACCCACTGTTGGGTCCATCGAAGGCAGGATCGCCGAGGAACTCGGCGTACGGGAGCGGCAGGTGAAGGCCGCCGTGGAGCTGCTGGACGGCGGCTCGACGGTGCCCTTCATCGCCCGCTACCGCAAGGAGGCGACGGAGTCCCTCGACGACGCCCAGCTGCGCACCCTGGAGGAGCGGCTGCGGTATCTGCGCGAGCTGGAGGACCGGCGCGCATCGGTCCTCGACTCGGTGCGCGAGCAGGGCAAGCTGACCGCGGAGCTGGAGGCGAGCATCCGCGCCGCCGACACCAAGGCGCGCCTGGAGGACATCTACCTGCCGTTCAAGCCGAAGCGGCGGACGAAGGCGCAGATCGCGCGCGAGGCGGGCCTTCAGCCGCTGGCGGACGGCCTGTTCGGCGACCCCTCGGTGGATCCGCTGACCGCCGCGGCCGCGTTCGTGGACGCCGACAAGGGCGTCGCCGATCCGCAGGCGGCTCTCGACGGGGCCCGCGCGATCCTCACCGAGCGGTTCTCCGAGGACGCCGACCTCATCGGTGAGCTGCGTGAGCGCATGTGGGTGCGCGGGCGGCTCGTCGCGAAGGTGAAGTCCGGCAAGGAGGAGGCGGGCGCCAAGTTCGCCGACTACTTCGACTTCGCGCAGCCCTTCAAGGAGCTGCCCTCGCACCGCGTCCTGGCGATGCTGCGCGGCGAGAAGGAGGACGTGCTGGAGCTCGTCCTGGAGCCCGAGGAGCCCGGCGGCGACGGCGGCCCCTCCTCCTACGAGCCGATCGTCGCCGACCGGTTCTCCATCCGGAACCAGGGGCGCCCGGGCGACAAGTGGCTCGCGGACACGGTCCGCTGGGCCTGGCGCACGCGCATCCTGGTGCATCTCGGCATCGACCTGCGGCTGCGGCTTCGCACGGCCGCGGAGGACGAGGCGGTCAGGGTCTTCGCGGCGAACCTGCGGGACCTGCTGCTCGCCGCCCCCGCGGGCACGCGCGCGACGCTGGGCCTCGACCCCGGTTTCCGTACGGGCGTGAAGGTCGCGGTCGTCGACGCGACGGGCAAGGTCGTGGCGACCGACGTCATCCACCCGCACGTCCCGGCCAACCGCTGGGACGAGGCGATCGCCAGGCTGGCGCGCCTCGCCAAGGAGCACGCGGTCGACCTGATCGCCATCGGCAACGGCACGGCTTCCCGCGAGACCGACAAGCTCGCCGGTGAACTCATCGACAAGCACCCGGAGTTGAAGCTCACCAAGGTGATGGTCTCCGAGGCGGGCGCCTCGGTGTACTCGGCGTCCGCGTTCGCCTCGCAGGAGCTGCCGGACATGGACGTGTCGCTGCGCGGCGCCGTCTCCATCGCCCGACGGCTTCAGGACCCGCTCGCCGAACTGGTCAAGATCGACCCGAAGTCGATCGGAGTCGGTCAGTACCAGCACGATCTGAGCGAGGTGAAGCTCTCCCGCTCCCTGGACGCGGTGGTCGAGGACTGTGTGAACGGCGTGGGTGTGGACGTGAACACCGCGTCGGCCCCGCTGCTCGCCCGGGTCTCCGGCATCGGCGCCGGACTCGCGGAGAACATCGTGTCGCACCGCGACACCCACGGCCCGTTCGGCAACCGCAAGGGCCTCAAGGACGTGGCCCGGCTCGGCCCGAAAGCGTACGAGCAGTGCGCGGGCTTCCTGCGGATCCGCGGCGGCGACGACCCGCTGGACGCGTCCGCCGTGCACCCGGAGGCGTACCCGCTGGTGCGCAGGATGGCGAAGTCGACGGGCGGCGGGGTCGGTTCGCTGATCGGCGACACGGGGACGCTGCGTTCGCTGAAGCCGGCCGACTACGTGGACACGACGTTCGGTCTGCCGACCGTGACGGACATCCTGAAGGAGCTGGAGAAGCCGGGGCGCGACCCGCGGCCCGCTTTCAAGACGGCCGCCTTCAAGGAGGGCGTCGAGAAGATCGGCGACCTGGAGCCGGGGATGATCCTGGAGGGCGTCGTGACCAACGTCGCGGCCTTCGGGGCGTTCATCGACATCGGCGTGCACCAGGACGGGCTCGCGCACGTGTCGGCCCTCTCCCGTACGTTCGTGAAGGACCCGCGCGACGTCGTGAAGCCCGGCGACATCGTGAAGGTCAAGGTGGTCGAGGTCGACGTACCGCGCAAGCGGATCTCCCTGACCCTGCGCCTGGACGACGAGAAGGGCAGCGCCTCCGGTGGCGAGCGCGGCGGGCGTCAGCGTCCGCCGCAGCAGAAGTCCCGGCAGAACCGCGGGGGTGCGAGCGGCACCGGTGCCGGCTCCGACGCCGCGGGGAAGGGCAAGGGGCGCTCCGCTCCGGCGCCCGCCAACTCCGCGATGCTGGACGCGCTGCGAAAGGCCGGACTGGCGTAGCCGCTCCGGCCCGGGAGCGCCCCCGCGGGGGGCGCCCCCCGCGGGGGCGCTCCCGGTCAGGCCTCCGTGACCTTCCCGTCGGCGACCTCCAGGCGCCGGTCCGTCCGTACCGCGTCCAGCATCCTGCGGTCGTGCGTGACCAGCAGCAGCGTGCCGTCGTACGAGTCCAGGGCCGACTCCAGTTGTTCGATGGCGGGCAGGTCGAGGTGGTTGGTCGGCTCGTCCAGGACGAGCAGGTTGACGCCCCTGCCCTGGAGGAGGGCGAGTGCGGCGCGGGTGCGTTCGCCGGGCGAGAGGGTCGCCGCCGGGCGCAGGACGTGCTCGGCCTTCAGGCCGAACTTGGCGAGCAGCGTGCGGACCTCGGCCGGCTCGGTCTCGGGGACCGCCGCGCAGAACGCGTCGAGCAGGGCCTCCGGTCCGTGGAAGAGGGCGCGGGCCTGGTCGACCTCGCCGACCACCACGCCGGAGCCGAGCGTCGCGTGGCCCGAGTCGAGCGGGAGCCGGCCGAGCAGGGCGCCGAGCAGGGTCGACTTTCCCGAGCCGTTCACGCCGGTGATCGCGATGCGGTCCGCCCAGTCGACCTGGAGCGTCACCGGGCCGAACCCGAAGTCCCCGCGCCGCAGCTCCGCGTCCCTGAGCGAGGCGACGACCGAGCCGGAGCGGGGCGCCGCCGCGATCTCCATGCGCAGCTCCCACTCCTTGCGGGGCTCCTCGACGGTGTCGAGCCGCTCGATCATGCGCTGCGTCTGGCGGGCCTTGGCGGCCTGCTTCTCGCTGGACTCGCTGCGGAACTTGCGGCCGATCTTGTCGTTGTCGGTCGCCTTGCGCCGGGCGTTCTTGACGCCCTTGTCCATCCAGGACCGCTGCATCTGGGCTCGTCCTTCGAGGGCCGAGCGCTTGTCGGCGTACTCCTCGAACTCCTCGCGCGCGTGCCGCCGGGCGACGTCGCGCTCCTCCAGGTAGGCGTCGTAGCCACCGCCGTAGAGGTTGATCTGCTGCTGGGCCAAGTCGAGTTCGAGCACCTTGGTCACCGTGCGGGCGAGGAACTCGCGGTCGTGGCTGACGACGACGGTGCCCGCGCGGAGCCCACGGACGAACGTCTCCAGGCGCTCCAGGCCCGCCAGGTCCAGGTCGTTGGTCGGCTCGTCCAGGAGGAAGACGTCGTAACGGGACAGGAGCAGGGAGGCCAGACCCGCGCGGGCGGCCTGGCCGCCGGAGAGCGACGTCATCAGCTGGTCGAGACCCACCAGCAGGCCGAGCTGCCCGGCGACCTCCTCGGCGCGTTCGTCGAGGTCGGCGCCGCCGAGGTCGAGCCAGCGCTCCAGGCTCGTCGCGTACGCGTCGTCGGCGCCCGGGGCTCCGTCGACGAGTCCCTGCGTGGCCTCGTCCATGACGCGCTGGGCCTCGTCGACGCCGGTGCGGCGGGCGAGGAACTGCCGGACGGTCTCGCCGGTCCTGCGCTCCGGTTCCTGCGGGAGGTGGCCGACGGTCGCGGTCGGCGGGGAGAGGCGCAGTTCGCCCTCCTCCGGGGTGGCGAGTCCGGCGAGGAGCCGCAGGAGGGTGGATTTGCCGGCTCCGTTGGCGCCGACGAGTCCGATCACGTCGCCCGGGGCGACGACGAGGTCGAGCCCGGCGAACAGGGCACGGTCCCCGTGTCCGGCGGCGAGGTTCTTGGCTACGAGGGTGGCAGTCATCAGGGGTTCGATCCTAATCGGGGCGCCGGGCGGCCTCGCACACGCCGCCGCCCCGGGCCCTCAGCGTGCCGGCGGCGCCACCAGCACGCTCCCGGTGGTGCGTGCCACGAGGTAGCACTCCCCCTTGGTCGCCGCCGCGGCGAGGGGGATCCGGTGCAGCCCGGCGCCGAGGACGTCGTCGAAGACCGTGTGGGTATGGGTGCGGTACAGGCGGTCGAGTCGGTACGAGGTGAGCTGCACCCGGCACGTGGAGGTCGTTTCCAGCTCCGCCTCCCCGTCGGCGGCGACGAGCCGGGTGAGGCGGCGCTGCTCCAGCGGGCCGCGGTCGAGCGCGGCCTCGATCTGGGCGACGAGCAGCGGGACGATCGGCGCGAGCCCGTCGACGTAGGCCGGGTCGGCGCCCGCCTGCTCGAACTGGCGCCGCACGGCGTCCCGGCGGTGCTCGTCGACGGCGCGCCCGAAGGCGACGGCCCCGTACGTGCGCAGCTCCTCGGCGAAGACGCCGGAAGCGTCCTGGGTGATGTCGGCGCCGATACCGATGGCGCGCAGGGCCGCGGCGAGCTTCGCGAGGAGGGCGACGCGGGCGCCGATGAGCAGAACCCGGCGCCGGTGGGGCCCTGCCTCGGCGGTGAGCAGCCGGCCGAGGGCCGTGCGGTACGCGGCGCCCCGGAAGCGGAAGGGGCCTATGCCGTGGTAGCCGTTGAGCTCCAGGTCGGCGTGGTCGTCGGTCTGCCAGGCGAAGTCGCGCCACACGTAGTCGTCGCCGCCGTCACCGGCCCGTTCGATCACGGCGGTGACCGCGCCGCACTCCAGTCCCTCGCACTCGGGGCAGCCGTAGATGACGTAACGGCCGTCGGCGAGGGGCGCCTCGGCCTCCAGGAGCAGGCTCTTGACGTGGCCGGTGAAGATGGCGGGCGGGATGTCGGCGGCCAGGGGGGAGACGGCGTCGAGGTCGGAGAGCTGGAACAGCAGGGGGCGGCCGTTCACGATGAAGTCCACGAAGTCCCGGTGGACCTGGACGTCACCGTTGGCGAGAACCCCACCGGCGCGCATGGCCGGTGCCAGCCCGAAGGTCGCGTACTCGGCAGACATGCCCCGAGTATTCCCACTTGGACCCTGATGTGAGCACGGCATCCCATATTCCGCCACGGGGCGCCTGCGGCTGCCGGCGCCGGGGCAGGTCCGCGGGCGGGGCGGCAGGCCGTGTCCGGCCGGAACGCCGCCACCGCTGAGCGGGTGGCGGCGTTCCGGTCGACCGGGGTGGTGCCGAGGTCGAGCAGCAGGAGGGGCGCGGCCGGTGGTGGATCATGGCGCGGCCGTACGGGCCTCAGTGCTTCTCGAGGGGGTCGCCCTCCGTCTCCAGGCTCTGGCCGGGGCCGATCGTGATCTCGAACTCGCCGCCGTACTTCTCGTGTCCGGCGACCACGGCCGCCTCGACGACCTCGATGCCCATGTCACCGCGGACGATCAGCGGGTCCTGGCGCAGGTCGCGCATGAGGGCCACGCACATGCCGATCATCACCAGGGTGAAGGGTGCCGCCACGAGGATCGTGAGGTTCTGCAGGCCCGTCAGCGCGTTGCCGGAGCCGTTGCCGATGAGCAGCATGACGGCCGCCACGGCGCCGGTCACGACGCCCCAGAAGATGACGACGAACCGGCCGGGTTCGAGCGCCCCCTTCTGCGACAGCGTGCCCATGACGATCGAAGCCGCGTCCGCGCCGGAGACGAAGAAGATGCCGACGAGAATCATGACCAGCAGGCTGGACGCCGTGGCGATCGGGAACTCGTGCAGGACGCCGAAGAGTTGGGCCTCCTGGGTGGAGGCGCCGGTGAGCTGCCCGTGCTCCTTCATCTTCATCGCCGTACCACCGAAGATCGCGAACCAGACCAGGCTGACGGTGGACGGGACGAGGATGACGCCGCCGACGAACTGGCGGATGGTGCGGCCGCGGCTGATGCGCGCGATGAACATGCCGACGAAGGGCGTCCAGGAGATCCACCACGCCCAGTAGAAGACCGTCCAGCTGCCGAGCCAGTCGGCGACGCCCTTGCCGCTGGAGGCCTCGGTACGGCCGATCAGCTGGGGCAGGTCGCCGAGGTAGGCGCCGAGGGAGGTGGGCAGGAGGTCGAGGACGATGATCGTGGGGCCCGCGACGAAGACGAAGACGACGAGGACGAGCGCGAGCACCATGTTGATGTTCGACAGCCACTGGATGCCCTTCTCCACCCCGGAGACGGCGGAGGCCACGAACGCCACGGTCAGGACGGCGATGATGGACACGAGCAGCCCGGTGCTCGCCTTGTCCATCCAGTTCAGGACCTCGAAGCCGGAGCCGATCTGGAGCGCGCCGAGGCCGAGCGAGGCCGCGGAGCCGAAGAGCGTGGCGAAGATCGCGATGATGTCGATGACCCGGCCCCACGCGCCGTGCGCGTGCTTCTCGCCGATGAGCGGCACGAAGACGCTCGAGATCGTCTGCCGCCTGCGGCGACGGAACGTGCTGTAGGCGATGGCGAGTCCGACGACCGCGTAGATCGCCCAGGGGTGCAGGGTCCAGTGGAACAGGGTGGTGGCCATGGCCGTTTCCATGGCTTCGGCCGGGTCGGACGGATCGGTGCCGGGCGGGGGCGTCGTGAAGTGCGCGAGGGGTTCGCTGACGCCGTAGAACATGAGGCCGATGCCCATGCCGGCGCTGAACATCATGGCGACCCAGGAGACGGTGCGGAACTCCGGCTCCTCGCCCTCCTTGCCGAGCGTGATCTTCCCGTAGCGGCTGATGGCCAGCCACAGCGCGAAGACCACGAAGCCGGTGGCGGCGAGCATGAAGGCCCAACCGCCGTTGTGGATGAGGCCGTTGAGCGCTTTGGTGGAGACGCTCTCCAGGTTGTCGGTGGCGACCGAGCCCCAGACCACGAAGGCCAGGGTGAGCACGGCGGTGACGCCGAACACGATCCGGTCGGTGGCGGGTCGGCCGCCTGTCACGCCCTCAGGGGGGAGGGACGCGTCGGTGGGTGGTTTCTGTGGGGTTGACACCCTTTAGGGCCTACCACATCCGACGCGTCCCACACCTGTTCAACAGCTGGTGTCGGGCGCCCCTTCCGTCAGGTGGTACGGCGCGCGGGCGTCGAGCAGCAGCGCCACCAGGGCCCGTTCGGACTGCCGCAGCGGCACGTAGGCTCCCCTGCCCGCTTTCCGGACGGTGATGCCGTGCAGCGACAACTCGTCCTTGAACTCGGCGTATTGCCCCGAGGTCAGGCGGTAGCCGCAGGGCGGGTCCTGGATGATCTCGGCGGGTTCGGCCGGGTCGTTGTCGGCGCCGCCGACGTAGACCGGCCCGGTGTCACGGAACCCGGCGACGCGGGCGGCGGTCGTCGCCGCCTCGACCCGGCCGAGCCTCTCCCCGGTGAAGCGGAACAGTCCGCCGAGGGCGGCGAGTTGGGAGTCGCGGCGGCGCCGGTTGTTCAGCGCCGGATCGGCCTCCTCGGCCGGGGTGCCGGGGTCGACGCGGCTCTCGATGAGCAGGCCGACCGCGTGCTTGACGCCGGAGACGTTGCGCAGGATGCGCTCCTGCCCGTCACCCGCGGTCTGCTTGACGGGCTCGCCGGTGACCGGGTCGGTCCAGATGCCGTACGTGCCCGTGGAGTGTCCGGCGGCGTTCGCGGCCGGGCGGACGTAGTCGAGGGAGAGCGTCTCGGCCTCGTCGTGGACCTCGGCAGCGGTGTTGAGGTTGCGCGGCCAGAGGTCGAAGAGGGCCTTGTCGTAGTACTGAGGGGTGGCCCCGTACTCGTGCAGGTCGTAGATGATGTCGGGCTGCCGGTCGCGGATGACGGCCGCCATGGCCCGCGCCTCGGCGGTCTTCAGGGCGATGTGGTCGCGGTTGATGTCGATGCCGTCGGAGTTGCCGCGGGTGTCGGCGGCGCGGCCGTCGGGGTTGGCGGTGGGCACCACGAGGAGCGTCGTGCGGGCCAGGAAACGCCGGGTGGCCGTGTCCTTGGCGTACGCGAGGTCGCGGATCCGGGTGAGACACGCCTCGCGGCCGGAGGGCTCGTCGCCGTGCTGGCTGCAGATCAGCAGCACGGTGTTGGCGGAGCGGGGCGCGCCGATACGGACCAGCTGCACCGGGCGGTCCTGCTTCGTCGTGCCGATGCGGGAGACGGAGACCTTGTCGGACGCCTTGTCGACGGCGGTGAGGAGTCGCTGTTCCTCGAGCTGACTGGTCCAGCGGGCGCCGTTGGTCTGCTCGAATCCGGTGCGCGGCCCGGTGGAGGTCGCCTGGGCCGGGGCCGTCGCGACGAGGGGCGTGGCGAGCGCCGCCGCGGCCGTGGCCAGGGCGAGGGTGCGGGTACGGGGGTTCATCGGTTGTCGCCTCCCGGGACGTGGCGGTCCTGGCGGAACGTGCTCACGCCGTCGGCCGCGCTCGCGTGGGGCGTGGCGCCGTGCGAGCCGGCGGTGGCGGCCGTGAAGGCACCGGCGCCGCCGACGACGGGGACGCGGGCCACGGTGCGGGACAGGTCGAGGGTGAGGGTCGGCTTGGTCGCCGGGGGGTCGATCAGGTCCTTGTCCGTCCCGGCGACGATCAGCGCGAGCCGGTGGCCCTTGGGCACGACGTGGTCGCTCGCGGCGAGCGAGAGCGTGACGGTGTAGGGCTTGCCGGGGGTGAGCGGGCGGCCCTTGTCCGGGTTCGCGTACGTGCCGAGGTCGGCCCAGCCGCGGCTGAAGACGGTCGAGTCGACGCCGGTGGTGTCGGCCTGGGTGTTCTTGTAGCAGGAGCTGTCCCCGGTGGTGCTGGGGCCGTAGCAGCTGCGCTCGGTGAGCGTCGTGATGCCTTCGCCGGCGCCCGCGTAGTCGCGGATGGTGGCGGGGCCGAGGTCGACCAGGACGGCGCTCAGGTGCGCGTTCGCCGTGGTCGGGGTCGCGGTGACCGTCACCTTCGACGAGCCGGACAGGCGCAGGTCCTTGCCGAGCGGGCGGCTGATGAATCCGGCCTTGCCGGGGGTCGACGTGTCGATCTGCGCGGCCCAGTCGGTCTCGCTCAGGGCCGGGTCGTCGGTGAAGGTCTCGGTGCCGCGGCCCGCCTTGAGGCCGAGGGTGCCGACGCCCGCGGCGCTGCCCTTGCCGGGCCGCAGCGCGGTCGTCGCCGCTGTACGGGCGGGCCAGACCTTGTCGGTGCTCCAGTGGTCGGGGGTGCGCTCGATGTCGGCCATCGGCTCGCGGTCGATGCCGTTGTCGTAGCCGAGGAGTTCGTGGTCGAACCAGCGGTGCAGGGTGTCGACCCAGGCGCCGCGGCGGTAGTCGAACGGGTCGACGTGTCCGGTCTGGGAGAGCCAGATCTTACGGTCGACGCCGTTCTCGGCGAGCGCGTCCCACCACTGGCCGAAGTGCTTGGCGCGGACGTTGAGGTCCTGCATGCCGTGGGCGACGAAGACGCTGGCCTTCACCTTGTGGGCGTCCTTGACGTAGTCGCGCTCCTCCCACAGGGAGGTCCAGTCACCGCTACGGGGCGCTTCGTCGACAAGTCGCTTCTGGACGGCGGCGCAGCGGGCGCGGGCCTCCGGGCTCTCGACGTAGTCGGACAGCCATTCGGGGCCCGAGTCGTAGAGCGGGGCGCCCTGCTGGAAGTAGTAGTCGTACCAGGAGGAGATCGCGCTGATCGGAACGATGGTCTCCAGGCCCTCGACGCCGGTCGCGGCGACGCCGTTGGCGATGGTGCCGTCGTAGCTCTTGCCGATCATGCCGGTGCGGCCGTTGGTCCAGGAGGCCTGGGCGCGCGCGGTGCCGGTGCGGCTCGCGTAGCCCTTGGCGCGGCCGTTCAGCCAGTCGACGACGGCCTTGGCGGACTGGACGTCGGAGCGGCCGCCGACGTCGACGCAGCCGTCGGAGCGGTTGGTGCCGGCGAGGTCGACGGCGACGAAGGCGTAGCCGCGGGGCACGAAGTAATTGTCGTAGTAGAGCGGCATCTGGACGACGTGGCCGGCCGCGTCGTACGTCTTCAGTTGGCTCTCGTTGCCGCGCCCGCAGCAGGAGTAGTACGGGCTGGCGTCCATGATCACGGGTATCTTGCGGCCCTGCGCGGCGGGTTCGCGCGGGCGGACGATGTCGACGGCGACCCGGTCGGTCTTTCCGTCGTCGTCGCCGTCGACCCGGGTGTCGACCCAGACGGACTCGCGGATCGCGTTCTCGTAGGAGTAGACGGGCTGCGACGCGCGGGAGGCGGGGGCGGCCGGGGCCGCCTGGGCGGCGCCGGGGACGAGAACGGCGAGCAGCGCGGCGGTGGCCGTGGCTGCGAACGTTCTCCAGAGGCGGTGGGTGCGTCTGGCAGGTATCGGCATGGCGCGGAAGGTACACGGGTCAACTCCCTCGCGACAGGGGGCCGTACGCGTCGGCGACAGGCGCATGGGACACAAAGGCACATGTCGGCCGAATGGCGATCGTGTGACAGCCCCGGCCATGGACATGACCGGGGCGGCGGGTGCTGAATAGGCTCGCGGACGAGATCACATCCCGGTCCGTCCCGACCACTTCGCGACTTGGAGCATTCGTGTACCGCAGACTCATCGCCCCCGGCGCGCTGGCGGCCTCCCTTCTGCTGGCGATCCCGGCGTCGGCCGCCGACTTCGAGCCTGGGGCCGCGGGCATCGGCGACCCCTACTACCCGACGTACGGGAACGGCGGCTACGACGTCTCCCACTACGACCTGCGTCTGAAGTACCAGCCGAAGACGGACCTGTTGGAGGGGACGGCGACGATCCTCGCCTCCTCCACCCAGGATCTGTCGCGGTTCGACCTCGACTTCGGGCTCACCGCGAGCGAGGTCCGGGTGAACGGCAAGAAGGCGAAGTTCACCAAGTCCGGTGTGCAGGAGCTGGAGGTGACGCCCGCGGCCGGGGTGCCCAAGGGCACCCCGTTCACGGTCGTCGTGAAGTACGCGGGCAAGCCGTCCGAGGTGAAGCTCTGGGGGTTCACGTCCTGGCAGCGCACCCCGGACGGCGGCGTCGCCGCCAACGAGCCGGAGGCGGCCGCTTGGTGGTTCCCGTCCAACGACCACCCGCGCGACAAGGCGACGTACGACGTGTCGGTCTCCGTGCCGGACGGTACGCAGGCGATCTCCAACGGGACGCTCCAGTCGCAGAGTTCGAAGCTGGGCTGGACCCGCTTCAACTGGCGTTCCAGCAAGCCGCAGGCCACGTACCTCGCGACGCTCGCGGTCGGCAAGTTCGACATCACAACGGACACGACCGCGGACGGCCTGCCGGTCGTCAACGCGTACAGCAAGGACCTCGGCGCGAACGAGGGCGCCGCCAAGGCGAGCGTGGAGCGTACGACCGAGGTCGCCGAGTGGCTGGAGACGGTCTTCGGGAAGTACCCGTTCGAGGCGCTCGGCGGGTACGTGCCGAACGTGCCGTCGTCGTTCGCCCTGGAGACGCAGACGCGGCCCTTCTACTCGCCGAAGCAGTTCGCGAACGGGTCGAACGTGTCCGTCGTCGTCCATGAGCTGGCGCACCAGTGGTACGGCGACAGCGTCTCCGTCGACGACTGGAAGGACATCTGGATCAACGAGGGCTTCGCCCGCTACAGCCAGTGGCTGTGGTCGGAGAAGGAGGGCGAGGGCACGGCTCAGGAGCTCGCGGACTACGTGTACGCGCAGCACCCGGCGGACGACGCCTTCTGGCAGGTCAAGCCGGGTGACCCGGGGGCGGAGAACCAGTTCGACGCGGCCGTGTACGACCGGGGCGCCGTGGCGATACAGGCGCTGCGCAACGCGGTCGGCGAGAAGAAGTTCTTCGCCATCCTGAAGGGCTGGCCGAAGGCCCACGCGTACGGCAACGCGAGCGTCTCCGACTTCGTGTCGTACGCGGAGAAGGTCTCCGGGAAGCCGCTCGCCTCGCTGTTCGACACGTGGCTGTACCAGCCGGTGAAGCCGGCCGCGCCTGCGCTGGGCGCGGCGTCGGCGCCGAAGCAGCCGAAGTCCTGGAAGAAGATCGCGGCTACCGATGGGGTGCACGCGGAGCACTGAGCGTGTGCGGTCCGGTGGGGGCCGGTCGCGTCTTCGCGCCGCGGGGTTCGGGGCCGGTGGGCGACCGTAGGTCCCAGGGGCGTCTCGCGCAGTTCCCCGCGCCCCTGAGGCATGCGGCTTCGCCGCAGCCCCCCGTCTGCGACGGCGCCGCTCAGGGCAGACGCGTCGCCGCCCTCGCCCGGCGGGCCGGCGGGAGGTACCTCAGGCGCTCCGGGAGGCGGGGGACCAGCCAGCGGACCAGCACCGTCACCCGCCGCAACCGCCGCTCCTGCCCCGGGGTCCACTCGAGGCCGATCGCCTCGCGGGCCTCGGGCGGGAGCAGGCCGATCGACAGGAACCGGAGCACCCGGGTGAGCGCGGGACGCAGCAGCGGCCACAGAAGACGCGGCACCCGGTGCCCGGGCGGCGGCGGGACGGCCCGGTCGGGGGCCGTCAACTCCGCGACCACGGCGTTCGGCCCGATCTCCCGCGCGAGCACCTTCTCGTAGTACGGCCAGAACTCCTCGACCGTCTGCGGCATGTCCCGGTCCTGGATGCCGAGTACGCGCCCGACCATCAGCCACTCCGCGTAGAACCGCTCGTCCTCGGCGGGGGTGAAGGGGCGGGCGAAGTAGCGGCGGGCGTAGCGGGCGACGGGGTAGCCCGTGGCGTGGACCCAGGCGTAGTACTCGGGCGTCAGCGCGTGGTAGCGGCGGCCGTGCGGGTCGGTGCCCTGTATGGCGCGGTGCAGGCGGCGCAGCCGGCGGCCCTCCTCGGCGGCCTCCTCGCCGCCGTAGACCCACAGAAGCACCGAGGTGAGCGAGCGCTGCCCGCGGCCCCAGGGGTCGGTACGGAACACCGAGTGGTCATCGACGCCGGCGCCGACCGCGGGGTGCGCGACCTGGAGCACGAACGCGGCCGGCAGCGCGAGCAGGGAGCGGATGTCGCCCGCGGTCTCCCAGAGGATCCCGCCGGGTGGGGGCGGGGCCGGATCCGGGTCGTGCTGCTTCATGAGCTTCCTGTGGGGGCGCGCGGGGCCGATGAGGTGCTTGTCCCATTATGCGCCGCGCGCTGTGTGCCGTGTCCCGACCCCGGCGTGGTGATCACGGCCGACGCCGGCGGTCGTGAGCTGCGCCTAGGGCGTGTTTCGAAAGTCCCGTCGTCCGCCCGAAGGGCGGGCCCCGCGGCGTCTGGTGCGTGCGATCGCAAGGCGCCGGGGCGCCCTC
>NZ_JBVIFR010000002.1:0-119447 GCF_055571235.1 Streptomyces sp. NPDC030991
ACAAACGCGACTACATCTTCAACGGCACCCTCACCGTCGCAGCGATCGCCATCTGGCTCCGCGACACCGTCCAAGAGCCATCAGAAACGACCTAGTAGCCCCAGTAGAGCGACGACCTTTGCATGCCGCCCCAACTCGCCCCCCATTGCCGGAACCTTCTCAATGAAGGCCGGCCCGCCCTGCGCATGAGGTGAGAGGTGGGTGCGTGGCGCCATGCAAGAGGGAAAGTCACGCACCCACGGCGGCGGAGCACCACGCAAACGCGAGGATGCCCATGAGCGGGGTGGCGCCACTACAGCGCCTCTCTTGCGGTGCTAGAGCAAGCCGCGCGACGATGCTGCCATGACGATCAATGACGCCTGGTACGGGATCGAGGAGTGGCTACGGAGTCAGGCTCCCGCAACATACGCGTCACTTCCCGAGCCAGCCAGCCACGATGACCTGGCCGCCATCGAGCGACAGTTGGGCATGCCTTGCCCGGACGGGCTTCGAGAGTCGCTCCTGCGACATGATGGGTCAGGAGAGCTGATCCTGCCCATTTTCTACCGATTCGCCACCGCTCGGCAGATCGAGCACGAGTACCGGCAGATGGTGGCAGCCGATGAACGCCGCACACGGCAGCTGAGAGAACAGCACCAGGAACGCCCCCATCAGTTCCCCAACCCCTTGCCGGGTGAACATCTGGTCTGGAACCCGAAGTGGATTCCTGTCTGTTATGACGAGAGCGGCAACCTCTTGTTCATCAGCCAGGTCGAGGATGAGACCCTTGGCAAGATCGGCATGTTCGACGTCGACTCCGGCGGATCCTTCGATGACAACCCGGCATTCCTGACGCTGACTCATCTCATGCAAGCAACCGGCAACGCTCTGCGAGCCGCCCGCTTTGATATGTGGGGCCAGTGGTACCCCTGCACAGACAATGACGGCTTCCTGGAGTGGCAGGAGGCAGACGAGACCTAACCGAGCGTTTGGTGTTGTTTCGCGGCGATAGATTGCGATTTGGCGACCTAGCCTCATTGGGGCAGGTGGGTGCAGCGAGCGAGCAGGCGGTGACGTGCGGCAGAGGACTGTTTCGTCCCGGTGCCTCCTGCCTCCTCCCAACTCGACCCGTCCGCGCATCCTTTACCCACTGGCCAGGCCGCTCGCCGCGCGGTACATCCAAAACATGACCCCGCACACCGGGTATCCCAGCGACCTGTCCGACGACCGCTGGCAGCTGATCGATCCGCTGATGCCGGCCGATCCGGTCCGTGGACGATGATGGGCCACCAACCACCGCCGGATCCTGGAAGCTATCGCGTGGAAGTACCGCACCTGCTCACCCTGGGGCGATCTGCCAGAAGAGCTGGGGCCCTTTCAGACCGCGCACAAGCGCCTGATCAGGTGGGCCGTGGACGGCACATGGGAACGGGTCCTCGCGGCGGTACTTGCAGTGGCGGATGCCGATGACGACGTGGGCTGGACGGTCTCGGTGGACTCCACCGTCTGCCGGGCTCACCAGCATTCGGCCGGAGCCAGGAAAAGGGGGCGCCCGGCCGGTCCGAGCCTGAGGACCACGCGCTCGGACGTTCCCGCGGCGGCTTGAGCACGAAGGTCCACTTGGCCAGCGACAAACGGGCGCGGCCTCTGTCTATCCACGTCACTGCAGGCCAGGCCGGTGATGCGCCAGCCTTCGAGGCGGTCATGGCCGGAATCCGGGTCCCGCGAAGAGGACTCGGTAGGCCAAGAACCCGTCCTGCGGTCGTGCTTGCGGATCGCGCCTACTCTTCCCGCGCGATCCGTGGACACCTCCGTCGGCGTGGCATCCGTGGCGTGGAGCCGCGGCATATTGTCGCCTTCACGTTCACCGACCGGGCGGCCGGAGAGTTGAAGCAGCGCATCGTCTCTCGCGTCCGAGAGGAACTGGGAGATGTCCGTGGATTGGCCGAGCTTTTCGTTGGCACCATGCACGGCTACGCCTTGAGCATGCTGCAGTCCCAGGTGCCGGAAACGTTCAAATGCACTGTCCTCAGCATCGTCGACACGAGGGAGGTGGAGGCGCTGGTCGACCGACACCTGCACGCTCCGTTCGCACCGGAGCCACTCAAGGAACAGCTGCGCAACGCGGCCATCCGCTCCGTCCACCGCTACCTCCGCGAGAACGGCTCTCGACTGGCCCTCACCGAGCACTCCGAGCAACCGGTGGAGGTGCACCTCACGCCGGGGGTGACGGTCAGCGGACGCATCGACCTGATCCGCCGGATCGACACCGGTGAGCAGTCCATCGTGGACTTCAAGTCCAAGGAGCGCGCCCAGGCTGACACTGTCACCCGCGATCATCTACACATCTACGTTGCGGGGTACGAGGAGCTGAGCGCCAAGCGCGCCGACCTCGTCGAGGTCCTGAACCTCGACGAGGGTAGCCGCAGTAGCCGCGAGGAGGTCAACGACACCCTGCTGAAGGAGATCGCCGGCAAGGTCGCCAAGGCCGGAGACCAACTCCGTCACAACGACATGCCCCGCAAGACCTCGTGGTGCAGCTCCTGCGCAGCCTGCGACTTCGCCGCCATCTGCCGGGACCGGCCCAACGCTCACTAGCACTTCTCGACTACATCGGCCCGTTGGGCCGCGGTGTTGTGCGATACCAGCACCACGGCCCAACCTGCACACCTCCGACACGACCTGCGAGGGCGTCTGGAACCCGAACAGGGAGAGGCGTTCTGGAGGTGATCACTTGTCCACCGTGTAGGCGACCTCTTCCCCGGCGGAGATGTGCGGGTCGAGATGCCTACTCCGCCCACGCCGGAGGAGCGTTGGCCGGGTGCCAACATCGAGGCGCACCCGCACATGGAGTGACCGCGTGGACCGCCCCCTGACCTCCGATGACGAGCCGCTACTGAGCGAGCCCGCTGGGGAGAATCTGGGGAGAATTGAGCCCCCTGGGGAGCGTCCGGGGAGAATCGGTTACACAGGGCCACACGAGCGTGAAAGATGCAGAAAGACACATCGGTGCAGGTCAGACCGCCTGAGTGATTCAAAAGCCCTGGTCAGCTGCCTGCGGTAGACGACTTCATGCCGAAGGTGCCCTGGAGGGTCGGCCGGGTGGTGAACAAGAGAGCTCCTAGCGGGTGGCGGTGGGAGAGTGCGGCATCGTACGAGAGGTCGCCGCGGCGGCGTCGGGGGCGGTGCCGTCGTCGGCGACGAGGTGGCAGGAGACCTCGCGGCCGCCTTCCAGGGTGCGCAGCGCGGGCACGTCCGTGCGGCAGCGGTCGACGGCGAGCGGGCAGCGCGTGTGGAAGCGGCAGCCGGGCGGCGGCGCCAGCGGGCTCGGCAGCTCGCCGCTGAGGACGATGCGTTCGCGGGTGCGCTGCGTCACGGGGTCGGGGACGGGCGCGGCCGACAGCAGGGCCTGCGTGTAGGGGTGCTTGGGAGCGGCGAACAGCTGCTTGGTGGGGGCCTGTTCGACGATCTGGCCCAGGTACATCACGGCGATCCGGTCCGCCAGGTACTCGACGGCCGCCAGGTCGTGCGTGATGAACAGGCAGCCGAAGCCGCGGTCGCGCTGGAGGTCGGCGAGCAGGTTCAGGACGGATGCCTGCACGGAGACGTCGAGTGCGGACGTCGGCTCGTCGGCGACGAGGAGGTCGGGGTCCACGGAGAGCGCGCGGGCGATGGAGATGCGCTGCCGCTGGCCGCCGGAGAGCTCGTGCGGATGCCGGTCCGCGTGCTCGGGACGCAGCCCTACTTGCGCGAGAAGTTCGGCGACGCGCGCGTGGGCGGCTTCTTTGCCGCGGACGATGCCGTGCAGCCGCAGCGGCTCGGCGATGATCCGGCCGACCGTCATGCGCGGGTCGAGCGAGGAGGACGGGTCCTGGAAGACCAGGTGGAAGTGTCTGCGCAGCGGGCGCAGGGCGCGCCGCGACATGGTCGTCACGTCGGTGCCGTTGACGCGGACGGTGCCGCCGGTGGGTTCGTCGAGGCGGACGGCGCAGCGCCCGACGGTGGACTTGCCGCTGCCGGACTCGCCGACGAGGCCGACGACCTCGCCCCGGCCGACGGTCAGGGTGACGCCGTCGGCGGCGCGCACGGTGCCGCCCGCCCCGGCGAAGTGCCGCTCCAGGTCGACGAGTTCAAGTACCGAGGTGCTCTTCACAGCGCTCACGACGCGGTCTCCTGGAGGGTGTGCGGGTGCCAGCAGGCGGCGCGGTGCGTGGCATCGGCCCCGGCGTTCGGGTCGACGGCCTTGAAGCCGGGGCGGCTCGCGGTGCAGGTGGCGTCGGCGCGGGCGCAGCGCGGCGCGAACGTGCAGGCGTCGGGCTGTTCGTCGAGGCTCGGCACGAGCCCGGGGATCTCCGGCAGCCGCTCCTTGGCCTGGCCGGGGCGGAGCACGGCGGAGAGCAGTCCGCGCGTGTACGGGTGGCGGGGTGTCGCGAACAGCTCGTCGACGGGGGCCTGTTCGACGGGGCGACCCGCGTACATGACGAGGACCCGGTCGGCGATGTCGGCGACGACACCGAGGTCGTGCGTGATGAGCACGATGGCGGTGCCGAGGCGTTCGCGCAGCGACTGGAGGACTTCGAGGATGCCGGCCTGGACGGTCACGTCGAGGGCGGTGGTGGGCTCGTCGGCGATGAGCGCGGAGGGGTCGCAGGCGACCGCTATGGCGATCATGACGCGCTGGCGCATGCCGCCGGAGAGCTGGTGCGGGTACTCGTCGACGCGCTGGGCGGGTGCCGGGATGCCGACGAGGTCGAGGAGTTCGGCGGCACGCGCGCGTGCGTCCTTCTTGCTCAGCCCCTGGTGGCGGCGGAGCACCTCACCGATCTGCCGGCCGATGGTGAGCACCGGGTTCAGGGAGGTCATCGGCTCCTGGAAGATCATCGCGATGTCCTTGCCGCGGATCTTGCCGTACGCCTTGTCGTCGGCGCCCGCCAGCTCCTGTCCGCCGAGCCGGACGGAGCCGGTGATGTGCGCGGTGGGCGGCAGCAGCCCCATGACGGCCATGGAGGTGACGGACTTGCCGCAGCCGGACTCGCCCACCACGGCGAGGACCTCACCGGCGTGCAGGTCGTAGGAGAGGTGGTCGACGGCGTGGACGGTGCGGGTGTCGGAGCGGAAGGACACCGACAGGTCGCGCACGCGCAGCACGGGTTCAGGACTCATCGGGTGGCTCTTCTCACCGAGGCCCTTGACGTTGCCGACGTTGACGCCGATGCCCTGGTAGCCGAGCGAGGGCGAGTTGAACAGCTGGAGCTTGGTGTCGGTGAGGGCGCTCTTCACGTCGACCGGGGCCATCTGGTCGCCGACCTGGAGGTCGCCGGAGCGCAGATTGGCGAGGCGGACGCTGCCGTCCGGGATCGGCTTGTAGATCACCTTGTCGAGGTGGACCGAGTCGGCGTCGTAGTAGCGGGCGTCCTTGGTGAGGACGACGCGGTCGCCGCCGACGCGTTCGGCGAACTTGAACGGGCCGACGCAGGACGGGTGGTTGGTGAAGTCCTTGCCGTACTTCTTGAGCGCCGTCGGGGACATCACCATGCCGGCGCGGTCGGCGAGCACCGCGGTCAGCGGGACGTACGCCTGTTTGAGGGTGAGCCGCACGCGGTACCGGCCGGTGGCCTCGGCGCCCTTGAGCGGGGCGAGTTCGGTGGCGCGGGCCGAGCCCGGGAGGTCGCGGTGGCGGAGCAGGGAGGTGACGACGGCGGCGGCGTCGAGCCGGGTGCCGTCGCTGAACCGCGCGTCCTCGCGGACGTCGAAGGAGACGGTGCGGCCGTCGTCGGACACCTTCGGCAAAGCGGTGGCGAGCTGGGGCACGACCTTGCCCTCGGCGTCGACGTCGTAGAGCTTCTCGCACATCCCGGCGAAGACGGTGCGGCCGACGAGGGTCTGGGCGAGGGTCGGGTCGAGCTTGTCGGGGTCCGCGTTGAGGGCGACGGTGAGGGTGCCGCCGTCGCGGACGGGACGGTCGTCGGTCATCCGCTCGCCGCCGACCTCGGTGGCCGAGGACTGCAGGGAGCCGCAGCCCGCCGTTGTGGACATCACCAGGGCAACTGCCGCGAGGACAACCGCTGTTCGGCGCACGAGGGCATACCTCCGCCAGGGAGTGGTTCCGCAGGTGCCTGTATGGAGCGGCAGACCACCTGTGGGCGATCAAGGAATACCGCAGAACGTATTTCGCATACAGTCCGCAGGACAAGGGGGTCGTCCGGATGCCGGACGGGATTCGATGAAGATTGAATAACTGAGCGCGACATAGGGGGATGTGCGGGGCAGATCGAACCGGCGCCGGAGCGATGCCGGTCCCGTACCGGAGCGGTGCCGTCCGGAGAGCACACGGATAGCGCACGGATGGCGCACGAGAGCCCGGGCCGAGTACGCCGCCTACAGCGACTCGGCCCGGGCCCCGGGGATCGTTCAGGTGCCGCGCAGAACGGTCAGCTGTCCACCCAGCCGTGCTTGCGGCCGCTCTGCACCAGCTCGCGGCGGACCGCCAGGATCTGCTCGCCGGTCAGGGAGGGCGCGGCACGCAGCAGCAGCTCGGTGACCTCGTTGGTGAACTCGTCGACCCGGAGCACGTCGCACATCACGTCGTCGCCGTCGGCCGCGATCCGGGCGGACGTCGGCGGGGCGGTGCCCTCGGCGAGCCGCACGGACGACGCCTTGGGGCCGCGCTCGCCCTCCTCGATGTCGAACTCGACCTTCAGCCCGGTGCGCAGGTACGACTCCGGGATGAGCAGGTCGTTCACATGCAGGAAGACGTCCTCACCACCGTCGTCCGGCGCGATGAACCCGTAACCACGCGCTCCGTCGAAGCGCACCACACGACCGGCGACCACACCGACCCCCATCCATCCACCACGGCGGACCCGACGTCCGCGTCCTCGGCACCTTGTGCGGATCCTAGAGCCTGTCCCGCACGCCGTGCGCCAGGCGGTGGTGCCGAGTCGTCCGGTGCTGCCGAGGCCGAGCGCGGGCTCGGACACGATCGTGGGGTGACTCGGCGCAGCCCCACGGCGGCGTCGGCGTCGCCCGCGGTGATCCGCATACCGGAGTCGGGGGCGTGATCCTACGTGGCCTCTCGCGCGGCGTCCGGAGCGCGGGCGGCGACAAGGCCCGACTCGTAGGCGAACACGACCAGTTGGGCCCGGTCGCGGGCGCCGAGCTTGGTCATGGCACGGCTGATGTGGGTCTTGGCGGTGAAGGGGCTGATCACCATGTGCGCGGCGATCTCCTCGTTGGTGAGGCCGCGCGCGGCCAGCGCGGTGACCTCGCGCTCGCGCGGGGTGAGGCACTCCAGGCCCGGCGCCGTCGCACGGTCCGGGGGCCGGGCCACGAACGCGCCGATGAGGCGGCGTGTGAGGGACGGCGACAGCAGGGCGTCACCGCGCGCGACGACCGCGATGCCGGTGAGCAGGTCCTCCGGTTCGCTGTCCTTGAGCAGGAACCCGGACGCGCCCGCGCGCAACGCCTCGAAGACGTACTCGTCCAGGCCGTAGTTGGTGAGCATGACGACGCGCACGCCGGCCAGGGCGGGGTCGGCGGCGATGCGCCGGGTCGCCTCGATACCGCTGGTGCCGGGCATCTGCACGTCCATGAGGACCACGTCCGGTACGTGCTCCCGGACGAGGGCGACCCCCTCGTCGCCGCCCGCGGCCTCCCCCACGACCTCGATCCCGTCCTCGGCGTCGAGCAGCGCGCGGAACCCGGCGCGCATCAGCGCCTGGTCGTCGACGAGCGCCACACGGACGAGGGGGGCCGCGGGGTTCACGGGGGTCACGGCGCAGCCCCGGGGACGGCACCCTGGGGCGCTTGCCGGGTGCCGCGCGCACCGCGTGCGGGACGAGCGGCAAGGATCTCGGCGCCGCTCGTGCCGCCCGCTCCGGCCCGCGCTCCCGCGTCCGGCACCCCGCCGAGCGGCAGCCGCGCCCGCACCTCGAAGCCGCCGCCTTCCAGCGGCCCCGCGGACAGGGAGCCGCCCAGGGCGCCGACCCGCTCCCGCATGCCGGTCAGACCCGTACCCTCGGCGACCGGCCGGTCCGGGGACGCCGCACCCGTGTCCGTCACCTGAACCGTCAACTCGGCCTGCCCGTAGACCAGTCGGACCTCCGTCCGTGCCGCGGGGCCCGCGTGCCGTGCCACGTTCGTCAGGGCCTCCTGCACGATCCGGTACGCCGCCCGGTCCAGTGGCTCCGGCAGCGGGCGCTCGCCGCCTGCGACGGTGAGGGCGACGGAGATCCCCGCCGAACGGGCCCGCTCGACCAGCAGCGCGGGGCTGCCGGTGGGCTCGTCCGTGCGCAACACGTCCAGCGTCGAACGGAGTTCGCGCATCGCCTCGCCGCTCGCCTCCTGGATCGCGAGCAGCGCGGCCGGTATCTCCTCGCCGCGCTTGCGCGCGAGGTGGACGGCGACCCCGGCCTGGAGCTTGACGATGGAGATGCTGTGGGTGAGCGAGTCGTGCAACTCCCGCGCGATCCGCAGCCGTTCCTCGCCCGCACGGCGCAGCGCCGCCTCCTCCCGGGTGCGCTCGGCCTCCAGGGCCCGCTGCTCCGTCTGGTGCAGATACGCCTGCCAGTTCTTGTCGGCCAGCCCCGAGACGACCGCGCACAGGAACCAGCCCGCGAGCAGCATGCCCCGGGTGGCCGCGCCGTCCGCGGCGAGCGCGTCCCGCGTGATGTACAGGGCGAGGAAGGCGCCGGCTGTGGCGGCGGCCAGGCCGCGGTGTCCCACGCGGGCCGCCGTGTGCACCGCGACGCACACCGGCAGCGCCGCCCACGGCCCGGGGTGCGCGTGCACAACGTAGGCCGCCACCAGGGCTGTCGTGGTGAGCAGGACCGCTCTGGGTGCCTTGCGGTAGCCCGCCAGGGCCGCCGCGGACGCCGTCATCAGCACGTAGTCGAGCGGCGACGCGCCGTCGTCGCCGAGCGCCGCTGTGAGCACCACGACAGCGCCGGCCACCACCGCGAGCAGCGCGTCGGCCAGGTACGCGCGCCGGTCGGGCGGGGGCGGCGCGCCGCCTGTCCCGCCGGCCACCGCTCCCCCGCCCGCTGTCGTGCCCAAGTCCCCCGTCATGTCTGGAAGGTTAGGCGCCGCCACTGACATCGGCGTCCGCCGTGAGGACTGCTGCGGCGCGGCGGCTACTCCCCCGGGAGTAGACCGAGGTGGGCTCCGCCGTACGACGCCCGGGGCCGGGGCGCAGGGCGAACCTGAACGGGTCCGCGGCACCACACCGCCGCCCTGCCGAACCCCGCCCGGAGGAGTCCGCATGCCCGGCCCGTACCGCTACACGCGACCGCCGTCGCCCAAGTCGGCCACCGGCACCGCCGCCGCCGTCTACGCACAGAGCGCGGCCGACTTCGGCATCACCCACCCCCAGACGCTCGTCGTTCTCGCCTCCGCGCCCGAACTCCTCGCCCCCACCTGGGCGTTGCTGCGCGAGTCGCTGATCGCGGGCAGTGGTTCACGTACCGACCGCGAGCTGGTCGCGGCCGGTGCCTCCCTCGCGAACCGCTGCCCGTTCTGCGTCGACGCGCACGCCGTGCTGCTGCACGCGACCGGTGACCACGCCCTCGGCGAGGCGGTGGCCCGCGGGGAGCCCCCGCGCGACGAGCGGGCGGCCCGGCTCCTGGAGTGGGGCCGCGCCACCCGCGTGCCCGGTTCCCCGGCGCTGGCGCCGCCGCCGTTCGCCCGCGCCGACCTCGCCTCGCACTTCGGTACCGCGCTGACCTTCCACTTCATCAACCGGATCGTCTCCGCGCTCTGCACCGAGAGCCTGCTGCCGGCGGGCGCCCAGCGCCTGAGGGCGGTCCGCTCGCTCGCCGGCCGGAGCGTCTCCCGCGTCGTCCGCGCCCCGCACCGGCCCGGCACCTCGCTCGCCCTCCTCGACTCCACCGGCCCCGGCCCCGCCTGGGCGGCCGGTACCTCCGTCGGGCCCGCCTACGACGCCCTGCGCACCGCCGCCACGACCGGCGCCGGCCTCCTCGACGACGCCGACCTCGGCCTCGTACAGACGACGATCGCGCGGTGGGACGGCTCGCATCCGGTGCCCGGGTGGCCGGAGCTGCCGGACCGCGCCGACCGGCCGGGGGCGCGTCTGGCCCTGCTCGCCGCGCTCGCGCCGTACCGGATCACCGACGCGGACGTGGCGGCGTGGCGCGTGCCGCCGTTCACCGACCACTGCCTGGTCCATCTGATCGCGTACGGGGCGTTCGCCGCCGTCGACCGGATCGAGTCTGCGCTGCCCGTATCGCAACCCCTGGAGATACCGTGATCACCACCAACCTCCGCCAGCAGCAGGCCTGGAACGGTCCGCTCGGCCACCACTGGGCCGCCCACCACCAGCGCTTCGACGCGCTGCTCGGCGAGGCCGACGAGGCGCTGTTCGCGGCCGCCGCCATCGCGCCCGGCGACCGGGTCCTCGACATCGGCTGCGGCGCAGGGGCCACGACCCGCAGGGCGGCGCTGCTCGCCGCTCCGGGTGGCGCGCTCGGCGTCGACATCTCGCTGCCGCTGATCGCGCGGGCCCGCGCCCGGACCGCCGAGGAAGGGGTGCCGGGCGCGGCGTACGAGGTCGGGGACGCGCAGACGCATCCGTTCGCGCGGGGCGGGTACGACATCGCGCTCAGCCGCGGCGGCGTGATGTTCTTCGAGGACCACGTGGCGGCGTTCGCGAACGTGGCGCGCGCTCTGCGCGGGGGCGGGCGGCTCGTCCTCGTCTGCCCGCGCCGCCCGGGCCCGGAGGCGGAGGAGAGCACGGCACTCGCCCGGTTCGCCCGGCGCCTTGCCGAAGACGCCGAGGACGCGCCGCCCCTGCGGCCGGATCCCGACGCACGCGTGGCGGGCGCCGCGATGAACTCCCTGTCCGAGCCGTACCGGATCCACGCCGCGCTGCACCGCACCTTCCGCCGGATCGCCGTGGACCCGGTGGACGTGCACACCCGCTGGGGCGACTCCCCCGCCGACGCCGTCGACTTCCTGCTCTCCCGTGCCCCGGACCGGCGCGTGCCCGCCCGCACGCGCGCGGCCCTGGAGGACTCGCTCCGCCCGTACGCGACCACGAGCGGCGTGCGGACGCGCGCCGGGGTGTGGCTGGTCACCGCCGTACGCCGGGACGACGCCGGCGGGTGATGCCGGTGTGTGATGCGGAGGTGACAGAAGTGGCGGTATCGCCGCACAGCAACTCATGTGAGACTGGCGTCCCGCACCCCCCTGACGCAAGGGACGTACGCCGTGCGTTCTCTCCCTCTCCCGGTCACCCTGGCCGCCCGCCTGCTGCCGGTCGCCGTGCTCGCCTGCGCGGGCTGGGCCTGGTCCACGGGGCCGATGTCCGACTCCACCGACGAGGAGCACAAGGACGCGTCGCCGCGGCCGTCGGCCTCGGCCTCCCACGGACCCAGCGAGAGCGTGGCGGCGAAGACGTACGCGAAACCGCCCGCGCCCTGCACCGCCGTCACGACCCCGGCGGTCACCTCGCTCGTACCGGGCGCGAAGACGGCGGGCAAGGAGCTCGCGGCGACCGACGAATCGGTGCGCCGCGGCTGCTCCTGGAGCGCGCTCAAGGGGTACGACTACCGCTGGCTCGACGTCTCCTTCGAGGTCAAGGACTCCGACGCGCTCGCGAAGCGGGCTTTCGCCGCGGGGCGCGACGCGGACGGCGCGGCGCAGGACATCGGTGACGAGGCGCGGCTGGCCACGCACCTCGCCACCAAGGACAAGCAGCAGACGCGCGAGGCGGTGGTGACGGTCCGCGTGGCCAACACGCTGGTGACCGTCACCTACAACGGCAGCGACTTCGAGTCCAAGGGCGCGCCGTCCGCCGCCACCGTGGGCCAGGGTGCGGCACGGGCGGCGCGGGACGCCGTCACCGCGCTCCGCTCGTCGGGCCGGACTGCGGGATAGCCCGGCCGGACCGCCGTCAACCGCCGATGAACGGCGGCCAGTTGCGGATCTTCTTCTCCCGCGGCGGCGCGTACGTACGCACCTTGGACGTCGTGAGGCCGAGCCGTACGAGCGACTCGGCGACGGTCACGGCGGCCGCGACGCCGTCGACGACCGGGACCCCGGTGCGCTCCTTGACCCGCTCGGTCAGTTCGGCCATGCCGCCACAGCCCAGGCAGATCACTTCGGCCCGGTCGTCCCGGACGGCGCGCGCGGCCTCCTCGACGATGGCCTCGACCGCGGCGTCCGGGTCCCGTTCGAGGTCGAGGACGGCCATGCCACTGGCCCGTACGGAGGCGCACCGGTCGGTGAGTCCGGCCAGTTTGAGCCGGTCCTCGATGAGGGGCACGGCCCGGTCGAGCGTGGTGACGACGGAGTAGCGGTGCCCGAGGTACTGGGCGGTGGAGGCGGCCGCCTCGGTGATGTCGACGACCGGGACGTCGAGGAGTTCCTGAAGTCCCTCGCGCCCGTGCTCGCCGTACCCGGCCTGGATGACGGCGTCGAACGGTTCCGGGTAGGCGCGCACCGTCTCCATCACGGCGATCGCCGCGAGGTAGCTCTCGTAGTTGCCCTCGACGGACTCGGCGCCGAACGCCGGGGTGAGCGCCACGATCTCGGTGCCGGGCGCGGCGACGGCGCGGGCCTGGGCGCCGATGGCCTCGGTCATCGTCCCGGTGGTGTTGACGTTGCAGACGAGTATGCGCATGGCGGTGAGGTGCTGCTTTCTGTGCGGCGCCGCGATGTTCGACCACGGTCGCGGGCAGGGGTGTCGCGGGGGGGTACGGCTCAGGCGGCGTCGACGGCGATCGTCTCGCCGTCCACGTCGCGCGGCGTCCGGCTGCGGTCGGCGAACACCACGTAGAGCAGGGCCGCGAGGCCCGCGCCGATGAACCAGGAGAAGCCGGAGACCGACGTGAAGGCGGGCACGAGGGCGACGACGACGGCCACGGCGGCGGCTGGCCCGAAGGCGCCGACGGCCCGCAGGTGGAACCCGGACCGGTAGTGGTAGTCGCCGTCGGCGGCGTCGGTGTAGAGGGCGGGGACGTTGACGCGGGCCCTGCGCACCAGCCAGTAGTCGGCCATGACGACCCCGAAGGCCGGGCCGAGCAGGGCCCCGAGCCCGCCGAGGAAGTAGTTGACGACGGTCGGGCTGTTGTAGAGGTTCCACGGCAGGATGACGAGGCCGATGACGGCGCTGACCAGGCCGGCGCGGCGGAAGTCGAGCTTGCGGGGGAACAGGTTGACCAGGGCGTAGATGGGGGCGACGAAGTTGGCGAGGAGGTTCACGGCGATGGTCAGCGTGATGAAGGCGAGCGAGGCGAGCACCATCAGCGGCGTGCTGGGGACGGTGGCGACGATGTCCTCGGGGCCGGTGACGACGTGCCCGTCGAGCTTGAACTGTCCGCCGGAGAGCACGACGACGATCCCGGCGAAGAAGAGCATGTTGAGCGGGATGCCGACGAGGTTGCCGACCACGATGGCGCGGCGGCTCTTGGCGGAGCGCGTGAAGTCGCAGAAGTTCAGTACGAACGTGCCGTAGATGACGACCCAGAGAGCAGCGCTCTCGAAGATCTGCCGCCAGGCGTCCAGGCCGGTCGGCGCGTTGCCGGTGGAGACGGCGACGGACAGGTCGGTCCTGGTGAGGATCCAGGCGGCAAGGCCGCACATGGTGAGGAGGATCGCGGGCGCGGCGAACGCCATGTACTTGCGGATCAGCTCCATGCCGTAGCTGACGATCACGACCTGGACCACCCACAGGGTGACGAAGGTGATCCAGCCGAGCGTTGAGAGGCCCAGGACCGAGTTGTGGTCGAGGGAGGCGGCGCCCGGCGCGAGCTTCTTGACGACCGCGCGGAGCACGGACGCCGCGAGGTAGGTCTGGATGCCGAACCAGGCGATGGCGACGGCGCCGCGGATCGCCGCGGGCAGTTGTGCGCCCCGGATGCCGAAGGAGATCCGGCTCATCACGGGGAACGGGACGCCCGTCTTGTGGCCCATGTAGCCGGAGAGCGTGAGCAACCCGAACAGCAGCGCGGAGGCGATCGCGAAGGCGATGAGGATCTGCCAGACGCTCATGCCGAGTGCGAACAGCCCCATGGCGAAGGCGTAGTTGCCGAGGCTGTGCACGTCGTTGCCCCATAGCGTGAACACGTTGTACGCGCCCCAGCGTCGCCCTTCTCTGCGGGTGGGGGCGAGGTCCGGACTGTAGAGACCGGGGCTCGTTCCGGCCGGCCCCGCGGCCGCGGCTGTGGAGGTCTGTTCGTGCACGGCGACCATGACGCGCTCCTCTTTCCCGATGCACCCAACTCACCCGCGAAAAGGGGCATTTGAGTACACGCCTCCGCGGGAGCGACGCTGCGCTCCGACGTCTTTGGTATACCAATACGGCGTGCGCAGGGCATCCGTCAATGGATCGCGCCCCTCGGGCGCCACCGATGTCACAGACCGGCGGGCCGCCTCGTCGTAGGAGATACAGCCACCGGCCACGGCGGCCGGCCGACCCGACGAGGAGCCGCATGTCCGCACCACAGCCCGCACCGCAGCCCGCCCCACGTACGGCGCCAGAGTCCGCGTCACCGACGGCATCCGACCAGGCAGCGACCGCAAAGGCGCAGGTCAACAGGGTGCAGGTCAACAAGGCGGCGTTCGGCCGCCTGCACGACGCGGCGAACACCGGCCACGTGGACACCGTCGCGAAGGCCATCGACGACATCGTCACGGACGACCTGCGGTTCCACGCCCCCGTGCCGATGGGCACTACGGGGGTCCAGGCGCTCAAGCAGGTCTATACCGTGCTTCTCCAGGCATTTCCCGACCTCCGTGTGACGGTCGAGGACATGATCGCCGAGGACGACAAGCTCGTCATCAGGAACACGGTCACCGGGACCCATCTGGGCGACTTCCGGGGCATGCCGCCCACCGGAAAGTCCGTCCGCTACGGCGAGATGTTCGTCTTCCGCTTCGTGGCCGGCCGGGTCGCCGAGATCTGGGGCGTCGTCGACGTCCTGACCCAGCTGCGCCAGCTCGGCGCGGTCCCGGCCGGCCCGGTGTGAGCGACGGCGGGGCGGGGCCGCGCCCGGCCCCGCCCGGTCACACGCGGCGCCTGCCCGCCATCAGTACCAGGTAGGCGCAGAGCGACGCGCCGAGCCCCACGGCCCACCCGTAGTCCGCGAGCGGCTTGAGGAACGGGATGATTCCGTCCGTCGGGAACGGCCCCGCCTTGTCCCCCCGCGCGTCCAGCGTCGAGTAGGAACCGCCCACCGCGAGCAGGCCCCCGATGACGAAGGCGGCGACCGCCCGCCAGTTCCAGCCGCCGGAGTACCAGTACCGGCCCCCGGACACATACAGGTCCGTCAGATGCAGCACCGTCCGGCGGACGATCCAGTAGTCGGCGATGAGGATGCCCGCCACCGTGCCGAGCAGGCCGCCCACCACACCGAGCCACGTGAAGATGTACAGCTCGGGTGTCGACGTCAGCTTCCACGGCATGACCAGCACACCCACGACACCCGTGATGACCGCGCCGGTACGGAAGGTGATGAGCTTCGGGGCGAGGTTCGCGAGGTCGTACGCCGGGGAGACCACGTTCGCCGCGATGTTCACCGAGATCGTCGCCACGAACACCGTGATCAGCGCGAACAGCAGCCCGAAGACGCTGTCCGTCTTGGCGGCCAGCGCGACCGGGTCCCAGATCGCCACCCCGTAGACCTTCTCGGAACCGGCCGTCACCAGCACCGACATGAGGGCGAACAGTGTCATCGTCGTCGGCAGTCCGAGTGCCTGCCCGAGCACCTGCGCCCGCTGCCCCTTGCCGAACCGCGTGAAGTCCGGGATGTTCAGCGAGAGGGTCGACCAGAACCCGATCATGCCCATCAGGCCGGGGAAGAAGACCTTCCAGAAGTCCGCGCCCCAGCCGACCTTGGACGGCTCGTGCAGCAGCGGACCGAAGCCGCCCGCCTTGTTCGCGATCCAGATGAGCAGCACCACCGCGCCGACGAGGACGAACGGCGCCGCCCAGTTCTCGAACCGGCGCAGGGTGTCCATCCCGCGGTAGATGATGGCGAGTTCGAGCACCCAGAACACGACGAAGCACAGCCACAGCGTCCACGGGTAGCCGCCGATCCGCCCGGCGTCGGCCCAGCCCCCGAAGACCTTGTCCAGGAGGACGAAGATGCCCTGGCCGCCGATCCACGTCTGGATGCCGAACCAGCAGCAGGCCACCGCCGCGCGCACCATCGCGGGCAGGTTGGCCCCGCGGACCCCGAACGAGGCGCGGGCCAGGACGGGGAAGGGTATGCCGTACTTCGGGCCCGCGTGCCCCGTGAGCAGCATCGGCAGCAGCACGATCACATTGGCCAGGGCGATGGTCAGGACGGCCTGCTTCCAGTCCATGCCGAGCGCGACCAGGCCCGAGGCCAGTGTCCAGGACGGGATGCAGTGGGCCATGCCGATCCACAGGGCCACGAAGTTGTACGTGGTCCAGCGGCGTTCGGCGAGCGGGACGGGGCGCAGATCCTCGTTGGCGTAGCGGCTGTGCGCCGGGAAGTCGTCGGCCGCCAGGTCGGCCGCGGACGCGGGTGGCGGGGCGGTGTCGGTCATGGGCAGTCCGTTCTGCGGGGAGGACGGGAAACGGGGGCGACCGTGCGGGTGCCATGAACTGCCGTTGCTGGTACGGGCGTTGCGGGACGGCGGTTATGAGCCGAGGGCCGGGATCACGTCCTGGCCGTACCTGTCGATCACCGTCTCCTTCGCGTCGTGCATGGCGTACACCGCGAACTGGTCGACGCCCAGCTCGCGCAGGACGCGCAGCTTCTCGATGTGTGCCGACGCCGGGCCGACGAGGCAGAAGCGGTCCACGATCTCGTCCGGCACGAACGCCGTGTCGGGGTTCCCCGCGCGGCCGTGATGCGCGTAGTCGTACCCCTCGCGCGCCTTGATGTACTCCGTCAGCTCGTCCGGAACCATGCCGGAGTGCGCGCCGTACTTGGAGACCAGGTCCGCGACGTGGTTGCCGACCATGCCGCCGAACCAGCGGCACTCCTCGCGGGCGTGGGCGAGCGCCGCCGGGGAGTCGTCCTCGGTCACGTACGCGGGCGCCGCCACGCAGATCTTCACGTCGGCCGGGTCGCGGCCCGCCGCCACCGCCGCGTCCCGCACCGCCTTCACCATCCACTCCGTCAGGAACGGATCGGCCAGCTGGAGAATGAAGCCGTCGGCCTCCTCCCCGGTCATCCTCAGGGCCTTGGGCCCGTACGCGGCCATCCAGACGGGGAGTTCGGCGCCGCCCTGCACCCACGGGAACCGGACCACCGCGCCGCCGCCGAGGTCCGCCTCGTCGCCCCGGCCGAGCGCCCGGATCACCTTGATCGCCTCGCTGATCCGGGCGAGGGTGTTCGGCTTGCGTCCGGCGACCCGCATGGCCGAGTCGCCGCGCCCTATGCCGCACACGGTGCGGTTGCCGTACATGTCGTTGAGCGTGGCGAAGGTGGACGCCGTGACCTCCCACGTCCGCGTCCCCGGGTTGGTCACCATCGGGCCGACGACCAGCCGCCGCGTCTCGGCGAGGACGCGGCTGTAGATGACGAACGGCTCCTGCCACAGCACGCACGAGTCGAACGTCCAGCCGTGCGTGAACCCGGCCCCCTCCGCCCGCTTCATCAGCTCCACGACCCCGGAGGCCGGCGGGTCGGTCTGCAGGACGAGTCCGAAATCCATGATGGGCCCCTCACTCTCGTACGGCTTCAGTTCAGGTACTGACACGTGCCGCGCGGTGTGTACGCGCCGTGCCCGGCGCGTCCGGTGAACTCCCGCCCGGTGACGACGAGTTCGCCGCGCGACAGGACCGTCTCCACCCGCCCGGTCAGCCGCTTGCCCTCGTACGCCGAGTAGTCGACGTTCATGTGGTGGGTCTCGGCGCTGACGGTCTGTTCGGCGTGCGGGTCGTAGATGACGAGGTCGGCGTCCGCGCCCGGCGCGATGGTGCCCTTCTTCGGGTACAGGCCGAACATCCGGGCCGGCGTCGCGCAGGCGATCTCGATCCAGCGGCGCCGCGTGAGGTGTCCCTCGACGACGGCCTGGTGGAGGAGGTCCATCCGGTTCTCCACGCCCGGCATGCCGTTGGGGATCTTCGAGAAGTCGCCGCGCCCCAGCTCCTTCTGGCCCGTGAAGCAGAACGGGCAGTGGTCCGTGGAGACGACCTGAAGGTCGTCGGTGCGCAGGCCGCGCCAGAGGGCGGCCTGGTGGTCCCTGGGCCTGAGCGGCGTGCTGCACACGTACTTCGCGCCCTCGAAGCCCGGCTCGGCGAGGTTGTCCGTGGACAGGAACAGGTACTGCGGGCACGTCTCGCCGAAGACCGGCAGGCCCTCGTCGCGGGCGCGGGCCAGCTCGGCGACCGCCTCCTGCGCGGAGACGTGCACGACGTACAGGGGCGCCCCCGCGACCTGCGCCAGCTTGATCGCGCGGTGGGTCGCCTCCGCTTCGAGCAGCGCCTTCCTGACCTCCCCGTGGTAGCGGGGGTCGGTCTCGCCGCGAGCGAGTGCCTGCTGCACCAGGACGTCGATGGCGATGCCGTTCTCAGCGTGCATCATGATGAGGCCGCCGTTCTCGGCGGCCCGCTGCATGGCGCGCAGGATCTGTCCGTCGTCGGAGTAGAAGACGCCCGGGTAGGCCATGAACTGCTTGAACGAGGTCACCCCCTCGCCGACCAGCAGGTCCATCTCCTTGAGCGTCTCGTCGTGCACATCGGAGACGATCATGTGGAAGCCGTAGTCGATCGCGCACTTCCCGTCGGCCTTGGCGTGCCAGGCGTCGAGCCCCTCGCGCAGCGTGCGCCCGACGCTCTGGATGGCGAAGTCGACGATCGTCGTCGTGCCGCCCCAGGCCGCCGCGCGGGTGCCGGTCTCGAAGGTGTCGGCGGCGAACGTGCCGCCGAACGGCATCTCCATGTGGGTGTGCGCGTCGACGCCGCCCGGGATGACGTACTTCCCGCTCGCGTCGATGGTGCGCGCGTCCGTCCAGGACGCGGCGGTGTCGCTGTCACTGGCCGCGAGGGCCACGACGCGCCCGCCCTCGACGAGGACGTCGGCGTGCATCTCGTCGGCCGCGGTGACGACGAGACCGCCGCGGACGACGGTACGGACGGCGCTCATGTGCTCCTCCAGGTGCATACGCGGGGGACTACGGGCGGGTCAGCGGCTCGTACGCCTGCGGGGCGCGGTCACGGTAGAACTGCCAGCGGTCGCGGACCTCGCGCAGCTTGGCGATGTCGAGGTCGCGGACGACGAGTTCGGGCGCCTTGTCGTCGGCGACCTCGCCCACGAACCGGCCCTCGGGGTCGACGAAGTACGACGTCCCGTAGAAGTCGTTGTCCCCGTAACTCTCCACGCCGACACGGTTGATGGCGCCCACGAAGTACTCGTTGGCGACCGCGGCGGCCGGCTGTTCCAGCTGCCAGAGGTAGCGCGAGAGGCCCCGGCTGGTGGCGGAGGGGTTGAAGACGATCTGCGCGCCTTCGAGGCCGAGCGCGCGCCAGCCCTCCGGGAAGTGCCGGTCGTAGCAGATGTAGACCCCGATCTTCCCGACGGCGGTGTCGAAGACGGGCCAGCCGGAGTTGCCCGGCCGGAAGTAGAACTTCTCCCAGAACCCCTTCACCTGGGGGATGTGGGTCTTGCGGTACTTGCCGAGGTACCTGCCGTCGGCGTCGATCACGGCGGCCGTGTTGTAGAGGACGCCCGGCTGCTCCTCCTCGTACATCGGCAGGACGAGGACGATGCCGTGCTCGCGGGCGAGGTCCTGGAAGCGGCGCACGATCGGGCCGTCCGGGATCGCCTCGGCGTACTCGTAGAACTTGGGGTCCTGGACCTGGCAGAAGTACGGGCCGTAGAACAGCTCCTGGAAGCAGAGGACTTGGGCGCCCTGGGCGGCGGCGTCACGAACGGCCTGTTCGTGCACCTTGATCATGGATTCCTTCTCACCGGTCCATGCGGTCTGGAAGATCGCGGCGCGGATCACGGGGCTCATCGGGACCTCCGGCTGAGGGGGGTGCACGGTGTGTCCCCGACGATAGGAACCCCGGCCGCCGCCCGCCGAGTCGCACCGTGTCACGTCCCTCGCCGGAGGGCGTTGCACCGTGTCACGCTCCTCGCTGAGCGTCGTGCGCGAGGAGCGCGATGTGCAGGGACGCGGCCTGTTCGAAGTCGTCGAGGGCCACACCGAGCAGTGCCTCGATCGTCTCCAGGCGGCGGTAGAGGGCGGGCCGGCTCATGTGGTGGAGGTGAGCGGTGCGGGACTTGTTGCGCCCGGTGGCGAGGTAGCTGCGCAACACCGGAAGCAACCCGTCGGCGTCGGCGGCGTGCAGCAGCCCGGCCAGCTCCCGCTCCGCGAAGGACTGCACGCGCGGGTCGTCGCGCAGCAGCCGCACCAGACCGCGCAGCCGTACGTCGCCGATGCGGACCACGGACGGCAGGCCGGGCGGCGCTCCGGCGACGGCCTCGGCGACGTGCAACGCCTCCCGCAGCCCCTCGGGCACGTCCTCCCAGCCGGGGCGGGCGGGCCCCGCCGCGACGACGGCCGGAGCCCCCGTCTCGGCGGGCAGCCGGGACGCGAAGCGGGCGGTGAGCGAGTCGGCGTCCTGGTCCCGGGCGAGGCTGAGGAGCACGGCGGTGGCGCCCTCGGCGAGCTCGGCGACCAGGGCGGGCAGTCCCAGCAGGCGCAGGACGCGGTCGATCGGCCCGGGTTCGACGGAGCGGACGACGAGCGGGACGAAGGTGCGGCGGTTCACCGGGAGGCCCGCGGCCCTGGCCCGGGGCAGCAGTTGCCGGGCGGGGACGACGCCGGACACCAGGTCGGAGAGGAGGCACTGGGCGGACTGCTCCTCCCAGCTCGCGGCGGAACCGGCGAGCATGCGGTGCAGTACGAGCGCCTCGGCGGCGCGGTCGGCGAGCAGCCGCCCCGACGCGGCGTCGCCGCGGTATCCGCACAGCACGACGGAGCCCCAGCGCTCGCCGCGTCCGTCGAGGTCCGCCCTGATCCAGCCCTCGCCGTCGATCTCCCCCGGCTGCCGGGCGATCCGGTCCCAGTCGCGCAGGACGTCGTCGACCGCGGGCCGCTCCCCTCCGGTGGCGAGGACCCGGTGCGCGAGGTTGGTGACGACGACCGGGCAGGCGCTGTGCGCGGCGATCTCGTCGAGCAGGTTCCGCAGCGGGGCCCCGGCGGTGATGAGTGCGGTGAGCGCGGTGCGGATGCCTTCGGAGAGGCTGACGGCGGCGAACTTCCTGCGGACGAGCCGGGACTGCACCTCCTCGGTCAACTCGGCGAAGGGGAAGGGGCGGTGGAGCACGACCATCGGCAGCCCGTACCGCTCGGCGGCGCGCCGCATCTCCTCCGGCGGCGCCGGGAAGGCGCGCCCCAGGCCGAGTACGAGGGCCGCCGCCTCGGCCCGGTGCAGGGACTCGATGTACGCGGCCTGGCCGGGGACGTCACCGGCGAGCAGCACCCCGGTGGTGAGGATCATCTCGCCGCCGCTGAGCATGACGCCGACGTCCGCCGCCTCCGCGACGTGGACCCAGCGGACGGGGTTGTCGAGGTGGTCGGCCGCCGCGACCACCTCGGGCTCGCCCGCCGCGATGCGGTCCAGGGCCAGGATCTGACGGATGGACAGGGCGTGGTCGAGGGGGAGCGCGATGGTCATGACCGTCCTCTCCTGAGGGGAGCCCGCGCCCCTACGCGTGCTCCCGCAGCGCCCGCTCCAGGACGACCGCGCCTTCCTCCGCCTCCGCCACCGTCAGCGACAGGGGTGGCGCGATCCGCAGCACGCTCGTGTCGTGGCCGCCGCCCTTGCCGATGAGGAGGCCGTCCGCGCGGCATGCCTCCAGGACCGCGGTGGCGGCGTCCGGCGCCGCTTCGTCGGTGCCGGGCCGGGCCAGTTCCACGCCGATCATCAGGCCCCGGCCGCGGACCTCGCGTACGCCGGGGGTGTGCGCGGCGATCGCCCGCAGCCGTTCGATGAGGAGGCCGCCGACCCGGCGCGCGTTGCCAGGGAGATCGTGTTCCAGCAGGTAGGAGAGGTTGGCGAGGCCGGCGGCCATGGTGATGGGGGAACCGCCGAACGTCGAGATCGAGTTGGCGTCGAGACAGTTCATGACCTCGGCCCGCGCGACGACACCGCCGATCGACATGCCGTTGCCGATGCCCTTGGCGAAGGTCAGGATGTCCGGCGGCCCGGACCGCGCGTGCGCCTGCCAGCCCCAGAAGTGGTCCCCGGTGCGGCCCCAGCCGGTCTGCACCTCGTCCGTGATCCACAGGATGCCGTGCTCCTGGAGGACTTCGCGGAAGCGTGCGTAGAGGCCGTCCGGCGGCGCGGTGAACCCGCCGACGCCCTGGACCGGTTCGGCGATGAGCGCGGCCACGTCGCCGCGCGTCTGGCCGAGCATGTCCCGCAGGTCCGCGACGCAGGCGTCGATGAACGCGGCGTCGGACAGGTGGGCGTAGGGGCCCCGGCTCCGGACGCCGCCGTGCACGTAGAGCGTCCGCAGCGGGGACAGGCTCGTCGGTGACCAACCACGGTTGCCGGTGATGCCGACCGTGGAGAAGGAGCGGCCGTGGTAGCTGTTGCGCATCGCCAGGACCTGGTTCGAGCGGCGGTACGCCGTGGCGAGCAGCAGCGCCGCGTCGTTGGCCTCGGTGCCGGACGTGGTGAAGAAGACCCGGGCGTCCGGGATGCCCGACAACTGGGCGACACGCTCGGCGAGTTCGACCATCGGGCGGTTCAGGTAGAGCGTCGAGGAGTGGATGATCCGGCCGGCCTGTTCGCTGACCGCCTTGGTGACCTCGGGCAGTGCGTGCGCCGTCATCGTGGTGAGGATGCCGCCGAAGAAGTCGAGGTACTTGTTCCCGTCGGCGTCCCAGACGTGGCGGCCCTCGCCGTGGGTGAGTTCGATCGGGTCGGCGTAGTACAGGGCCAGCCAGTCCGGCAGGGTCGCGCGGTGGCGGGTGTACAGGTCGGATGTGATCAAGACTTTCGGGGCCATGGCCGCTCCTTCACCTGATCCTCTACGCCCGTAGAGCAGGTCGTAGAGGGATGAAGGTAAGCCCGCGCGGAAGGCTTGCCAAGACCATCGTCGGCAACCCGCTGGGCCGATTCTGTTTCACACTCGTGCGGGTGACCCACCCGTCTCGTGCGCCGCGCGCGCCGGGCGGGCCGGGGCGCGCTCAGGAGGACGTCGAGACGAGACCCAACTCGTAGGCGAGGATGACGAGTTGGACGCGGTCCCGGGCGTCGAGCTTGGTGAAGAGGCGGGCGACGTGGGATTTGGCGGTGGCCACGCTGATGACCAGTTCCTCGGCGATCTCCTGGTTCGAGCGGCCGAGCCCGACGAGCGTCAGCACCTCGCGCTCGCGCGGCGTGATGGCCTCGGCGGAGCGCGGCGCCCTGGCCGGGGCGGGCCCGGGCCGCGCGACGAAGTCGGCGATGAGGCGGCGGGTGACGCCCGGCGCGATGAGGGCGTCACCTGCGGCGACCACCCGGACCGCCGCGAGGATCTCCTCCAGCCGCATGTCCTTGACGGCGAACCCGCCCGCCCCGGCCCGCAGCGCCCCGTACACGTACTCGTCCTCGTCGAAGGTGGTGAGCACCAGGACGCGGCTGCCGGTGCCGGCGGCCATGATCTGCCGGGTCGCCTCGATGCCGTCCGTGCCGGGCATCCGGATGTCCATCACGACCACGTCGGGCCGCAGTCGCAGGGCCAGCTCGACGGCCTGCGCGCCGTCGCCCGCCTCGCCGACGACCTCCAGGTCGTCCGTGTCCGCGATGAGCACCCTGAGCCCCGAGCGGACCAGCGGCTGGTCGTCGGCGAGCAGCACCCGTACGGTCATCGCGCCGCCTCCGGCAGCGGTATCCGCGCGGCCACCCTGAATCCGCCCCCGGGCCGCGGTCCCGCGCTGAACTCGCCGTGCAGCAGGCTCACCCGCTCCCCCATCCCCGTGATCCCCATGCCGGGCACGGTAGCCGACGCTCCCGTCCCGGCGTCGACGACCTCGACGAACAGTTCGTCGTCCGCGTAGGAGAGAAGGACGCGGCAGGTGTCGGTGCCCGCGTGCCGGACCACGTTGGTCAGGGACTCCTGCACGATCCGGTACGCCGACAGGTCGATGTCGGCCGGGAGCGGGCGCGGCTCGCCCTCGCGGACGATCTCGACGTGCACGCCCGCGTCCCTGGTGGTGCCCTCGGCGAGCCGGCCGAGGTCGGCGAGGCCGGTGGTGGGGGCGAGCGGGGCGGGGCCACCGGGCTCGGCCCTGCGCAGGGCGACCAGGGTCCGGCGCAGGGCCCGCAGGGTCTCGCGACTGGTCGCCTCGATGGCGGCGAGGGCGGCGCGGGCCTCCTTCGGCTGCGTCTCGATGACCCGGCCCGCGACGCCCGACTGGATCGCGATGACACCGATGCTGTGCGAGACCATGTCGTGCAACTCCCGCGCGATGCGCAGCCGTTCGGCGGTCACGGCCTCGGCGACCGCCTGCTCGTACAGCGCCGCGGCGTGCAGCCGCCGCTCCCGGCCGAGCTGGCCGACCATGCAGGCGACGAGCAGTACGAGCACGGCGACGACCGCGAAGCCGATCAGGTTCTCCGGGCGCACGAACACGAGGACGGCGGCGGCCTGCGCGACGACGGCGGCGGCGAGCCCGGTGACCCACTGCCGGCGCGGGCGGCGGGCCACGAGGTACCCGAGCACCACGTCGGCCGAGACGAACGCGGCCACGGTCGTCTGCCGCGAATCGTCGAAGGGGCCGTGCGTGGGTTGCACGGCGACCGCCAGCAGGGTGCCGAGCAGCACCGCGCCGAGGGCGAGCAGCGGCATCCGTCGTACGACACCCGCCAGCAGGACGGCCGACAGGGCCACCCCGAGGGCGCGCACCGACGGCAGCACGGCGGAGGAACCGAACAGCGGCAGGGCGCCCGCCAGGGGGTAGAGGGCGAGCCCGGTCCAGGCGGCGACGCCACGGGCGTTGGAAGGTGCGTTCACACAGGTGAGCGTATGAGGGCGGGGAGGTCCGTGGCATCGGTCCCCGGGATGCATCCCGGGGACCGATGTGCGGCCGCGGGGCCGCGCGGCACGGTGGTCCACGTGATCGAAGTCAGCGAACTCACCAAGCGGTACGGCCGCCGCAGGACGGCCGTCGACACTCTCTCCTTCACCGTGCGCCCCGGCGTCGTCACCGGGTTCCTCGGCCCCAACGGCGCGGGCAAGTCCACCACGCTGCGGGTGATCCTCGGCCTGGACGCGCCGGACGCGGGCGGCACCGCGGTGGGCGGCGTGCCGTTCGCCTCCCGCCCGCGCGGCCTGCGGCACGCCGGCGCGCTGCTCGACGCGCAGCAGGTGCACGGCGGCCGCTCGGCCCATGCCCATCTGGCGGCGCTCGCCCGCTCCAACGGGCTGCCGGGGCGGCGGGTCGCGGACGTACTGGCCGAGGTCGGTCTCGCCGAGGCCGCGCGACGCCGTGTCGGTGGCTTCTCGCTCGGCATGAAACAGCGGCTCGGGGTGGCGGCGGCGCTGCTCGGGGACCCACCGGTGCTGCTGTTCGACGAGCCGTTCAACGGCATGGACCCCGAAGGGGTGCTGTGGCTGCGCGGACTCTTCCGGCGCCTGGCCGCCGAGGGCCGCACGGTCTTCCTGTCCAGCCATCTGATGTCCGAGATGCAGTCCACGGCCGACGAGCTGGTGGTGATCGGCCGGGGCCGGCTCGTCGCGGCCGAACCGTTGCGGGTCTTCGCGGCGCGCGCCGAGCGGGTCGGCGTCGTGGTGGGCACGCCGCGCGCCGCCGAGCTCGCCGGCTATCTGCGGGCGGCCGGCGCCGACGCCGTGCCCGAGGGCGCGGAGCGGCTCCTGGTGACGGGGGCGTCCGCCGCACGGATCGGCGCGCTCGCCCTGGAGCACCGGCTCCCCCTGCATGAACTGACCACCCGTACCGCCTCGTTGGAGGAAGCCTTCATGGAACTGACCGCGGATCGCGTCGACTACCCGGCGGGGGCCGCCCGATGAGCGTCGTCACCCGGGCCCGCTTCCCGGATCTGCTCGCCGCCGAGTGGATCAAGATTCGCTCGCTGCGCTCCACGCCCTGGATCCTGGCGCTCGTCACCCTGACCGTCCTGGTCACCGCGGCGTCGGCGGCGTGGAGTGATTACCAGGACTTCCCCCGGCTCGACGCGGCCGCCCGGCGCGAACACGTCTTCTCGCTGGGCGACGCGTTCCCCGCCGAGGGTTATGTGACGCTGATGCTGGCGGCGGGGAGCGTCGGCGCCATCATCGTCGTCAGCGAGTACGGCAGCGGCCTGATCCGGACGACGACGGCCGCGGTGCCGGCGCGCCGGGCGGTCATGCTGGCCAAGGCGGTGGTGACCGCGCTGCTGTGGACCGGTGTCGGGCTCGTCTGCGCCCTGGGGTCGTTCGCGGTGTCCCAGACGATCCTGAGCGGCCGGGACGTGGCCGCGTCCCTCACGGACCCCGCGTCGCTGCGCGCGGTGGCGGCCTCCGCGCTGCTGGCTCCGGTGTGCGCGGTGACCGGGTTCGGCCTGGGCGTCCTGGTGCGGCACAGTGCGACGGCCGTCGTGGGGACGGTCTTCCTGCTGCTGATGCTGCCGCTCTTCTTCGGCGCGCGGGAGCCGTGGGTGGAGCGGGTGCACCAGCTGATGGTGCAGAGCGCCTGGCAGCGCCTCGTGGCGCTGTACGGCTGGGGTCCCGAGGTGTACGGCGGCGCGACGGTCGCCGGGGCCTGGGCGGTGTTCGCCGCCTGGCCGCTGGTGGCCGTCGCGCTCGCCCTGTTCGTGGTGGGCCGCAGGGACGTGTGAGGTCCCCGCGGACGCCGTGTCACCCGGCGGGGCTGACCACCATCGCCGAGCCGCCGCCGCGCCGCACCGTCTCGGCTGCGGCGAGCCACTTGCCGCCGGGCAGGCGCTGCACACCGGTGGCGGCGCCGATCTCCGGGTTGGCCTTGAAGGAGTGCCCGATGGCCGCCAGCTCCGCCCGGAGCGGGCTGTCGTAGAGGCCGGGTTCGAGCTCGGTCTGCGCGGCGTTGCGCTGGCTGGCGCGGGGCGCCGCGATGGCGTCGACGAGCGGCAGGCCCCGGTCGAGGAAGCCGGTGAGGGTCTGGAGCACGGTGGTGATGATGGTGGCGCCGCCGGGCGAACCGAGCGCGACGACGGGCTTGTTCGCCTTGTCGAGCACGATGGTCGGCGAGATCGAGGAGCGCGGCCGCTTGCCCGGGCCCGGCAGGTTCGGGTCGTGCACGGCCGGGTTCGCGGGGGCGAAGGAGAAGTCGGTCAGTTCGTTGTTGAGCAGGAAGCCGCGGCCCGGCACGGTGATGCCGCTGCCGCCGGTCGACTCGATGGTGAGGGTGTAGGAGACGACGTTGCCCCATTTGTCGGCGGCGGTCAGGTGCGTGGTGTTCTCACCCTCGAACGTCGTCGGCGCCGCCTTGTCACCGGGCTTGCCGCACGTTCCCGGGTGCCTGGGGTCGCCCGGCGCGAGCGGGCTGGTGAGCACGGCGTCGTCCTTGATGAGGCAGCCCCGCGCGTCGGCGAACCGCTGCGACAGCAACTGCTTGGTCGGTACGTCCTCGAAGGCCGGGTCGCCGACCCAGCGGCCCCGGTCGGCGAACGCGATACGGCTCGCCTCGATGAACCGGTGCAGGTAGCGCACGTCGGACGCCTTCGAGAGGTCCGTGTCCTGAAGGATGTTGAGGGCCTCGCCGACGGTCGTGCCCCCGGACGAGGACGGCGCCATGGAGTAGACGCCGAGGCCGCGGTACGAGGTCTTCGTCGGGGCCCGGTACTTGGTGGCGTAGGCCCTCAGGTCCTTCGCCGACAGCTTGCCCGGACGGGCGACGTAGCCCGACGCCGGGTCCACCGGCGGCTTGTTGACGGTCCGCACGACATCGGCGCCGATGTCCCCGCGGTACAGCGCCCCGACGCCCCTGCTGCCCAGTTCGCGGTAGGTGCGCGCCAGGTCGGGGTTCTTGAACGTGGAGCCGACGACCGGCAGCTGCCCGCCCGGCAGGAACAGCTTCGCCGTGTCGGGGAAGTAGCGGAAGCGGGCCTCGTTCGAGGCGGTCTGCGAGCGGAACGTGCCGTCGACGGTGAACCCGGAGCGCGCCAGCTTCTCCGCGGGCCTCAGCACCGTACCGAGCCGCTTGCTGCCCCACGCGTCCAGCGCGGACTGCCACGTGGCCGGGGTGCCGGGGGTCCCGACGCCCAGGCCGCTGGTGACCGCGTCGTTGAAGGCGAGCGGCTTGCCGTTCTCCAGGAACAGATCGGATCCCGCCGTCAGCGGCGCCGTCTCGCGGCCGTCGATGGTGTGCACCTTGCGGGACTGGGCGTCGTAGTAGACGAAGTAGCCGCCTCCGCCGACGCCCGCGGAGTACGGCTCGGTCACGCCGAGCGCCGCGGCGGTGGCCACCGCGGCGTCCACCGCGTTGCCCCCGTTGCGCAGTACCTCGATGCCCGCCGCCGAGGCGTCCGCGTCGACGCTCGCCACGGCGCCGCCGTACCCGACGGCGACCGGCACCTTCTTCACGCCGCCCGCGGAGCCACCGGAGGCCGACGAAGGGGGCGCCGCCGCCCCGACCGCCACCATGGCCACCGCGACCGCGCACAGCGACAGATTCCGCCCGACTGAACGTCTCATCAATACCTCCGGTCAACAGCCGTCCGCGCAGCGTAACTTGACTCTCGGGAAGCCGTCAGGTCCCCCTCGAACACGGTTGCGTCCGTTGGCTAGAGTGCGCCCCCATGACTGACGACGTGCGCAACATCGTCCTCGGCCTGATCGCCGCGGGTATCAGCGCCGGGCTGGGCTGGCTCGCCCGCACCTACGTGTGGAAGCGCAGGCTCCGCCGCAAGCAGGGCTTCTTCGGGCTGCCCGACAACTCCGAGTCGCTGCTCGTGGTGAACCGCGACGCGGGCGGCCCCGAGCTGACGGTGAAGCGCCACGACGTCTTCGCGCTGCTCGAACTGTCCGCGCTCATCAAGGACTGCGGCGCCCACGCGCAGATCGTCGCCCACGACACGGCCCAGCAGGGCTTCGGCGAGCGTACGGAGTTCTGCGTCGGAGGGCCCGCCTCGAACCGGCGGATGGCCGCGCACATGGTGAGCCTGCTGCCCGGCATCCGCGTCAACACCGACCCCGAACCGGGCCCGGACCGCGGCGCCTTCCAGATCGGCTCCGAGCGTTATCGGCTGGAGCCCGGGATCACCGAGTACGTGGTCCTCGCGCGGCTGACCGCGGGCCAGGCCAAGGAGGCGAGGCCGGCGTTCCTCTTCTGCGGCCAGCTCCCCGTCACCAACCAGGCCGCCAGCCGCTATCTCGCCCGCCACCACGAGCGCCTCGCCCGCAAGCACGGCAACACCTCGTTCGTGCTGCTCCTGAAGGTCGTCAACTCCCAGGCCTACGGGCCCGACGTCGTCGAACTGGTATCCGATGTCACCCGGGCCGCCCAGACGCCCCTCCCGGTTCCGGTGGCGCAGCGCACCTCGCACCGCGCCACATAGCCCGGAGAACCAAGGGGAGCGGTGCCCCTGTCGCGTACGAATGCGACAGGGGCCCGCTCGGCCTCGGCAAGCAGGCGCGTCCCGTCCCGCGCGCAGCTGACCTTCCCCGCACTCGTCGTGCGGAGTGATCTCCGGCTGCTGGGCGTGGACTGCCCATGCTCCGCCTACTGCACCCCCGGCAGCAGCGTCCCTGGTTCGGCCGCGGCAACGTCCGCGGCGTCCGTCTTGGGATTGCGCCGCTGGCGCCTGGACACCCATTGGGCGAACCACGACAGCACCATGCACATCCCGATGTAGATCGGCGAGATCACCATCACCACCGGGATGAAGGGCAAATCGTAGTCGAGGTTGGACGCGATCAGCTTCCCGGCGTGGAGGAACTCCTCATAGGTGATCAAATAGCCGAGCGAGGTGTCCTTCAGAGCGACCACCAACTGACTGATGATGGCGGGCAGCATCGCCCGTACGGCCTGCGGCACGAGGACGTGCGTCATGACCTGCGTCTTGCGCATCCCGAGCGCGTACGCCGCCTCGTGCTGCCCGCGCTCCACGGAGTTGATGCCGGAGCGGAACACCTCGGCGAGCACCGAGCCGTTGTAGAGGGTCAGGCCCGCGACGAGCGCGGAGAGCGGCTCCATCTTCAGGGCCACGTAGATGAAGAAGATCATCACGAGGACCGGCATGGCGCGGAAGAACTCGACGAGGAGCGTGGCGAGCCGGCGCACGGGCCGGTGGTCGGAGAGGCGCCCGACCGCGAGGAGCGTGCCGAGCGCGAGCGAGAGCACGGCCGCGAGGGCGAACGCCTTTAGCGTGTTGCCGAGCCCGCGCAGCAGCAGTTCCTGGATGCCCTTGTACTCGAAGGGCATCCACTTCGTGCGCGTGAACTGGTCGGTGTCGAAGAGCAGGTAGAGCAGCCAGCCGACGAGCGCGAGCACGAGCAGGGTGGAGAGCAGCCCGTACAGCCGGTGCCTGCGCTCGGTCCTCGGGCCGGGGATGTCGTAGAGGGCGGTGGCGCTGTGGTCGAGGGCTTTCACCGGGCGACCCCCCAACGCTTCTCGAGGAGGTTGAAGACCGCGCTGATGGCCAGCGTGATGATGAGGTAGCCGACGGCGATCCAGACGAACGTCCAGATGATGTTGTAGCCGAGTTCGCTGAGCGTCTTGTACGTGCCGAGCAGCTCGACGACGCTGAACGCGCCCGCGATCGCCGAGTTCTTGGCGAGCGCGATGAGCGTGGAGCCGACCGGCGGGATCACGGACCGGAAGGCCTGCGGCAGGATCACCGTGGTCAGGGTCTGGCCGAACGTCATGCCGAGGCTGCGGGCCGCCTCGCCCTGTCCCCTCGGCACGGTGTTGATGCCGGAGCGCAGCGCCTCGCAGATGAACGCCGAGGTGTAGCAGCCGAGCGCGAGCACCGCGAAGACGGTGAAGGGCAGGACGAGCCCGAAGCGTGGCAGGCCGAGCAGCACCGCGAAGAACAGCAGGGTGAGCGGGGTGTTGCGCAGGATGGTGACCCAGGCGGTGCCGAGGGCGCGGAAGGAGCCGACGGGCGCGACGCGGAAGGACGCCATGACGAAGCCGAGCACGAGGGCGAGGATCGAGGCGTAGACGGTGAGTTCGACGGTACCGAGGAAGCCCTTCCAGTACGTCGAGACATTGTCGGTCAGGACATTCACGTGACGCTCCTCAGCTCGCCGGATAGCGGTCGATGGGCGGCGGCTTCGGCGCGGGCGTGCCGGAGAGGCCGAGCGTGGCCTCGAAGGCCCGCTTCCAGTCCCCGTTCTTCTGGCGGGCCTGCAGGGCGTCGTTCATGGCGGAGCGCAGCGCGTTGTCGCTCTTCGGGAGGCCGATGCCGTAGGGCTCCTCGGAGAACGGCTTGCCGGCGAGCTTCAGTTCGTCGGGGGCCTTGGCGGCGAAGCCGAGCAGGATCGCGTCGTCGGTGGTGACGGCGTCGACCTGGTAGGTCAGCAGGTTGTCGACGCAGATCGAGTACGTGTCGTAGGCGACGAGTTCGGCCTTCGGGTGGTCGGCCTGGATGCGCTGGTACGGGGTCGATCCCGCGGCCGAGCAGACGCGCTTGCCGTCCAGGTCCCGCGGCCCGTCGATGTCGTCCTCGTCGGTGCGGACGAGCAGGGACTGGCCCGCCATGTAGTAGGGCCCGGCGAAGCCGACGAGCTTCTTGCGGTTGTCGTTGATGGTGTACGTGCCGACGTAGTAGTCGATCTGGCCGTTCTGCAGGGCCGTCTCACGGTTGGCGGAGGCGATCGTCTTGAAGGTGATCTTCTTCGGGTCGAGGCCGAGGGAGGCCGAGATCATTTTGGCGATCTCGATGTCGAATCCGGAGTAGACGCCGTTCGCCGGGTTCTTCTCGCCGAGGTAGGGCTGGTCCTCCTTGGCGCCGACGACGAAGTGCCCGCGCTGCCTCGCCTTCGTCCACGTACGGGAGGCGGGCAGCGAGAACCCTCGCGCGACCGCGTACCGGGGGAGTTCGTCGCCCGACGGGCCCTTGGTGGGCGGGCTGCCTTCCTTGCCGCAGGCGGTGGCGGCGAGGGCCGTCACGGCCAGGGCGGCGACCAGGTGTAGCGCCTTGCGCATCATGCGTGCTGCACCTCCCCGTCAGTGCTTGAGGATCTTGGAGAGGAAGTCCCGGGCGCGCTCGCTCTCGGGGTGGGTGAAGAAGTCCTCGGGGGCGCGGTCCTCGACGACCCTGCCGTCGGCCATGAAGACGACGCGGTCCGCGGCGGTGCGGGCGAAGCCCATCTCATGGGTGACGACGACCATCGTCATGCCCTCGCGGGCCAGTTGCTGCATGACCTCCAGGACCTCGTTGATCATTTCGGGGTCGAGGGCCGAGGTCGGCTCGTCGAAGAGCAGGGCCTTGGGGTCCATGGCCAGGGCGCGGGCGATGGCCACGCGCTGCTGCTGGCCGCCGGACATCTGCGCGGGGAACTTGTCCGCGTGCGCGGCGAGTCCGACCCGGTCGAGCAGTTCGCGGGAGCGCTTGTCGGCCTCGTCCTTCCTGCGCTTCCTGACCTTCACCTGGGCGAGGGAGACGTTCTGCAGGACCGTCTTGTGCGCGAAGAGGTTGAAGGACTGGAAGACCATGCCCACTTCGGCGCGGAGCTGGGCGAGCGCCCGGCCCTCCTCGGGCAGCGGCTTTCCGTCGAGGCGGATGGAGCCGGACTGGATGGTCTCCAGGCGGTTGATCGTCCGGCAGAGCGTCGACTTCCCCGACCCCGAGGGGCCGATGACCACCACCACCTCCCCCTTGCCGACGGTGAGATCGATGTCCTGGAGGACATGCAGCTCCCCGTAGTACTTGTTCACGTCGCGCAGCTCGATCAACGGATCGACGGCCATGGCAGTACCTGCCCACTCTCAGCTGTGTCGGTCCGCGCAAACTATCCACGCCGATATGGGACTTAACAGACGACACGCACTTATGGGCATTAACCGTATTTGCGGCTCTCCTGCCTTCCGGCCGCTGGGTTACGACTCGGCGGCCTCCGCGTAGAACTGGGACAACTCCGGTGCCCCGCTCGCCGCCCAGGCGTGGCCGGCCTCCACCACGTCGATCTCACGGCCGGACGCCAGGCGCACCACCGGCTGCCCGTCGGGCCAGATCACCCAGGCGGCGCCCGGCACCCGGTGCACCAGGACGGTGCCGAGGTACAGGCCGGCGTCGTTGCCGAGCCAGTGCAGCGCCTCCTCGTCCTCCCGCCAGCGGGGTACGAGCTGGTCGAGCGCCGCCAACGACCCCACCGAGTCGTCGAGTTCGACCCCGGACTGCTCCGCCTGGGTGCGCAACAGCTCGCACTCGGCGAGGAGTTCGGCGACACCGTCGGCGTCGGCACCGTCCGGCGAGAAGACGGCCACGGCCGCCGCACCGTGCCTCTTGCGCCAATTGCCCACGAAAGGGATCTTCATATCACCCAGCCTCGCATCCGGTCCCGTCCTCGCACCACAGGCGCGCTGGCCTACGTTACGGGCGAGTTCACGCCTCCGTCGGCCGCACCTCGTTGACGCGTCACCACCCCCTCCCTACCTTCATGGCGCACCTGTCACGCCAGCCGCAGCACGGAGGGAGCCGGTCTTGCGCCGACGCATCTGGGGAACCGCCGTCCTACTGGCCGTCTGCGCGGGGCTCTCCCCCGTCACGACAGCCGGGGCGACCACCCCGCACAGACCCGGGCCGCTCCCCCTGGAGCGGCTCTTCGACAACCGGGCCGTCAGTGACGACCGTTCGCCCGACGAGGCGAACTTCGACGGCGCGGGCGGCTCACTGTCCGCGCAGGACCTCACCGCGGCGGGCTGGACACCCGGACGCCGCCTGGAGGTCGAGCGGGCCCGGCTGACCTGGCCGGACACCGCGGGGTCCGGGCCCGACAACGTACGGGCGAACGGGCAGCGGGTCCGGGTGACCGGCCGGGGCGACGCGCTGGCGTTCCTCGTCGCCGGGACCGGCGGGGACGCGCGGGGCGCGGGCGTCGTGCGCTACGCGGACGGCTCCCGGTCCGCGTACACGCTCGCCGCCCCCGACTGGCGCACCGGGCCGCTCGCCACGAAGTCGGTCGCGCTGGCGCACCGCAACACGCCGGACGGCCGGCTCACCGAGAAGACGCGACTGTACGTGGTGACGGTTCCGGTGCGGGCGGGCCACCGGATCGCGTCCGTGGAGCTGCCGCGCCCCTCGGGCGGCGCCGCGCTGCACGTGTTCGCGCTCTCCGTGCGCGCCGCCACCGCGGGGTGGACGGGGACGTGGGCGGCGTCCCCGGCCGGATATCCGACGGTGGGGCCGTGGGCCGACCGGACGGTGCGGCTCGTCGTGCACACCAGCGCGGGCGGGCCCCGGGCGCGGATCCGTCTCGACAACACGTTCGCCTCGACGCCGGTACGGGTCGGGAGCGCGTCGGTGGCGGTGCAGGAGGCCGGGGCGAGTGCGCGCGGGAAGCCGGTGGCGCTGACGTTCCGGGGCGCGCGGGGGGCCCTGCTCCCGGCCGGCGCCCAGGCGGTCAGCGATCCGGTGGGCTTCCGCGTGCCCGCCGACGCCAACCTCCTGGTCAGCTTCCATCTGCCGGAGCCGGTGGCCGCGGCGCCCGTGCACAGCCAGGCCGTCCAGACCTCGTACGTGAGCGAGCCGGGGGACCACGCCGTGGAGGCGGCGGGCTCGGCGTACACGTCGACGATCTCGTACTGGCCGCTGCTCACCGGGGTCGATGTCAGCGGCGGGCCGGGCTCGGTGGTGGCGCTCGGCGACTCCATCACCGATGGGGTGCGGTCCACGCCGAACGCGAACCGGCGGTGGCCGAACGTGCTGGCCACCCGGCTCCTCGCCCAGTCGGACGTGGCGCGGTACGGCGTGCTCGACGAGGGGATCTCGGCGAACCGGGTCGTCGCCGACCGGTACCCGGGGGACGGGATCTCCACGGACACCGGCGGGGTCAGCGCCCTGCACCGGCTCGACCGGGACGTGTTCGCGCAGACCTCGGTGCGGACCGTCGTGGTGTTCCAGGGCGTCAACGACGTGCGGTGGGGGGCGAGCGCCGGGCAGGTCGAGGCCGGGCTGCGGGAGATCGTGGACCGGGCGCACGCGCGGGGGCTGAAGGTGATCGGGGCGACGATCACTCCGTGCGAGGGCGAGATCCTGTGCACGGCCGCGGCCGACGCCGAGCGGATGGCCGTCAACGCGTATGTGCGCGGGCCCGGTTCCGGATTCGACGGGGTGTTCGACTTCGACGCGGTGCTGCGGGACCCGGAGCGGCCGTCGCGGATGCGGGCGGAGTTCGACAGCGGCGACCATCTGCATCCGGGGGACGCGGGCCTGCGCGCCCTGGCCGACTCCGTCGACCTGGAGGTCCTCGCGCCGTAGTCCGTGGCGGCCCGGCGGGGGCTGATCACTCGGCCCCCGCCGGTCCGCCGGCCGCGCTACACGTCGAGATCCACCACCACGGGGGCGTGGTCCGAGGCGCCCTTGCCCTTGCGCTCCTCGCGGTCGACGTACGCGTCCTTCACCGCTCCGGCGAACGCGGTGTTCCCGTAGACCAGGTCGATGCGCATTCCCCGGTTCTTGGGGAAGCCGAGCTGGCGGTAGTCCCAGTACGTGAACGGGCGGTCGTACTTCAGGGGGCGCGGGACGACATCGGAGAGGCCCGCCTCGCGGAGGGCGGCGAGGGCGGCCCTCTCCCCCGGGGTGACGTGTGTGGCGCCCTCGAAGAGGGAGATGTCCCAGACGTCGTCGTCCGTCGGCGCCACGTTGTAGTCGCCCATGACCGCGAAGGGGCGGGAGCCGACCGCGTCGCCCGCCACGGCCGCCTTCAGCGCCTCGAACCATTGGAGCTTGTACGCGTAGTGCGGGTGGTCCACCTCGCGGCCGTTCGGCACGTAGACCGACCAGACGCGGACCGGGCCGCAGGTCGCGGAGACGGCGCGGGGCTCCTCGACGCCCTCGTAGCCCGGGTCGCCCGGCAGGCCCCTGACGACGTCCTCAAGACCGACGCGGGAGAGCACCGCCACCCCGTTCCACCTGCCGTTGGCGTTCACCGCCGACTCGTAGCCCAGCTCCCGCAGCTCGTCCGTGGGGAACTGCTCCGCCGAGCACTTGGTCTCCTGGACGCACAGCACGTCCGTGCCGCTGGACTCCAGCCAGGCGAGGAGGCGCGGGAGGCGCGCGGTGATCGAGTTCACGTTCCACGTAGCAATGCGCATGTCCCACAACCTACCGGGCGGGTCCGACAACGGGCCTGCGCGACGGCCGGATATAGACAGGCAACCTTGCAAGTTTTCCTGTCAGACAGGTAGCCTGTCCATCATGAGCATCAGCAGCCCCCTCGGCGAGCGTCCCGCCCTCGTCCTCATCGACCTCCAGAACGGCATCCTCGGCCTTCCCACCGTGCACCCCTCCGGCGACGTGCTGAAGAACGGCGCCCGGCTCGCCGACGCCTTCCGTGCCAAGGGCCTGCCGGTCGTCCGCGTCCGTGTGACCTGGTCGCCCGACGGCGGCGACCTGCCGGTGAGCCGGTCCGAGGCGCCCGGGCCCACCCAGGCGCCGCCGGCCGAGTTCGCCGAGTTCCCGGCCGAGCTGGGCCCGCTGGGCGACGACATCGTGATCACCAAGCGGCACTGGGGCGCGTTCACCGGCACCGAGCTGGACCTCCAGCTGCGCCGGCGCGGTGTCACGCAGATCGTGCTCGGCGGCATCTCGACGTCGATCGGCGTCGAGTCGACCGCGCGCTCCGCCTTCGAGCTCAGCTACCACCAGGTGATCGTCTCGGACGCGACGACCGACACGGACGCCGCGTCCCACGAGCACGCCTTCGGCAAGATCTTCCCGCGGATCGCCGAGATCGGGACGACGGACGAGGTGCTCGCCCTCCTCGGCCGGTAGGCCCTGGGCCGGGCCCTCAGAGCTGGGCCGAGCCGCCCGGCGACAGCCGCAGGTGCTCCGCGCCGCCGAGCCCGCCGATCTGCCGGTCGTAGATCGGCCGGGCCAGATCGGTCAGGAGCGCGTCGTGGATGTCGTAGGCGCGGCGCGGCTTCACCTCGCGCACGTAGTCGATGACCTCGGAGATCTTGCTCCACGGCGCCATGACGGGCAGCATCAGCGTCTCGACCGGGTGGTCGGGGACGGTGAGGGCGTCGCCCGGGTGGAAGAGCGTGCCGCCGTCGACGAGGTAGCCGACGTTGGTGATGCGCGGGATGTCCGGGTGGATGACGGCGTGCAGTTCGCCGTGGACCTGGACGTCGAACCCGGCCGCGGTGAACGTGTCCCCGTGGCCGACCGTGTGGACGCGGCCCGGGAACGCCGCGGTCAGCCGCTCCGCCACGGACCCCAGAGTCCAGATCCGCGCGCCGGGGTTGTCCTCCATCCCGGCGCGCAGCCGTGCCTCGTCGAAGTGGTCGGGGTGCTCGTGGGTCACGAGGATCGCGTCGGCGCCGAGGGCCGCGTCCTCCTCGGAGAACCCGCCCGGATCGATGACCAGGGTCTGCCCGTCCTTCTCCAGGCGGACGCAGGAGTGGAACTTCTTCGTGAGCTTCATGGGTCCCATCCTGCTCCGCGGGGGCGGCGTCCGGGCAACCGGAGCCGGGTGCCCCCACTGCCCGGCTGAGGATCACTCCGGCGGGGTGGTCTCCTCGCGGATGACCTGCTGGGCCACCTTGAAGGCGGAATTGGCCGCGGGGACGCCGCAGTAGACAGCCGTCTGGAGCAGGATCTCCTTGATCTCGTCGGCCGTCAGCCCGTTGCGCAGGGCCGCGCGCGTGTGGGCGGCCAGCTCGTCGAAGTGTCCGCCCGCCACCAGGGCCGTCAGCGTCACGCTGGAGCGCATACGGCGGTCCAGGCCGGGGCGGTTCCAGATCTCGCCCCAGGCGTAGCGCGTGATGAGCTCCTGGAAGTCGCCGGAGAAGTCGTCGGCGCCGGCCAGGGCCCGGTCCACGTGGGCGTCGCCGAGGACCTCGCGGCGCACCTTCAGGCCCGCGTCGTGCGCGTCGGGCCTGACGGCCGCCTCGGGCTGCGCGGCGGCGGAGATCTCGGCGACGGGGGCGACCGGCGGGGGCGGCGGCGCGATGACCGGCTTGACGGGCGTGGCGGCGATGGCGTGCTGGCCGGTCTCGTAGCCGGGCAGCCAGGCCGAGGAGAAGTGGCGTACGAGGAGGTCGGTGACGGCCGCGGGCTGCTCGACCGGGGCCAGGTGGGAGGCGCCGGGGACCACCGCGAGGCGGGCGTCGGGGATGCCGGCGACGAGGGTGCGGGCCTGCGCCGGGCCGGTGACCTGGTCCTCCGAGCCGACCAGGACAAGGGTGGGGACGCCGATGGCGCCCAGTTCCGCGCGGATGTCGAAGGCGGCGAGCGCCTCGCAGGCGGCGATGTAGCAGCCGGGGTCCGTCGTGCGGACCATCTGGACGGCCCAGTCCGTGATCGCGGGCTGCGCGGCGGCGAACCCGGACGTGAACCAGCGCTCCGGCGAGGTACGCGCGATGGGGTCCAGGCCGTTGCTGCGGACGATGACGCCGCGCTGGCGGAACTCGTCGGCCGTGCCGAACCGCGGTGACGCCGCGATCAGGGCGAGGGAGGCGACGCGCTGCGGATGGCGCAGGGCCAGCTCGGCGCCGATCGCGCCGCCGAGCGAACACCCCGCGTACCCGAAGCGCTGCACGCCCGCCTCGTCGAGGGTGGCGAGGAGCCGGTCCGCGAGTTCGGCGACGGAACCGACCGGGTGGGCGGGGGCGCCGCCGTGGCCGGGGAGGTCGAAGCGGAACACCCGCCACTGCTTGGCCAGCTCGGGTATCTGCCGGTCCCACATGTGCCATGTCGTACCCAGTGAGGGACCCAAGATCAGGACAGGGGCGTCGGCCGGCCCGTCGAAGCGGTACTGCAAGGTGTTCTTCGGTGTCTCACTCACGCCCAGAACGGTCTCACATCTCACAAATTCACACGTGCCTGGGTTGGCACCCCACGCAAGCCGTCCCACGTTGTGATGGTTTCGCGAAGATCCACCGTGCCGGGCCCTGTGGGGGCCAGGACCCCCCTGCGCGGCTCGTCGCGGCGGTCGCCGCGGATACGGCGTGCTCACCGTTCCGGGCCAGATCGGACGGGGTAGGGATGGGGGGATGGGGGGTGATGTCGGATGCGCGTGCTGCGTCGTCCCCGGCTGGCGGAGCCCAAGGTCTCGGTCTCCGAACTGGAGCTGTTCGGTGGGCCGTTGCGTTACGACTCCGGGTGGAGCAAGCACGAGTACGCCCGCCTGGACCTCACCTTGTGGGGGGCCTTGAAGTCACTGCCGGGGCTGGTCCGGCGGACGATGGCGCTGGCGTGGCGCACCGACCGGCGTTCGCTGGTCACCGTCGGCGTCACCGAGATCGGTCAGGGCGTGGCCACCGCGGTGAAGCTGCTCGCCGTGAACGCCGCCCTGCACGCGGTCGTCGACGCCGGCACGGACGTGCGCGGCCTGCGGAACGCGTTGCCCGCCGCGGTGCTGATGGCCCTGGTGCTGTGCGTCAACGCCGTCCTCGCTTCCCTGTCCACCGCGGCGGCGGGGAGTCTGGAGCCGAAGGTGGAGCGGGCCGCGTCCGAGCAGTATCTGGCCGCCTGCCGTCGTGTCGAGATGGCGGCGATCGAGGACGGCGCGTTCCGTGAGCTGATCGACCGGGCGCAGTACGGGGCCACCGAGGCCCGGCACATGATCGGCTCCACGGTCGCCGCGATCAACAGCGTGCTGTCGCTGATCGCGTCCGGCGGTGTGCTGTTCGTGCTGAACCCGGTGCTGCTGCCGATGCTGGTCCTGATCGTGGCGCCGCGCGGCTGGGGCGTGATGCGCGTGGCCCAGCAGCGCTACTTCTCGACCATGACCTGGATCGAGCACCTGCGCGGCAGCCGTGTGCTGTCCAGCCTCCTCACCTCGACCACCGCGGCGCTGGAGGTACGGGTCCACGGCGTGGGCGCGTTCCTGCTGCACCACTTCCAGGTCATGTCGCACACCTCCGAGAGCGAGCAGGAGCGCCTCGCGAAGGACAAGGCCCGCACCGAACTGGCCGCGTCCGCGTTGCAGGGCCTCGGCTATCTGCTGACGTTCACGCTGATGATCGCCCTGTGCCTCACCGGGCACATGAGCGTCGCCGTCTTCGGTACCGCCACCCTGGCCATCAACTCCGGCTCCGCCGGGATCGGCGCCCTGGTGAGCACGATGAGCCAGCTCCACGAGCAGTCCCTGTACGTGCACGACCTCACCGAGTTCCTGGTGAAGGCCGAGGAGCGGGCCATTCCGGAAGGCGGTCTTCCGCTGCCCGAGCGGCCCCGGTCGATCCGTCTGGAGAAGGTCGGCTTCCGCTACCCCGGCCGCGACGAACCCGCGGTGCGGGACGTCTCGTTCCAGATCGACCTCGGCAGCGTGATCGCCCTGGTGGGGCCGAACGGTTCGGGCAAGTCGACGCTGGTCCGGCTGTTGTCCGGGCTGCACCTGCCCGGCGACGGACGTATCCACTGGGACGACGTCGATGTCGCCGAGGCCGACCGGCACCAGCTCTTCGGCCACGTCAGCCTGCTCACCCAGACCTTCGAGCGCTGGCCCTTCACCGCGGCGGCGAACATCCGGGTCGGCCAGCCCGAACGCGCGGCCACCGAGGAGGAGCTGCGTGTCTCCGCCGTGTACGCCGGCGCGGAGCACGACATCACGGCGCTGCCCCACGGGATGCAGACGCTGCTGGGCAAGCAGTTCAGGGGCGGCAGTGATCTCAGCGGCGGGCAGTGGCAGAAGATCGGGCTGGCCCGCGCGCACTTCCGGGACGCCTGCATGATCATCGTGGACGAGCCGACGTCCGCCCTCGACCCGGACGCCGAACAGCGGGCCTTCGACCAGATCCTGGGTCTCGCCGGGCCCGACCGCATCATCGTCCTGGTCACGCACCGGATGGCCGCGGTCCGCCACGTCGACCGCATCTTCGTCATGGACGAGGGACGGTTGGTCGAACAGGGCAGTCACGCCGAGCTGTTCGCCGCCGAACCCGCCAGCCGGTACGCGCGGATGTACCGGCTCCAGGCGGAGCAGTACGACCACGAGCCCGCCCGGACGCTTCCCGGGCCGGCCCGGTCGATGCAGCCCGGCCAGTCGGGCCGGCCGTCCATCGCCGATCCGAACTGACCTCCCGTGTGCGGTGACTGATGTGCCGTCAGGGCAGGCCGTCCCGGGCTGCTCCGTTGGGAGTTGCTCGTGCTGCCGCTGATGGCGACGGCTCTCGTTGCCGGGCGCCCGTCTCGCCGGGACCCGGCCGTCGCCTCAGACGACGGTGACCGCGTGCCGCACCACCGCGTCGAACAGGTAGCCCTGGGTGTTGAACACCGTCGTCTCCGGCTGCGTACGGCCCGTCGTGTCCGTGGCCCGGGCCAGGAGCTCCGTCGGGCCCGTGGCCGTGGGGTGCCAACGCGTGGACCAGCGGACCCAGTCGGCGCGCCGCGGGGTGTCGTGGAGCTGGGCACGCTGCCAGGTACGGCCCGCGTCCGTGCTGACGTCGACGCGGGCGACAGTGCCGGCGCCCGACCAGGAGCGGCCCGTCAGGCGGTGGCCGGAATGCGCGGAGAAGGCGGCGTTCCAGGGGAGTTCGAAGGCGGACTTCAGGGTCTGCCGGGTGAGCGGGGCGCTGCCCCCGGCCGGGTACGCGTCGCCGAACAGGCGGTAGAAAGTCGTGTTCCAGGGTGAGAGGAGCGGCTCCCGGGACACCTCTATGTCCCCCACCCACTTGATCGACGCGATGCCGACCCAGGAGGGGACGACGACGCGGACCGGGGCGCCGTGGTCCGGCGGGAGGGGCTCGCCGTTCATCTCGTAGGCGAGGATCACGTCGTCGAGCGCCTTCGACACGGGCAGCGGCCGGCGCACCCGGCCCAGGTTCGTGCCGTCCGCCGTGACGTAGTCCGCGTCGAGGCCGCGCGGCAGGACGTCGACCGCGTCCGGCCGGATGCCGGCCAGGCGCAGGACGTCGGCGAGCCGGGCGCCGCGCCAGCGGGCCGAGCCGATCGCGCCCAGGGTCCAGGCGGTGCCCTCGGCGGCCCGGCCCTGCTGTTCGGCATAGAAACTGCGGCCGTTGCCCGCGCACTCGATGAAGGAGGAACGGGTCACGGCGGGCAGGTGCTTGAGATCCGCGAGGGTGAACGTCCGCCCCTCCCCCGCGAGACCACTGCCCCAGACCTTCAACTCCCACGCGGTCGCGTCGATGCGGGGTGTCGAGGTGTGGTTGCGTACGAAGAAGTGCGAGACGGGGGTGGAGTGACCGGTGCCCGCGAGGGACGCGAAGTTCGCCTCCGCGTTGGTGCCGCGCACCGTGAACCGCTCCGCGGGCAGCGGCTTGACGATGCCGGGCGCGGCCGTGGCCGCGGCGCGGGCCGGGGCCGGGAGCACGGTCGGCAGGCCCGACGCGACCCCGGCGGCCGCGAGCAGTTTCAGCAGGTCCCGGCGGTCCACGCCGTCGGCGCGGGCCCGGCCCGTCAGCCACTGGCGCAACCGGCGCCGGTCGTGGGCGGCCTCGTCGAGCGCCGTGTCGTGTGCCTCGTTCGGTGTCGTCACGCGGCGAGTGTAGGAAGCTCCCGGCGTCCAGGCCCAGAGCAACTCCCGTACCGCAACGCGCTGTTCACAACAGCACGCACCCCAGGGCCTACTGGATGCTGTCGCCGCGGTTGTTGATGGTCACGTACGTACCGATGCGCTTGAAGTCGTTGAGCACGCCGAACATGGACTTGTTCGACGGCAGCAGGGGCTGGAGCGCCCGGAGCTCAGCGCTCGTCGCCAGGTGGTCGCGGAGCTGCTCCTTGTAGGCGTTGTAGACCGTCGCCGTGTTGCCGGGCTCCTTCACGGCGTTCAGACGGTGGTCGTTGGTGACGGCGATGGAGGCGAGGTCCATCAGATAGCTGTCGAAGAGGTCGGTGACGTCCTTGAGCGAGTTGCTCCCCTCACCGGTACGCACGCCTTCGGTGATCTCCCGGGCCATCCCCACCACGATGTCGCGGTAGATCCGGTGGCGCGTACTGCTGGAGTAGGCGGCCATGATGTGGTCGGCGGCGCCGGCGCCCGCGGTGCTCATCACGCGGTCCGTCCGCCCGCCGCTCAGCCCGGGCACCGCCAGCGGGAAGTCCCGGAACATCGCCTCCTCGTCGACGATGCCGGCCCGGCCGGAGGCCAGGGGGTGCAACCCGATCTCGTGAGCGAGCATGCCCACGATGTGTCCGACGCCGTACTTCTCGAAGTAGTAGCTGGCCAGGCTGATCTCGACGCCGTCCGCACCCCTGTCGATCACGTCGGCGGGGGTCTCCGTCGTGCGCAGGCACAGGGTGATGCGGCAGCGGCGGCGGTCGATGTACTGCCTGATGGTGTCGTTCTCCCGCAGCACCTCGACGATGCGGACGGCCTTGTCGCGGTACGTCTCGCTCGTGTGCTTCAGGTTGGTGAACTCGAAGTTCCCCGAGGTGAAGGGGGTGGGGGCGGGGGTGGCGGGTCCGGCCGCGGCGGGCGGCGCGGGCGGATCCACGGCCGGGGCCGTTGCCGGGTCAACGGACGGGTCCACGGCCGGGGCCTGGCTCGTACCCGTGTCCGTGTCCGTGCCCGTGCTCATCGTGGCGTGGGCTCCGGAGAGCGTGCTCAGCCCGTGCGCTTCCTCCTCCTCGGGTGCAGGAGTACGCGGGAGCGGGAGCGGCGGTACGGGGGTGCCGTCCTCCGGGAGGGGGCGGCTCGGGTGGGGGGTGGTGAGCGGGGGCGGGGTGGTTGGGGTCGGGGTGGCCGGGGAGGCCGGGGCCGAGGTGGCTGGCGGTGGGGCGAGGGTTGCCGGGGTCGGGGTGGTCGGGGCGGGAGCGGCAGGAGCAGGGGCGGTCGAGGCGGGAGCGGCCGGAGCAGAGGTGGCCGGAGCAGGAGTGGCCGGAACAGGAGTGGCCGAGGCGGGAGCGGCCGGAACAGGAGTGGCCGGAGCAGGAGTGGCCGAGGCGGGAGCGGCCGGAACAGGAGTGGCCGGAGCAGGGGTGGTCGGGGCGGGAGCGACCGGAGCAGGAGCAGCCGGAGCCGGGGTGGTCGTCGGGAGTGCGGTGGTGGTCGGGGCCGGGGTGCCCGGTGGGAGGGCGGCGTGAAAGAAGCCGTCGGCGGCGAAGAGGACCGGATGGGTGACCGGGTCGACGGCGGCCGGGTCTCCGCGGTGCGGGAGGAAGACCTGGTCGCGACCCGTCCCCGTGACCACGGTGACGGGGGTGCCGAGGACCCGCGCGGCGAGCGCGGGCAGCAGGTCGGCGCCGCCATGGTCGCCGGCCAGGCGGTCCGGCCGCGTCGGGTCGCCGGACAGACTCCCGGGCGGCGCGGATTCGCCGGCCGGACGGTCCGGCCGCGACGGTTCACCGGCCGGACGCGGCTCGCTCGCGAACGGGCGGGACAGGGCGGCGACGGCCAGCGCCACGCGCTGCCGGGGCGTCGGCCAGAAGGTCACCGGAAGACGACCGAAGGCGTCGAACTCGGCACGCTGCGCGGGCGTCAACGTCACCCCCGCGAAGTCGAGTTCGCCCTGGGTGAAGGTGTCCTCGGCGTCCAGGGCGAGGGCGTCGAGCAGATCCTCGTTGCCGTCCTGGCCCAGCGCCGCGGCGAGGCGGTCGCGTGCGGCGCCGATGGCCTCGGCGGTGACCACCGGGTCGCCGGGCGTGTCCGCGAACCGGCCGGCGAGAACGGTGCCGAGCAGATGGGGCAGCCCCTCCCGGGTGTCGGCGGCGGCGAGCAGCGCGTGGAAGAACGAGGCGCCGTCGTGCGGCACGTCGTACACCTCGCGGACCGTGGCGCCGTCCGGCGAGGTGAGGATGCGCGGCGCGGGACCCGTGCCGGAGTCGGTGCCGGTGTCGCCGCTCCCGGTGCCGGTGCCGACACCGTCGGTGATCTTGTACGGTTCCGGTGCCTCGGAGCGCCAGTCCGGCTCGGTGTACTTCTCCGGCGGATCCGGCACCGTGACCGGGGCCGAGGCCGAGCCCTGGTGATGGTTGGTCAGGCGGGAGGCTGCCAGGTGCAGGCGGTGGTGGTCCGCGGCGGCGGCGTCGGTGCGCTGCTCCCACAGGCGGACCTCGTCGCGGGCGGCCTGCCAGGCGATGACGGCGGGGGACGGCTCCGGGACGGTCGGGGTCGACTCGGGGGCAACCGGGGTCGGCCCGGGGACAGGAAGGGCGGGCGTGTCGGCCTGCGGCCCGGTGGTGGTGGTCGGGGACGGGGCGGGCGTCAGGGGTGGCCGGTCGTCGCCGAGTGCGGCCCGCTCCGTCCCGTCGAGGGCGAGCCACATCTCGCGGGCCCGGGCGCGGGCGTCGTAATAGCTCTTCTCGGCGGTGGCGAGGTCGGCCGCCGCCTTGGCCATGTCGTCCCAGGCCGTACGGGTTCCCTCGGGGAACGTGGTGTCGTCGAGGAGGCCGTAGTCGCGGGCGATGTCCTCGCGCAGCCAGACCAGCGCGGTGGTCTCCGCCTCGACGGCACGCGGGCCGCGCACGGGCTTGCCGAGCGCCTGGAGCGGGCGGCTGTCGCCGACCTGGTGGTCCACCTCCGACACCGCGAGCCAGCTGACGGGCAGCGCGAAGAGCATGCTGCGGTCGGTGACCACCTTGATGTGGGTGCCGAGGGTGGTGTCCACGGCGGCCCGGGCCGCCGTGGAGTCGTTCGCGCCGCCGATCGGGACCGCGACACCCTGGCTGGTCAGGCCCGCGTTGCTGGTGCCCGCGAGGGGCGATGTGCCAATGGCGCCCTCGACGTTGTCGACGTTGCCGGCGTCCAGCGCGTCGGAGGTCTTCCAGCGCCGCATGGCCTCCATCCGCGGCTTGTTCTCCACGGCGAGCAGTTGGGCGCCGCCGCGGTGCAGCTTCGCGTAGAGACGGGATTCGGCGGTGTGGGACTGGCCGAAGAGGCGGGTGGAGGACTGGAGCGGCAGCGGCGCCCCGTCGGCGCCGAGCGCCTCACGGAAGCCGGAGGTGAGGCCGCCCTGTGAGGTGGCGTCCTGCTGAGCCTGGGCGGGGATGGTGCCGAGGCCGGTGAGTGGGGTGCGGTGGGCCATGCGGACGCGTTCGACGAGGGTCGGCCCGGTGTGCCGCTTACCGGAGTCGCTGTCGCCGAGGCCGTCGGCGCGGGCGGTGGCGAGGGTCAGGGCGTCCCGGACGTTGGCCGCGCCGCGGATGTCGACGGCGAGGATGCCGGAGCCGATCCGGTCGTCGAAGGGCAGGATGTCCGAGCCGTGCGGCCCGTCGCCGGGTGCCGGACCGGTGGAAGGGGCTGGGGAGGAGGCGCCAGCGGTCGGGGGGACGGAGGTCGCGGGGGCGGAGGTTGCGGAGGTTGGAGGGACGGAGGTCGCGGGGGCGGAGGTTGCGGAGGTTGGAGGGACGGAGGTCTCGGGGACGGCGGTCGCGGGGGCGGAGGTTGCGGAGGTTGGAGGGCCGGAGGTCTCGGGGACGGCGGTCGCGGGGGCGGAGGTTGCGGAGGTTGGAGGGCCGGAGGTCTCGGGGACGGCGGTCGCGGTGACAGCGGTCGAGTTGGCAGAAGTCGCGGTGCCAGAAGTCTCGGTGACAGGGGGCGAAGCGGCAGAAGTCCCGGCGGCGGAGGTCGCGGCGGCATAAGTCGCGGTGGCGGAGGTCGCCGCGGTGCGCCATGCGGCGATGCCGGCCGGGCGGGCCTGATCGGGGGTCAGTACTCGTACCGCTCGCTCCGGTTCCGGTACGTCCTGTTCGGTGAGCGCGCCGTCGGCGCCGTCGCCGTCCGGGGTGAGCAGCCCGGTCGGCACGATCTCGTTGAGGGTGCCGACCGCGGCGACGGCCCTCGGGGCGAGCCGGGCGCCGTCCGCGTCGGTCATGGTGACGCTCAGCGTGTAGTGGGTGACGATCTCGACGTGGGTCTGGGTGGTGGCGATGTTCGGCATCTCCAGGCTGCCCGCGGCCTGGGCACGGGTACTCGACTGCTGCTGCGCCGCGGTGCCCTGGAGCGAGGGGTTGACGGTGAGCAGGCCGTCGCTCGCGCGTTCGCCGACGCCGAGCGTGACGTCACCGCCGCGGTCCTGGACGGTGCCCTCCACGCCGTCGCGGGCGGTGGTGCGGTAGTCCTCCAGTTCGTAACCGGTGCGCAGCCGCTCCACGGTGGTGGTGACCGGCGTCAGCTTGAACCGGACCTGCGCGGGGCTGCCGCCCGTCGGCAGGTGGTGCGGGCTCGACCAGGCACGGTGGCGGACCGGCAGGGTCATACCGTCGGTCGTCAGTTCGTGCAGGTGGGCGCGGAGGAAGTCGGGCGAGAGCCGTTGGAGTACCTGTTCCCGGTCGTGCGAGGGGACGCCGATCTTCTCCATGCGGCGCATCAGCTGGTGCGCCGCATGGCTCGCGTCGAGCTGCCCGCTGGGGTGGCCGGGGAAGCGCCGGCCACGCAGGAAGGGAGGCACACGGTAGCCGCCGCCGAGGTTGCTCGGGGTGGCGGTGCCCAGGCCGTCCGGCGCAAGACCGGCCTCGATGGCGTCCTGCATCGGCAGATGGAGCATCACCGCGTCGCGGATGTGCTGGAACGCGGCGGCGGCGCGGCGCGGTGCGAGGCCGCGCCCGAGGCTCTCGGAGAGCCGGCCGGCCGCGGAGCTGATCCGGGTGGCGGCGCGCGTGCCCACCGTACCCATCGCGGCCGTCCAGCGGTCCCGTACCGCGACGGTCTCGGTGGCGTCGGCCACCACCAGGTACATCCGTCCCGCGAAGGACAGGGTGGTGTTGTGTCCGCGGGTGAGGGTCTGCGAGACGCTGCGGCCCTTGCCCCACGCGTACTGGAGGGCGGTCGCGTAGGAGCCGCTCACCGCCTGCTGGCCCGGGGCCTGCTGGAGCGGCATCTCGCTGCCCTGGAGGCCCACGGTGAAGCGGGACGCGGTGGAGCGGCCGCCGGCGATCCGGTGCTCGTGGCCGATGGTGGCTTCCAGGCTGGCCGGCTTCGGGTCGCTCTTGACCCGTACGTCGCTCAGTTCGCCGCGGATCGCTGCCTTCAGGTAGTGGGTCCGCAGGGGGCTCGCGCCGTTCAGTCCGGTGATCCTGGAGCCGAACGGGCCCAAGTACTGGCCGAGTTGACCGGCGATGCCGAGGTTCGCCACGGCCCGGTGCAACGCGCCGCGCGCCGGGGCGCCGGGCGCGCTGACGTGCCAGGAGGTGCCCGAGGCGCGGTCGGCGGTCTCCTGCATGAGCCGCTGGCGCAGCTCGCCGCCTTCCGTGCTGAGTACTACGTGCGGGGCGCTCAACAGCTTGCGGGTGAGCTGCCTGTCGGACGAGTCGGCACGGGGCAACGGGCGCGTGCCGTCGAGGAGTTGATCCGCCTCGGCTGCCGGGAGCCGTTGGGGGGCGCGGGTGGGAGTGGGGGTGGAGGCGGGGGTGGGGGTGGGCGCCGGAGCAGGGGTTGGTTGGGGCGTGGGCGCAGGTGTCGTCGCGCCGGTGGGCGACGGGTCAACGGGAGGCGTGCCGGTGGGCGACGGGTCGGTGGCGGGTTGGACCGCAGTGGACTGGACAGTGGCGGGCTGGACAGTGGTGGCCCGGTCCGCGGGGGCCGGGGGGTCCGCGGGGGCGTGGTGGTCGGAGCCGTGCGCCGCGGGCACGGCCAGTTCCACCCGTCCCACGGTCTCGTCGCCCCGGCTGAACAGGGGCCGCTCCTCGATCTTGCTGACGAAGACGCCCGCGCCGAGGAGGCCCACCGAGGCGAGCCGGGTCCAGCCGCGCGGGCGGCGGTGCCCCTCGAAGCCCGCGCGCAACTCCACCTGGTAGCTGTAGAGGTCGGCGCCGTTCTGGAACGTCAGGTGGTCGTGGGTGACGGCGTCCGTGGTCCGGGTCGTCCTCTGCCCGGCCCCGGCGTAACGGGCGCCGAGCGCCACACTGCCGATCTGGCGCGGCGAACCGACGGTCGCCACCTTTTCGTGGTCGCGCGGGGAGATGCCCACCTCGACGCCGCCGGACACGCCGATGGACGCCTGCTGCCCCTGACCGGAGACCTCGGTGCCGATCACCCCGTTGCGCAGCGAACGTTCGCTCATGGTCGTCTCGAACCGCCGGTCGGTCAGCCGTGCCCGCAGGATCAGGGTGTGGTGGCCGCGGCGCACCTTGCCGTCCTCGGTGAGGGTCACGGGCACGCCGGTGGTGGTCAGGCTCTCCAGGCTCTGCGCCAGGCTGGGGCGGCTCAGCGCCTCGCGCACCTGCCGGTCGTTGTGCAGCGCGGTCCGCATCCGCCCGTCGTTGTACCAGAGCTTGGCCAGCCGCGGGTGACGCAGCATCAGCGGCGGGACGAACAACGACGGGTACGAGCGGTGCAGAGTGTCCAGGACCGTGTCGGCGAACACCCGCATGGGGTCGCCCTGGTGGCGGTCGGGTGCGGGGGCCTGGACCTGGCCCGGGTCCTGGTCCTGATCCGGTACGAGGTTATGGCTCTGGTACCGGCCGGGTACGGCGTCCAGTTCCTGGCCGGGTACGGGGGTCGGCGGGCGGTCCGGACGGAAGCCCTCGGCGCGGACCTGGCCGCCCAGGTGCACGGGGTCTTCGCGGGTGAGGTACCACGGCACGGGCGGCTCGGCGTCCGGGTCGGGGCCCGCCTGGCCGGGCGTCCGCGCGTCCCAGCCCGCGAGCCGGCGCGCGTCCTGGGTGGCGATCCAGTCCAGGCTGACCACACGCAACGGGCGTGCTGCGGAGGGCGGTTCGCCTGCCGCCCGCACCATCAGGGTGCGCTCCACCCGGTACAGCGCGACCGGGTGGTTGCGGACACGGCCGGTGGTCTTGCGGGCCGTGTCGGCGCCGAAGTAGTGGCCGCGCCCGGAGCTGAGATCCGTACGGACGAGCGGGCCGCCCTGCACGCGTACGTCCACCTGCGAGCCGACGAACGTGTGGTTCGGCCCGGAGGTGACCTGGACGCCCACGCGGGTGTCGCGGACGTGGCCGCGCTGGTTCTGGTACGTGGTCTGCGTGAGATCGCGCAGCTCCGCCTTGACCGACTCGGTCACCAGCGTGGCCCGGTGCGGCACCGACCGCTCCACCACCAGGTGCCCCAGCGGGTGCTGTCCGCTGCCCCGGGTCAGCTCGGGGCCGCTGACCGGTGAGGAGAGCCGCCCGAACAGGCCGAGCAGGCGTCCGGGACGGACGAACGAGACCAGCGTGCGGTGGGCCGAACTGCCCGGCCGCGCCCCGGAGATGGCGAGCGCCAGGTCCTCCGGCGGGTCCGTCAGATGCAGCCCTGTGGTGTCGGTGACGCGCGGCTGGACGCCGTCCGGGAACGTCAGGGTCTGCGGCGCGCGCCGCAGACCCTTGTAGGGGACGGTGAGGTCGTCCGGCAGGCGCCAGCTCAGCCCGTCCCGCACCGCGAACTCGGCGGTGTGCGCGGGGGTGCGTAGCCAGCGGGGTGACGTGCCGGGCCGGTTGTTCGTGCCGCTGGTGCCCGTACGGCCGGCGCCCGTACGGCTGGTGTCCGTACCGCTGGGCTGCGTACCGCTGGTGTCCGTACCGCTGGGCTGCGTACTTCTGCTATCCGTGATGGCCCTGCCCGTGGTGCCGGTTCGCGGCGCCTCGGTGACGCGGTCCACGCGCACCCGGTAGTACACGTCGTCTAGGTGCAGGTGGGAACCGTCGACGGCACGGTACTCGGACTGGTTGTACGCCTGGGTGCCCTGGGTGTAGTCGGTCCTGCGGGTCCAGCCCAGCGAGACGCCGATCTTCAGCAGCCATTCGAGCGGCGGGCCCATGCTCAGCGCGCCCGCGACGCGGCGCCCGACACCGACGCTGCGGCCGCCGCCCGTACCGGCCTGGCCGCGCCGCATGGTGTCGACGCGGACCGTGCCACCGTCCACGTCGGAGAGGCGTTCCCACCGGTGGTACGGGATGGCCTCGACGGTCATCTCGTGGCCGACGCCCGACTTCTCGCGGCCGACGAAGCGGGCGCCGCGCGGGGCGGTGAAGGCGCCGGGCTGTTCGGTCAGCAGGCGCAGCAGCTCCGCCTCGTCGAACTGGCCGCGCAGCTTGGGCGGCAGCTTCCCGAGGATCTCACCAGCCACGTCGTCGGGTGAGCGCAGGGTGAGCGTGCCGAGGCCGGTGAACAGGCCGCTGACCGGGGCCGTCGGCCGGGTGCCGTCGGCGTGCCCGTCCGGGCCCGGGGCGCCGGGATCGGAGTCCGGGCCGAGCAGGACGGCGGGCAGCCGGCTGCCGTCGTCGAAGGTGACGGTGCCCGGCGCCGGACCGGGCGGGCGAGCGTCCTGCCCGGTGAGCAGCCGCCCAGGACGGTGCCGGTCCAGCTGCGTCTCCAGCGGTACGGGGTCGCCCAGTTCGGGTGCGTCGGAGGCGGCCGGTTTCGGGTTCGCCGGGTCCGGGACGGCCGGTTCCAGGACAGCCGGTTCCGGGGTCGGGTCGGGGGTTGCCGTCGCGGCCGGGGCGGGGGTTGTTGTCGCGGCCGGGGCGGGGGTTGTTGTCGCGGCCGGGTCGACGGTCGTCGTGGCCGGGTCCGAGGCCGGGGAGCCCGCTTCGGGGTTCGTCGCGGCTGGGTCGGAGACGACCGGGGAGGGAGCGGGCGGTGTCGTGGCCGGATCGGAGACCGTCGGGGCCGGGGCCGGGGCCAGGGTGAGTGGGGCGGTGGCGGGGATCAGGGCGTCGTAGTGGTCGACGCCGTTGTAGGCCAGGTGCAGGGTGCCCGAGCCGCCGCCCGGGTGGAGGGCGGTGACGTACGTGCTGCCCGGCGCGTGCGTGTCGGGCTGGACGAGCCGCAGGTCGAGATCGAGGGTGTGCGCCAGCGCCTGCGGAAGCAGGTCGGCGAAGGGGGACGACCACAGTCCGGGATGTCCGGCGGCCGCGGCGAGCAACCCTTCCGTGCCGAGGCGCCGCGCGTCGGCCGGGGTGGGCGCCACCTCGGCGAGGTGCGGGTAGCCGCTGTCCCGCAGGATGCGCTGCCACCGCTCGGCGTCGCCGTCGGTGACGACCTCCTGCGCGACCCGGTTCCAGTACGAGGTGGTGTCACGCTGCTCGTCCGGGTCGCGCACCCCGGCGAGAGCGGTCATCCGCAGGTCGTCCACCACGGCGAGTACCGGGTCAGGCGTGGCTTCCGCCGCGGCGGCGGCCAGTTCGGAGCCGGTGACGCGCTCGCGCAGCAGGCCGCGCAGCCCGGCGACGTTCCGCGCGGCCCACGCGGGAGGTATGTCCTGGCCGCGCGCGCTGTCGAGCAGCGCGCGGAAGAAGCAGTTGCCGTTGCCGGGGGTGTCCAGGCGCCGCAGCGCTCTGCCGTCCGCGTGCACGGTGTCCGTCGCCGCCGGGGCTTTGCTGAGCAGGGTCAGATCCTCGGCCGGGCTCTGCGACCGGATCGGCGTGGGTGCCAAGTCGGGTCTGCGGCGCGCGAGTTCGGCGGTGTCCTCGGGGCTGAGCGCCAGTTCGGACAGCGGCAGCGGGGTGTCGGAGAGCGACCAGGTGATCCGCGCGGACGGGGCGTACCCGAGACCTCGTACGTCCTCCTCCGAGACCAGGGCGGTCGGCGGGAGCACGGGCGACGGGGGCAGCAGGACGTTCAGCGTGGCGTCGGGGTCGCCGGTGGCACGCAACTCGGCGGCGGCGCGCAGGAATGCGGTGTACTGCTCGACGGTGGGGTCGGCCGCGGGCCCGGTACGGGCCGCGCCGCCACTCCGGTCGCCGACCATGCGGCGCAGCAGGTCCGGGGTCATACGGCCGTCGCCGTAACGGGCCGCCGTGTCCGGATCGAGCCAGCGCAGGCCGTCGACGTACGCGAGTCCGGCCAACAGGTCCCGGTTCTCCGGGCGCTGTTCGGCGTCGGGGCCGAACGCGTCGCGCAGCGTGCGGATCTGCTGGAGGGTGCGGGCGCGGGCGAAGACGTCGGCCGGTCCCGGGCCCGCGTGCAGTCCTGCGTCGCGCGCCGCACGGTCCAGGTCGGCGCCGCCGGGCTCGGGGGTGAACAGCCGCCAGCGGCCCGGCCCGTCGGGGCCCTCGGTGAGCACGGCGCGGACGACGCCGTCCCGGTCCTCGGCCGTACCGGCCTCGGTGGTGGGGGCGTAGACCTGCCGTCCGGTGCGGTTCGCCACGTGCTGGGCCACGGGCAGCCCCGCCACCAGCGGCTGCCGCCCGGTCTCGCACGAGAAGAGCACCAGGGGCCGGTCCTGGTCTCCGTCCCGCGCCCAGGAGTTGAGCACTTCACCGAGTTGTACGCCGCTGATCTCCACTGTGGGGTGCGTCTCGTCGTCGGTCCCGAGCGTGACGGTACGGGGTGTGCCGTGTCCCGCGAAGTAGTCGGCGCCCCGCGTGGTGCCGGAGCCGGGGAGGGGAGCCGGCGGGCCGGTGAAGACGGTGCGGGTGGCGGGCGGTTCCGCCGCTGTCCCCTGAGTCACTGCCGACGGCACCTCGGGGGCGGACGTGGTCCGCACACCGCGGAACGTGTCCTGGCCGAGCAGTGCGCGACGCCCCGCGCCGTGCGCCGTGCCGTCCTCGGCCGGGCTCTGCGAGATCGTCAACGTCTGTACGGCGCGCCCCGGTCGAGGCGGCACGGTCCCGGGCGACGTCCAGCGCCGCAGCTGCGCGACGGGCACCGTGTGCCCGTCCAGGGTGGTGACGACCGGCTCGCCCCCGGGGCCCCTTCCGGGACTCTTTCCGGCACCCGTGGCACCATCCCGCTCCACGGGCCGTACGACGATCCGTCCCGATGCCGGCGGGGTCACCGCGGGCGGCGATGCGGTGAGGTGGTCCGACGGGGTCGGCCGGGGCGGAGGCGGGGTGCCGCCGCGTCCGGCGGCGGGGCCACCCGGGCCGGTGCCGCTGCCGCGGCCCGACTCCAGGTGCAGATTGGTGGCCGTCTCCGGTCCGGGGTCGGAGGGGGCGACAGTTCCGGGCGCGGGAGACGGGGCGCCGGTCGTGCGGTCCGGGGTGGTGACGAGCGCGTCGTCTCCCTCGGTACGCACGGGGTGCGGGGTTCCCGGCGTTTCCAGGGTGCGCGGGGCGGCGGGAGCGGGTCCCGGGTCGAGATCCGTACCGAGGGCGTCGGCGAGCGGCAGCAACACGTCGGCGCCGTGGAAGGTGGCGTCCGCCGTGCTTACGGTTTTCGGGATGTTCGCCGGGCCGGTGGTGGCGGTGGCCGTGGCGGTGGCGGTGGCGGTGGTGCCAGGAGTGCCAGTGGTGGTGCCGGTGGTGGTGTTCGGTGTCGTGGCGGGTGACGGGCCGCCGTTCGGCGGTGGCGTCGACGGTGGCCCGGCGAGGGGGCGGACCTGGACCGGGGCGCCCGGTCCCTCACGGGTCAACTCCACTGCGGCGCGCACCGGTTGACCCGAGCCGCCCGGGGCGGCGACCGGCGGGCCGAGCACGACGGCCCGGTCGGTCCCGGCACGGTCCAGCAACGCGGTCGCCTCTGGTGTCCCCTCCCCCGGTGGCGGCACCTCCGAGACGACGACCGTCAGCGGCGCCGCGACCACCGGAACAGGGCCGTTCTGCACATCGCCGGTCGGGGCTGTGGTGTTTTCGAGCAGACTCGAAGTACCGTCCGGTGCAACGGAATTGACGCTGCCGGGCGAGTCCACAGCTTGCGCGGAACCATCCGGCACGCCCCTGGCGCCGTCCCTTGAAACCGTGCCGTCCGACGCCCCGGCACTCTGCGACGCCGTCGATGTACCTGCCGCCGGAGCAGCCCCGGGCCCGGTGCCTCCGCCGGGTCCGGCCGAGGCACCGGGCGCGGCAGATGTACCGGGGGCGGCAGACGTACCGGGGGCCGCCGATATGCCGGGTCCAGTCGACGCCCCGGGTCCGGCGGACGTGCCGGGGGCCGCCGACGCCCCGGGTCCGGCGGGAGTTCCGGGGGCCGCCGACATGCCGGGTCCAGCAGGAGTTCCGGGAGCCGTCGCCAACCCGGGTCCAGCAGGAGTTCCGGGTCCGGCGGACGTGCCGGGGCCCGCCGACATCTCGGGTCCGGCCGAGGCATCGGGTCCGGCAGATGTACCCGACCCGCCGGAAAGTACGGGCTCCGCCGAAATGCCGGGACCGGTGGATGCGTCGGGTGCGTTGGGTGCGTCGGGTGTCACCGAAGTGCCGGGGTCGGCCGAAGAACCGGGGTCCGCCGTCACGCCAGGGCCTGACGAAGACCCCGGCCCCGCCGCCGCGCCAGGCGCCGCCGCCGCATCAGACCCCAACGAAGAACCGGCGTCGACCGAAGAACTGGGACCCGCCTGCGCACCAGGCCCCGACGAAGACCCCGGCCCCGCCAACGCGTCAGGCCCAACCGAGTCCCCCGGCCCCGCCGACGTGTCAGGCGCCACCGATGAGGCAGGTCCCGCCACATTCCCAGGCTCCGTCGCAGGCGCAGGGCCCGTCGACGTGTCAGAGCCTGACGAAGGCGCAGCTTCCGCCGACGTGTTGGAGCCGGGCGAAGGCGCGGGTGCCGTCGACGTGTTGGAGCTGGGTGAAGGCGCGAGGCCCGTCGACGTGCCCGTCCCCATCGGCGTATCGGACCCGTGAGAAGTTCCAAGGCCGCCCGGCGTACCGGGGTCGGGGGTGCCGACAGGGGCGCCGCCCGTTCGGCCGAGGGCCTCCGCCGTGGGGGCGCTCCCGCCTGTCACGGTTGCCGCACCGCTCGGGGCGTCCACCGTGACCGGCGTGCCGAAGCCGTCCAGGAGGCGGCGGACCCCGTCCGTGTCGAGCTGCACGGCATGGCTGTCCCCGGCGGTCATCACCCGGATCTCGGGCAGGTCCGACAACGCGCCGTGCAGGCCGCCGCGGACGCCGATCTCGGTGCTGCCGGGCGGCTGGGAGCGTAGGTCGGCGAGGTCGCTCAGCGCCTGGTCCCGAGCGTCGGCGGAGCCGGTGTGGACCTGCCGCCACAGTTCGTTCTCGGCCTCGACCCCGGCCCCGGACGACGGCCCGGCCGAATACGACGGCAGGTCCTGTGAGTCGTACGACGGCAGGTCCAGGGACGACGTATACGGCGGCGGGTTCAGGGACGACGTGTACGGCGGTGAGTTCTGCGCGGCGGGCGGCACCGAGGAGCCTCCGTCGCGCACCGCGCCGCCTCCACCGGCCCGGCCGGCACCGGCGTCGATACCGGTACCCGGAGAACCCGGCGCGGCGCCCGAGTCCCCGGCGCCCGCGGTGTCACCGAGGCCGCCGGAGACGGTGGGCGGCTGGTCGCGCAGGTTGTCGATGAGGTTGCGCAGTTCGGCGCCGCTGTTCAGGGCGGCTCCCGTGAGCGTTCCTTCGACCTGGCTGCTGACGCCCGCGCCGACGAACGTGGACCAACTGGTGGACCAGTCGTTGTCGAAGGCACCCTTGATCAGGATCTCCGCGAGCGCTTCACCCGCTCCGGCGGCGATGAAGTCGGTGGCCCCCTTGATCCCGTAGTGCCCGGCCACCGCGCCCGGCCGGTCGCCGAAGCTGCGCAGGATCCGGTTGTTCCGCCAGAGGTTGGGGTTGTTCGTGAACGAGAACGGGTTGTCGCGCGCGGGGCTCGGAGCCGGGGTCGGACTCGGCGTCGGTGTCGGGGTCGGGCTCGGCGTCGGCGGCGGCGTCGGCGTCGGCGTCGGCGTCGGACTAGGAGTCGGGCTCGGGCTCGGCGTCGGACTAGGAGTTGGCGTCGGGCTCGGGCCAGGTGTCGGCGTCGGCGTCGGCGTCGGGCTCTTGGGACCGGGCCCCGGGCTGTTGGTCGTGAGGTCCGGGCCCGGAGTGTTGCGCAGGTCAGGGGGGTTGTCCCGGAAGTCGAGGTCCGGGCCGTTCTTGAAGAAGTTGTTGTCGTAACTGTTGACGATGTTCTTCGCGAAACCGTCGAAGATGCTGGTGAGACCGCCCGCGGCGGCGCCGAACGCGCCGTCCTTGAGGATCTGGCCCCAGTCGAAGCCGTCGGGCCGTCGGCCGTCGGGGGCGAAGTTCATCATCGCGAGGCGCACGGCGAACGTGGTGAACGCCTCGGCGAGCGCCTCCGTCAGCGAGGGCGCAAGGTGCAGCCGTTGCAGCAGGTGGCTGAGCGTAGTGAGGATCATGAACCTGCTGCGCAGTTTGGCCAGCATGATCTGGCTGGCCGAGGCGCCGCCGGTGAAGAAGGACAGCGCCAGATAGATGGCGATCTCGATGAGCAGCCGGATGATCTCGGCGATGACCTGCCACTTGGACTCCATGATGTCCATGGAGGTCTTGCGCCGGCCCTCGGCGATCTTCTCCAGCTGGTCGGCGAAGTCGCTCAGGTAGTTCTTGCCACCGTTGCCGGTGAGCGTGCTCATCGCCTCGGCGTACGACTTGGCCAGGTCGTCCGGCATGGACCCGGCGATGTCGTGGACCGACTTGTCGATCAGCGCGGAGATCCTGTCCAGCTTCCGGCCCAGCCCGGAGTAGGGCTGACGGCTGTCGAAGGCCAGATCCTCGTCGGCGGTGAGGAGCTTCTCCCCCGTGAGGATGAAGATCATCGCGTTGACCTCGGGCGATGCCTTGATGCTCACCGGGGGCCGCCCTCAGAGGCGCGCGAGCACGCCCGGCGGGCCGCCCCCGGCATGGTGCGGGAGCGGCCTGCGGTGCATGGGTCAGTGGCGGCCATGCGCGCCGGTGTCACCGTCACCGGTCAGTCCGTTCGTCTCCACGCGGTTGTCGACCTGCTCGATCTTCTCGAGGTTGTGGTCCCTGGTGCTCTCCATCAGCCGGACCTGGCTGACCGTGGCGTCCGTGATGCCGACCAGCGCGTCGCGGATGGCGAGCATGGTGTCCTTGGCGGTCTGCCGCTCCTTCTGCTCCTGCGGCTTGGCCTTCTCGGCGAAGTCGTCACCCGAGCCGGGCCAGCCGACGGTGGGGGCGAGTTCGTCCAGGAACTCCTCGGTCATGCTCTTGGCCAGCGCGCCGATCTCCTCCAACTGCCCGGCCAGGGCCTCGATGCGCTGCGGGTCGACGTAGTAGCGCTGTCCCATCCGTCAGTCCTCCCCGTCCTCACCGAGCGCGTCCCGCCAGCCGGGCGTCGCCGCGGTGTCACGTGCCGTGGCCGGTCCGTCGTCCTCGCGCAGCACCTCGGGGCCGAAGATCCGCTCCCAGTCCAGCTCGAAGCCCTTCAGCTCCGGTACGTCGCTGCTCGGCTCGGTGAAGGGCGCCATCGCCTTCATGACGTGCCGGTTCATCTTCGTACGGGCCGCTCCCGCCGCCTCCAGGACGCTGGCGGCCAGCTCCTGGGGGGACATGTCGCGGTACTTGTTCTCCAGGAACTCGATCCCGGTCAACTCGCCCTGCGGGCCCACCGTGGCACGGACCGCGCGGTCGGAGGAGAGCACCGCGAACGACGCCTGGCGCAGCTCGCGCTCGGTGCGCGCGACCGCCTCCTGCGCCTCCTGGAGTTCGGCCATCGCCTTCGCCAGTCGCTTCTCCAGCGGTTCCGTCACGCCCGCTCCGCCTCTCCGCGCCATTGGATCAACTGCCTTCTTGATCTTGCCTGGTGAGAGCGGTTCCGTGGAAGTGGGGAACGGGTGGGATGCGTCTCTCCGGTAGGGCCCGTCTCTCCGTCGGGGCCCGTCTCTCCGCCAGGGCCCGTCTCTCCGCCAGGGCCGCAGGGGCGGTGGCGGGCCCGCGCCGTGGTCACCGGCCGATGACGGCCGGGGTGCCGCCCTCCTCGGTACCCCACACGTCCGCGTCCCCCTCCAGGTAGTCGGCGGAACTGGTGGTCCCCCGGACGCCGCCCGGTTCCGTCTCCCGCGCGGAGTGGTCGCCGCCGGTGGTCGCCACCCGGGAGGGCGGTGAGAGGAAGGTGTCGCTGTCCTCCTGGCGGTTCCAGGGGCTGCGCCGACGGCGGTTGCGGCGCTCGCTCTCCTCCACCGCGTCGACCAGGACCGCGCGGACCCGCTCGCCGTTGCCCTTCTCGCCGCCCCCGCCCATGCCGCCGGCGCCACCCATGGGCATGCCGGGGCTGCCGGGCGTCCCCGGGGTTCCGGGAGTGCCGGCCGCCGCGGCGGAAGCCGGTGCGGCGGCGCCTCCGGCGGCGCTGTCCGACAGCGGGGCGACGCCGGTCCCGGCGGATCCAGTGAACCCGGTGGACCCGTTGATCCCGGTGGACCCGGCGGCGGTCGCACCGACGCCCGCGTCACCCGGGTATCCGGCGCCGGAGCCCGCGACGTCCGGGGCACCGCCGTTCGCACCGCTGCCGAGGCCGAGATCGGAGAGCGACACGTCCCGGCTGGTGGTGCCACCGCCGGTCCCGTCCGAACCGCCCAGGCCGTCGAGCAGGCCGGAGCCGTTGCCGTCGGTCGAGTCGAGGCCGTCGAGCAGGCCCGAACTGTCGTTGCCGGACGAGTTGAGGGCTCCCAGATCCACCGTCTCGGTGTGGCCCTGCGGATCGGTGAGGTTCGCCACCCCGGTGTCCGGGTCGATGATCTGGGTGCTGCCGTCCGGGAAGGTGGTGCTCAGCCGGCCGTTGTCGAGCATGGTCGAGGAACCGTCCGGATTGGTCACCGCCGCGCCATGGGTGAGATCGGTGATCGTGGTGCTGCCGTCCGGGTGGGTGGTGGTGAGCTGCCCGTTGCCCGGGTCGAACGCGGCGGTGCTGCCGTCCTGGTACGTGGTGGTGAAGTCGCCACCGGAGAGCGCGGTGTGACCGCCCGTCGGGGTCTGCAGTCCGGACTGGTCGCCGTTCAGGTTCCCGAGGTCGCCCAGGTCGAGCGATTGGGTGGGCACGTCCTGGCCGAGGTTGCCCAGGTCGCTCAGGTCCCCCGGATCGTTCTGCTGGCTCTGCCCGTTCAGCCCGTTCAGCCCGTCGAGGGTGCCCAGGTCGGACGTGGTCGTGGTGCCGTCCGGGTGGGTGGTGGCCGCCTGGCCGCTCGTGGGATCGACACTCTGCACCGTCCCGTCCGGGAACGTGGTCGTCAGCTTCCCGTCCTGGCCGAGCGAGGTCACCGACCCGTCCGGATTCGTCACCTCGGCACCGCTGCCCAGATCGGTGGTCGTCGTCGAACCGTCCGGGTGCGTGGTGGTCAGCGTCCCGCTGTCGGGGTGGAACGTGCTGCTGCCGCCGTCCGGGAAGTCGGTCGTCAGGTCACCGGTACCGTTCAGCTGGGTGCTGCCGCCGGTCGGGGTGTCGAGCACGCTGTCACCGCCGGGGCCGCCGTTCAGCCCGTCGAGGGTGCCCAGGTCGGACGTGGTCGTGGTGCCGTCCGGGTGGGTGGTGGCCGCCTGACCGCTCGTGGGATCGACACTCTGCACCGTCCCGTCCGGGAACGTGGTCGTCAGCTTCCCGTCCTGGCCGAGCGAGGTCACCGACCCGTCCGGATTCGTCACCTCGGCACCGCTGCCCAGATCGGTGGTCGTCGTCGAACCGTCCGGGTGCGTGGTGGTCAGCGTCCCGCTGTCGGGGTCGAAGGCGGTACTGCTGCCGTCCGCGAAGCCGGTGGTGACCTTGCCGTCGCCGAGCCGGGTACTGCCGCCGGTCGAGCTCTTGAGCGACGTACTGGGACCGCTGCCGAGCCCGCCGAGGGTGCCCAGGTCCTGCGTGATCGGCGGCACGGTGACGGGCTGTTGGCTCCCGTCGCCACCGGAGCTGTTCAGGCCGTCGCCGCCGAGGCTCTGGGTCACAGCATCGTTCGCACCGCTCTGACCACCCGAGTTCAGCAGATCGTCGAGGCCGAGGCTTTGGGTCGCAGGGTTGTTCCCGCCGCCCTGGCCACCCGAGTTCAGCAGATCGTCGAGGCCGAGGCTCTGGGTCGCAGGGTTGTTCCCGCCGCCCTGGCCACCCGAGTTCAGCAGATCGTCGAGATCGAGGCTCTGGGTAGCCGGGTTGTTCGCGCCGTCCGGGTTGCCCCCGCCATTCTGGCCGCCGCCCGGGTTCAGCAGGTCATCGAGGTTGAGACTCGTGGTGTCGCCCCCGCCCGGACTGTCGCCGCCGCCCTTGCCGAGGCTGTCCTTCAGGGCGTTGGCCTCATCCGCGGCCGCCTTGGCCGCGGCGGCGGCCGCATCCCCGTTCGCCTTCGCCGAGTCCTCCGCTGCCTTCTTCGCGGCCGCGGCCGCGTCCGCGTTCGCCTTCGCCGAGTCCTCGGCCGCCTTCTTCGCGGCATTGGCGGCGTCCTCGTTCGCCTTCGCCGCGTCCGCTGCCGCCGCGGCGGCAGCCGCGTTCGCCTTGTCGAGCTCGTCGTTCGCGTCCTGCGTCGTCTTGTCCGTGTAGTCCGACGCGGCCGTGCTGGTCGTCTTCGGCTTGGGCACGTTGTCCGTGAAGTCGTCGCCGAGGTCCAGGAAGTGGTTGTTCAGTTTGGACTGCACCTGGGCCGCGGCGTTGCGCAGATACATGTCGAGGCCCTGGTTCCAGGTCTTGACGGCCTTGTCACCGACCTTGGCCCAGCTCGCCATGTCGGTGAGGTCGCCGTAGTCCGGGTGAGTCTGGCTGAAGCCCTCCTGCGGCTGGTGGGTGATGACGTACGAGTAGGCACTGGAGGTCGACTGGATGTGCGTCTTGCCGACGTTCTCCCTGTCCACCCATTGGGCGAGGTCGTCCAGGACGTAGCGCAGCACCTGATGCGGGTCGTAGTACGGGGACTGGGCCCAGTCCAGCCACGCTTCGAGCAGCGTTCTGGCGGAGTCCTCCAGGTACTTGCGGCCCAGGGACAGAGCGCGCGAGTACACCGTCTGTCCGGTGCCGGTCTCGCTGCCCTCCCCCGCGGTCGAGTTGAAGGTCTCGACGTAGTTGTCGTAGTTCTCGCGGATCTTCTTCAGCAGATCGCGGAAGACGTTGGCCGCCTCGCCCTTCCAGCTCGCGTCGTCCCCGCCGAAGCGGTCCTCCCAGCCCTTCAGCACCGGCGCCTGGTCCTTGAAGAACTTGGCGGCGTAGTCGAAGGAACGCCCGGCGGCGTCGAAGGAGTCCAGGTCCACCACGTCGGTGTCGGGGACGCCCAGGCCGCTGAACCGGGCGTCCGCCGTGCTGCCGTCGAGCAGGGCCATGAGCGCCGCCCGCGGCCCGTTCATGTACCGGGCGAGCGCGACGGTGCTCATCTTGTCCTTGTTGTAGTCCGTGAAATCGGCGCCTCCCCGGACCGACGCGTCGTTCACGTTGTCGGCGTCGGGAGAGGCGAAGAGGATCTCGTCGCCGGATTTCACGGTGCCCTCGAAGACGATCCGGGCCTGCTTGATCGAGTACTTGTCACCTCGGTCGAAGAACCAGATGTCGTAGTCCTCGCCCGCGTTCATCCCCAGGCCGGAGTCCTTGGTGAGCAGGCTGAGGCCGCGCTCCTGGATGTCCATCCGGAAGAGCTTGCCGCCCTTGTCGGAGCGGAGCGTGTCGAAGAGGGTGGCGCGGTCCGGCACCTTGTAGCCAGTGATGTGGGTGACCAGAGTGGCCCAGATATCGGTCGTGTGGTCCGCGGTACCGCCGAACGCCTCGGCGAACTTGACGTAACCCTCGGAATTCTCGTCGTACCCCTTGGCCACCGGGCACCCTTTCTGGTCGGTTTTCGTCCGGGCCGGCGAGCCGCGTCCTCGTGCGGGTGTGCGGCCGGATGTTTCTCACTCGGGCGCGCCGGGCGGCCCAGGCCCCTACCGGAACGCGCGGTACGGGCTCAGGAGTCGTCGTCGTCCTTGTCGCCTGTGCCGCCGGTGCCGCCGGTGCCGCCGGTGCCGCCCGCGGTGAGTGTGTCGACCTCTTCGAAGCTCTGGAGCAAGGTCTGGGCGTCGATCGCGTCCAGGTTCTTGTCCTTGGTCTTGTTGGCCTCGTCGATGGTGTCGGTGAGCGCCGCCTTCAACTCCTCGAACAGGTCCATCTGGTCACCGAGCAGCGCGTCGATGGCCGTGGCCGCGGTGGTGATGTCCTCGATCAGCGTCGGTCCCGAGACCAGGGGGTCCTTCAGCATCTTGCCGATGCGCAGAAGCTGCTTGTCCTGGTCGAGGTTGTCCGCCGTGTTGTGCCCGTCGAGGAGGTCGCCCAGCGGGCGGGCGTCGGAGGTGCCCTCCTCGCGGTGCCTCTTGGCGGCGGTGTACACCGGGTGCACCTCGTTGTCCCGGAAGTTCTCCATCTGCTTGAGGTCGAAATGCTTGACGTCGGCCTTGTCACCGGCCATGGACGCTCTCCTGCCGCTTGCTGCCGGACGGGACGAGGGTGGGGGCCCGCCCGGGCGGGCCCCGGCCGGATACCGGGGCCCGCTCTCCGGACGGACGAGGGGTTACCGCGCTCGGGCCCTGGGACACACGCCCTAACGGGCCCGCACGTTGCCCCAGTTGTCGGAGCTCCTGCGCTCGTCGCGGGAGTGGTTGTCGTGAATACTCTGGATCAGCTCACCGTTGTCGCCGAGGAGCTTGGCCATGTTCGCGGTCGCCCGGTCCCACTCCGCCTGCACGCCGCGGTACGTCTCCTGGTCCGCGCCCTCCCAGGAGTTGATGAGCGGCTTCAGCTCGTCCTCCAGGTTGTTGAGGGTCGTGATGATGTGCTTGGTCTGCTCCTGCAACTCCTCGATGGCTTGCCGGACCTTGGGGTACTGCACATCGATGATGCCGTCGGCCATGACGTCTCCTCTTCGGTGACCGGGCGCCGGGGCCCCGGAAGTTCACGCGGCCCGGCCTCGCGTCGCGGGGCCGGTGCCACAGCGGGGGTTTCAGCGCAGCGCCTCGAAGACGCCCTGGCTGGTCTTGCTGTTGAGGACCTCGGTGAGGTCCTGGTTCTCCTTCGCCACACGGTTGGCGGAGGTCACGTTCTCCTGGAGCGCGTCGATCATCTTGCTGATCTGCACGACGACCTTCTGCGCCTCGGAGTTCCAGCTGCGGAAGAGCTTCAGCAGGGCCTGTCCCTCGTCGCCGCCGACGCCTGAACGCGCGGCGATCTCGGCGACGTTGTTCTGGGTCTTCTCCACCTGCTGCCGGGCCGACTCCAGGGAGGAGACGCCTCCCAGACCCTTGGCATAGTCCGCTTTCCTAGCGGCGCTGTCGGCCATGTCGCGTTCCCTTCGTTCGGGCAAGTCTCGTCGCACCGTTACCCGCCGAGGCTAAAGAGAAGAAGGGGTTCCGCGCAACGCGTGCAGGGAACATTCCAGGCTCGGCAGGCCCACAAATTGCTTACGTGGCAGCGGAGTTGTCGGCGGGTTTCGGCTGAATGAACACGCGTCCGCCGACCGCTTCGGGACAAGCGGGCGCGGGCCCCCGCCCGTTGTGGCGACACGGGCGGGAAACGGGCACACGGAGAAGGCGAACGGGCAACGGAGGGGACACATTTGCCGCAATGAGTACGCGCCGCCACGGAATCCCGGGTGGTGAAACCCGCCGAAAACTCTGAGCTTTATCTGAGGTTCGCCGCCGCTCCCGAGCGCCACCCGATTCGCCGAACTCGCGTCGGCCCACGTGGATTTCGCCCCGGATTCGCCTCGAATCCGTCCCGGCCCGCCCTTTTCCTTTTCTTCGGCACCTTATGCCCTGGTTGGCATGGTCGGTAGGTGATCAGTGCGCGATGTCGGCTGCGCGCACGATGCCCGCCTTCTCCGCGTCCGCGGCCTTGTCCGTTCCGGCGTCGGCGGCCTCGGCACCGGCCTCGGCATCCGCATCCGCATCCGCCTTGGCGTCGCCGCAGGCCGGAGCCGTGACCTTGGGCTTCGCCGCACCCGAAGCGGCCGCGGTGTCGAGGTCCACGCCGGTCGGCAACGCCGCGAGCAGCGGAGCCGGGACCGCGCCGACGTCGTCCGGCCCGTACCCGAGGGCCGCCAGGGCGTCCTTGGCGGCGACGCGGTACTTCACGCCGTTCTCCGCCACCAGGTAGGTGGTTCCGGCGTGCGCGGCGCCGCTCGCGTTCAGGGCCCTGACCAGGGCGCCGCGTCCCGGCCGCACCACTGTGACGTCGGTCGGCACGCAGGCCGGCCGCAGCGTGGTGCCCTCCGGCGCCGCGACCGGGGCGAGCCGGGCCAGCGGGACCAGCACGGATCTGATCCGGGCGCCGCCGTCGTCGCCGTCCACCTCGGCGCAGAGCGCGGACCCGCGCGGCACCGACTGCGGGACGGGCGGCGCGTCCGGCAGCTCCGCCGACCCGGCGGTGCCCGCGTCCTTCGCCCGGTGCTCGCGCAGCGCGTCCGCGCCGACCGTCCGCGCCTCGGGCGAACGGCCCTGGTAGGCGTCCTTCTGGGTGGCCGGGTCGCCGAGCACCAGGGCGGCGCCGAGGCGGGTCAGCGGCACCAGGCCGTCCTGGCGCAGCAGATGGTACGTGCTGCCGCCGCCGGGCACGCTGACCTTGAACACCTGGCCGACCCGGCTGGGCCCACCGCCGATCTCGGGGCCCTCCCCGCCGCGGCCGGGCACCGGGGGCGGCTTCAGGGCGGGGCCGGACGCCAGCGCGTCGAGGAACGCAGCCGAGACCGGCGCGGGCCGCTGGGAGCCGTAGCCGAGGGCGTTACGGGCGTCGGAGGCGCGGTCCAGCGCCAGCCGGCTGCCCCGCCACACCAGGTACTCGGTGTCGTCCGGGCCGCGTACCAGCAGGGCGTGGTCGCCCGCGACGGCGCGGGAGTCGACCGGCGCCCCGGCCACCATGGTCGTGGCGCCCGGCTTGCGCACCCCGGTCTCCGCCACCGCGCCGGAGGTGTCGGACGACGCCCCGTCCGGGCCGGTGACGCACATGTTCCAGGCCCCGTCGTCGAGTTGGCCGGTCCCGGGCACGGCGTCCGGCGCCCCGGGCAGGCCGACCGCGGAGCCCACCGGCACATCCTCGAGGGAGGCGGTGCGCACGTCCGAGGTCGGCAGGTCGGAGCCGCCGATCAGCCGCGCGGAGGCGTAGTTGCGCACCGGGTGCAGGACGCCGTCGGTGCCGGTCCACAGGTACCGCGCGCCGGTGTCGCGGTTGACCACCAGGTGTTCGCCGTCGCGCCAGCTGTCGTTCCCGCCGGGGCTCAACAGGCCGTAGACGAAGGCTCCGCCGCCGATGAGCACGGTCGCCAGCGCGCCGAAGACGACGCCGCGGGTGGTCCGGCCCAGCGGGCTCTCCGGGGCGTCCGGGTCGGCCGTCAGCAGACCCGAACTGAGCCTGCCCATCATGAACGTATGGGCGTGTACCTGGTCGCGTTTGGACTGCACGGCCTCTCCTGGACTCGTTCTCGATCGGCCGGCGTACCGGCGCGTATCTGTGTGCGGGCGGGCTCAGCCGAAGAGGCCGCGCAGCCAGCCGAACAGCCCCGCCACCCAGAGGGTGAGCGGCACCAGCGCCACCGCGAGGCCGGTGTGCGCCAGCTCCGCCGCCCGGCCCCAGTAGGGCAGCATCCGGCGGCCTGGCACCGTCCAGGCGGCGATCACGAGTGCGGCCGCCGCGGCCAGCAGGACCGCGAAGACCACGGCCCGGCCGTGGCCCTGGCTGTCCACCGCCCACGCGCCGGCGAGCAGCAGCAGCCCCCACACGCCGGGGACGGCCAGGGTCAGCCGCTGTCCGATGTGCACGAGGCCGCGGGAGTGCAGGAGCAGCAGCAGGCTGAGCGCGAGGGAGGTCAGCACCTCGGGCAGGCCGGGGCGGGCGGCGAGGACGACCAGGGCGGGCGCGGCGACGGCGCCGGTGGCGGCGAAGAGCGCAGTGACCCAGCGGCCCGCCAGCAGGGTGCGTTCGGCGACCTCGCCACCGGCGTACGGCTCGATGCCCTCCTGGAGCTGGCCCGCCGATGACGGCAGTGCGGGCATCCGCATCCCGGCCAGCTTGAAGGCGAACGGTGCCACCGCCCCGGCGGCCAGCGCCATCACCGTCGCCACCAGCGCCACGGCGGCCGCGGCGTCGAGGCCCGTGTATCCCATCAGGGCTCCGGCGATCGCGGCCGCCACCGCGACCACGGCGGTGGCCAGGAGGGCCGGGGCGCCGACCGCGGTGGCGGCGAGGGCGAGGACCGCGCCGCCGGCGCCGGCCGCGCCCGCCGCCAGCAGCCGTGCGCCCACCACCTGTGTCGCGTCCGGGCCCGTGATGTCGCCGCCGGGCAGCAGCCAGCCGGCCAGGGCCAGGCAGGGCGCGACGAGCAGGCCGAGCGCGGTGGCGGAGAGCCGGTCGCCGACCGCGCGGCTGGCGGAGCCCGCGCCCGCGAGCAGCAGCAGCCCGGCCACGGTCGCGAAACCCGCCCGCACGGAACCGGAGCCGGCCACCCCGGGCCTGACCACGAGGACGAGGGCGGCCACCACGGTCGCCACCGCCGCGCCCACCAGCAGTCCGCGGGCCGCGCGGGGGCTCCAGGTGTGCAGCCGCCGGCCCGCGGTGTCGGCTATCCCGTCCACCAGGTCGTCGAGCCGGGCCTCGGGCAGCGCCTCGGTGTGCGGGCGCAGATAGAGCACGTCTCCGTCGCGGAGGTCGGCACGGGCGAGGGTGGTCTCCTCGTCGAGCGGGGCGTCACCGAGCCGCTGGAGCACCCAGCCCGCGTGATCGAGCCCGGCTTCCTCGGATTCCTCACCGACGTAACGCAGCAGCGTGGGCAGAAGGTCGGCGACCGGTACGTCGGCGGGTACGGCCAGATCGACGGAAACGCTCGGCGCACGTACGGTCAGGCGGCACAGTGCGGCCACCACGCTGTCGGTCATCGGCTGAACTCTCGTCTTCCGTGGGGGCTTTGCCGGGAGAACTTCCCCGGGGGAGGGGACGTGCGAAGAGTACGGAAGGACCGCGCGGACGAGAACCGGTCGGCCGGGCAGCGGAATTGACCCCGCGGACCCGGCGCCCGCCCCAGCCGCGTGGACAGGTCGCGTTCCGTGAATGCAGACTACTGCCTATGTCCGTCGGCATCTGCTGCGGTCCGGGCTCCTTTGCCCGCTCCGGAGTTGGCGACGGGAAGAGAAGTCGGCCGCCCGCAATCCGCTCGCAGCATTCACCCGGTGTTCATGGTGTCACCCGGAACCCGGAGAATCGGTGTGGTGCGGTCATTTCCACGACCGGGAGCGCCGGTATTCGGTGTGGGCCGAAAGCGAATGAACCGGAGGTTCTGTTCCTTGAGCGTGGTGCTGTTTCGCCGGCCGGCCCGCAGGCGTGGTCCGCAGATGCCGGACGGGCAATTGACCCTCCAGGAGCCACCGGTCCTCGCCGAGACCGTGCCGGACACCTCGGCGGTGTGGACGTATCTGCCGATGGTGCTGATGTCGGTGTCGATGATGCTGATGTTCCTGCGCACCGGTGGCGGCAACGGCGTCTTCATGTATCTGGCGATGGGCGTCATGGTGCTCGCCGCGGCGGCCATGCTGCTGGGCCAGCTGATGCGCCGCTCCGGAGAGCGCAAGCAGCGTCTGAAGGGTGAGCGCCGCGACTACCTCCGCTATCTGGCGCAGATCCGCAAGCGGGTCAGGACCACCATCGTGGAGCAGCAGCGGGCGCTCGCCTGGCGCCATCCGGATCCCGCCTCGCTGCGCTCGCTGGCCCGCACGTCGCGGCTGTGGGAGCGCCGCCCGGCGGACGAGGACTTCGGCGAGGTACGGCTCGCGGTCGGTGAACAGCAGCTCGCCGTCGCCCTGGAGCCGGTCTCCACCCGCCCGGTGGAGGACCTGGAGCCGCTCTGCGCGCACGCCCTGCGCCGCTTCGTCCGCGCCTACTCCACCATCCCCGACCAGCCCCTCGGCCTGTATCTGCGCTCCTCGGCGCGGGTCCTGCTGCGCCCCGAGGAGGCGGCTGAGGGGACGGCCGAGGGGGCTCCCGGCGCTCCGTCGTCCGACGCGGTACGTGCCCTGACGCGTGCCATGCTCGGCCAGCTCGCGGTCTTCCACGCGCCCGAGGAGCTGTGGCTCGCGTTCTGCGTCAGCGACGAGCGGCGGCCCGACTGGGAGTGGACCAAGTGGCTGCCGCACACCCTGCATCCGCAGGAGGAGGACGGCGCGGGGCAGGTGCGCCGGGTCACCGCCGACCTCACCGAGCTGGACGATCTGCTCGGCGCCGAGTTCACCGAGCGCCCCGGCTTCGATCCGGATGCCAGGCCCGGCCGGGACGAGCCGTACACGGTCGTCGTCCTGGACGGCGTCACCGTCCCCGAGGGCCACCGCTGGGAGGGGCCCGGCTACCGCAACGCGCTGGTGATCGACCTCTCCGGGGCGCTGCGCTGGCGGCCCGGCCGCAACACACTGCGGCTGACCGTCGGCCCCGACCGGGTGAGTCTGGTGCGCACCGACCGCAGCCGCAAGGAGCGTTCCGTGCCGCTCGGCCGGCCGGACCGGCTCGGCCCGCTCGGCGCGGAGTCGCTGGCGCGGCTGCTGACCGCCCGGCGGATCAGTCTGGGCACCGATATCGCGCTGCCCCTGGAGACCGACGTCGAGCTGACCACCCTGCTCGGCATACCCGACCTGCACCGGCACGAGCCGCGGACGGTCTTCGAACGGCACACCGGTTCCGGCCGGCTGCGGGTGCCGATCGCGGTCGGCGAGGACGGCCGCCCGATGGAACTCGACATCAAGGAGTCAGCGCAGGGCGGCATGGGCCCGCACGGCATGCTGATCGGCGCCACCGGCTCGGGCAAGAGCGAGCTGCTGCGCACCCTCGTCCTCGGGCTCGCCCTGACCAACTCCTCCGAGACGCTCAACTTCGTCCTGGTCGACTTCAAGGGCGGCGCCACCTTCCTCGGCCTGGAGGAGCTCCCGCACACCGCCGCCGTCATCACCAACCTCGCCGACGAGGTCGCCCTGGTGGAGCGGATGCAGGACGCCCTGCACGGCGAACTCATCCGCCGCCAGGAGCTGTTGCGCGCCGCCGGGAACTACACCTCGGCCCTGGAGTACGAGCGGGCGCGGGCCGGCGGAGCGGACCTCAAGCCGCTGCCGAGCCTGTTCGTGGTGGTCGACGAGTTCAGTGAACTGCTCGCCGCACACCGCGAGTTCATGGACCTGTTCGTGATGATCGGCCGCCTCGGCCGCTCCCTCGGAGTGCATCTGCTGCTCGCCTCGCAGCGCCTGGACGAGGGGCGTATGCACCAGCTGGAGAGCCATCTGTCGTACCGCATCGGTCTGCGGACCTTCTCCGCCATGGAGAGCCGCGGGGTGCTCGGGGTGCCGGACGCCTACGAGTTGCCCGCCCAGCCGGGCAGCGGCTATCTGAAGTCCGGGGTGGAGGCCCTGACCCGGTTCCGTGCCGCGTACTCCTCCGGTACGTACCGGCGTCGTACCGGCGCGGTGGTGCAGGCCCGGGTGGCCAGCCAGGTCGTGCCGTGGACCAACGGCTGGGTGGTGCCCCGGACGCTGGAGGCCGCGCCGGAGCCCGAGCCGGCCGCGCAGGAGAGCGGCGCCGAGGAGACGCTGCTGGAGGTGGCTCTGGAGCGGCTGCGCGACTCGGGTCCGCCCGCGCACCGGGTGTGGCTGCCGCCGCTGGACGAGCCCGCCCCGCTGGACGTGCTGCTGGCCGGGGTCGCCGCCGACCCGGAGCGCGGTCTCACCGCCACCGGCTGGCCCGGGACCGGCCGCCTTCGCGTGCCGGTCGGTCTGGTCGACAAGCCCTTCGAGCAGCGCCGCGACCCGCTGGTCGTCGATCTGTCGGGGGCGGGCGGCCATGTCGCCGTCGCCGGCGGTTCACAGAGCGGCAAGTCCACTTTGACGCGCACGCTGATCGCGGCGCTCGCCCTGACCCACACGCCGGCCGAGGTCCAGTTCTACTGCCTCGACTTCGGTGGCGGTGGCCTGTCGCAGCTGGCCGGTCTCCCCCATGTCGGCGGGGTGGCGGCGCGGCTCAACCCGGAGCGGGTGCACAGGACCGTCGCCGAGGTCATGGCGCTCCTCGCCCGGCGCGAGCAGTTCTTCGTGGACCACACCCTCGACTCGATGCAGTCCTACCGGCGGCGCCGGGCCGCCGGGGAGTTCCGCGATGAACCCTTCGGTGACGTGTTCCTGGTGGTCGACGGCTGGTCCACGGTCCGTCAGGACTACGACGAGCTGATCCCGAAGTTCAACGAGCTCGCCGCCCGCGGCCTCAACTACGGCATCCACCTGGTCGTCACCACCGCCCGCTGGGTGGAGCTGTCGGCACAGGTCCGCGACCAGTCCGCGACCCGGCTCGAACTGCGGATGGGTGATCCGATGGACTCCGAGGTCGACACCCGCAAGGCGCGCTCGGTGCCGCGCAGCGGCGGCCGCGGCATCACCGCCGACAGCAAGATGCACTTCCTGGCGGGTCTGCCGCGGCTGGACGGCAGCGGCTCCCTCGACGACCTCGGCGACGGCGTCGGCCACCTGGTCGGCGAGATCTCCCGGCACTGGAAGGGCGAGCGCGCCCCGCAGGTCCGGATGTTGCCGCACCGGCTGCCGCTGGCCGAACTGCCCGCGCCCGAGGCCACGGAGGGCGGCGGCATGCGGCTGCCGCTCGGCATCGACCAGGACGCGCTGGAACCGGTCTGGCACGACTTCAGCCGTACCCCGCACCTGATCGTGGTCGGCGACACCGAGAGCGGCAAGACCAACCTGCTGCGCCGTGTCACCCAAGGCATCACCGCCCGGTACGCGCCGAACGAGGCGAAGATCATCGTGGTGGACTACCGCCGCACCCTGGTGGACGCCGTCCCCGAGGAGTACCGCATCGGGCACGTGATCTCCCTGGACAACCTCACGGAGACGGTCGAGGGCGCGGCCCGCGCGCTGAAGACCCGGGTCCCCGGCGCGGACATCGCGCCCGGCCGCATGCGCCGGTGCGACTGGTGGACGGGGCCGCGCCTCTTCATCCTGGTCGACGACTACGACATGGTCGCGGGCAACTCCTTCCAGAATCCGTTCGAGCCGCTCTTCCAGCACCTCGCCCTCGGCTTCGAGATGGGCCTGCACCTGGTCGTCGCCCGGAGCGCGATGGGTGCGGGACGTGGTCTGAGCGACGGTCTCGTACGCCGGATGGACGAGGCCAACAACCCGGCCGTGGTGCTCTCCTGCCCGCCCACGGAGGGCCGCCTGTTCGGCAACGCGAAGCCGCTCAACCTGCCGCCGGGCCGTGCTCTGCACATCGCCAGGGGCCGGGCCCGGCTGATGCAGACGGCGCTGGTGGAGGAGGAGCGGGGGCAGGAGGGCTGAGGGCCCGGCGCCCACAAGCGGCGGGGGTCGTTTGGAGGTGGCCCCCGCCGCTTCAGTTCGCGGCCCCGCCGCCGCCCGCCGCGTCCGCCTCCGCCGGGCGCCAGCCCCGCGCGCGGGCCCGGGAGAGGGCGAACCCGGCCCAGAGCGCGGCCAGGACGGCGGCCGAGCCGAGGAGGACGAACAGCGTGGCGCGGCCGGTGGCGCGGTCGGCCGCCGCGGTGTCGCGGACGGTCACGGGGTCGGCGGCGTGTCCGGTGACCGCCGCCGCACCGGAGCCGGCGCCGCCCAGCACGGCCGTGACGGCGGCGTACGGGTCCAGCTGCGGGAGGTCGGCCGGGTACGCGGTGGCGGTCAGGCGGCGCGTGACGGCGTCGGCGGAGTCGTCGGGGCGGGCGGCGCGGACCGCCGCGGCCGCTCCGGCGGCGTAGGCGGCGGCCACCGAGGCACCGCCGCCCAGGTAGTGCCCGGTGCCGCGCGGGCCGCCGGAGACCACTCCCGCGCCGGGAGCGGCCAGGTCGATGCCGTCCGTGGCCAGGGAGCCGTCCGGGCGGGCGCCGCTCGGGAGCATGTCGGCGACCGAGAGGACACCGGGCTCACCGGCCGGCCAGTACGTGCGGGCCGGGATGTCGTCGGCGCCGGACGTGGGCGGGGCAGGGGTGGCAGCGGCGACCACCACCGCACCCGCGTCGCGCGCCTCGGCGACCGCGCGGGTGACGTCCTTGTCGCGGCCCGGCAGCGCCACCGCGACCGCGATGACGTCCGCGTGGGCCTCGGTCGCCTCGCGCAACGCCGTGGCGACCAGGCTGGGGTCCGCCTCGCCGAGTCGGTCGGTGCCGCGCAGCGCCAGGATCTTCGCGTCCGGGGCGACTCCGGCCAGCCGCGGGCCCGCCCCGGCGATCAGTCCGGCGAGGAAGGTGCCGTGCCCCACGCAGTCGTCGGCGGCGGCGCCCGGGGCGGTGACCCGGCCGTCGAGTCCGGCGGCGCCGGGGGCGACACCGGTGTCGATCAGGGCGACGGTCACGCCCGCGCCGGTGCTGTGCCGGTGCACCCGGTCCAGGTCGAGGCGCTGGCGCGACCAGTCCTGCTTCTTGGCCTCCTCGCGGGAGGCGGGGACACAGGTCGGCTGCTCGGCGTCGGGGTCGAGCGCGGAGGGCATGACGGGCAGCGCCTGGCTCCCGCCGCCGTCCGCCGCCGTGCCCGGCGCGTCCGCCCGGGCCGGGGCGACGGCGGGCAGCAGCAGGGCGGCGGTGAGGCCCGCGCCGGACAGCAGGCGGGCGGCCCGGCGGGCGGGCGGCCTCACCTGGCCGCCTTCGGGGCGGCCGCCGCGCTCACGTCGTCGGGTGTCAGGACCCGCAGGTCGTCCAGGGTCGGCGCGGAGAGTGAACTGAGCCGTCCCGCCTGCCGGGTGACCATCGCGTCGACCATCTGCCGGGCCTGGCGCGCGTTGCCGAAGGAGCGGTCGCGGGGCAGCCCGTCGAAGTACTCCTTGAGCAACGGGCCGGTGCCGGGGCCGCATTCGTACCCCATGCTCACGGCCTGGGCGCGCACGATGGTGACCAGCTCCTCGGAGGAGTAGTCGGCGAACGCGATCCGGCGCGGGAAGCGCGAGGCGAGGCCGGGGTTGGAGCCGAGGAAGCGCTCCATCTCGTCGGTGTAGCCGGCGACGATGACGATCACCTCGTCGCGGTGGTCCTCCATCAGCTTCAGCAGGGTGTCCACCGCCTCCTGCCCGAAGTCGGCGCCGCCGCCGCGCGGGGTGAGGGTGTACGCCTCGTCGATGAACAGCACGCCGCCGCGGGCCCGTTCGAAGACCTCGCGGGTGAGCTGGGCGGTGTGGCCGATGTAGCGGCCGACCAGGTCGGCGCGGGCCGCCTCGATGAGCTGGCCGCGCTCCAGGATGCCGAGCCGGCCCAGGATCTCCCCGTAGAGGCGGGCGACGGTGGTCTTGCCGGTGCCGGGCGGGCCGGTGAAGACCAGGTGGTGGCTGAGCGAGGGCACCGGCAGACCGGCGGCGGCGCGGTGGCGGGCGGTGGTGATCAGGTTGACCAGGTCGGCGACGTCGCGCTTCACCTCGGACAGGCCGATCATGTCGCCGAGGCGGGTCAGCGGGTCGTCGTCCGGTACGGCGGTCTCGGTGGCCCGGGTCGCGGCGGTCGCGGAGACGTCCTCGGGCAGCAGCAGCCGCAGATCGTGCTCACCGACCTGGGCCTGCGCGGAGAGCCGGACGGCCTGCCGGTCCACCATCTCCTCGAACACCCCGCGCGCGGCACGGCCGTTGCCGAAGCCGGCGTCGCGGGGCAGTGCCTCGAAGTGCGCGGCGAGCGCCGCCGCGGTGCCCTCCCCCAGTTCGTACTGGTGCTGGGCGCACATGCTCTCCATGATCGCGACCAGGTCGGGCACCGAGTAGTTCTCGAACTCGACGGTCCGTGAGAAGCGGGAGGCGAGGCCCGGGTTGGAGCCGAGGAAGGAGTCCATCTCGCGGGAGTAGCCGGCCGCGACCACGACCACCTCGTCGCGGTGGTCCTCCATCAGCTTCAGCAGGGTGTCCACCGCCTCGCGGCCGAAGTCGGCGCCGCCGTTGCCGCTGTCCGAGGTGAGCGTGTACGCCTCGTCGATGAACAGCACGCCGCCCAGGGCCCGTTGGAAGGTCTCGCTCGTCTTGATCGCGGTGCCGCCGACGACCTGGGCGACCAGGTCGGCGCGGGAGACCTCCACCAGGTGCCCGCTGCGCAGTGAGCCGAGTTCGGCGAGGATCGCCCCGTAGAGGCGGGCGACGGTGGTCTTGCCGGTGCCGGGGGGGCCGGCGAAGATCAGGTGCCGGCTCATCGGCGGGGCCAGCATGCCGAGTTGTTCGCGGCGGCGGGCGAGCTGGGTCAGATTGACCAGGGTGCGCACCTGCTGCTTGACGTTCTCCAGGCCGATGAGCGCGTTGAGGGCGCCGAGCGGGCCGTCCGCGCGGTCCGGCGGCGGCGCGTCGGCGGCGCCGGCGCCGGCCGGGTCGGTGTTCTCGGCGCTGCCGCTGCCCCAGGCGTCCCGCTTGCCGTTGCCGGTGCTGTTCAGGCCGTCCACGGCGAGCCGTTCGCCGGGCGCGGTCTGCACCAGACCCGCGCCCTCGTTCTCCCGGGCCAGGCAGTTGACGAGCGAGACCGGCGCGGTGGATTCGACCCGGAAGCCGTCCTGGGCGCCGCCGGTCGCCTCGCAGCCGCTGAGCGAGGCGAGCGCGCCCTCGCCCAGCAGGAAGCCGTGGCCCTTCGCGGCATGCACCGATGTGCGGTTGGCGGTCAGTTCACCGCCCGCGGCGACGAGCACACCCTCCTCGCCGGATATCTCGACGCGGAAGTCGCGGACCGTGACGTTGCCGCCGTCCTCCACGACCAGGCCGCCCGCGGCGGAGTCGGAGACCCCGCCGCCCGCCAGGTAGAGGGTGCTGCCCAAGGAGACGCGGACACCCGCGCCCTTCGGCCGGACGACCTCGCAGTCCTCTACGCGGCCCCTGGCGTCCTTGGTGGCGGTGATGCCGTCACCGGCGGGTTCCACGAGACGGGCCCTGCGCAGCATCGGGTTGGCGCCGCCGCTCAGCGCGACCGCGGGCGAGCCGCCGATCACTTCCAGGCGGTCGAGCTCCGGTGCCGCGTCCTCCTCCAGGAGCAGTCCGGCGTACTCGCAGTCGCGCACGGTCAGGCCGGTCAGCGCCGGGGAGGCGGCCCCGGCGACGCGCACCGCGGCGCTGCCCGCGCCGTCCACCCAGCAGTCCTCGAAGGTGCCGCGCGCCCGGTCGGTGACGAGGATGCCGTGGCCGCGGGCGCGTGAGACGCGGCAGCGGCGCAGCACCGGGTCGGTGCCCGCGGACAGCGCGATCCCGTGCCCGGAGGCCCCGGTGACGCGGACGTCCTCCAGCGTGGTGCGGCCCGCGCTGCTGAGGTGCACGCCCGTACTGGTGTCGTGCACCACGGTGCGGATCACCGAGAGGGAGCTCTCCCCCTCCAGGGCAAGGGACGGCTTGTCCGTCGAGGAGAGGTCGCAGTCCTCGACGGTGCCGCGGGACTCGCCGTTGGCGAGCAGGCCGTTGCCCCGGGCGTCGCGCACGGTGCAGCCGCGGACGCGCGCCTCGCCCTGCTCCGCGAGGACCAGGCCGCTCGTGCCCAGGTGCTCGAAGGTGCAGGACTCCACGGTGGTGGGGGTGGTCGAAGTGACCACGACGCCCGCGCCCTTGGGGTTGCTCACCCGGCATTCGCGCAGCGCGAGCGAGCCGGTGCCGCCGGCGAGGAGCGCGGTCCAGGCGGCGCCGACGATCTCGCAGCCGTCGAGGGCGGCCTGCCCGCGCCGTACGTCCACGGCCGGTTGTTCGGGGTCGCCGCCGCGCAGGGTCAGCTCGGTGAGCAGCACGGCGTCGGCGCGCAGCGCGAGCACGCTGCCCGAGCGCGGCCGGATCTCCACCGTCCCCCGCCCCTCGGCGGCGGTGAGGGTGACCCGGGTGTGGACCACCAGATTCTCCGCGTACGTCCCCGGGCGGACGCTGATGAGCGCGCCGGTTCGGGCGGCGGCGAGTGCCTCACCGATGGTCCGGTAGCGGTCCTGGTCCCCTGGACCGACCGTCAGTACCTGGCGCGACACGCACCAACCTCCTTGCCACGGCTGCGTCTTCGGCGGGAGCGCCCCGCTTCACCGGGGCGCGTGTCGGCGAGCCGACGATCACATCATGCCTTGCCCGGTCAGAGGCTCCACTTCTGGGCGTCGGCGCCGTTGCAGGTCCAGAGCTGGATGGGCGCCCCCCTGTCGGTGTTGCTGCCCTTGATGTCCACGCACATGCCGACGACGGTGTTGACCAGGTCGTGCCGCTCGTTCAGGACGAACTTCTGGGCGTCGTTGCCGCTGCAGTAGGCGAGTTGCATGGGGGTGCCGGGGGCGAACACCGCGCCCGCGACGTCCAGGCAAAGGCCGCCGATGCGGACGGTGTTGTCGGAGCCGAACTGCCAGCGCTGTGCCTCCAGGCCCGTGCAGTCCCACATGATCAGATTCTTGCCGTCGCGGAAGTCGGCGTTCGGTACGTCGAGGCAGCGGCCGTTGAGATGGCTGCGGAAGGAGACGGGGCCGCTGAACGTCACGGGGGCGGGGGCCTTCTTCTTGCTGCCGGCCTTCTCCGTGTCGTCCTGCTTCTTCGTCTCCGTCTTCTTCGACTCCGTCTTCTTCGTCTTCTTCTCAGCGGCGTCGGCCTTCGGCGCGGCCGGACTCTCGTTCTTGCCCGCGGCGACCGAGGGAGCGGCGTTCCCCGGCTTCTCGCTCTTCTCGGCCTTCTTCTTGCCGTCGGCCGAGGGGCTGCCGCTGGGCGTCGCCTCGGCGAAGGCGCCCGGCGTGTCCTGCGCGCTCCCGTCCAGGACGGTGCCCGCCGCCGTCGTCTCCTTGCGGTCGTTGTCGTCGTTGTCCCCACCGGCCAGCAGGAACGGCACCGAGACGAGCAGCGCCCCGACGACCGCGGCCCCGGCCAGCACCGCCTTGCCCGGCCGTCCCACGGGCCTGGCCTGCGGCTCCGGCTGACCGATCGCTGTCGCGGTCATGGTCCGCACGAGCGCGGGCAGCCGGCTCTTGGCCGCGGCGGCATCCCCGGAATCGACCTCGGGATCGCCCTCACTCTTGCCCCGGGGCTCAGTCCCTACGTCGGCCCCGGACTCAGCTCCGGCGTCAGTTCCGGCGTCGGCCCCGGACTTGGCCCCGGGCTGAGCCCCGGACTCAGGTGCGGCCTCGGCCCCGGACTCCGTTCCGGCCTCGGCCCCGGACTCGGCCCCGGACTCAGGTGCGGCCTTGGTGCCGGTACCGGTACCGGACTTGGCCCCGGCCCCGGACTTGGCTCCCGCCTCGGGCTCCGCCCCGACTGCGCCGGCGGCCTCGGGGCCCGCTTTCGTCGCTACGGGGCCGGACTCGGCCCCGGTCTCAGCGGCGGCGGGAGTACTGGCGGCCGCGGCCGTCTCGCCGTCGGTGCCGGACGTGCGCGTCACAAGGTCCTCCCAGAGGTGCGGGGCCGGGGATCGGCCAAGTCGGTGGTCCGGGCCGTGGCAGCGGCCTCGGCCGGAGGGCCGGAACGGGCGGCCGGCCCGGCATCCGGCGCGGGGGCGCCCTCGGCGTGCGGCCCGGGTGCCGCAGCGAGGAGGCGGTCCGCCGGGACGAGCAGGGGGGCCGCGGCTCCCGCGTTGGCCAGCAGCGAGGTGCCGGAACCGCTCAGCGCACGGGCCAACTCCCGTGCGGGCAGCGTGCCGTGCCGAAGTGCCGGGGACATGAACGCATGTGCTGTCGAGGTGAACAACAGCACCACGGGCGCGCCGTCCTCACCGGTGGCCGTGAGCGGCCCGCCGTCCGGTGCGCGCACCACGGTGACCTCCGCCTCCGCGAGCGCCGCGACGGCCGTCTCCACCGAGCCGTAGCCGGTGGCGGCCCGCTGTGCCGCCGCGTCCACCGGGTCGGTGGGTTCGGGCCAGCCGAGCACCCGGGCCGAAGGCCGGTACTCGGGGTTGGCCCGGTACTCGGTCACGGCCCCGCCCGCGTCCGACTGCCACTCCCCGAGGACCGCCCACTGCGGTGGCGTCCGCTCCTCGGTCCACTCCGGGTCCACCACCCCGACCCAGTGCCCCGGCGCCTGCCGTGCGGCGGCCCGCACGGCCTCGGGTATGTCGGGGAGGCCGGTGTCGGCGGTGGCGTCGGCCGTATGCCCGCCCTCGTGCCGTTCTCCGGGCCGCATCTGCACCTGAACTCTCGTGTTCCGTCGGGTTCTTCCGTGCCGGACGGCTTGCGCTCACATCGGCACTGATCAGATCAGGGAGCCAACAGGATGCCATACACACCTCTTCGGCAGGGCGCGGAGATTGCTCCGTATCGGGCTCTCACGTGCCCGTTTGCCGCCCGAGTCGCGAACTTTCCAGGAGGTGTGAGACGAGAGCGGACAAAGTGACGGCACAGGTCGGGAGGGACGGGTGGGAAGGGAGCGCTGCCGTCCCCACGACGGGCTAAGTTGGTTACGCCGTCCGCCACTTCGGCGTAGGACGCCATCCGGCCGACGGTCCGGGCCGTAGCCACAGCCGTGGGGGGGAGTTCCCGCGGCCGGCGAGGTCGCAGTACGGACCGCCGCCGTCACCACGCCCCCACGTATGGCCTCGCCACCGAGGAGGAGTACCGCGATGTCCCCCGAGCCCCAGGCCGCAGGCGCGAACACAGAGGCGGCCCCCGTCGCCCGCCCGGAGGAAGCCGGGCCCCCGGCACCGGAGGCGAGGACGCCCGATCCGGCCGCCGCTGAAAGCCGGCACGAAGGCGAGCCCGCACCGGCACCGGCATCAGCACCGGCGCCCACCACCGCGACCACACCGATACCGGACTCCGCGCCGGACTCCGGAAAGACCTCCGGAACGGCCTCCGGAACGGCCTCCAAAACGGGCGAGAAGACCAGCGCGGCGCCCAAGAAGTCCATCGCCGTGGCGGCGGCCATCGGCACGACACCCCCCGGCACCAGGTCCGGCATCGGCACCGCCGGCGGACGCCCCCGCAAGCCGGTCCTGGCGGGAGCCGCCGTCGCGGGCGCCGCCCTGATCGCGATACCGCTGCTGCTGATCGGGAGCGCGGACGACAACGGGCGGGGCGACACGGCGAAGAACGCGGCCGCGGCGGGCTCCGACACCGTCCTGAACCCGGGGTCCGCTCCCTCCGCCCCGGGCGACTACGTGGCGGCGAAGCCCAGCGTGCCCCCGCACAAGGAGAAGCCGAAGAAGAGCGCGCCGCCGAAGGTCACCCTCGCGACACCTCCGGCCGCCGCCCCCGTCCCGCAGAAGACGGCGACGAGCGCGCCGCCCAAGAAGAAGCCCGCCCCCGAGAAGAAGCCCGCCCCCAAGGCGGCCCCGAAACCGGACTGGGGCTCCGCGACCGTCTCCGCGCCCAGTGTCCTGGAGGTCAATCAGGCCTGGACGACCAACCGGATCCGGATGGTCATGCAGGCCGACGGCAACCTCGTCGTCTACAACGAGAAGGGCAAGCCCATCTGGGCGGCCATGACCTTCGGGCCCAACCACCGGGCCATCTTCCAGAGCGACGGCAACCTCGTCATCCACAACGGCGACGACCGCCCCATCTGGGCCTCGAAAAGCCACGGCCACCAGGGCGCGCAGCTGATCCTGCGGGCCGACGCCAAGGTCGTCATCGTGCAGAACGGCAGCGTCATCTGGTCGACCTGACCTGCGTCCGCCCCCTGAGGACCGACGACCGGCAGGACCGGCGCTCAGGGGTGCGTCATCGACACCACGAAGACCATGGGGTGGTCCGGGTTCGAGCGGTTCACCACGACGGTCTGGGTCGGGGACGGGTCCTTGCGGCTGCGCGTCAGGCCGTACCAGGGGCCGGGGCCGGTGAACTCCCAGCCGGCCACGTTCCGGTCGCGGCCGCTGATCGCGAGGTTGTCCTTCTTCAGCTCGGCCGTGTCGCTGTCGATCCTCTTCAGGAACGTCTCCAGGCCACTGTTGCTGGTGAGGAACTGCGCGTACAGGCGGCTGACCTTGTAGTTGTTCGTCTCGTAGTAGGCGACGTCGCGGGAGTACCCCGGGATCGGGATCTCGTAGAGGCGGCGCTGCACCTTGGAGGGCCAGCCGATGGTGAGCCCGGTCGCCGAGTACTTGGCCTCCTTGTCCTTGCCGCTGTTGCGGCTCTGGTTCGCCGAGATCACCAGGTAGCCCGCGGGGATGCCGATGAGCAGCACGATGGTGAGGAGGGTGAGGGCGCGGCGGCGGATGACCCTGCCGCGGTCCGGGGCCTCGGGCGGCTCCTGGTCCGGGGACGAGGGTTGACGGGGCACGGTCGTCATTGCTGGCATTCCTGTCGCTCTGGTCGTTCTGGGGGCCAGAAGGCCGGCCCCTAGGGCGTGCAGGCCCTAGCCCTCGGCGCCGGTGCGGGTACGGACGTACCGGTCGTAGCGCTCGTACCGCTCCACGCGGCGGCGCTTGGCCCGGCGGAAGCGGCGGGCGACCAGGCGGGCGAGGTCCGCGGCGCCGACCATGCCGGCCTCCGGACCGAGCTGGGCGCGGGCGATACGGGCCTCGGGGCGGTAGCCGCGTCCGGTGAGCTGGCGTTTGAAGGCGTCGCGGGCGGGGCCGATGAGCAGGTCGTCGGCGGCGGAGACGCCTCCGCCGATGACGAAGCAGGACGGGTCGAGGGCGGCGGCGAGGTTGGCGATGCCGACGCCGAGCCACTGGCCGATGTCCTGGAGCAGCTCGACGCACATGGCGTCGCCCTCGCGGGCCAGCTCGGTGATGAGGGGGCCGGTGATGTCGGGGATGCTGCCCTGGACCCGGTCGATGATGTTGTACGCGACCGGGGAGTCGGCGGCGGCGAGCTCGCGGGCCTCGCGGACCAGCGCGTTGCCTGAGCTGTACTGCTCCCAGCAGCCGCGGTTGCCGCACGGGCAGCGGTGTCCGCCGGGGACGACCTGCATATGGCCGAACTCGCCGGCGACGCCGAACTTGCCGCGCTTGACCTGCCCGTCCTCCAGGATCGCGCCGCCGATCCCGGTTCCGAGCGTGATCATGACGAGGTGGTCCTCGCCGCGGCCCGCGCCGAACCGCCATTCGGCCCAGGCGGCGGTGTTGGCGTCGTTGTCGACGAGGACCGGGACGGAGAGGCGCCCCGCGAGACGGTCGCGGAGCGGCTCGTTGCGCCAGGACAGGTGCGGGGCGAACAGGACGCGGTTGCGGTCGGCGTCGACCCAGCCGGCCGCGCCGATGCCCACCGCGTGGACGTCGTGCCGGTCGGACAGGTCGAGGACCAGCTCGGTGATGGTGTCCTCGACGACCTTGGGGCTCTTGGACTTGTCCGGGGTCTCGGTGCGCAGCGTCTCCAGGATGACGCCGTCCGCGTCGACGACGCCCGCCATCACCTTCGTGCCGCCGATGTCGATGCCGACGGTGGGGACGCGGGGGGCCGTCAGGTGCGAGCGGCGCTCCCGGGTGCCGACGGTCCGCAGGACGGTGGCCCGGGCGCTGCCCCGGTGGGCGAGGTCACGGTAGGTGCTCATCGGGCGGCTCCGACGGACAGCTGTCGGCGGTGGCGGCTGGGTGCTCGCACGAGTCGTATCGCCCCTAGGTGGTGGTTCGCGGTCCTGGCGGGCCCGGCGCCCGCCGTTGCCCGATTCTGCCTCACCTGCCTCCGGCCGCGCACGGCGGCGGGCCCCCGCCCCACAGGGCCCGGGCCCGGGGCGGGTGGCCGGGCCGGATGACACATACCTGTTCCTCGCCGCTCCGGCGGGTCTAGGCTCCGTGGATGACCTTGGAATGGGAACAGGTAATCGTCCACTCGGCGGATCCGGCGGCCTTGGGACAGTGGTGGGCCGAGGCTCTCGGCTGGGTCGTCGTCCACTCCTCGGACGAGGAGTTCGAGATCCGTCCGGCGCCGGACCGCTTGCCGGGGGTTGACTTCGTACGGCTCGACGAGGCCAAGCAGGCCAAGAGCCGGCTGCACCTCGACTTCCGCCCCGACGACCAGGACGCGGAGGTGGCGCGGTTGGTGGCTCATGGCGCCCGGCGCGTCGACATCGGCCAGGGCGACCAGTCCTGGGTGGTCCTGGCGGACCCCGAGGGTAACGAGTTCTGCGTCCTCAGCGACCGACGTCAGTGACGCCCGGCGCCGGTGATCCCGGCGCCGGTGATCCCGGCGCCGGTGGCCCCCGGGGGCGGTCGTCCCCGGGGGTCGGGGTCAGGGGGTCTTGGGGCCCGGGGTGCTCCCCTTCGTCTGGTTCTGGTCGAGGTGGGCGCCCTTGCCGAGGCCGGTGGGGGCCGGGGCGCGCTCCAGTTCGTGGCGGAGGTCGTCGAGCTCGTTGCCGCCCGCCATCTGGCGTGTCAGTTCGTCCAGGGTGATCTCGTCGCGCGTGTGGCTGCCGAACATGGCACCCCGCTTGAGCAGGACGAACCGGTCGCCGACCAGGTAGGCGTGGTGCGGGTTGTGGGTGATGAGGACCACGCCGAGACCCGCGTCACGGGCCGCCGCCACGTACTTCAGGACGACGCCCGACTGCTTGACGCCGAGCGCGGCCGTCGGCTCGTCGAGGACCAGGACCTTGGCGCCGAAGTAGACGGCGCGGGCGATGGCGACGCACTGGCGCTCGCCGCCGGAGAGCGTACCGACGGGCTGGTCGACGTCGCGCAGGTCGATGCCCATGCGCAGGAGTTCCTCGCGGGTCGTCCGGCGCATGAGGTCGACGTCCATGCGCTTGAAGGGGCCCCTGCCCTTCGTCGGCTCGGAGCCGAGGAAGAAGTTGCGCCACACCGGCATCAGCGGGACGACGGCGAGGTTCTGGTAGACCGTGGCGATGCCGCGGTCCAGGGCCTCGCGCGGGTTGGCCAGCCGCGTCTCCTCGCCGTCGATCGAGAAGGAGCCCGCGTCGTGCCGGTGCAACCCCGCGATGATCTTGATGAGGGTGGACTTGCCGGCGCCGTTGTCGCCGAGGACACAGGAGATCTCGCCCGCGTTCACGACGAGGGAGACGTCCTCCAGCGCCCGGATGTTGCCGTAGTACTTGCTGACGCCGCCGAGCTCGACCAGGGGCGTACGTACGTCGGTGGTGGTCACTTGATCGCCTCCGCGCGCTTGCGGACCCACGCGTTGAGCAGGGTCGCGAGGAGCAGCATCGCCCCCAGGAAGAACTTGAACCAGTCCGAGTTCCACTCGGCGAAGACGATGCCCTTGCTGGTCATGCCGAAGATCAGCGCGCCGATGGCCGCGCCGACCGCCGAGCCGTAGCCGCCGGTGATCAGACAGCCGCCGATGACGGCCGCGACGATGTAGATCAGCTCGTTGCCGACGCCTTCGCCGGACTGCACGACGTCGTACGAGAAGAGCAGGTGCTGGCCCGAGATCCAGGCGCCGAAAGCGACCCCCATGTACAGGCCGATCTTGGTCTTGTTGACCGGGACGCCGACCGCGCGGGCCGCGTCCACGTCACCGCCGACCGCGAAGATCCAGTTCCCGACGCGGGTGCGCAGCAGGATCCAGGTGGCTACCAGGATCAGGGCGAGCCACCAGAGAATCGTGATCTTGAAGTCGACGCCGCCGACGGTGAGCGTGGAGGCGAAGACGGACTTGGCGGAGGAGAAGCCCTCCATGTCGGAGATCGACTTCGTCGAGACGGTGCCGCTGATCAGCTTGGTGAAGCCGAGGTTCATGCCGGTCAGCATCAGGAACGTGCCCAGCGTGATGATGAAGCTGGGCAGTTTGGTGCGGGTCAGCATGACGCCGTTGAAGACGCCGATGGCGAGGGTGACGAGGAGGGAGACCCCGACGCCGACCCAGGTGTTCGCCGTCATCTGGTAGCTGAACATCGACGAGATCAGCGCCGACGACGTCACGAGGACGCCCGCCGACAGGTCGAACTCGCCGCCGATCATCAGCAGCGCCACCGGCACGGCCATGATGCCGAGGGTCGACGCCGCGTAGAGGACGGTCGCGAGGCTCGCCGCCCGCAGGAAGCTGTCCGCGAAGATCGCGAAGAAGATGAAGACGGCGACGGCGCCGACGACCGAGCCCAGCTCGGGGCGGCCCATCAGCTTCTTCCAGGGCGAGGTCCGCAGCACTCTCTCGTCGAGCTGTGACCCGGGGGTCGTGGTCGTCATCGGGTTCCCCGCTTCGCGTATTCCTCGAGCTCGGCGGCCTGGTCCTTGGTGACGATCTGCGGGCCGGTGAGGACCGGCTTGCCGCCGCCGAGGACGTTGGCGTTGTACCGGTAGAGCCAGAGCAGGTCCACGGCCTGGTAGCCCTGGAGGTAGGGCTGCTGGTCGACGGCGAAGCCGAGCGAGCCGTCCTTCAGGCCCTGGGCGACCTTCTCGTTCAGGTCGAAGGTGTCGATCTCCGCCTTGCTGCCCGCGTCCTCCCTCGCCTTCACGGCGGTGGCCGCGAAGGGCGCGCCGAGCGTGACGACCGCGTCGACGGCACTGTCGGACTGGAGCTTCGCCTCGATGGAGGACTGCACGTCGGGCATGTTGGTGCCCTCGACGTACAGGTTCGTCATCGTGCCCTCGAAGGTCTCCTTGGCGCCCTCGCAGCGCTGCTCGTGGCCCACGTTGCCCTGCTCGTGCAGGATGCACAGGGCCTTCTTCTTCCCGCGCTTGTTGAGCTCCTCGCCGACGGCCTCGCCCGCGATCTTCTCGTCCTGGCCGATGTGCGTGAGCGCGCCGAACCGCTTGGACTCGGCGGAGCCCGAGTTCACCGTGACGACCGGGATGCCGGCCTTCTCGGCGCGGGCCAGGGCCGACTTCATCGCGGCCGGCTTGGCGAGCGTGACGATGATGCCGTCGACCTTCTTGTCGATCGCGGCGTCGACGAGCTGCGCCTGCTGGTTGGCCTCGTCGTTGTGCGAGTAGAGGAAGTTGATGTTGTCCTTGACGGCGGCCTGCTTGGCGCCGCTCTGGACGATGTCCCAGAAGGTGTCGCCATCACCCGAGTGGGTGATCATGGCGAAGGTCCAGCGCGGGGTGTTCACCGCGGCCTTGCCCTGAGCGGACTGCGCCTTCCTGGCGTCCTCCGCCCGCTTGCCGCCGGTGCTGCTGCATCCCGCCAGCGTGAGGCCGAGCGCCCCCGCAACGGCGATGCTCACCCAGGTCCGAAACCGTGCCACGAGGCCGTGCCCTTCTTGGTCTGCTGCTTCGTACACCGGAGCCGGCGCGGGGCCGGTCCCGGCGGACCTCTCACCGGTCCTTGAGGACCACTTTGCGGTCCCAAACGCACAAGTATGGGTCACGGGGATCATCCAACGGTTCACCGGGTGCCGCGCGCGGTGTACTTCTCCAGCTGGGGCACGTCCTTCTCGGTGACGAGGGCCGGTCCGGTGAGGACGGGTTCGCCGCCGCCCAGCACGTTGCCGTTGGTCTCGTGGAGCCACAGTTCGTCGACGGAGAGATAGCCCTGGAGGTACGGCTGCTGGTCGACGGCGAAGGTGACCTCGTTCGCCTTCAGCCGCCGGACGACCTCGGCGTTCAGGTCGAAGGTGGCGATCTCCGCCTCGCTGCCCGCACCCTCCTTCGCCTTCACCGCGAGGGCCGCGACCGGGGCGCCGAGCGCGACGATCGCGTCGATGGACCCGTCGGCCTGGAGCTTGGCCTCGATGGAGGACTGGGAGGCGGGGGCGTTGGTGCCGTCGACGTTCAGGTTCTCGACGCTGCCCTCGAAGGTCTTCTTGACGCCGGCGCAGCGCTGCTCCAGGGAGACGTTGCCCTGTTCGTGGATGACGCACAGCGTCTTCTTGCGGCCCTCCTGCGTCAGCCTGGTGCCGACGGCCTCGCCTGCCACGGCCTCCTCCTGGCCGATGTGGCTGAGCGCGCCGTACTTCTGCGAGAACTGGGAGCCCGAGTTGATGGAGACCACCGGGATGCCCGCGGCCTTCGCCTTGCCGAGTACCGCCCGCATGGCCTCCGGCTTGGCGAGCGTGACGACGATCCCGTCCACCTTCTTGTCGATCGCCGCCTGGACGAGCTCGGCCTGCCCCTTGGCCTCCTTGTCGTTCGAGTAGAGGAGGTCGACGTTGTCCTTGGCGGCGGCCTGCTTGGCGCCGCTGCGCACGATGTCCCAGAAGGTGTCGCCCTCACCCGAGTGCGTGACCATCGCGATCTTCAGACGGGGCGTCGAGACCCCCTTGCCGTTCTGCGAGGCGTCCGCCCCGTCCTCGGTCTTCTTGCCGCCCGATCCACTGCAACCGGCGGCGAGGGCGATCACCGCGACGAGGGCAGCGGCCGTACGAGCTGTGCGGGTCGTGCGCATGGTGGAGCCACCTCTCCTCCGGCCGCGCGGTGCGGCTGGGGGAGTTTGTAGCGGGGTCCCGTCGCAGCGTCAATGACTTTGTCAGAACATAAGGACTGCACGGTGTTTGTCAGGACAAAGGATTGACAGCACCTGGGTGGGACGGCACGTTGGGTCCATGCGCATCGGACTCATCGGAACGGGCCGGATCGGGACTTTTCACGCGGGTGTGCTGGAGCGGTACCGGGAGATCGGCTCGCTCGTCGTCACCGACGCCGAGCCCGCGCGGGCCGTCGCGCTCGCCGACCGCATCGGGGCGACCGCGGCGCCGGGCGTCGACGAGCTGTTCGCCTGGGGCGTGGACGCCCTGGTGATCACGGCCGCGACCGCCGCGCACGCCGAGCTGATCGGGCGCGCCGCGCGGGCCGGCCTGCCGGTGTTCTGCGAGAAGCCGATCGCTCTCGACCTGCCCGGGACGCTGGCCGCGCTGCACCAGGTGGAGGCGGCGGGCACCGTCCTCCAGCTCGGTTTCCAGCGGCGCTTCGACGCCGGGTACACGGCGGCGCGGGAAGCCGTGCGGTCGGGGGCGCTCGGGCGGCTGCACACCGTACGGGCGATGACCTGCGACCCGGCGCCGCCGCCTGCCGCGTACCTGCCGCTCTCCGGCGGCCTCTACCGGGACTGCCTCGTCCACGACTTCGACATCCTGCGGTGGGTCACGGGGCGCGAGATCGTCGAGGTGTACGCGGCCGGCTCGGACGCGGGGCCCCCGATGTTCCGGGAGGCGGGGGACGTCGACACCGCGGCCGTCGTCCTCACCCTGGACGACGGAACGCTGGCGACGGCCACGGCGACGCGGTGCAACGGCGCCGGGTACGACGTGCGGATGGAGCTCTCCGGCGAGCGGGACACGGTGGTCGTGGGCCTCGACGACCGGACACCGGTCACCTCGACGGAGCCGGAGGGGCCACCGGCGGCGGCGAAGCCGTGGCCCGGGTTCCTCGAACGGTTCGCGCCCGCCTACGAGGCCGAGCTGAAGGCGTTCGTCGACGTGGTGCGCGGGGCGCGGGCCAACCCGTGCGACGGGCGGGAGGCGCTGGCGGCGCTGCGGGTCGCCGAGGCGTGCGAGGTGTCCCGGGCCGAGCGGAGGATGGTGCGGGTGGCGGAGGTACCCGGGGGCTGACAGGCACGGGACGGCACGCGTCGCCGCCCGGGGCTACCAGCGCACCGGCAACGTGCGGACACCGCGCATCAGCATGCCGGGGAGCCAGGCGTCGGGCTCGGCGGCCAGGGCCAGGTCCGGGCAGCGCTCCAGCAGGGAGCGGATGGCGGTGCGGCCCTCGATGCGGGCCAGCGGGGCGCCGAGGCAGAAGTGGATGCCGTGGCCGAACGCCAGGTGGCCGCGGGCCTCGCGGCGGATGTCGAAGCGGTCCGGCGCCGGGAAGCGGTCCGGGTCGCGGCCCGCCGAGCCGAGGCCGATCAGGACGGGCGCGCCCGCCGGGATCACCGTGCCGTCCATCTCGATGGGTTCCGCGGCGAAGCGGTGCGTGGCGGTCTCCACCGGGCCGTCGTAACGGAGCATCTCCTCCACGGCGCCGTCGAGGAGGCTCATGTCCGCGCGCAGGGCGGCGAGTTGGTCCGGGTGCGAGAGCAGGGCGCGTACCCCGTTGCCGATCAGGTTGACGGTGGTCTCGTGGCCCGCGACGAGCAGGAGGAAGGCCATGGCGCGCAGCTCGGACGGGGAGAGCCGGTCGCCGTCCTCCGCGGTGGTCCTGATGAGGGCGCTCAGCAGGTCGTCGGCCGGGTCCGCGCGGCGCTTGTCCTCGATCAACGCGTCGAGGAACGCCGCCAGTTCGACGTACACGTCCGCGGCCTCGTCGTCGCTGGTCGGCGCGACCACCTGACTCGACATCCGGCGGAAGCGGTCCCGGTCGATGTCGGGGACGCCGAGCAGCTCACAGATGACGACGAGCGGGAGCGGGAAGGCCAGCGCGGCGATCAGGTCGGCGGAGCCCCGCGGCACCATGTCGTCGAGCAGCTCGTCCGTGATCTTCTGGATGCGCTGTTCGAGCCCGGCGACCCGGCGCGCGGTGAACTCCCGGGTGACCAGCGACCGGAGCCTGCCGTGCTCGGGCGGGTCCGCGAAGAGCAGGTGCCGTCCGATGACGTCGTCGTCGAACCCCCAGGGCGGGGACTTGACCAGGCGCGGGTCGGTGAACGCGGCCCGGGCCGCCTCGTGCCCGACGATCAGCCACAGCTCCTCGCGGGGGCCGGGCCCCGGGGTCCGCACGTGGTGCACGGTGCCGCGGCGGCGCAGCGCGTCGTACACGGGGTAGGGGTCGGCGTAGAAGGACCGCGCGCCGTCCTCGAACGCGTCGAGGTCGACGGTCCCGCTCGGCTCTGTCATGCTCGCGTACCCCCCGCTGTCGTCCCGGTCCTCACCGGCGTGCGCCTCTCACCTCGTCCAACTCGGCTCGCTCACGATCCGTTCCCGCCGGGCGCCGCCCGTCTCCAGGAACCGGGCGAGCGGCAGGGTCGCCGCGCCGACCGTGACCGCGTCGGCGCCGAGGCGGCCGAGTTCGACGGTGGTCTGCGCGAAGGGGTGGCGCAGCGCGTACGCGGCGGCGGCGCGGCGCACCGGTTCGATCAGGCGCGGGCCGAGGAGCAGTCCGGCCCAGCCGCCGACGACGATCCGTTCCGGGTTGAAGAGGTTGACCAGGTCGGCGATGCCCGCGCCGAGGAACTCCGCCGTCTCGTCGAGGAGTTGACCGGTGTCGGGGGCGGCCAGGAGTTCGGCGAGCGCGCCCTCCTCGTCCTGGGCGGTCCAGCTGCCGCCCGCCTCCCGCCACCGTTCGAGGAGGGCCTCCGCGCCGACGTACGCCTCGAGGCAGCCGCGCGAGCCGCACCGGCAGAGCCGGCCGCCGACCTGGAGGACGGTGTGGCCCCACTCCCCCGCGCTGCTGGAGGAGCCGCGGTAGGGCACGCCGTCGGCGATGACGCAGGCGCCGACACCGGAGCCGATGAGGGTGATCACCGCGTTGCGGGCGCCGCGGCCGGCCCCGAACCACATCTCGGCGCGGCCGAGGGTCTTGGCCCCGTTGTCGACGAACAGCGGGATCTCCGGCGGGAGTTCGCCGGGGGCGCGCAGCATCGCCTCCAGGGGGACGGCGTCCCAGCCGATGGTCTGGCCGTGCACGACGGCGCCGGCCGCGCCGGAGGCGTCCACGATGCCGGGCACCCCGATCCCGACGCCGATGAGCGACGCGGAGGTCACCTCGGTCCCGGCCAGGACCTCGGTGAGGCCGCCCGCGACGAGCCGTACGATCTCGTGGGCGTCGTAGGTGCCGTCCGGTGCGGCGTCGGGCAACGGGGCGTCCACGCGCGCGAGTTCACGCAGCGACAGGTCGAACAGCTCCACGCGGACCCGGGTCTCGCCCACGTCCACCCCGACGACGTGGCCGCTGCCGGGCGCGACGCGCAGCAGGGTGCGGGGGCGGCCGCCGTCGGAGTCGACGGAGCCGGCCTCCTCCACGAGTCCGTCGGCGACCAGCTCCGCGACGACGTTGCTGATGGAGCCCGAGCTGAGGGCGGTGAGCGGGCCGAGCTCCTGTCTGCTGAGCGGTCCGTCGAAGTAGAGCTTGCTCAATACCGTGGCCCGGTTGTTGCGGCGCAGGTCGCGCACCGTCCGCCGGCGTGGTCCTGCCATCGCTCGCTCCACCCCTCACCCTGACTTCGGCCAACTCTTAGATCACGGTGTGAAATTTACCGTGGCCCGCGGGCGGTCAGCCGTCGAGCAGGCCCGCGTCGTGGACGAGGAGCGCGATCTGGACGCGGTTGTTGAGGTCGAGCTTGGTCATGACGCGGGAGACGTGCGCCTTGATCGTGGCGACGCTGAGGTAGAGGGTCCCGGCGATCTCCGCGTTGGACTTGCCGCGGCCGATCTCGACGGCGACGTCGCGCTCGCGGTCGGCGAGAGAGGCGAGGCGCCGCCGGGCGTCCGCCGCGCGGACGTCGCGCTCGGAGGCCGCGGCGTGGGTCATCAACTGACGGGTCACCGCGGGCGAGAGCGCCGGATCGCCCGCCACGACGCTGCGCACCGCGTCGAGGATCTCGCCCGGGGTGGCGTCCTTGAGCACGAACCCGGCGGCGCCCGCGCGCAGCGCCCGCAGCACCTGCTCGTCCGCGTGGAAGGTGGTGAGGACGACCACCTCGGGGGCGTCCGCCGCGGCCCGCAGCCGCTCGGTGGCGGTGAGCCCGTCCATGTTCGGCATGCGGATGTCCATGAGGACGACGTCGGGGCGGACGGTGCCGGCGACCGCGAGCGCCTCCTCACCGTCGGCCGCCTCGCCGACGATGACGACGTCCTGGGCCCCGCCCAGCATCAGGGTCAGTCCGGAGCGGACCAGCGGGTCGTCGTCGACCAGCAGCAAACGGATCGCGTTCATGGGGTCACCGTAACCAAGCGGGGCCCGGCGGCGGGCCGGCCCGTCATCCGGCCCACGGCAGCCAGGCGCTGACGACGAAGCCGCCGTCGGGTCCCGGCCCGTGGTCGAGGTGGCCGCCCGCGAGCGTGGCCCGTTCGGTCAGCCCGATCAGCCCCTGCCCGGAGCCGGGGACGTGCGGCACCGCGCCGGGCGGCGGCGGGTTGCTGACCGTGACGGTGAGGCCCTTTCCGGGAGCGCCGTCGACCGAGACGGTGACCTCGGCCCCGGGGGCGTGCTTGCGGGCGTTGGTCAGGCCCTCCTGGGCGATGCGGTAGGCGGTGCGGCCCGCGGAGGCGGGGAGCGCCGTGGGGTCGGTGACGTGCTGGTCGAGGTCGACCTTCATGCCGGCCTCGCGGGACTCGGCGATCAGGGTGTCCAGAGCGCCGAGCGTGGGCTGGGGCCGTCCGGACTCCTCGCCGTGGTCGGCGGCGCGCAGCACGCCGATGATCTCGCGCAGGTCCTGGAGCGCCTCGTGCGCGCTCTCCCTGATGACGCCCGCGGCGCGGGCGATCTCCGCCCGGGGCGCGTCCGGCCGGAACTCCAGGGCGCCCGCGTGCACGCTGAGCAGGGTCAGCCGGTGGGCCAGGACGTCGTGCATCTCGCGGGCGATGGCCTCGCGGGCCAGCCGCTGGGCCTGCTCGGCGCGGAGCGCCGCCTCGGTCTCGGCGCGGTGGGCGCGGTCCCGCAGTGACATCAGGAGCTGGCGCCGGGAGCGGACGAACATCCCCCAGCCGACACAGGTCGCCGCGATGACCACGGCGAAGGCGACCGCGACCAGGTACGGCGTGGTCGGGTCCGGGCGGAGCGCGAGGTACCCCGGGACCAGCGCGACGGAGACGCCCGCGACCCAGCCGACGTAGCGGAACGGGCGGTGCACGGCCAGCGTGAAGATGGAGATCATCACCGCGCCGCCCGCGCTGTCGGACAGCAGGCTGACGGGGACCATGGCGACGGCGAGGCCGAGCGGCCAGCGGCGGCGCAGCCAGAGCGCGGCGCAGGACAGGACGCCGACGAGCTGGTCGACGACGGCGAGGTCGTGCGGGATGTTCGGGTTCCGGTCGAGCTGGTCGGCGGCGACCATGCCGATGCCGACGGCGATCAGGAAGCAGCTGAAGTCGACGGCCCAGTCGCGGGCTGTGCGTTTTCGGCGGCCGGGGCGGCCGTCGGGGTCGAGGTCGAGTTCGCCGGCGGCCGTCGACGGCAGCAGTCGGCGGCGCCACCCCGGCGGCGGTTCGACCGTCTGCTCCGGGGTTCTGGTCCCTTCCGTTGCCTCCATGGTCGACAAATCTACGCACCACGAGCGGCCCGCAGCGCCCCGTGCGCCCGGTGCGCGACCAAAGTCGTACGGGCGGATACTTCGGTCGCGCGGGGCCGGCCGGGGCAGCGACTCGTGCCGTACGTGCCTCGCCCCGCGGCCGGTGTGCGAGGGGGGTCCGCGGGGCGAGAGTTCGGGACATGAACAAGAAGCAGTGGCAGCAGTTCCTCGAGGTCGTCGGCGGTCTCGCCTTCCTTCAGGGCGCGGTCGGCCTCGTCCACGAGTTCACCGGGTGGCTGGGCTGGGGACTGATCCGGCACATCGGCCTCCTCGACGGCCGCGAGGTGTACGGCAGTGCGGCGCTGGTCGTGCTCGCGATCGCGCTGTTCGCGGCCGCCGGGAGCCGGCAGGAGAGCTGAGGCCCGGGGCCCGTCGGGGAAGGCCCGGCTCAGCAGTCGTGGTCGACGAGGTCGAACGACGCGTAGTGGTCGGACGTGTAGTAGTCCTCCTGGCTCGCCGCGCCGGTGACGATGCGGCGGGCTCCGCGGTCGGAGGAGCCGGGCGTGATGACCGTGTACTCGTGGTAGTAGCCGGTGGTCCGGGACGGCAGGACGCTCTCGCGGTTCTGGAAGACGGTGCCGTCCTGGTCGTACGGGTACGGGCCGCCCCGCGCGATGAGGTCCAGGGTGTCGTGCGCCTGGGACGGCAGTGCGGAGTAGCAGATGGAGCCGACCGCGGCGGTGGAGAGGGGGGAGGCGGCGGTGACGGGGGCCGGGGCGGCCTGGGCGGCGACCGTGGCGGGGCCGCCGACGAAGAGGGCGGCGGCGAGGGCGGCGACGCTGATGAAGCGTGGGGGAATCTTCATGCTCCTAGCATGACGCGCGTAGACGGGTACACGTCAACCCCAACTACGGCATGTTCTCCGGGAGTTAACTCGCCGCCCTCCCGCCCCCACCCGGTCGCGGCCGGCTCCCGATCTCGGCGTCCGTTTGCCGCCAGCGTCGGTCGCCGTACGCCGCTGTACTCGAAGCCGTACCACCACACCGACCGACGACCTCAGGAGTGTTCATGGACAGCAAGGTGGCTCTGGTGACCGGCGGCAGCCGTGGCGTGGGCGCGGCGACGGCGCTGCGGCTCGCGCAGGACGGTTTCGACGTGGCCGTCACCTACGTACAGGGCAAGGAGGCCGCCGAAGAGGTCGTGCGCCGGATCGAGGCGCTGGGGCGGCGCGGGCTCGCGGTGCGCGCCGACGCGGGCGACGCCGACGAGGCGGCCGGGGCGGTGGCGGTGACCGCGGACCGGCTCGGCCGGCTCGACGTGCTGGTCAACAACGCCGGTGTCGGCGTCCTCGGCCCGCTGGAGAGCCTGAGCCTCTCCGACGTGGACCGGGTCCTCGCCGTGAACGTCCGCGGCGTCTTCCTCGCCTCGCAGGCCGCGGCGCCGGTGATGGGCGAGGGCGGCCGCATCGTCACGATCGGCACCTGCATGGCCAAGTACGTGCCGGGGCCCGGCGGCACGCTCTACGCGATGAGCAAGTCGGCCCTGATCGGCCTGACGAAGGCCCTGGCCAGGGAGCTCGGCGGGCGTGGCATCACGGCGAACATCGTCCACCCGGGTCCGATCGACACGGACATGAACCCGGCGGACGGCCCGTACGCGGCCGGCCAGGCGGAGGGGACGGCGCTCGGCAGGTTCGGCACGGCGGACGAGGTGGCCCGGACGGTGGCCTACCTGGCGGGTCCCGCGGCCACGTACGTCACGGGCGCGGAGCTCGCGGTGGACGGCGGGCACGCCGCGTAGGGCAGGGCGCCGCGGGGCGCACCGGTGCTGTCGGGCCGGTGCGCCCTGGGCCGGTGCGCCCGGGGCCTGGCTAGGCGCCCAGCTCCGCGTGGCGGGCGGCCAGTCGGGCCTCGCCCTGTTCCGTGAGGGAGCCGAACAGGCGCAGCCGCGAGATGCCGCCGTCGGGGTAGATGTCGACGCGGGCGTGGGTGCCGACCGCCGGGGTGTCGAGCACGAAGCGGTGGTTGGTGTCGGGCTGGAGGCGGGTGCGGGGCAGCACCTCGACCCAGTCGCCGTCCCCGTTCTCGGAGACATCCTTGACGGAGACCGAGGCCCAGCCCGCCGAGTTGCCCTTCAGGTACGCCGTGTCGATCTCCAGGGCGCGGATCTGCGCCTGGGCGACGAGCTGGTAGCGGATCCAGTCGTTGCCGTCGTCGCGGCGGCGCCTGGTCTCCCAGCCGTCGTCCATCTTGCGGGAGTAGCCCGGCTGGATGGTGTTGGAGGCGGGCGAGTAGAAGAGGTTCGAGGCGTCCTCGGCGTGGCCGCCGTTGGCGAGGGCGACGACGTCGAACGTGCCGAGCGTGGCGAGCCACTTCGGGTCGGGGACGACCTCGCCGTACACGCGCAGGCGGGCGATGCCGCCGTCGGGGTGCTGGTTGACGCGCAGGTGTGTGAAGCACTGCTCGACGTCGACCTCGAAGCCGTTGGCCGCGTGGCCGCCGACCGCCGTGCGCGGGACGAGCGTGGTCCACTTCACGTCGGGGGCGAGCAGCTCCTCCGGGGTCGGCGCGCCGGTGACCGAGGTCGCCTCGACGGAGACCGCCTGCGGGTAGTTGCCGCGGAAGTGGGCGGTGTCGACGACGATGCCGCGGACGACGCCGGGGGCGCCGAGCCGGACGAGCGCCCAGTCGTGGTCCTCGGCGGTGGGCCACGGGTGGTCGGCGCCGGGGCCGCGGCGACGGCGGGTCTCCCAGCCGTCCATGACCTTGCCCTTGTGGCCGAAGTGCTCCGGGTCGAACTCGGCGCGCCCGGCGACGAGGAGGTTCTCGCGCTGGGCGAAGAACTCGTCGTTGGCGGCGATCACGCCGGCGCCGAGCGTGCGCGCGGCGAGGTCGGCGTACCGGGTGAAGGGGAAGTCCGCGGTGCGGTAGTCGGCGTACGGGTCGCCGCCGCCGTACGGGCTGGCGTCGCCGGTGAAGCGGGGTATCTCAGAGGATGCGGCCACGGTCTTACTTGTTCCTTTCGAGCAGCTTGCCCTGCGGGGCGGTGAACTCGCCGTCGGCGACGATGCGTTCGCCGCGCAGCCAGGTGGACTTGACGACTCCGTGCAGCGTCCTGCCCGCGTACGCGGTGACGCGGTTGCGGTGCTGGAGCGCGGCCGGGTCGACGGTGAAGGTCTCGTCGGGGGCGAGGACCGCGAAGTCGGCGTCGCGGCCGACGGCGATGGCGCCCTTGCGGTCGTCGAGGCCGACCAGCTCCGCGGTGCGCGCCGACATCCAGCGGACGACGTCCTCCAGGGAGTACCCGCGCCGGCGGGCCGCGGTCCAGATGGCGGAGAGGCTGAGCTGGAGGCCGGAGATGCCGCCCCACGCGGTGGCGAAGTCGTCCGTCTTCAGGTCGGCGGTGGACGGCGAGTGGTCGGTGACGACGCAGTCGATGGTGCCGTCGGCGAGGGCCTGCCAGAGCAGGTCCTGGTTGGCGGCCTCGCGGATCGGCGGACAGCACTTGAACTCGCTGGCCCCGTCCGGGACTTCCTCTGCGGTGAGCGTGAGGTAGTGCGGGCACGTCTCGACGGTCAGCTTGACGCCCTCGGCCTTGGCGGCGGCGATCAGCGGCAGCGCGTCGGAGGAGGACAGGTGCAGGATGTGGACGCGGGCGCCGATCCGCCTGGCCGTGTCGATGAGGCCCTTGATCGCGGTGTCCTCGGAGATACGGGGCCGGGTCGCGAGGTAGTCGTCGTACTTGGGGCCGCTGGTGTGCGGGGCGATGTCCAGCTCGTGCGGGTCCTCGGCGTGCACGATGAGCAGGCCGCCGAATCCGGTGATCTCGGCCATGGAGGCGGTGAGCCGGTCGCTGTCCAGGTGCGGGAACTCCTCGACGCCGGACGGCGACAGGAAGCACTTGAAGCCGAAGACGCCGGCGTCGTGCAGCGGGCGCAGGTCCTTGACGTTGTCGGGCAGCGCGCCGCCCCAGAAGCCGACGTCGATGTGCGCCTTGGCGGCGGCGACCTCCTGCTTGGTGCGGAGGTTGTCGACGCTGGTGGTCGGCGGCAGGGAGTTGAGCGGCATGTCGACGAGGGTCGTGATGCCACCGGCCGCGGCGGCGCGGGTGGCGGTCCAGAACCCCTCCCACTCGGTGCGCCCGGGGTCGTTCACGTGGACGTGCGTGTCCACGATGCCGGGCAGCAGGACGTGGTCGCCGAAGTCCTCGGACCGGGCGCCCGCCGGTACCTCCGCGTCGTGGTCGAGCACCGCGACGATCTTCCCGCCGGCGACGGCCACCGACGCGGGCCGCGTACCGTCGGGGGTGATGACGCGGGTCGAGCGCAGCACCAGTTCGACTTCGACGTCCGACACCCTGGACCTCCTCTATTTCAACGTTCTGTTGAAGGAGTCTTCACTCCTCGTTCGCGGTCCGTCAAGGGTCCGCGGTGACCGCCGTACGCCCTGAGCCACCTCTGGATGTTTCCACAAAGTGAAATTATGATTCCGATAGGCAGAATGTAGCTACCGACGAACTTCAGGGTCAAGGGATCACCGCTCGGGAAACCGCCGGTAGGCTGCACCATCGCCTGCTTGCCCTCGAAAGGAACGCGCTGTGCCGACGTCCAACGCCAGCACCTCTGATGCCGCCAAGTCCGCGCCCAGCGGTGGTGTCCAGTCCCTCGAGCGCGCCTTCGACCTTCTCGAGCGGATGGCCGACGCCGGCGGCGAGGTGGGTCTCAGCGAACTCTCCGCGAGCAGCGGTCTGCCCCTGCCCACGATCCACCGCCTGATGCGCACCCTGGTCGCCTGCGGCTACGTACGCCAGCAGCCCAACCGCCGCTACGCGCTCGGCCCGCGCCTGATCCGCCTCGGCGAGTCCTCCGCGCGGCTGCTCGGCACGTGGGCCCGGCCCTACCTGGCCCGGCTCGTCGAGGAGACCGGCGAGACGGCGAACATGGCACTGCTCGACGGGGACGAGATCGTCTACGTCGCCCAGGTGCCCTCCAAGCACTCGATGCGGATGTTCACCGAGGTCGGGCGCCGGGTGCTGCCGCACTCCACCGGCGTCGGCAAGGCGCTCCTCGCACACGCGCCGGCCGGTGAGGTGCGGTCGCTGCTCGCACGGACCGGGATGCCGGCGGCGACGGAGAAGACGATCACCACGGCCGACGGTTTCCTCGACGCGCTGGAGGAGGTGCGCCGCCTCGGGTACGCCGTCGACGACAACGAGCAGGAGATCGGCGTGCGCTGCCTCGCCGTACCGGTGCCGAACTCGCCCACGGCGGCGGCAATCTCCATCTCGGGCCCCGCGGGGCGCGTCACGGAGGCGGCCACCGACAAGATCGTGCCGGTGCTCCAGCAGGTGGCCCGTGAGCTGTCGGAGGCGCTGGCCAGTTCGGGCGCCGCGTCCTGAGACCCGCCGTGGGCGGTGCCGCCGCCGAACCGGCCGGGCCGGGGCGCCTTCTCAGCCCCGGGAGGCCGGGCCCCCGAACAGCTCGATCGCGCCCCGCACCTGGGTGAGCGACGCCGACAGGGCACTCATCGAGCCGATCGCGCCCGCGACCAGCAGCAGTGACCGGCGCAGCCTCGGCGCCTCCGGGCTGCCGGCGCGCACCATCGCGTCGAGGGCCGCCAGTTCCTCCTCGGCGATACCCCGGTCCGGGAACTCCGCCGGATGGGCGGCGAGCTCCCTGCGCAGCCGGGACACGGCTGCGCACAGCTCCGCCACCCGGGGATCCTCGTCGCCGCCCGTCACCAGACTCTGCCTCTGCCTCTGCTCCACGCTCCGCAACACAGGTCTCCCCCTCGCACGCCGTTGTGCGCCTGCCGTACGCCTTCGGTGCAGACCCGCGCCGGGCGCTGGTCGGGTGCCCAACTCGGGTTCGTGGGCGCCTAGTTAACGCCACGACCCCCCTTTCGCGCCAGTCCGTCGCGTCAGGCAACCGCATGCACTCGGGCACCGCCCTGGCCCATGCGGTATGCAGGGGTCATGACGACCGGAGAAACGGACGAGGTGGCCGGAGTACTGCTGGCCGCGGGGGGCGGGCGACGGCTCGGGGGGCGCCCCAAGGCCCTGCTGACGCACCGCGGGCGCCCGCTCGTGGAGCACGCGGTGCGGATGTTGCGCGAGGGGGGATGCGGGCCGCTGCACGTGGTACTCGGGGCGGCGGCCGGTGACGTACGGGCACGGGCCCGGCTGGAGGGGTGCGTGATCGTGGAGAACCCGGCGTGGGAGGACGGGATGGGCTCGTCGCTGCGTGCGGGCCTGGACTCGCTCTCGGCCACCGGCGCCTCGGCCGCCCTCGTCCTGCTCGTCGACCAGCCGGGGATCGGCGCGGCCGCGGTGGCCCGGGTCCGGGCCGCGTACCGCTCGCCCGCGTCCCTGGCGGCGGCCGCGTACGACGGGGAGCGCGGGCACCCGGTGCTCTTCGGCCGCGCGCACTGGGCGGGGGTCGCGGCGAGCGCGGCCGGGGACCGCGGGGCCCGCGACTACCTCAGGAAGCACGCGGCGGCCGTGGAGCTGGTCGAGTGCGGGGACGTCGCCGAGGCGTTCGACATCGACACGGCGGCGGACCTCCGCCACCTTGAGTGAAAGGGGTGGCACTGAGCGCCACGTTCTGTCGACTCAGAGAATCTCGACATCAACAAACGATTGAACTTCCACAATGAGGAAACTAGTATCCACTGATCAGAAGGGCCGGTCCCCCGCAGAGGGGCCAGCAGTCGTACCCGGACGCGCCCGGCACTGCGTGCCGACGCCCGCGCCCGCTCGCTGAAGGAAGTGACAGCCTCATGTCCGCACCAGCGCCGTCCCCGCTGGCCATCGTCGACGCCGCGCCCCTGCCCCGGCAGGACGAGGTGCTCACCGATGCGGCCCTCGCCTTCGTGGCCGAGCTGCACCGGCTGTTCACGCCCCGGCGTGACGAGCTCCTCGCCCGCCGCGCCGAGCGCCGCGCCGAGATCGCCCGCACCTCCACGCTCGACTTCCGTCCGGAGACCGCCGCGATCCGCGCGGACGACTCCTGGAAGGTCGCCCCCGCTCCCGCCGCGCTGAACGACCGCCGCGTCGAGATCACCGGCCCCACCGACCGCAAGATGACGATCAACGCGCTGAACTCGGGCGCGAAGGTCTGGCTCGCCGACTTCGAGGACGCGTCGGCGCCGACCTGGGAGAACGTCATCGGCGGCCAGCTGAACCTGACCGCCGCCTACCACCGTTCCCTCGACTTCACCGACGAGCGCACCGGCAAGTCGTACGCGCTCAAGGACGCCGACGAGCTCGCCACCGTCGTCATGCGCCCGCGCGGCTGGCACCTGAGCGAGCGCCACCTCGTGGACGGGGACGGCACGCCCGTGCCCGGCGCGCTCGTCGACTTCGGCCTCTACTTCTTCCACAACGCCAAGCGCCTCATCGAGCTCGGCAAGGGCCCGTACTTCTACCTGCCGAAGACCGAGTCGTACCTGGAGGCCCGCCTCTGGAACGACATCTTCGTCTTCGCCCAGGAGTACGTCGGCATCCCGCAGGGCACCGTCCGCGCCACGGTCCTCATCGAGACCATCACGGCCGCGTACGAGATGGAGGAGATCCTCTACGAGCTGCGCGACCACGCCAGCGGCCTCAACGCCGGGCGCTGGGACTACCTCTTCTCCATCGTCAAGAACTTCCGTGACGGCGGCCAGAAGTTCGTCCTGCCGGACCGCAACCTCGTGACGATGACCGCCCCCTTCATGCGGGCGTACACCGAACTCCTCGTCCGCACCTGCCACAAGCGCGGCGCGCACGCCATCGGCGGCATGGCGGCCTTCATCCCGTCCCGCAAGGACGCGGAGGTCAACAAGGTCGCGTTCGAGAAGGTCCGCGCCGACAAGGACCGCGAGGCCGGCGACGGTTTCGACGGCTCGTGGGTCGCGCACCCCGACCTCGTGCCGATCGCCATGGCGTCCTTCGACGCGGTCCTCGGCGAGAAGCCGAACCAGAAGGAGCGGCTGCGCGAGGACGTGTCCGTCGCCGCCGGTGACCTCATCGCCATCGACTCGCTCGACGCGAAGCCTACGTACGACGGTCTCGTCAACGCCGTCCAGGTCGGCATCCGGTACATCGAGGCGTGGCTGCGCGGCCTCGGCGCCGTCGCCATCTTCAACCTCATGGAGGACGCCGCCACCGCCGAGATCTCGCGTTCGCAGATCTGGCAGTGGATCAACGCCGGTGTCGTCTTCGAGCGCGACGGCGAGACGGTGACCGCCACCGCCGACCTGGCCCGCGAGGTCGCCGCCGGTGAGCTGGCGAACATCAAGGCCGAGATCGGCGAGGAGGCCTTCGCGGCCGGCAAGTGGCAGGAGGCGCACGATCTGCTGCTCCAGGTCTCCCTGGACGCGGACTACGCCGACTTCCTGACGCTGCCCGCGTACGAGCGGCTCGGCTGACCGGTCCGCACCGAGACCCCCGGCACCGCACAGCGCCGGGGGTCTCGGCGTGCGTCGCCGGGTGCGGGCATCGTCGTGGCTGGTCGCGCACTTCCCCGCGCCCCTGGAGCACGCAGTGCGCCTTTCAGGGGCGCGGGGAACTGCGCGAGAAGCTCCACCGGGCCCGCGGCCGACGTGACGACCCGCTCAGCCCAGGTGCACGGACCAGTCCTGCTCGGCGCCAGGCTTACCGTGCAGATCCGGCACCCGCTTGAGCCAGGCGGGCCGCCCCCGCCGCGTCGCCGCCGCCCGCCGCGCATCCACCGCGGCCAGTACGTCGCGGCTCGGAAAATCGGTGGGCAGCCACGCCGCGGACGCGCGGGCGCGGGCCAGGAGATAGGTGACGTAGACGTCCCTGAGGTCGTCCGGCGTCGCGAAGCCCGGCTCGCCGGTGAGCCACGCGTCCGGGACGAGAGCGACGACCTCGCGCAGCAGCTCCTCGGTGACCTTCGGCGCCAGTTCGGCGTCGGCCGCGCGGGTGTCGGGGCCGTAGCCGCCCAGCGCGTGGTGCCGGAAGTCGTACGCCTTGTCGGGCGTCGCCCCCTCCCAGCGGTGGTGGAAGACGAGCGCGGCGCCGTGGTCGATGAGCCAGAGCCGCGGCGGGGCCGTGCCGAACGTGGGCCACACCATCAGGTTCGAACTGTGCACGGTGCGGTCGACGTTGACGGTGAGCGCGTCGAGCCAGACGATCCGGCCGGCCTCCAGCGGGTCCACCGGGAAGACCTCGGCGACCTCGGGGGTGAAGTCGGCGGCGCCCGGCAGGAAGTCCATGCCGAGGTTGAGCCCCGCGCTCGCCCGCAGCAGGTCCTGGACCTCCTGGTGCGGCTCGTCGGCGGCGATCGCCGGATCGAAGTGAGCGAGGACCAGCTCCGGGAAGCGCAGTCCGAGCCGACGGGCCAGCTCCCCGACGACGATCTCGGCGACCAGCGCCTTGACGCCCTGCGCGGACGCGGTGAACTTCAGGACGTACGTGCCCAGGTCGTCGGCCTCGACGACACCGGGGACGGAGCCGCCGGACCGCAGAGGCTCGATGTAGCGGGTGGCGGCGACCTCTCTCAGCATGTTCCAAGGTCCTGTCGCGCGTCCATCACAAGTTTCACGGCCACCTCTGAGGTGCTGTGATCCGGACGCGGCCTTCGCCTCCGGTCTCCAGCATGAAGTGAGCATAGTAATCAAGCGTGACAGCCGGAGCGGGACGCCCGCGACTCGGCGCCCGCGCCCCACGGGCTCCGCGTCTTTGCCACGGACTCACTCCGCGCCGCAGTCGCGGGCCGAGCGCTTCCGAGGGGCGGTGGGCACTTCGGCCCCCTTCGGTGTCACGGGTGTGCGGTGCCGGGAAGGACGGTCGTGGAGGGCGGCGAGGACAGCCCCCGCCGACAGGATCACGGCCCCCACCGACTGCGACAGGGTGAAGGACTCGCCCAGAAACACGGTGCCGCACACCGTGTTGACCACCGGAACGGTGAACATCATCAACGACGCCGAGGCCGGTCCCACGGCCCCCACCCCCCGGTAGTACAGCAGGTTCGCGACGGCGGCCGCGCCCAGTGCCAGGTAGACGGCGTTCAGCCAGACGCTCGGCGGCAGCCCTGGCCAGTCGACGTCCGGCAGGTCCGGCGCGGCGAGCACGCCCAGCAGCACGGCTCCCGTGCACGTGGCGTACGCGGTGGCGCGCAGCGGGTCGATGCCGGAGAGCACGCGGGGCCCGGCGAGCGTGAAGGCGGCCCAGCACAACGCGCTCAGGAGGAACAGCGCGTCTCCGGCGAGCCTGGACGGGTACTGCTCACCGGCTTCGCCGACCAGGCGCACTTCACCCGGTGGTTCCAGCGGGTGTACGGCATCACACCCGGCGTCTTCCGGCACGCCTGAGCCCGGCCGCCGCGCGTCACCCGCGTCACCTCTGGCGACAAGTCCCCACCGCTGCGGCCCGGGTGGGGGAGGGCTCCGGACGAGCCCTCGTTTTGGCATGTTCCCATCTTGATCCATAAGATCCGCCGATGATCACTAGACAACGGCTAGGGGCGGGCGCGGGCGCCCTGCTCGCCGCCCTGGCCCTGGGCGGCATCGCGCCCGTCGGCAGCGCGGCGGCCGCCGACGAGCCCGCCGGGGACAAGCCCGCCCCCAAGGTCGAACTCGTCCTGGACGTCAGCGGTTCCATGCGCGCCCGCGACATCGACGGCGACTCCCGGATGGCCGCGGCGAAGCAGGCGTTCAACGAGGTGCTCGATGCGACGCCCGAGGAGGTCCAGCTCGGCATACGCACGCTGGGCGCCGACTACCCGGGCGAGGACCGCAAGACGGGCTGCAAGGACACCGCGCAGCTCTACCCCGTCGGCCCGCTGGACCGCACGGACGCCAAGACGGCCGTCGCGACGCTGAGCCCCACCGGCTGGACGCCGATCGGCCCGGCCCTGCTGAAGGCCGCCGACGACCTGGACACGGGCGAGGAGGGCGGCACCCGCCGCATCGTCCTCATCAGCGACGGCGAGGACACCTGCCAGCCGCTCGACCCGTGCGAGGTGGCCCGCGAGATCGCCGCGAAGGGCATCGGCCTCACCATCGACACGCTGGGCCTGGTGGCCGACGCCAAGACCCGCGCGCAGCTCTCCTGCATCGCCGACGCCACCGGTGGCACGTACACCTCGGTCCGGCACAAGGACGAACTGACGGACAGGGTTGGCCAGTTGGTGGACCGGGCGGCCGATCCGGTGGTCACGCCCGTCGCCGTCGACGGGGCCGCGCAGTGCGCGGACGCGCCCGAGCTGAAGTCCGGCCTCTACACGGACCGGGAGAAGTTCGGCGAGCACCGCTACTACCGGGTCGACGTCGAGCCGGGCAAGGAGCTGCGCGCCTCGGTGAGCGTGGCGGCCGACCGGGCCGTCGACCGTGACTACGGCGTGCTGCTGCGCGCGGTCACGACGCGGGGCCGGGAGATCGTGCGCGGCCAGGAGTCCGGCGACGGGCGCACCGACGTCATCTCGACGGGGCTGCGCTACCCGAAGGCCGAGGAGGACTCGTCGGACGACGAGGAGGCGCAGCCGGAGACGGTCTGCCTCCAGGTCTCGAACTCCTACTCCGCGCCCGCGTCGGTGAAGACCACTCCGGGCCTGCCGGTCGAGCTGGCTGTCGACGTGGTGGACGGCCCCGACGCGGCGTCCGACGTGGCGGCGTTCGGCCTGGGCCACGGCTGGTGGCTGCTGGCCGCGCTGGTCGTGGTCGGTTTCCTCGCGGGTGTGCTGTGGGGCTGGGTCTCGCGCTGGCGAGTCGCCGTATGGAGGACCAACTGATGCGCCGTACAAGGTTGTTCGTGACGGGACTGCTGCTGGGGTTCACGTCCCTCGCGGCGTTCACGGGGAGCGCCGTCGCCGCCGGCGACGACGGCGGGGAGAAGGCGCCGACGGAGGCGGGCACGTCGTTCCGTACGGCCACGCCGATCGCGCAGGAGCAGAAGGCGACGGCTAGCGCGTCCACCGGTGACTACCTGTACTGGTCGTTCCCGGCCGACTCCGGGCAGCGGCCGACGGTACGGGCCACGGTCGACCTGCCCGACGCGCAGGCCAGGCACGGCGCGCAGACCTGGCGGATCGACGTGTACGACGGTCTGCGCCGCCGCCAGTCCTGCATGTACGGGACGCAGGCGCGCACGGTGGCCGCCGACGCGGCGCGCGCCGACCTCGCGTGCACGCTGCGGGCGGTGCGGGCCTGGTCCGAGCCGTGGGCGAACGACCCGCTGCCCGGCACGTACTACGTGCGGCTCACGGTGACCGGGCTCGCCGACAGCGATCTCGGGCTGCCGGTGTCGGCGTCGGTCGAGGCGGCCTCGAAGGACATGGGCGGCGCGGCCGCGGTGGACGGTTCGCTGTCGACCCCGCTGGTCCCCGGCTCGACCGGGACCGCCGACGACCATGACTGGGCCTCCGGCTGGTGGACCAGCCGCTGGCTCTGGACCGGCGCGGGCGCGGTGCTCGCGGCGCTCGCCGGGATCGGCGGGTACACCCTGACACGGGGTTCGGGCCCCCCCGGGCGGGTGCCACCGACGGCCTGACGTCACCGGGTGCGCCCCCGTCCCTCGGAAACAACGACGGCGGCGCACCCGCGACGGACGTCGACGCCGCCAGGAGCGCGGGGGCCCGCGCAATCGGCCCCGCCTGCCCCCTCAGGGACGCGGGCGGGGAACCGCGCGACCGGCGGCACAGCGCCCACAGAGCGGCCTCAGCCCCTCAAAGGGCGCGGCCACGACGGCACCGCACCCGAGAACGCCGGCTCAACCCGCGAGGGACTCGGCCCCCTCCCCCGACCGCCGAGAGCCCAGCGCCGCGGCCAGCGGGCCGTCCCCCTCGGCCTCGGCCCGCCCCGACCGAACCGCCTCGACCAGCCCCATCTCCCCCCGCGCGACCGCGCCCCCCGCCTCCGCGCCGAGCACCATCCGCACATCGGCCTCGCCGCCCTCGTACGGCCCGTCCCCGTACCCGGGCTCATCCCCCACCCGGACCCAGAACCGCCCCTCGTCGAGCCGGACTTCGGCCACCCCGCGCTCCCCGAGACCGGTCAGCTCGCGCAGCACCGGCAGCGCCAGCCAGTGCGCCCGCACCGCGTCCGTGGGCCGGCGCTCGCCCAGCTCGGCCGCGCCCCACTCCCCCAGCGCCACCAGCACGGGGAGCAACTGCCGCCCGCGGTCGGTGAGTTCGTACACGTACACCGAGGCGGGGGCGGCGAGCCTGCGCCGCGTGGCGAGTCCGTCGCGCTCCATGTCCTTCAACCGGGTGGCCAGCATGTCCGTGCTGACACCGGGCAGGTCGGCGTGCAGATCGGTGTAGCGGCGCGGACCCGCGAGGAGCTCCCTGACGATCAGGAGCGTCCAACGGTCGCCGACGGCGTCGAGGGCGCGGGCGGCGGCGCAGTACTGGTCGTAGCTTCGGCGTGGCATGACTCGCAGTCTATGCAACTTGTTGGACTTTCCAAGCTCAAGCTTGGTAAAACCAAGTAAGTCACCGAAGCAACACCAGTGACCCCGGTACGCACAGACACCTGGTCCGCCTGGAGGGCACGCGCATGGAGTTCCGGCAGTCGAGCAAGCTCAGCGAGGTCTGCTACGAGATCCGCGGCCCGGTGATCGCGCACGCCAACGCGCTGGAGGAGGCGGGCCACAGCGTGCTGCGCCTGAACACCGGCAACCCGGCGCTGTTCGGCTTCGAGGCGCCCGAGGAGATCGTCCAGGACATGATCCGGATGCTCCCGCAGGCGCACGGCTACACCGACTCGCGCGGCATCCTCTCGGCCCGGCGCGCCGTCGCCCAGCGCTATCAGGCGCTCGGCCTCGATGTCGGCGTCGACGACGTCTTCCTCGGCAACGGCGTCTCCGAGCTGGTGACCATGGCCGTCCAGGCGCTCCTCGAAGACGGTGACGAAGTCCTCGTCCCCGCCCCCGACTTCCCCCTGTGGACCGCGGTCACCACGCTCTCCGGCGGCAAGGCCGTGCACTACCTCTGCGACGAACAGTCGGACTGGTACCCGGACCTGGACGACATGGCGGCCAAGATCACCGACCGCACCAAGGCCGTCGTCATCATCAACCCGAACAACCCCACCGGCGCCGTCTACCCGAAGGAGATCGTCGAGGGCATCCTCGACCTCGCCCGCCGGCACGGCCTGATGGTCTTCGCCGACGAGATCTACGACCAGATCCTGTACGACGACGCGGTCCACCACAGCGCCGCCGCCCTCGCCCCCGACCTCGTCGTCCTCACCTTCTGCGGCCTCTCCAAGACGTACCGCGTCGCGGGTTTCCGCTCCGGCTGGCTGGTCGTCACGGGCCCGCGGCAGCACGCCAAGAGTTACCTGGAGGGGCTGACGATGCTCGCCTCCATGCGGCTGTGCCCGAACGCGCCCGCGCAGTACGCCATCCAGGCCGCACTCGGCGGCCGCCAGTCGATTCGCGAACTGACCAGGCCCGGCGGCCGGTTGCACGAACAGCGCGACAAGGCGTGGGAGAAGCTGAACGAGATCCCCGGCGTCAGCTGCGTCAAACCGAAGGGCGCCCTGTACGCCTTCCCCCGGCTCGACCCGAAGGTCCACAAGATCGTGGACGACGAGAAGTTCGTCCTGGACCTGCTGCTGCGCGAGAAGATCCAGGTGGTCCAGGGCACCGGCTTCAACTGGCCACGGCCCGACCACTTCCGCATCCTCACCCTCCCGTACGCTGATGATCTCGACGCCGCCATCAGCCGCATCGGCCGCTTCCTGAGCGGCTACCGCCAGTGACGCGGCGCTCGCCGGACCGACGGGAGAGTCAGTGACGCCCTGCACCACCTGCGGGTACCCGAGCCACACCCAGTACGCCTCGCCCGACCTGGTCGGCGCGATCGTCTCGGGTGAGTTCGACCGGGCGCGGGACCCCGCGTGGCGGGAGTCCGGGGCGAGCACGGTGGAGGACTACGCGCGCTGGTGCGGGCACCTGTGCGGGGCGACCTGCCTGCGCATGGCGCTCGGCGCCGGGGCACCCTCCCTCTTCGAACTCCGCGACGGCGCCCTGAAGTTCGGCGCGTACACCGTGGACGCCGACGGCGAGATCCACGGGATGATCTACGCCCCCGCCGCCGCGTACCTCCACGAGGCGCACGGCGTCGAGGCGCGGGTGCACCGCGAGCTGACGACGGACGGGATCGGCGAGCTGCTCGACGCCGGCCGCCTCGTCATCGCCTCCGTCCACTACGCGATCCGCCGCCCCCACGAACCCTCCCCCGGCCGCGGCGGCCACCTCGTCCTGGTCACCTCCCGCACGCCGGACGGTACGGGCTTCCACTTCCACAACCCGTCGGGCACGGACCCGGCGACGCGTACGGCGGAGCTGCCTGCGGAGCGGTTCGGGGAGTACTTCGCGGGGCGGGGCATGTCGCTGGCGGCGAAGGCGTAGCCTGCCCGTTCCTCCACCCGGTCCTCGTACGGCACATCGCACCTGTGAGGAGTACGCAACGTTGGACGCGGCACTGATAGCGGTCCTCGGCACCCTGCTGGGCTCGGTCGTCACGCACTACTTCCAGAGCCGCGCGACGGTGCGCGGCGCGGAACTGGCCCGCGCCGAACAGCTCCGCCAGGAACGCATCGCCGCCTACAGCGGGTTCACCGGCGCCCTTCTCGACTACCGGCGCGGCCAGAACGACCGCTGGTTCCGCGCCAAGGAACACCCCGGCGCGCCCGACGCGGAGGCGGCGCGCTTCGCCTCGTACGAGGCCCGCATCGCGGCGCGCCAGGCGCTGACCCGGGTCCAACTGGTCTGTGACGTACCGAGGTTGCGGCAACTGGCCGAGACCGCCTTCGAGTTGGCGAACTGCCTGCACGAGGCCGCCGACGAACAGGACCGCGACCAGCGCTCGCGGCGCTGCAAGGACGCGCTCTCCGCGTTCGTGGAGGCGGCGGCGCCGAGCGTGCAGTAGGCGCCTGCGGAAGGCGGGTGCGGACCGCGGGTGGAGAAGGCGGCTTCAGAAAGCGGCTTCAGAAAGCGGGGAAGGCCGCGCCGGACGGGTGGAACGGTTCGCGTGTGCCGCGGAAGGCGAGGGAGGCCGCCGCCACCGCGCCGGGGGTCAGTTCCTCGACCCGGCCCGCCGCCGCGAGGGCCGACAGGGTGGGGCCGCCGAGGTAGGCCGCGCCCAGCTCGGCGACGGTCAGGCGCAGGTCGGGGCGGTCCCGGGTGCGTTCGCACAGGGCGGTGCCGGCGTCGGCGGTGAGCCGGTGGCGGCCCGCGTTCCACGGGCAGAAGGTGTCCTCGACCTCGATGACGAGGTCCACGGGCGCGGTGTAGCGCCGGGCGGCGAGGGCCCGGCCGACGTCGACCAGGCGCACCCACAGGTTGTCGGTGACGGTGGCGCGTACGGCCCGCGGGTCGAGCAGCAGGTGCAGCAGCGGCTCGTCGACGGCCACGTCGCAGGTGAGGTGGTCGTGGGCGTCGAGTTCGATGAGGTACCGCCACAGGGCGGCATGGGAGTGGCGGCTGGTGGTGGCGACTTCCACGACCTGCGCGGTACTGCCCTTGGACCGGTAGAGGACGTAACCGGTGGTGTCGCCGCCGGCTTCGGTGTGCAGCGCGTAGCGCAGCTCGGTCGCGCCGTCGCGGATGTGCTCGGCGTCGTAGAGCCGGGCGTCCCAGTACTTCTCGGCCCGGTCGACCCAGCCGGGCGTCTGCCGGCGAGCGGTGTCGTGGACCTTCTCGAGCAGCGGGCGTGCCTCGTCACGGGTCTTCAGGCGGATGGTGCCGTCACCGAGGTCGACATCGGGGCGCAGCGCCATGTGCCGCTTGTCGCCGCGGAGTTCGGAGCGGTGGGAGGCGATGCCGTACCCGAAGCGGCCGTAGATGGTGGCCTGGGCGGCGTTGAGGGCCGCGACCGGTTCGCCGCCCGACTCGTGCAGCTCGGTGAGCTGCTTGCGCATCATCGCGGTGAGGATGCCGCGCCGCCGGTGGGTGGGCAGGACCGCGACGAGCGCGATGCCCGCGACGGGTGTGAAGGCGCCGGGGACCGTCAGGGTGCGGCCGTAGACCGTCGCGCCGCCGACGATGTCCCGGCCGTCGAGGGCGACGATCGTGCGCGCCGGATCGTGCACGGAGCGGGCGTTGCGCAGGGCGCCCTCGCGCCAGTCCTGGCCGTACGTCGTCGTGGCCATCCGGGCCCATGCCTCGAACTCGTGGGCCTCGATGGTGCGCAGGGGGTGGGGTGTGGTCATGGGGAGAGTCTGGCCGGGTGAACACCCGTGCCGCATCCCGCGACTTGGGTATTTTCGTGACGGCGCCCTCGCTCACCCGCGAGGGCTGACGGGTGAGGGGGCTCAGCTCCCGTCCAGCAAGGAGACCAGGGCCGACACGGCGTCGGGGGCCGGCTCTCCCCTGGGCCACCAGTCGTCGCGGCCCGGGTCGGACTCGTAGCCGTACCACAACCCGTCGCGGCCGAGGCGGAGTTGGACGGACGCCGTCGACAGGTGGTTGCGGCGGGGGCGGAACTCCGGGTGGCCCGTGGCGAGAAGGGCGGGGCGGGCGCGGTCGAAGGGGCCGGCCGGCGGGTCCCACTCCTCCTCCAGGACGGACAGTCCGGCGAGCCCGCCCTGGCGCCAGGCGGCGACCGCGCGGGCGAGGTCGGCGGGGGTGCGGCCGGTACCGCGGGAGAGCGAGGCGTACAGCGCGCGGGTGGCCGCGGTGAGGCCCGAGCCGGGGTGGGCGGCGGCCAGGCGGACGGCGTCCTGCCAGGGGGTGAGGCCGGCCAGCGGGTCGGCACCGGTGGTCAGCAGGGTGTGCGCGCGGACGCCGGCCTCCGTGGCCAGCAGGTCGAGGGCGAGCGGATCGGGGGCATCGGGGGCCTGCGGATAGGACGGCGGGCGCTCGGGGTGCGGCGGGGCGGGGAACTCCGGGGGCAGCGACGGCAGTTGCCCCGCGCGGGCGAGCGCCTCCCGTGCGGGGGCCGAGTCGAGGGACGGCGCCTCGGCCGGGCGCAGCTCCCGCGCCGTGTGGACGGCGTTGCGCCGCGTGAGGTCGGCGAGCAGCTCCTGCTCGCCGCGGCCGCGCAGCAGGAACAGGACGAAGGGGTCCTCGTCGACGAGACGGGCCGTCTGGTAGCAGAGGGCCGCCGCGTGCTTGCAGGGCTCGGCGCGGTCCGGGCAGCTGCACGCGGGGACCAGGTCGTCGACCGCGGGGAGCAGGTCGACGGCGGCGGCGAGCGCGTGCGGTACGTCCTTGTCGAGCAGGGACGCCATGTGGTCGGGGCGGGCCGCGGCCGTCTCCACGAAGCGCGTCCACTCGTCGTCCGACAGGGTGCGCAGGCGCAGTTCGGCCCGGTAGGGGCGGGGCCGGGAGCCGTGCACGTAGGCGACGACGCGGCCCGGGGTGACGGTGATCGCGTCGACGTGACCGCGGTCGGCGTAGGCACGGCCGCGCGCGAGGCGGGCCGGGTCGAGGGCGGTGTCCTCCAGGGCGTCCACCCACGCGTTCCCCCACCAGGTCAGGGCGGATCCGTCGCCCGGCCGGGCGCGGGGCGGCACCGGCGGGAACGTGCGGCGGGTGTCCGTGTGCCGGGCCTGCGCCTGCTCGGCGGTGCGGGCCCGGCCGGGGATGTGCGCGGCGTGCCCTCCGCCGGTCGCGGGGCTCATGCCGACCCCCTGCGCAGCGCGACCAGGTCGGTCAGCTCCCGGTCGGTCAGTTCGGTGAGCGCCGCCTCGCCGGCGCCGAGCACCGCGTCGGCCAGCGCCCGCTTGGCCGTGAGCAGTTCGGCGATCCTGTCCTCGACGGTCCCCTCGGTGATGAGGCGGTGCACCTGGACGGGCTGGGTCTGTCCGATGCGGTACGCGCGGTCGGTGGCCTGCTCCTCGACCGCCGGGTTCCACCAGCGGTCGAAGTGGACGACGTGGCCCGCGCGCGTGAGGTTGAGCCCGGTGCCCGCGGCCTTCAGCGACAGCAGGAACACGGGGGCCTCGCCGGCCTGGAAGCGGTCCACCATGCGCTCGCGCTCGGCGACGGGGGTGCCGCCGTGCAGCAGCTGTGTGGGGATGGACCGGGTGGCCAGGTGGGTGGCGAGGAGCTTGGCCATCGACACGTACTGGGTGAAGACGAGGACCGAGTTCTCCTCGGCGACGATCGTGTCCAGCAGCTCGTCGAGGAGCGCGAGCTTGCCGGAGCGGCCCGCGAGACGGGCGCGCCCGCCGTCGCCCTCGCCCTCCTTCAGGTACTGCGCCGGGTGGTTGCAGATCTGCTTGAGGGAGGTGAGCAGCTTCATGACGAGGCCGCGGCGGCCGATGCCCTCGGCGGCCTCGATGTTCGCCATGGACTCGCGCACCACGGCCTCGTACAGCGACGCCTGTTCCCTGGTGAGGGGCGCCGGGTGGTCCGTCTCGGTCTTGGGCGGCAGCTCGGGCACGATGCCCGGGTCGGACTTCTTGCGGCGCAGGATGAAGGGGCGTACGAGGCGGGAGAGGCGCTCGATCGCCTCGGGGTTGACTCCGCCCTGGCCCTGGAGGGGGACCTCGCCCTCGACCGTGCGCGCGTGCAGGGCGCGGAACGTCTTCAGCGGGCCGAGGAGACCGGGCGTCGTCCAGTCGAGCAGCGCCCACAGCTCGGACAGGTTGTTCTCGACGGGGGTGCCGGTGAGGGCCACCCGCGCGGGGGCGTCGATCAGGCGCAGGGCCTTCGCCGTGGCCGAGTTCGGGTTCTTCACGTGCTGTGCCTCGTCCGCGACGACCATGCCCCAGGTGTGGCCCGCGAGTTCCCCGGCGCGGGTGCGCAGGGTGCCGTACGTGGTGAGGACGAACCCGCCGTCGAGCCCGGTCAGGGTCCGCTCGGCGCCGTGGAAGCGGCGCACGGGCACGCCGGGGGCGAACCTCGTGATCTCCCGCTGCCAGTTGCCCAGCAGGGAGGCGGGGCAGACGACCAGGGTGGGCGCCGGCCGGTCCCTGCGCAGGTGCAGGGCGATGAGCGTGACCGTCTTGCCGAGGCCCATGTCGTCGGCGAGGCAGCCGCCGAGGCCGAGCGAGGTCATGAGGTCGAGCCAGGCCAGGCCGCGCAGCTGGTAGTCGCGGAGGGTCGCGTGCAGGCCCGCGGGCTGCTCGACGGCGTCGATGCCCCGGGTGAGCCGGTCGCGGAGCTCGGCGAGGCGGCCGGTGGGCACGGCCGCGACACGCTCCCCGTCGACGTCGGCCTCGCCGGTCAGCGCGACGGCGAGCGCGTCGACGGGCTGGAGGAGGCCCAGCTCCCGCTTGCGCGCCTTGCGGACGAGGTCGGGGTCGACGACCACCCACTGGTCGCGCAGCCGGACCACGGCGCGGTGCGACTCGGCGAGCCGGTCCATCTCGCTCTCGGTGAGCGGGTCGCCGTCGAGCGCCAGCTGCCAGTTGAACGCGAGCAGTTCGTCGCTGTCGAAGAAGGCCGTACCGTCGGTGGCCGAACCCGGCGCGGTCTGCGCGCGCACCACGGCCGTCGCGGTGAGCGAGCGGGCCAGCTCGCGCGGCCAGTGCACCGTGACCCCGGCCCTGGCGAGGCGGGCCGCCCCGGGTCCGAGCAGATCGATCAGCTCGCTCTCGGCGAGCGCGAGCACGTCCGGCACGTCCTGCTCCAGGAGCCGGCCGAGCGGCGGCCAGACGGCGACGGCGCGCCGCACGGCGAGGATGGCGTCGATGCGGGCGCGGGGCCCGAAGTGGTCGCCCTCGACGTCGCCGGCCCACAGGTGCGCCGCGTCCACCACGCGCGTGGGGTCGGCGAGGCTGTGCACCTGGACGACGGCGGCTCCGGCGCGGCGGGCCGCCGGCTCGTCGGGCGCCGCGGGCTCTTCCGCCGCGTCGAACAGCAGCTGCTGGGAGAGGTCGAGCCGCAGCGACACCCGGACCCCCGCGTCGAGTCCGGCCGCCGCCTCGACGGCCCAGGGGCGTGCGTGCGGGATGTGCTGCGCGGCCGCCGCGGCGAACGGGGCGCCCGCCGCGTGCGCCGCCGCCGGGGTACGCGGCAGCGCGTCGGCGACCGCGTCGACGAAGGCGCGGACCAGGGCCTCGGGGTCGGGCAGCCGGAGGGGGCGGCGTCCGGGCACCGGCGTCGCGTAGCCCTCCGGGGGCAGGGCGGCGGCGATGCCCTGGAGCTGCGCGACGTCGTCCGCGTCCAACGGACCCGCTCGCCACGCGTCGTGGTCGGAGGCGGTGAGCCCGGGCAGCAGCCGGCCGCGCGCCACCAGATGCAGGGCGTGCGCGGCGGCGGCGCCCCAGGCGGCCGAGGCGGGGTGCGCGCCCCTGGTGCGGCGGGCCCGGACGAGCAGCGGCAGCGCGTCGACGACCGGCAGCACGAGCGCGGGTACCTCGCGGCTGCGCACCCCCGAGCCGTGCGCGCGGACGACCGTGATCAGCTCGGTGGCGCCGGGGGGACCCGCTCCGTCCGGCGACCAGAACGCGATTCTCCCCTCGCGCGGCAGGGCGGCGGGCAGGAAGACGGCGGCGGCGCCGAGGGCGACGCCGGGCAGCTCCGGCACGACCACGTCACCTCCCCTCTCCGCTCGGCCGGCTCACGCCGACGGACTCACACCTGTGGACCTGTCCCGGTGGGCTCTCCCGTCACTGGACCTCTAGACCTTACGGGCCGGGTCCGACAATCCCTGATCCGCGGGCTGCCGCACGGGTCCCGTCCGCCGCCGGGCGGGCCCGTGATCTTCGTGCGGGGGCGCAGGTGTACGGTTCGTTCGATAATGTCCCTGTCTCGTACCGACCCCAGAACAGGCGTGAACCGTGGGTGATCTGCTCCTCGTCCGGCACGGTGAGACCGAGTGGGCGCTGACCGGTCAGCACACCGGCCTCACTGACATCCCGCTCACCGAGAACGGCCGCGAAGAGGCACGCAGAGTCGCGCCGCTCGTCAACAGCTACCACGTAGGGGCCGTCTTCGTGAGCCCCCTGGGCCGGGCCCGCGAGACCGCCGAACTGGCCGGCCTGCACCGTTTCACCGTCGACCCGGACCTGAAGGAATGGGACTACGGCGCCTACGAGGGCGTGACGACCCGCGAGATCCAGCGCACCCGCCCCGACTGGTACCTGTTCGACGACGGGGTGCCGCCCGGGCCGCCCGAGCACCCGGGCGAGACCCCGGAGCAGGTGGGCGAGCGGGCCGACCGGATGCTCTCCAAGGTCGACGCGGCGCTCGCCAACAACGAGGGCAGCGTGGTGCTGGTCTCGCACAGTCACTTCCTGCGGGTCCTGACCGCACGGCGCCTGGGCCTGCCGCCTTCGGGCGGTTCGCACTTCCTGCTCGCGACCGGCACGGTGAGCCGGCTGAGCACGGAACACGGCCGGCCGGTGGTCTCGGGCTGGAACCTGCGGCCGCCGAGCAGCTGACCGAGGGGCCGGGGCGCGTGGGTCCGTCCGGCCGCCGGAACCCGGGCGGCAGCGTCGATGTCAGTGCCGTCGTGCACCATCGTCGGCAGGAGGTGCGCCATGACCAGACCGCCGACCGCCGCGCAGCGGCACATCATCGAGGCCGCCGACCCGCGGACGGGCCGGATCAGCGGGAGCGCGGCCCAGCTGACGCGGCTCGTCGTGCTGAACCTGGCGTTCCGGCATCCGCGCCCGCCGCACGACCACTTCCTCACCCCCGCCGGGCACCGGCTCCGCGAGGCCGGGGACGAGCCCGACGGGTCCGCGCCCCCGTCGGCGGCGCCCTCGACCGCCACGCCCTCGATCGCCACGCCCCGGCCGGCCGGGTCCGACGGCGTGTTCACGGCGCGGCTCGGCGGTGAGGCGGACATCGTCGCGTCCCCGGCCCGGGCGCGCGACGTGCGGACGGCCTGGCAGGGGCTCATGGAGATACGCCGGATGACCACCGCCGACGGCTCCACGGACCGGCCCTGCGCCTGGGAGCGCAGCCGCCTGGCGCACGCGGCGGCGCTCGCCCTGGAGACGGCGGAGTGCCTCCCGGCGAGCGGTTCGGCGCCGGGGTACCGGGTGACCGACACCCCGCAGCCCGAGGCCGTCGCGGTGCACCACCCGGAGCCGGCCGCCCTCGCGGCCTGCGCGGCGGCGCTCCAGCGGGCCGGATGGCAGGTGAGCGAGCACGCGGCGCCGCGCGGCGGCGGCCGGTACCTTCTGGCGTCGCCGAGACGGGCTTAACAAGACGAGCGTCACGCCGCGTCGGGAGCACCCGGCCGTACTGCCGAACCCTCGGACGTCGTACCGTCGAGTCTCCGAATCGTCGAGCCGCCGAATCATCGAGCCGCCGCACCATCCGCCTGTCGAGAGGAACGTCGTGGCAGAGCCGTTTTCCGTCCGGATCGAGGTCCGCGGGTACGAGACCGACTCGCAGGGGCACCTCAACCAGGCGGTGTATCTGCAGTACGCCGAGCACGCGCGCTGGTCGATCCTGCGCCGCGGCGGCATCCGGCAGAGCAGTCTGCTGGAGCGCGGGGTCGGCCCCGTCGCCCTGGAGACGAACATCCGCTATCTGCGGGAGCTGCGCGCGGGTGACGAGGTGGATGTCGACTGCGTCTTCGAGTGGGGCGAGGGCAAGACGTTCCGCATCCGCCAGACGGTGCGCAGGAGCGACGGCATCGTGTCGGCCGAAGTGGTCTCGGTGGGCGGCCTGTTGGACCTCACCGAGCGCAAGCTCGTCAAGGACCCGAGAGAGGTCTTCAAGGCGCTGGCGACGGACCCGGGCGTCTTCGGCCTGTGACCCGTGCGCCCAGGTGCGCCCTGGTGAGCGGGGCGCCGCCCACTGCTCGAACGTGCGCGGCGGCCGTCCGAGCGCCCGCTCGACATCGCCGGTGACGTCCGGTCCGGGCGCTGAGCCGCCGGTGCGGCCTGTCCGTCTACCGTCCGACCCGCGCCCGCCCCGGCCCGGTGGGGGCCCCGGCGCACCCGCCGTTCACGTGGCCCGCCCCGGACCGTCCGCGCGGCGTCACGTCCCGCGCGGCCAGGACGGGTATGCACTCAGCATGTCCCTGGCTCGCCGCACGTTCCTGACCGCGCTCACCGGATCGGCCCTGGTGTCGTGCGCGGACGCCTCCGCCGGCCCGGAGGACGCAGTGCCCCGCTCCCCGCACGCCGCGGCTGCCGCCGCGCGTCGGCTGCTCGGCCATCACGCGCACCAGCTGGTGTTCCGGCCGCTGCCGGGTGCGCAGGACAGCTTCCGCGTGGACGGGCGACTCGGCCGCATCCGGATCGCGGGCACCTCGCCCGCCGTCCAGCTCGCCGGTCTGCGCCACTACTTGAAGCACGTGGTGCACGCCAACATCTCCTGGACGGGCGAGCAGCTCCACCTCCCCCTCCTGCTGCCCGCCCCGCCGGACCCGCTCACCGGCCGCGCGAACGTCCCGCACCGCTTCGCCCTCAACGACACCAACGACGGTTACACGGGCGCGTACCACGACTGGTCGTACTGGGAGCGGGAGCTGGACGTGCTCGCCCTGCACGGCTTCAACGAGGTGCTCGTGTACGTCGGCGCGGACGCGCTGTACCACCGGGTGCTGACCGGGTTCGGGTACGGCGACCGTGAGCTGCGGGAGTGGATCCCCTCCCCCGCCCATCAGCCGTGGTGGCTGCTGCAGAACATGGCGGGCCCCGCGGGCGGCCCCGTGTCGGCCGGGCTGCTCGCGGAGCGGGCCCGGCTGGGACGCCGGATCGCCGACCGCGTACGGGAGTTGGGGATGAGGCCGGTGCTGCCCGGCTACTACGGCACGGTGCCGCCCGGGTTCGCGGACCGCAACCCCGGCGCACACGTGGTGACGCAGGGCGACTGGTACGGGTACCGGCGGCCGGACTGGCTGGATCCGCGCGGCCCGCACTTCGCGCGCGTGGCGGCCGCGTTCTACCGCACGCAGAAAGCGATGTTCGGCCCGGCGGAACTGTTCAAGATGGATCTTCTGCACGAGGGCGGCAAGCCCGGTGACGTGCCGGTCGCCGACGCGGCGCGGGGGGTGGAGAAGGCCCTGCGCGCGGCGCATCCCCAGGCGCTCTGGGTGATCCTGGGCTGGCGCCACAACCCGCCGAAGACGATCGTGAACGCCGTCGACAAGGAGCGGATGCTCGTCGTCGACGGCATCTCCGACCACTACCCGACGGTGACGGACCGTGACGCGGACTGGGACGGCACCCCCTACGCGTTCGGCTCCATCTGGAACTTCGGCGGCCACACGGCGCTCGGTGCCAACACCCGCGACTGGGCGGAGCTCTACGACCGGTGGCGGACGCGTCCGGGTGGCGCCCTGCGCGGCACGGCGCTGCTGCCCGAGGCCGCGGACAACAACCCGGCGGCGTTCGAGCTGTTCTCCGAACTGGCCTGGCGCGAGGGAGAGTTGGATCTTCCGCGCTGGTTCGAGGAGTGGTCGGTCGCGCGGTACGGCGGGCACGACCGCGAGGCCGTCGCGGCCTGGGACGTGCTGCGGCGCACCGCGTACGGCACGACGCGCGCCGACGGCTGGGGCGAGGGCGCGGACGGCCTGTTCGGGGCGCGCCCCTCCCTCGCGGCCAGGTCCGCCGCGTCATGGTCGCCGAAACAACTGCGGTACGACGCGGCCGAGTTCGAGAAGGCGCTCGATCATCTGCTGGCCGTACATCCCGCGCTGCGGCGCTCGTCGGCGTACCGTACCGACCTCCTCGACGTGGCCCGCCAGGCCCTCTCGAACCGCAGCCGCGCCCTGCTCCCCCGGATCAAGGATGTGTACGAGTCCGGGGACGCGGCCGGTCTGGAGCGGCTGAGCCGTGACTGGCTCGGCCTGATGGACCTCCTGGAGCGGCTGCTCGCCACCGACGCCCGGCACCTGCTGGGGCGCTGGGTGGCGGACGCGCGGGCCTGGGGCGCCGACGACGCGGAGCGCGAGCGTCTCGCGCTCGACCAGTTGTCCCTGGTCACGACGTGGGGAACGCGCGCGGGGGCCGATGCGGGGCTGCGCGACTACGCCAACCGGGAGTGGGCCGGCCTCGTCGGCGGCCTCTATCGCACGCGGTGGGCGACGTACTTCGCGGCGCTGCGCACGGCGCTCGACGAGCGGCGCCCACCTCGTCCGGTCGACTGGTTCGCCCTTGAGGACGCCTGGATCCGCGACCCCGGCGCACTGCGCACCCGTCCGACCGGGAACACGTACAAAATCGCTGTTCAGGTGCGCGAACACCTCCGTCGGGCCTGAGAGATCCCGCCCGCCGGGCCGCAGCTCCCTTTCGACAAAGCCGTCTTGACGGGTATACGTCATCTTCAATCTCTGATAGGAAACCTTCCTAACGGTCGATGGAACGACGAACTTCCGCTAGGAGGACCCGTGTTCACCCCCCACACGCACACGTCCCGTCGCACACTTCTCACCTTCCTCGGTGCCACCGTCGTGGCGGCTCCCCTGCTCTCCACCCGGCTCGCCGGCGCCACCCCCGCCCCGTCGGGCGCCGACGGGCTCGACGACCCGGCGAAGAAGGAGATCGCCATGAAGCTGGTGTCGAGCGCCGAGAACTCCTCGCTCGACTGGAAGGCCCAGTACGGGTACATCGAGGACATAGACGACGGCCGCGGCTACACCGCCGGCATCATCGGTTTCTGCTCGGGCACCGGTGACATGCTCGACCTCGTCGAGCTCTACACCGCCCGCAAACCCGGCAACGTCCTCGCGAAGTACCTGCCCGCGCTGCGCGAGGTCGACGGCAGCGACTCGCACGACGGGCTCGACCCGAACTTCCCCCGCGACTGGGCGAGGGCGGCCCAGGACTCCGCCTTCCAGCAGGCGCAGAACGACGAGCGCGACCGGGTCTACTTCAATCCGTCGGTCGGCCAGGGCAAGGCCGACGGCGTGGGCACGCTCGGCCAGTTCACGTACTACGACGCGATCGTGATGCACGGCGACGGCTCCGACCCGACCAGCTTCCGTAGCATCCGCAAGCGCGCCCTCGGCAAGGCGAAGCCGCCCGCGCAGGGCGGCTCCGAGGTGACGTGGCTGCACGCGTTCCTCGACGCGCGGGTGTGGGCCATGCGGCAGGAGGAGGCGCACAGCGACACCAGCCGCGTCGACACGGCCCAGCGCGTCTTCCTCAACCAGGGCAACCTGAACCTGGACCCGCCGCTGGACTGGAAGGTCTACGGGGAGAGCTTCCACATCGGGTGACGACCCGGCCCCGGGGGGGGGGGGGGGGGGGGGGGGGGGGGGGGGGGGGGGGGGGGTGGTGTTGGTTTTTTGTTTTTGTCTCCCGGTGCCCTCTCTCTGAGGGGTGGTCTT
>NZ_JBVIFR010000002.1:119457-600103 GCF_055571235.1 Streptomyces sp. NPDC030991
TCCCCTGTGGGGGGACACCCTGTCCCGGGGGTTTGCCCTTTTGGGAGCTCCCTCCCCCCCCCCCCCCCCCCCTCCGCCGTATCCGGTGCCGGCCCGGCGTCAGTGCGCCGAGGCCGCCGTCGTCCCCGTCCGCTGTTCGACGATGGCCCCGCCGGACTCCATCGGCGCGGTGACCTCGTCCGCGTCGCCGCGCTTGCCGATGTGGTTGAAGACGAGGTTGAGGAGCACGGCCGCGACACAGCCGGTGGAGATGCCCGAGTCCAGGATGATCTTCGCGGTGTCGGGGAACGCGTGGTAGAACTCCGGCGCCGCGATGGGGATGAGGCCAACGGCGAGCGAGACCGCGACGATGAGGACGTTGTTGTCCTTCTCCAGGTTCGCCTTGACCAGGGTCTGGATGCCGCTGGCGGCGACCGATCCGAACAGGACGACCCCCGCGCCGCCGAGCACCGGGCGCGGCACGACCGCGATCAGCGAGGCCGCCACCGGGCACAGCCCCATCAGGACCAGGAACGCGCCGCCGGTCGCCACCACGTACCGGCTGCGGATCTTCGTCATCGCGACGAGGCCGATGTTCTGGGCGAACGCGCTGCACATGAAGCCGTTGAACAGGGGGCTGATCGCTGTGCCGAGGGTGTCGGCGCGCAGGCCGGCCGCGATGGTCTTCTCGTCGGCCGGGCGGTCGACGATCTCGCCGAGCGCCAGCATGTCGGCGGTCGACTCGGTCATCGAGACGACCATGACGACGCAGAGGGAGACGATGGCCGCCCCGGCGAACTGCGGCGCGCCGAAGTGGAACGGGGTGGGGAAGCCGATGATGTCCGCGTCGCCGACCGGCGAGAAGTCCGTGACGCCGAACGGGATCGCGACGACCGTGCCGATGACCAGGCCGAGCAGGACCGCGATCTGCTTGACGAACCCGGTCGTGAAGCGGCGCAGCAGCAGCACGATCACCAGGGTGATTCCGGCGAGGGCAAGGTTCTTCATCGAGCCGTAGTCCGACGCCTTGGTGTCGGGGCCCTGCGCCCAGCCGAACGCGACCGGCAGCAGGGAGACGCCGATGAGCGTGATGACGGTGCCGGTGACGACCGGCGGGAAGAAGCGGATCGCCTTGGAGAAGAAGGGCGCCGCGACGAACCCGAGCACACCCGCGACGATCACCGCCCCGAAGATGATCGGCAGCGCGTCGGCCTTGTCCTTCGTCGAGTCGACGACGGCGAGCATCGGGGCGACGCCCGCGAACGTCACGCCGTTCACGAAGGGCAGCCGGGCGCCGATCTTCCAGATGCCGAGCGTCTGGAGGAACGTGGCCAGACCCGCCGTGAACAGGCAGGCGCCGGTGAGGAAGGTGAGTTCCTTCGCCGAGAGACCTATGTACGCGCCGACGATGAGCGGGGGTGCGACCACGCCCGCGTACATCGCCGCCACGTGTTGCAGCCCCGTCGTCGCCATCTTCAGCGGGGGCAGCGTCTCGTCGACCGGATGTTTGGTATGCCCCGCATCCTGCTCCGCGGGGGTGGTGCCTTGCTTGGTGAACCTGGGCTTCGTCGCCACTGCGGCTCCTCCGGTTGTTTTCCGGTCCCGGCAGGGCCGCCGGCACTTTTCGCTTCTGGGAGGTGGTGCAAGGTCGTGCTCGCTATTCGGTTGTCGTGCGCCCAGGTACTACTGAGAGCCTGTCTTCGAACCCCCGTCTGCGCCCCGACGCCCGGCACGCACCCTCGCCGCACGGCGCCCCAGGACAGGTGGCTCCGCCACATGACCTGGGACTCCGCACGCCGATCGCACGCACCGACCGCCGCTGCGCCCGCGCTGCGCGCGGACGACGGGGGTTCGAAGACAGGCTCTGACCGCCCCGGGAACGTGAAGCTTTGGGCCACGTGCCGGGGCGGCACCCGAGCAGCCCGCTCGGCTGCTCGGGTCCGGCCGGGGACCGTCCTCCCCGGCCGGAGTTCCAGGTGTGTTACGCCTGCGCGGCGATGCGCGCGAGGCGCTGTGCCTCGTCCCGCGTGGAGCGGGCGATGGCGTCCTCGTCTACGTGCAGCAGGCGGCTGTTCTCCACGACCGGCGCGCCGTTGACGAGGGAGAGGGTGACCGGGGCGGCCGCGCCGAAAACGAGCGCGGTCACCGGGTCGGCGATGGAGCTGTGGGCCAGGGTGTCCAGCTTCCACAGGACCAGGTCGGCGAGCTTGCCGGCCTCCAGCGATCCGATCTGGGTCGCGCGGCCGAGGACCTGCGCGCCGCCGTACGTGCCAAGGCGCAGCGCCTGACGGGCGTTCAGGGCTGCCTCGCGGTGGGCGCCGAGGCGGTTGATGAGCAGGGCGTTGCGCAGCTCGGTGTGGAGTTCGCCCGACTCATTGGAGGCGGTGCCGTCGACGCCGAGGCCGACCGGGACACCGGCGGCGAGCATGTCGGGGACGCGGGCGATCCCGGCCGCCAGGCGGGCGTTGGAGGACGGGCAGTGCGCGACGCCCGTCCTCGTACGGCCGAAGGCGGCGATGTCGGAGTCGTTCATGTGGACGCTGTGCGCCATCCACACGTCCTCGCCGAGCCAGCCCGTCGACTCGAAGTAGTCGGTCGGGCCCATGCCGAACAGCTCGTGGCAGAACTTCTCCTCCTCGACCGTCTCACTGCCGTGGGTGTGCAGGCGCACACCGAGACGGCGCGCCAACTCGGCGCCCTGCTTGAGGAGTTCGGTCGAGACGGAGAACGGCGAACAGGGGGCCACCGCCACCTGCGTCATCGCGTCGAAGGAGGCGTCGTGGTGCTTCTTCACCGTCTCCTCGGTCGCGGCGAGCGCGCCTTCGAGGGTCTCGACGGCGAAGTCCGGCGGCAGCCCGCCGTCCTTCTCGCTGCGGTCCATGGAGCCGCGGGCCAGGGTGAAGCGCACGCCCATCTCGGAGGCGGCGCGGATGATCGACCCGGAGAGGTCGCCCGAGCCCTGCGGGAACACGTAGTGGTGGTCCATGGCGGTGGTGACGCCGCCGCGGACCATCATCGCGAGGGAGCCCTGGGCCGCCGCGTACGTCATCTGCTCGTCGATGCGCGCCCACGTCGGGTACAGCGTCTTCAGCCAGTTGAACAGGTTGTGGTCCGTGGCGAGGCCGCGGGTGATCCACTGGTAGAAGTGGTGGTGGGTGTTGACCAGGCCGGGCGTGGCGAGGTGGCCGGTGCCGTCGATGCGACGGACCACGTTCTCCAGGCCCTCGGGCGCCTTGCCTGCCCCGACGGACTCGATCTTGTTCCCGGCCACGACGATGTGTCCCGAGGCGTACTCGGTGTCGGTGGCGTCGACCGTCGCGATGGCGACGTTCTCGATGACGATGCGGTCTGCCGAAGAAGCTGCCATGGTGCTTCCTTCATTTCCTGAGTGGCGGTTGGGGCACGGCAGGACCCTAGGTTGATTTGAGTGCCGCGGCGGCGCCGGCGCTGCCACGGGTGCCGAGATGGTGGAAGAAGAGGTTCAGCGATACGGCGACGAGCGCGCCGGCGCTGATGCCGGAGCCGAGCACGGTCTGTGCCCAGGCCGGGAAGTCGGCGTAGAAGGTGGGCGCGGCCAGCGGGATGATGCCCGCGCCGAGCGAGACGGCCACCAGGATGATGTTGGAGCTGTCGTCGAGGCCCGCCTCGGAGAGCGTGCGGATGCCGCTGACGGCGATCGAGCCGAAGAGGACGATGCCCGCGCCGCCCAGGACCGGCATGGGGACCAGGGAGACGACGGCGCCGAGCATCGGGAAGATGCCGAGGATCAGCAGGGCGCCGCCCGCCACCGCGACGACGTACCGGCTGCGTACTTTGGTCAGCGAGACGACACCGACGTTCTGGGCGAACGCGGAGGTCGGGAAGCCGCCGAAGACCGGGCCGACGAAGGTGGCGATGCCGTCGGTGCGCAGGCCGCGGGTGATGGTGCGGCCGGAGGTCTCGCGCTCGCAGATCTCGCCGATGGCGAGCATGCCGGCCGAGGACTCGGTCATCAGGACGAGCATGACCAGGCAGAGCGAGACGATCGCGGCGGGCTGGAACTCCGGGGCCCCGAAGGCGAACGGCGTCGGGAGCGCGGCGACCGGCGCGGAGCCGAGCGCGCTGAAGTCCGCCATGCCGAAGGGGATCGCGGCGAGGGTGCCGATCAACAGGCCGAAGAGCAGGGCGACTTGCTTGACGAAGCCCTTGCCGAACCGTTGGATCAGCAGGATGACGACGAGGGTGAAGCCGGCCAGCGCGAGGAAGCGCATGTCGCCGTAGTCGGCGGAGGTGGCGTCGCCGCCCTGGGCCCAGCCGACGGGCACGGGCATCAGGGTCACCCCGATGAGGGTGATGACGACGCCGGTGACGAGCGGCGGGAAGAACCGCAGGAGCCGTCCGAAGAACGGTCCGATGGCGAGGCAGAAGACGCCCGCGACCATCACCGCCCCGTAGATGGCGGGGAGTTGGTCCCCTTTGGCGTTGGTCTCGGCGATCGCGAGCATCGGTGCGATACCGGCCGACGAGGCGGCGTTGACGAAGGGCAGCCGGTTGCCGACGAAGCCCTTGACGCCGAGGGTCTGGAGCAGGGTGGCCACGCCCGCGATGAGCAGGGACGCGGCGATCAGCCGGGTCCGGCCCGCGGTGTCCAGGTGGACGGCCTGGCCGATGATGAGCGGAGGGGTGACGACGCCCGCGTACATGGCGGCGATGTGCTGGAGAGCGGCGGGGACGAGCCGCGAGACGTGGAGCTTCTCGTCCACCGGGTGCACCGTGTCGGCGCTCGTCGGTGGGCCGGAAAATTCAGAACACGGGCCCTCGGCTTCAGCCGGCCCCTTTGCTGGCACTGCCATTGCGATGTTCCCTCCGGTGCGGCGCACCCCCGCCGACCGGGGTGGACGGGGGTGCGCTGCGCGTCCGAGTACGCCTGAGGCGTCAGAGGTTGGTCATGTCGACCGGGATGCGCTGCTCGGCGCCGTCCCGCAGGATGGTGGCCTCGATCAGGCCGTAGGGGCGGTCGGCGGCGTAGTACACGGCGCCGTCCTTCGCCTCGTTCTCCAGGCCGAAGGGCGACAGGTCCTGGCGGAAGTGGTGCTTGTTCGGCGCCGAGAAGCGGATCTCGTCGATCTCGCTGCGGTTGTTGATGACGCGCGAGCCCATCTGGTACAGGGTCTGCTGGAGCGAGAGCGAGTACGTCTCGACGAAGGCCTGGAGGATGTGCTTCTTGGACTGCTCGTAGGACTTCTCCCAGTGCGGCATGCGCTGCTCGTCACTGGTCCAGTTGTGCCGCCACCAGGTGGACAGCGACGTCGCGAGGATGCGGTCGTAATCCTCCTTGAGCGTCGTGTACTTGTCCTTGATGTAGCCCCAGAACTCGGAGTTCGTGGAGTTCATCACGGTCAGGTCCTTGAGCCCGGACAGGACCTCGAAGTCGGTGCCGTCGTACGTGATCTGCGCGAGGCGGGTCTCCTGGCCCTTGCGGACGAAGGAGTGCTGGACCTCTTCGGCGCCGATGAAGTTGGAGCCCGCGTCGGAGCCGGCTATGCGCTCCCAGGTGTACTCCTCGATGCGGATGCGCGCCCGGTGGATGGAGGGCTGGCTGTCGACGAAGTGCCGGGCGAGGTGGATGCCGTACTGCTCCGCCGAGTCGATGCCGTATTCCTTGGCGAAGGCGAAGCAGGTGTTCTTCGTGGTGTCGGTCGGCAGGCAGTTGGCGTTCGACCCGTTGTAGTGGACGTCGTCGAGGTCGCCGCTGAGCGCGACCGAGACGTTCAGGTCCTTGATGTGGTGGGTGTCGCCGTCCCGCGTGATCTTGACTACGCGGTTCTCTGCTTTGCCGTACTGGTTCTGGCCGAGAATCGTGGGCATGTCTGCTAGCTCCCTCGGTAAACGGAGTAGCCGAACGGGTTGAGCAGCAGCGGCACGTGGTAGTGCTCGCCCGGGGTGACGGCGAACGTGATCGCCACCTCCGGGAAGAACGCTCCGGTCGCACCGCTGTCCCGATTCGCGGGGGCGTCCTGCTGCGCATCGGCTTGCTGGTTGGCGGACGTCGAGAAGGTCGAGAAATAGGCTTCCGTCTCGAAGTCGAGACGGACGTGGGTGGTTCCTTCCGGCAGGGCCGGCAGGTCCTTGCAGCGCCCGTCCGCGTCGGTGGCCGAGCCGCCGAGCGCCACCCAGGCGGCGCCCGAACCGGCGCGCGCCGCAAGGGAGATGGCGACGCCCCCGGCGGGGCGTCCGATGCTGGTGTCCAGGATGTGCGTGGACACCGAAGCGGTGGTCTCGGTGCTCATCAGGCGTTGCCCTCTTCTTCTGCTCGCTCCACGAGACGGGTCAGGCGGATGCGGTTGATCTTGCCCAGTTCGGTGCGGACGATCTCCCGCTCCTGTTCGGGCGTGTTGCCGATGCGTGCCTTGAGCGCGTCGAGCATCTGCTCCGCGCTCGCCCCGGTGGCGCAGATGAGGAAGACATGTCCGAACCGGTCCTGGTAGGCCAGGTTCTGTTCGAGCATCTCCGCCTTGAGCTCCTCGGAGGCTCCCGCCATGCCGCGCTGTTCGCGCGACGAGGTCGGGTCGCCGGGCTTCGGGCGGCCGATCGGCGGGTGCCCCGCCATCGCCTCGGCGAGGTCCTCGGCGGTCAGTTCGGCCGTCGCGGCGTCACTGGCCTTGAAGAGGGACTCGCTGGTGGCGAAGGGGCGCTGGGTGACGAGTCTGTTCCCCCACGCCGATGAAGCACACACCTCGTGGAGCTCGGCCAGGGCCGCGCTCTCGTCCGAGGTGTTGAACCGGGTGAGACCCGGTGTCGTCGTTCCTGAAGTCACGGGATGCCTCCGTGGCCTGGTGCTGGACGGGCTGCGGATAGCTAACGCCCTCGGAAACACTGCGTCAACACTTTGTTGAAAACTTGGAACGACAAAAACCGCCGTCCGGTATCCGGACGACGGTTCGGTGACGGGCGGATCACCGCAGGTCAGGTCGATTTCTCGCGGTTGAGGTAGTTGTAGACGGTGAATCTGGAGACACCGAGCGCTCCCGCCACGGTCTCCACGCCATGGCGCACGGAGAACGCGCCGCGCGCCTCGAGGAGGCGGACGGCCTCCTGCTTCTCCTTGCGGTCGAGCTCGGCGAGGGGCTTGCCCTCCTTGCGCTCCATGGCGGCCAGCAGGTGGTCCAGGGAGTCGGCCAGCTGCGGCAGCCGCACGGCGAGCACCTCCGCACCCTCCCAGCTCAGCACGATGTCGTCCTTGGCCGCCTCGCTCGGCGGCAGCATCTCGGCCCCCATGGCGTCGACGAGCGGCTTGACCGCCCGGACGAAGGGCTCGTCCCCCGGACCGGTCACTTATCGCCCTCCCCGACCACATTGACCTGGAGCGAGACGCGGGTGGCGCCCGCTTCGAGCGCCCGGCGCAGCAGCGTGTCGACCGCGGTGAGCACGCGGTCGGCCTCCCCCTCCGCGGTGTTGCCGAACGGTCCCACGTCGACCGCGTCCAGGTCGGCCCCCTGGACGACGTCACGGGCGACGACCGCGTGCGGCGGCGCCTCGTCGAGGTCGAAGGGTTCGGTCGTGAACTCCACTCTCAATCGCACGCCCTCAACCTAATGCCGATCGGCGTTTTTCCGGCAGCCCCTCTTGACAGCCCGACCGGACCCCGGGCAACCTTCCATCAAGCAGAAATGAACTTCCGCTATACGGAACTAGAAGGGAGCGCCGACCCCGATGCCAGGTTTTGAATTGGGTGCAGCCGCAGACCAGCGCTTCAACGTCAACCTGTCGATCCTCTTCACGGAACTCCCGCTCCTGGAGCGTCCCGCGGCCGCCGCCGCGGCCGGCTTCACCGCGGTCGAGCTCTGGTGGCCCTGGGTCGACGCCCCCACCCCCGCACAGTCCGAGCTCGACGCCCTGCGCGACGCGATCAAGGACGCGGGCGTCCAGCTGACCGGACTGAACTTCTACGCGGGCCAGCTGCCCGGCCCCGACCGGGGCGCCCTGTCGATCCCGGGCGAGGAGAGCGAGAAGTTCCGCGCCAACGTCGACGTCGCCGCCGACTTCGCGCACTCCCTCGGCTGCAAGGCGCTCAACGCGCTGTACGGCAACCGCGTCGACGGCGTCGACCCGGCCGTGCAGGACGAACTCGCCCTGGAGAACCTGGTCCTGGCGGCCCGCGCCGCCGACCGCGTCGGCGCCGTCCTGCTGATCGAGGCGCTGAACAAGCCGGAGTCGCCGGCCTGCCCGATCGTGAGCGCCCCCCAGGCCATCGAGATCGTCGACAAGGTGAACGCGGCGACCGGCCTCGGCAACGCCAAGTTCCTCATGGACCTGTACCACCTGTCCATGAACGGCGAGGACCTGCCGGCCGTCATCGACGCCTACGCCGACAAGACGGCCCACGTGCAGATCGCCGACAACCCGGGCCGCGGCGCCCCCGGCACCGGCTCGCTCCCCCTGGCGGAGCTGCTCGGCCGGCTCAAGAAGGCCGGCTACGAGGGCTATGTGGGCCTGGAGTACAAGCCGGGCGACGCCCCGAGCGCGGAGTCCTTCGGCTGGCTGCCGCACGAGGCCCGCGCCGCGCGCGCCTGACGCGCCGGGCGCCCTTCATCTACGTATCGCTGCTTTCCTCAGCTTTGGAGTCACCCTCATGAGCAACAACCTCCCCAAGGTCGCGTGGATCGGTCTCGGCATCATGGGCTCCCCCATGGCGGAGAATCTCATCAAGGCCGGCTACGACGTCACGGGCTTCACCCTGGAGCAGGAGAAGCTGGACCGCCTCGCCGCGGCCGGCGGCAAGGCCGTGAAGTCGATCGCGGAGGCCGTCGGGGACGCCGACGTGATCGTGACGATGGTCCCCGCCTCCCCGCAGGTCGAGGCGATCGCCTACGGCGCCGAGGGCATCCTGGAGAACGCGCGGTCGGGCGCCCTGCTCGTCGACATGTCGTCGATCACGCCGCAGACCTCGGTCGACCTGGCGAAGGCCGCCAAGGACAAGGGGATCCGCGTCCTGGACGCCCCCGTCTCCGGCGGCGAGGCCGGCGCGATCGAGGCCGTCCTGTCCATCATGGTCGGCGGTGAGCAGGCCGACTTCGACGAGGCCAAGCCGCTCCTCGAAGCGCTCGGCAAGACCATCGTGCTGTGCGGTCCGCACGGCTCGGGCCAGACCGTGAAGGCCGCCAACCAGCTGATCGTCGCCGTGAACATCCAGGCGTGCGCCGAGGCCGTGGTCTTCCTGGAGAAGTCCGGCGTGGACCTGAAGGCCGCGCTCGACGTCCTCAACGGCGGCCTGGCCGGCTCGACCGTCCTGACGCGGAAGAAGGAGAACTTCCTCAACCGCGACTTCAAGCCGGGCTTCCGCATCGACCTGCACCACAAGGACATGGGCATCGTCACCGACGCCGCCCGCAACGTCGGCGCGGCCCTGCCCGTCGGTGCCGTCGTCGCCCAGCTGGTCGCCTCGCTGCGCGCCCAGGGCGACGGCGGCCTTGACCACTCCGCGCTGCTGCGCTCGGTCGAGCGCCTCTCGGGCGACCAGGTCGCGTAACCACCCCAGACTTCCGGGCCGTGGCGGCGCTGACACCTGTCCTGTCGCGCCCAGGCGTCGCCGCGGCCCGGAACCCTTCCCTTTTGTTCAACAAAAAGTTGAACCAGGTACGCCCATAACTTCAACAAACTGTTGACGCAGCAGTTCAGGGGTGCTTACGCTCCCCCGCATCGTCAGCAGCCACTGCACGGAAGGTCGCCTCGAAATAATGCCGAAGCGTGTGCTCACGACCGAGTCCGGCGCCCCTGTCGCCGACAACCAGAACTCCGCCACCGCAGGCGTCGGCGGCCCGATCCTCCTCCAGGACCAGCACCTCCTGGAGAAGCTCGCCCGTTTCAACCGTGAGCGCATCCCGGAGCGCGTCGTGCACGCCCGCGGCTCCGGCGCGTACGGCTACTTCGAGGTGACCGACGACGTCACCGGCTTCACCCACGCCGACTTCCTGAACACCGTCGGCAAGCGCACCGAGCTGTTCGCGCGCTTCTCGACCGTGGCGGACAACCTCGGTGGCGCGGACGCCGTCCGCGACCCGCGCGGCTTCGCCGTGAAGTTCTACACCGAGGAGGGCAACTACGACCTCGTCGGCAACAACACCCCGGTGTTCTTCATCAAGGACCCGCTGAAGTTCCCCGACTTCATCCACTCCCAGAAGCGCGACCCGTTCACGGGCAAGCAGGAGCCGGAGAACGTCTGGGACTTCTGGGCGCACTCCCCCGAGGTCACGCACCAGGTGACCTGGCTGATGGGCGACCGCGGCATCCCGGCCTCGTACCGGCACATGAACGGCTTCGGCTCGCACACCTACCAGTGGACGAACGAGGCGGGCGAGGCCTTCTTCGTGAAGTACCACTTCAAGACGAACCAGGGCGTCCGCTGCCTCTCCACCGAGCAGGCCCAGGAGCTCGCGGGCAAGGACCCCAACTCCCACCAGACGGACCTGCTGCAGGCCATCGAGCGCGGCGTGAACCCGTCCTGGACGCTGTACGTGCAGATCATGCCGGCGGCCGAGGCGGCGGAGTACCGCTTCAACCCGTTCGACCTCACCAAGGTGTGGCCGCACGCGGACTACCCGCTGCAGCGCGTCGGCCGGATGGTCCTCGACCGCAACCCGGACAACGTCTTCGCCGAGGTCGAGCAGGCCGCGTTCTCCCCGAACAACTTCGTGCCCGGCATCGGCCCCTCCCCGGACAAGATGCTCCAGGGCCGCCTCTTCGCCTACGCGGACGCGCACCGCTACCGCCTGGGCGTCAACCACACCCAGCTCGCGGTGAACGCGCCGAAGGGCGTCGTCGGCGGGGCGGAAAACTACGGCCGCGACGGCCTCATGGCCACCAACGCCTACGGCCGCGCCCGCAAGAACTACGAGCCGAACTCCTACGACGGCCCGGTCGAGACGGGCCGCCCGCTCGCCGCGCCGCTCGCGGTCTCCGGCCACACGGGCACGCACGAGGCCCCGGCCCACACCAAGGACGACGACTTCTTCCAGGCGGGCGAGTTGTACCGGCTGATGTCCGAGGACGAGAAGCAGCGCCTCGTCGCGAACATCGCCGGCGGCCTCTCCCAGGTCTCCCGCGACGACATCGTGGAGAAGAACCTCGCCCACTTCCACGCCGCCGACCCCGAGTACGGCAAGCGCCTGGAGGAAGCGGTCCGCGCCCTGCGCGAGGACTGACCCAGGGCAACACCCCAGACCGCGTACGGGGCCTGACGGGAGGTCAGCTCCGTACGCGCAAGCCCGTACCGCCCGCGCGACCCGGATGAGGGGTAGCCGCGCGGGAGGTGCGGGAGGACGAGGATCGCGGCGGCCGGTGCGAGCCAGTGCGGTGGTGAAGGTTCACCGGTCCCCCTTTCGACCTGAGGGAGGGCGGGCCGGCGGACCGTCGTGCGGCCGCCGCGATCCCAGCCGATGACTCCGTCCGGCGGCACGTACGCATGTTCCGCCAGTCGCGCGCCGCCGGACGGCACCAACCTCCCTACCAACCCCGGGTACGACGGTCCGTACCCGGGGTTTCGGCGTGCCCTGGGCCGGGGGCTTCCGCGGGGGGCTTTCGCAGGGGTGGGGGCTTGCCGTTCGGTGGTGTGTGCGGCGCCGTCGTGGTTGCTCGCGCCGTTCCCCGCGCCCCTGAGATGCGCACTGCGTGCGCCATCTCAGAGAGGCGCACGCCGTGCGCCTGCGGGGCTGCGCGAGGCGCGGCCTCTGGGGCTGCGGCGGAGCCGCATGCCTCAGGGGCGCGGGGAACTGCGCGACCAGCCACGACGAACGGCCGGCCCGCGACGCGACCGCAACCCGGCAGACGCAACCGGCCCGGCCCCGCCACATACAGAGCCGCACCCAGCAAAAAGGGGCGGGCCCACCGGCGCTCAACCGGTGGGCCCGCCCCTCAGGGACGCGCGGGGTCAGACCTTCAAGGGCCGGATGGACGTGGGCGCGTGCCCGGGCTCCGTCGCAAGCTCCTCGAACTCCTTGACCGCGCTGATGTCGGCCGTCGGGCTCATGGAGATGTTCGTGATGCGCTCCAGGATCGCCTCGACGACGACCGGCACCCGGTGCTCCTGGGCGAGCTTCTTCGCCTGCTCCAGGGCCTGGCCCAGCTCGTCCGGGTCGGTCACCCGGATCGCCTTGCAGCCCAGGCCCTCGGCGACCTTGACGTGGTCGACGCCGTAGACGCCGAGCTCGGGGCTGTTCTGGTTCTCGAACTCCAGGTTGACCTGGAAGTTGATGTCGAGGCCGATCTGGGCCTGGCGGATCAGGCCCAGGTAGGCGTTGTTCACCAGGACGTGGACGTACGGGATGCGGTGCTGTGCGCCGACCGCCAGCTCCTCGATCATGAACTGGAAGTCGTAGTCGCCGGAGAGGGCCACGACCTGCGTGTCCGGGTCGGCCTTCGCGACGCCGAGCGCGGCCGGGATGGTCCAGCCGAGCGGGCCCGCCTGGCCGCAGTTGATCCAGTGCCGCGGCTTGTAGACGTGCAGCATCTGGGCGCCGGCGATCTGGGAGAGGCCGATCGTGGTGACGTACCGGGTGTCCTTGCCGAACGCCTTGTTCATCTCCTCGTAGACGCGCTGCGGCTTCATGGGGATGTCGTCGAAGTGCGTACGGCGCAGGAGGGTCTCCTTGCGCTTCAGGTGCGAGGCGACCCACGCGGAGCGGTCGGGGAGCTTGCCCGCGGCCTTGAGCTCGCGTGCGACCTCGACGAAGAGCTCCAGGGCCGCCTTGGCGTCGGAGGTGATCCCGTAGTCCGGGGCGAAGATCTTGCCGATCTGGGTCGGCTCGATGTCGACGTGCACGAACTTCCGGTCGCCGCGGTAGACGTCGAGCTTGTAGCCGGTGTGCCGGTTGGCCCAGCGGTTGCCGAGGCCGAGGACGAAGTCCGACTCCAGGAACGTGGCGTTGCCGTAGCGGTGGCCGGTCTGCTGGCCGACCATGCCCGCGTTCAGCTCGTGGTCGTCGGGGATGGTGCCCCAGCCCATCAGCGTGGGAACGACCGGGGTGTTGGTGAGTTCGGCGAACTCGACCAGCAGGTCGCTCGCGTCCGCGTTGATGATGCCGCCGCCCGCGACGATCAGCGGCCGCTCGGACTCCAGGAGGAGGCCGAGCGCCTTCTCGATCTGGGCGCGGGTCGCGGCCGGCTTGTAGACCGGCAGCGGCTCGTAGGTGTCCGGGTCGAACTCGATCTCGGTCTGCTGGACGTCGATCGGCAGGTCGACGAGGACGGGTCCCGGGCGGCCCGAGCGCATCAAGTGGAATGCCTGCTGGAAGACGCCGGGGACCTGTGCGGCCTCCAGGACGGTGACGGCCATCTTCGCCACCGGCTTGGCGATGGAGGCGATGTCGACGGCCTGGAAGTCCTCCTTGTGCAGCAGGTGGCTCGGCGCCTGGCCCGTGATGCACAGGATCGGGATGGAGTCGCCGATGGCGGAGTAGAGACCGGTGATCATGTCGGTACCGGCCGGGCCCGAAGTCCCGATGCAGACACCGATGTTGCCCGGGTTCGCCCGGGTGTAGCCCTCGGCCATGTGCGAGGCGCCCTCGACGTGGCGGGCGAGCGTGTGGTCGATGCCACCGCTCTCCTTGAGCTCCTTGTAGAAGGGGTTGATGGCGGCACCGGGCACGCCGAACGCGTTGCTGACGCCTTCGCGCTTGAGGATCTCAACGGCCGCGCGGGCGGCGGTCATTCGAGCCATGAGTGCTCCCGACTTCTGCTGTGACTGAGTACGTCTGTGTCCGGCTGTCGGATTCGCGCTCCCGTCGCGCCCCGCGGCGAGCTCTGAATTCCGTTGTTCCCGCACGGTGGCTCTCGTTATTTTTTCCACCATGCGGAAACAATATTCTGTTATATGGAAGCAATGTAGAGGGGGGTCTCGGAGGCCGTCAAGGTGGATGATGAGACTGACGACGAAGCGGAACCCGCGGGGCCCGAGGGGGTGTGCCATGGCCGAGCCGGCGCGCGTACGGTGTCCGGCCTGTCTGCGCGAGCATCTCTACGTGCCCGCGGTACTGCCCTGCGCCTGCGGCGCGCCCGTCGCTCCCCCACTGCTGCGCGGCGCGGAGGCCGAGCCGGTCGGCGACCGCACCTGGGCCGACGACTGGGTCACCCTGCGCTGTCCCATGTGCGGCCGCCGCGACCGCTGGCCCCGGCCGGAGCTGGGTTGCCACTGCGGCACCGTGCTGCGCGTCCCGGTCCAGAGCGACCAGGCCCCCTCGCCCTCCCACATTCCGCTGCCCAGGACGGCGCCCGCGCCGCGGCCCGCGTTCCAGCCCGTCGCCATCCGCACCGCGCGGGACGCGGTGACCGCCGCCGCCCTCTATCTGCGCTGGCTCGGATACCGGGACGTACGCCGCGCCGACCAGCGGCCCTCGTCCGGCATCGGTCTCGCGGCGCAGGGCGTCGTCGCGCAGATCGAGCCGTCGGTGCGGCCCGCGACCGTGCGCGACGTGGAGTGCCTGTGGCTCCAGTCGATGACGGAGTCGGCGTCCTCCGTCTTCTTCTCCCTGGCGGGGTACGCGGACGCGGCCCGCACCCGCGCGGACGAACTGGGCGTCCCCCTGTTCGTCCTCGACCTCGCGGGGGTCCCGCAGCCGGTGAACAGTCCAGCGGACGAACTGATCGCGACCGGCGCCTGACCGGCACCCTTGCGACGAACGCCCCCTGTCCGGGAAGCGGAGGCGGGGGGCGGACTCGACCGGTGGCCGCGGTGCTGCACACACCGGGACCTGTGACAGCAGGCCGCCCCCCGCCCGCAGAAGCGCGCGTTACGACTCCCCGTACCCCTCCCGCAGTTCCACCTTGCGGACCTTGCCGCTCACCGTCATGGGGAACGCGTCGAGGATCCGCAGCCGGGTCGGCACCTTGTAGTGGGCGAGGCGGTCGCGGCAGTGGGCGCGCAGTTCGTCGAGGGTGAGACCGGCGGCCGGGTCCCGCAGGATCACGCAGGCCAGGACCTCTTCGCCGTACTTCTCGTGCGGTACGCCCACCACCTGCACATCGGCGACGGCCGGATGCCCGTACAGGAACTCCTCGATCTCGCGCGGATAGACGTTCTCGCCGCCGCGGATGATCATGTCCTTGATGCGGCCGACGATCTGCGCGTAGCCGTCCTCGCGCAGCACCGCCAGGTCCCCGGTGTGCATCCAGCGTCCGGCGTCGACGACCTCGGCGGTCCGCTCGGGCTCGCCCCAGTAGCCGAGCATCACGCTGTAGCCGCGGGTGCACAGCTCGCCGGGTTCACCGCGCGGCAGGGTGACGCCGGTGACCGGGTCGACGACCTTGACCTCGATGTGCGGCAGGGCGCGGCCGACGGTGCCGGTGCGCCGCTCCAGGTCGTCGTCGCGGCGGGTCTGGAGGGAGACCGGCGACGTCTCCGTCATGCCGTAACAGATGGAGACCTCGGCCATGTGCATCTCGGCGACGACCCGTTTCATCACCTCGGCGGGGCACGGCGAGCCCGCCATGATGCCGGTGCGCAGCGACGACAGGTCGTACGAGGCGAAGTCCGGCAGGTTCAGCTCGGCGATGAACATCGTCGGCACCCCGTACAGGGAGGTGCACCGCTCGCCCTGCACTGCCTGGAGCGTCGCGGCGGGTTCGAAGGACGGGGCGGGGACGACGACGCAGGCACCGTGGGATGTGGCGGCCAGGTTTCCCATGACCATCCCGAAACAGTGGTAGAAGGGAACGGGCAGGCAGATCCGGTCGTGCTCGCTGTAGCCGACCGTCTCCCCCACCCAGTAACCGTTGTTGAGGATGTTGTGGTGGGAGAGCGTGGCCCCCTTGGGGAAGCCGGTGGTGCCGGAGGTGTACTGGATGTTGACCGGGTCGTCGCAGAACAACTCCGCTGCCCGGGCGGCGAGTTGCTCCGGTGTTGTGCGCGAGGCGGCGGCTACGAGCGCCTCCCAGCTCGGCTCCCCGATGAAGACGCGCTCCCGCAACTGCGGGCAGCCCGGCGCCACTTGGCGGACAAGCTCCCGATAGTCCGTGCCCTTGTGGCCGGTGGAGGCGACCAGCACCGAGATCCCCGACTGCTTGAGCACGTATGCCAACTCGTGGGCACGGTAAGCAGGGTTGATGTTGACCATGATCGCGCCGATGCGGGCGGTCGCGTACTGGACGAGGATCCACTCGGGGCAGTTCACCGCCCAAATGCCGACGCGATCCCCCTTGGCGACGCCCACGGCCAGCAGGGCGCGGGCCAACTCCTCGACATCGGCGCCCAATTGGCGGTACGTCCAGCGCCGTCCGCTCGGTACGTCGACGAGGGCGTCCCGCTCCGGCCATGCCTCGACGGCCCGCAGGAGGTTGCCGCCGATGGTGTCGCCGAGGAGGGGTTCGGGGCTGGTGCCGTGGGCGTAGGAGAGGGCGATGGTCACCGGAAGTCCTCCTCGCGGTACTCGGCGGTCGAGCCCTGCGCGGTGCGCTCACGCAGTTCGATGCGGCGGATCTTGCCGGAGACGGTCTTGGGCAGCTCGGCGAACTCGATACGGCGCAGCCGCTTGTACGGGGCAAGGACGGCGCGGGAGTGCTCGAAGAGCAGCTTGGCGGTGTCCGCGCCGGGTTCGAAGCCCTCGGCGAGCACGACGTACGCCTTCGGGACGGAGAGCCGGAGGGTGTCGGGCGCGGGCACGACCGCGGCCTCGGCGACTGCCTCGTGCTCCAGGAGGGCGCTCTCCAGCTCGAAGGGGCTGATCTTGTAGTCGCTGGCCTTGAAAATGTCGTCGGAGCGCCCCACGTAGGTCACGTAGCCGTCGGCGTCCCGGGCTCCGATGTCGCCGGTGCGGTAGTAGCCGCCCGCCATCGCCTCCGCCGTACGCTCCGGGTCGCCGTGGTAGCCGACCATAAGACCGACGGGGTGGGCGGCCAGGTCGAGGGCGATCTCCCCCTCGGCGGCGCCGGGTTCACCGGTGACGGGATCCAGGAGCTCGACCTTGAAACCGGGGCTGGGGCGCCCCATGGAGCCCGGCTTGAGCGGCTGGCCGGGGCTGTTGGAGACCTGCACGGACGTCTCGGTCTGCCCGAACCCGTCGCGGATGGTGATGCCCCAGGCTCGTTCGACCTGCTCGATGATCTCGGGGTTGAGCGGTTCCCCGGCGGCGACCACTTCCTTTGGCGGCGCGGCGAGTTGGGTGAGGTCCGCCTGGATGAGCATGCGCCACACGGTGGGCGGCGCGCAGAACGAGGTGACGCCCGCGCGGTCCATGGCGGCCATCAGCCGGCCCGCGTCGAAGCGCGTGTAGTTGTAGAGGAAGACGGTCGCCTCCGCGTTCCACGGCGCGAAGAAGTTCGACCAGGCATGCTTGGCCCAGCCGGGCGAGGAGATGTTCAGATGGACGTCGCCGGGGCGCAGCCCGATCCAGAACATCGTCGCCAAATGCCCTACGGGGTAGGAGACATGGGTGTGCTCGACGAGTTTGGGACGGGCCGTCGTGCCGGAGGTGAAGTACAGCAGCAGCGGGTCGTCGGCGAGGGTGACCCCGTCGGGCTCGAAGGCGTCCGGCGCGTCGGCGGCGTCCTCGTAGGCGAGCCAGCCCTCGACCGGCGCTCCGGCGCCGACGACGATCCGGCCGTACTCCCCCGGCACCTCGGTGAACTTGGCGACGTCCTCGGGCCGGACGACGACGTGCCGGGCCCGGCCGCGCTCGACGCGGTCGGTGAGGTCGGCGGGGCCGAGCAGCGGCGTGGCGGGGATGACGACGGCGCGCAGCTTCATCACGGCGAGCATCACCTCCCACAGCTCGACCTGGTTGCCGAGCATCAGCAGGACGCGGTCGCCCGGCCGCACTCCGTGGGCGCGCAGCCAGCCCGCGACCTGGTTCGAGCGGCGGCGCAGGGTGTCGAAGGAGAAGCGGGCCTCGTCGCCGTCCTCCTCGACGATGTGCAGGGCGGTCTTCTCGTTGCCTGCGGCGATGACGTCGAACCAGTCGAGGGCCCAGTTGAACCGGTCGGGCCGGGGCCAGGCGAAGCCCTCGTACGCCGTCTCGTACTCCTGGGCGTGCCGCAGCAGGAAGTCACGGGCCGTGCGGAACTGCTGCGTGGGGCCGTTCGCCGTCGTCATGTGCGCTCCTGGAGTCCTTCTCGTCCCGCGTCGTCGCGGGCCGTGTCATGCGGAACCGTGTCTGCCATCGTGTAGTCCGTGACGCAGGTCTCACCACCCCCGAACGGGGGTGACCCGAGCACGGCGAGGAGATCGAGGGTGAGCGCAGAAGCCGCGGAGGCGGTCGAGGTGCGCGCGGCGCTGGTGCGTCTGCGCCGGGGCACGGGGCTGCCCGTGGCCTTCGGCGGGCTCACCCCGAGCGCGGGCCAGGTACGTATCGCCGAGCTGAGCGGCACGGCGACCAACGCCCTGCGCGGCCTCGCCGTGTCGGCGGGCACCGGCCTGGGCGGCAAGGCCCTCAGCCTCGCGAGGGCCTGCGCGGTCACCGACTACCAGGGCTCGCGCCACATCAGCCACGAGTACGACGCCGCCGTCGGCGCCGAGGGCCTGCGCTCGGTCCTCGCGGTCCCCGTCGTCGTCCGCCGCCGGGTACGCGGTGTGCTGTACGGGGCGCTGCGCTCGGCCCAGCCGCTGGGCGACCGGACGCTGGACGCCGCTTTGGCGGCGGCCCGCGACGTGGAGCAGGCGCTGGTGGCGCGGGACGAGGCGAGGGCCCTGCTGGCGACGGCGAGCGCCCCGGTGGGTACGGGCGCCGGGGCGTGGGAGGAGGTCCGCGAGGCGCACGGCGCGCTGCGGGCCCTCGCCCCGAAGATCGTCGACCCGGCGCTGCGGGCCGAACTCCTCGCGGCCTGCGGCCGGCTGGCGTCGGCCTCTGCGCCGCGGACCGGGGAGGCGGGGGCGGTGCTCGCCCCGCGCGAGGTGGACGTCCTCGTCTGCGTGGCGGCGGGCGCGACGAACGCGGGGGCGGCCGCGCGGCTCGGACTGCGCCCGGAGACCGTCAAGGGTTATCTCCGGGCCGCCATGCGAAAACTGGGGGCGCACACCCGGGGCGAGGCGGTGGCGGCGGCACGGCGGGCGGGGCTGCTGCCGTAGGGGGGCGGTCGTCCTGGGCCCCTTGTGGTGGGCCTGGGTGGATGTCGTCATGGCCATCGGGTCGACTGCCGGCGCAGACGCTGCTGTTGGGGCTCGTGCCGATCTCCATCGGGCTGGTCACGGACACGCTGTGGGGGCTGACGGCGTCGGCGGCGCGGAACTGGTTCGCGCGCTCGGACCGGCGCCTCTCGCTGATCGGCGGGACGGGCGGCTTCGCCCTGATAGGTCTGGGGGTGACGGTCGCGGCGACGGGCCGCGCGGAGTGACCTTCGCGCAGGCCCCGGATCATCCCCGTACAGCGCCGAAGTCCACGGCGACCGGCCCTGGCGCCGCCAGGACGGCGGCGGTGCGCTCCGCCTCGGCGACGAGCTCGTCACGCTCGCCGCGGGTGAGCCGGCCGAAGGGCTCCAGGGTGAGAGAGCTTGGCTCGTCGCGCCCCTGCTTGCCCTCCTTGAGGGCCCACAGCCCGGCGAGGACGCCGTCGACGAGGAAGGTCGGGAAGGCTACGTTGCCCTGCCAGGTGCGGCCCCGGTCGGCGTCGCGCACCACGCGCGTGCGGTCGGCGTGCGAGAGCAGCAGGTTGTCGAACCCGGCGAGGAGCCGTGGCGGCGCCGGTACGTTCTCGTCGGGGCGGGGCGCGTCGGGCAGGTCGAAGAGTTCGACGCCGTGTTCGTCGCGGAAGGTGACGAGCCGCGGCCGCAACCGTTCGAAGGCGTCCTTGGTGCGGGTGAGCCCCGCCCACTGCTGGAAGTCCTTCACGGAGGCGGGCCCGAAGGCACCGAGGTAGCGCAGGACGGTCGCGTCGGGCGTCGGCGCCTCCTCGGGCGGCGTCCGTCCCAGCCAGTGCTCGGCGGTGGTGAGCCGCACCCCGCCGCTGCGCCGCCACAGGCCGCGCGGGGTGACCTGGACGAGCGGCAGCGAGCAGCGGGCGGCGGTCGACAGGGACTGCGGGTCGGCGTCGGGCCACTCCTTCAGGAGCAGTTCGCGCAGCTCCTTCGGGGTGCGCGGCTCCGTCTCGACGTACTCCCGCGTCAGGGCGCGCAGACGCGCCAGGTCGACGCCGTCGAGCCCCTTGCGGAACATGTTCAGCTCCCGGTCGCGCGCGGGCTGCACGAGCGGACGCAGCGTCAGGCAGTCCTCGGCGGTGTGCAGATGGATCGTGGAGCGCATGGTGACGAGGCGGGCCACGCGCCGTTCCTCCAGGGCCGTGGAGAGAGCGGCGGGGGTGAAGTCGGCGAGCCGGGCGGCGAGGGTGACGTACGGCGGCCGGACCTCCTGGGCCTGGAGTCCGACGAGGTGGGCGACGGCCTCGGCCGCCCCCAACGAGCTGCGTCGCAGGAGGAGTTGGCGTTCCAGAGTGGCCCGGCCCAGGGCCCGGGAGGTCATCGGCTTCGTCGTCATGAGGGGACGGTAACGGGCATCCGGGCCGGAGGGTGACCTTGGTGCCTTTCCGGCACCTGCGGACGGGCCCGGGGGTGACAGGCCCGGATGCCGCTGCCGGGCTGCGACACCTTCGCTGGTTACGCTGCCCGGGACCCGACGGCGGAAGGAGGCGGCGATGCCGCGACGGCAGGAGCGAGCCGGGCGGAACCGGCACGGCGGGACGCGCCGCTACACCTGGCGGCGGGGCGCGGCCCCGGCCCCGGCGTCCGAGCCGCCCACGGCGCCCGCCTCGGACGCGGCGCCGGCGCAGGAACCGGTGGACACTGTCGTGCACACGGCGCTGTACCGGGACGGGCTGCGCGTCGCGAACCCCGAGACCCTCACGGACACGTACCGGCAGTTGCACGAGCATCCGCGGACCGTGGCCTGGATCGGCCTGGCGCGCCCGACGGAGGCCGAACTGAAGTCACTGGCCGCCGAGTTCGACCTGCACCAGCTCGCGGTGGAGGACGCGCTGGAGGCGCACCAGCGCCCGAAGCTCGAGCGGTACGGCGAGACCCTCTTCGTCGTCCTGCGCGCGGCCCGCTATCTGGACGCGTCCGAGGAGGTCGACTTCGGGGAGCTGCACGTGTTCGTCGGCGCGGACTTCGTCATCACGGTCCGGCACGGCGCCGCGCCCGACCTCTCGGCCGTCCGCCGCCGCATGGAGGCGAGCCCCGAACTCCTCGGCCTCGGCCCCGAGGCCATCCTCTACGCGATCCTCGACGCGGTCGTGGACGGTTACGCCCCGGTCGTCGACGGCGTCCAGAACGACGTCGACGAGATCGAGACCGAGGTCTTCTCCGGCGCCCCCGAGGTCTCCCGCCGCATCTACGAACTCTCCCGTGAAATGGTCGAGTTCCAGCGCGCGACCCGCCCCCTGGTCGGCATGTTGCACGCCCTGATGGCGGGCTTCGCGAAGTACGGCACGGACGAGGAACTCCAGCGCTACCTGCGTGACGTCGCCGACCACGTCACCCACACCAGCGAACGCGTCGACAGCTTCCGCCAGGCCCTCGCCGACATCCTCACGGTGAACGCGACGCTGGTGACGCAGCAGCAGAACGCGGAGATGCGGGCGCTGGCGGAGGCGGGGTTCGAGCAGAACGAGGAGATCAAGAAGATCTCGTCCTGGGCGGCCATCTTGTTTGCACCCACGTTGGTGGGAACGATCTACGGGATGAACTTCGAGAACATGCCGGAACTGGGGTGGCGGTTCGGATATCCGTTCGCGATCGGGTTGATGGCAGTGGTGTGTGTGAGCCTGTACTTCGTCTTCAAGCGGCGGGACTGGCTGTAGCCGGGAGCTTGGGCGTACACCACACCCGGGCCGCGGGGTGGCAGTCATCGCCCGGGTGCCGGACGCCGGGTTTCCGACGCCGTAACCTCCCCACCGGGACAGTCGTCCGGTTCGCCCGAGGCTTTCGGGGTGCCGACCGGTTACGGCGCTCCGGTAGCCGACCGTGACGCGAGCAGAGCGCGTCGGTCGAGGACCATGCTGCGCCAGCGTCGGCGTACGGTCCGCTGCTCGTCGAGCCACCGTGCGCGGGAGGGGGTGTCGAGCGGGAGGCCGGCCATGAAGTGGGCGATGTCGACGTAGTAGGCGTAGTAACCCTCACGGGTCAGCTCACGGAGTCGGCTGATCCTGGAGGCGACGCCCGCCCGGTCGTCGCGGACGGCGTGGTGGAAGGTGCGTGCCAACTCAAGTTTGGCCTGGACGAAGGGCAGCCCCGACGTACTGATCTCGGCGGCCAGTACCCGTGCCCGGTCCTCGACTCCGGTGTCCGTGCCGGCGTCACGCAGGAGCACTGCGATCTGTACGTCCAAGGTCGCGACGCGCAGGTCGACCCGGGACAGGAGATGTTCACCGAGGTCGATCTCGTCGTCGGTGGCGGGGTCGGCGGTAAAAGCGAGAGTGAAGGCCCGCACGGCCTGTGACATGGCCGCCTCCCCGCTCTTGCCGTGCTCCTCGCCTTCCGCACGGGCTGCCCCGAAAGCCTCGGCAGCCGAGGCCATGTCGCCCTGTACCCATCGCACGTCCCCCACGACCCGGTGGTGCCGGCCTGCCCAGCCCAAGTGCTCGGCGGCCTCAAGAGCGGTCGGGAAGTCGCCGGCGAGCCGGGAGAGATGGGCGAGTCCGCGACGGGCATTCGCCGCGAGACGTCCATCGCCCGCGGCGACCAGCTGCATACCCTGGCGGGACTCCGCGGTGTGCCCGAGGTCGCGCTGCGCCTTGGCCCGGTAGTAGATGGCCACCTCGTGCAGTTCCGCGGGCAGCAACCCAGTGTCAGCGACTGCGACCAGGCGCTCCATCGTGCGGGCGCGGTTCTCGTGCTGCCTGCGGGCGAGCGCGCTGAGCAGCTCCACCAGCACGTCGGCAGCCGTGGCCGTGACGCCCTCCGCTTCGGGGGCGGCGGCCGGTTCGAGCGGCTCCCATACGGAGTCGCCGATGTACGTCCAGGCGGCCTCGGTGAGCCAGCCGAGGTCGAGACGGTGGTCGCGGGCGATGGCCAGTCCCTGGCGCAGACAGCCCACGAGGAGCGGGCGATCGCGGTCCGAGCCGCTGCGCCACTGCTCTCCGAGGGCGGCGAGGCCCCGGACGGCGGCCTGCCGCCAGTCGGCCGGAGACCACCGGTCGTCGGTGTGGTCGTCGGCTCCCCGGATCGTCGCGCGGATGAGGGCATGGAGGTGGAAGGGCCACAGGCCGAACGGTGTCTCCCGTACGAAGGGACGCTCCACGAGTCGCAGCGCCGGTGCTTGTCGGGGCAGACCCGCGGCCTGGGTCGCCAAAGCGACATCGAAGGAGGAGAAGAGACTGGCAGAGCGCAGCACATGGCGCTCGGGGGCGGTGAGGTCGGAGAGAGTGCGGGCGATCAGTGCGGGGAAGTCGTGGTCGAAATCGGTCGGCTGTGGGGTGTGCCCGCTGCGCCGGAGCTCCAGGAACCTCATGACGGAGAGGTCTAGGTACAGCGGCAGGCCGTGCGAGCGCTGCCCGATCACCGCGCGGACGGGTTCACTGATCAGAGGGCGGCCGTCGGAGGAGAGGCGTCGGGCGAGGTAGTCGTCGCAGTCCTCGAAGGAGAAGTCGCCGATCAGCATCTGCCGTTCACGGATGCGGGTAGGGGGCTCGGTGCCCCCATGGGGAGTGTCATGGGCGGCGAGACCGGGCCAGGCGGTGGGGCCGGTGAAGTCGAGCTGGCCCTGAAGGGCTCCGTCGGCCCACTGCAGGCGGGAGCGGCCGGTGATGACGAAGAAGGCGTTCGGCATCAGCCACACCAGACGCTGCAGGAGGCGTTCGAAGTCTCGGTGGGTGCGGTCCCCGATCTCCTCGAAGGCATCCAGCAGGATCACCGGGGTGACCCTCTTTGCGGCGGGTATCCGGGCAAGCTCCCAAGCGAGCAGGTGTGGGTAGTAGGACAGGGAATCCAGATCCGGTTCGCTCTCCAGGAGATCGGCCAGACGCGCACAGCCGGCGAGCGCACGCACGGTCTGCCGACGCTGGCGCAGCGCTGTGATGAGTGCCCCGGTCACCTGCCCGATGGCGGACCCCACTGTCCCCGGCAGCAGCAACGCCTGGGCGACGTCAGCCAGCGCGGACTGCATCTGCTGCGGCAGCGCCTTGCCGAACCGGGCTGCCAGGCCGCCACGGTCGAGGAAGTTCTCCAGCGGATCTCCCGGATGCTGGTGCTCCCAGTAGCGGCGCAATGCCAAGTCGAAGGCCGGCATTGGTCGGCCGATCGCGGCCAGCGCGAGGCGCACGCTGAGCACGACCTTTTCGAAGTCGGGGTCCGCGGAACGCGCGAGATCGATCCGTACGGGCAGGATCCGTGCTCCGGGCCGAACGGGGGCACCCCATTGGGCGGGACGTTGCGCCGGGTCGGCGAGGGACGCCTCGAACTTGCGCGACAGCGTGGTCTTCCCGATGCCACCGATTCCGTGGAGGACCACCACGTTGTTCCGCGCGACCTCCAGGTCCTCCGGAGCAAAGGCAGGGCTGTTGACATGCCGCAGGTGCTCGGTGAGCGCGGCCACCACGAACCCCCATTGCGCCTGCCGGTTCGTGAACACCTCCGCAGCATCGAGCGTGCGGTCGTTCGTACTGAACAGCGCCCGCAGATCGCGACCTGCCACGACAGCCCCCACGAAGATTCTTTGGTCGCAACTCATGCTCGGCCGAACCCCGTGGGGGAAGCATCCCCGAGGGCGGCGGCCCGCCACACATCGCTGCCTCTACCGCGCCACGCTGCCCAGCCACAGCAGGTCGCGCGCCCGTGTCATCGCCACGAAGAGCCGACTCCGTCGCAGCTCTTCGCGCTCCCGAGCCGTTTCGGTCACACCAGAGATGCCGGAGGCGTCGGCTGACACCCCGTTCGGCAGAGCTGCATCGTGCTGGGGCAGGTACACGTGCTTGAACTCCAGGCCCTTGGCTCTGCGGTAGCTGCCCAGCTTGACCGCGTCGACGGGGCGGCCGTCGTAATGCTCCAGCAGGCATACCGGTAAGTTCGCCCGGTTGAGCAGTCGCTGGTAGTGGCCGATGGTCCGTGTGGAGGGGCACAGCACCGCGGCGTCGGCTCGCGCGGTACCTGGCAGGGCACGCAGTGCTTCCAGGAGCACCTGATCGTGGGCGTCCACCGTCGGCCTCGCGACACGGATCACCTGCCCGTCGTGGTAGGTGAGGTCGACCTCGCGGCGCCCCGGCGTACGCAGGCCGTCGATGTCTTCGAAGGCGTCGTCGGCCACGATCGTGAGCGCCGCGTCCAAGATCTGTTTGCTGTTGCGGTAGTTGGTGCGTAGCACCTGTCCGCGGTCGCCACGAATGTCGATGCCCGCGTCAGCGAGGCGGAACCCGCCCGGATAGACGGCTTGCTGGCCGTCACCGACCAGGAGCAACCCATTGGCGGCATCACCGGTCAGGGCATGCAAGAGGCGTACCCCGACGAGGGTGAGGTCCTGGACCTCATCCACGATGACGGCCGCATATGACGGCTGATCCGTGTGACGCACCGCCTCTGCCAGAGCGAGGGACAATACGTCGTTGAAGTCGTGTACGCCGCGCTCGATGCGCAGCGACTCGTACGCCTCGTACAGCGCCCACACCGCTTGCCGATGCGGGCGGCGCAGGCTCGCCCTGCGTCGGCGCCGAGGCACGGTCGCGTACTCCTCGAAGGTGGTGATGCCGCGGCCCTTGATGACGTGGTCGATCTCCTCGTGCCAGTAGGCCGGCGTCGGGTCGATCTCGGCCAGACAGCTGTCACGCCCGACGTGCTTCCAAGCGAGGCTGAAGGCGGTCTCGGCCTTGTCTCCGTGCAGCCGCACCGGGACGTCTCGCGCCTGCAGGAATTCCTGCGCCCAGGAGTGCAGGCTGCGGAAATCCACGCGGTCCGCGACCGCCGGGGACATGGTCCTGAGGAAAGTTCCCTGTACTCGGGGCAGGTTGTTGGCATACGTGACGTACAGGATCCGGCCGCCGGTGCGCCGGGCGAGATGGGCAGCGCGGTGCAGCCCGACCACGGTCTTTCCCGTGCCCGCCGGGCCGCTGATGCGAGCCGGACCCGACCAGTTGCGGCGCACGAGCGCTACCTGATCGGGATGGAGGAAGGTCATCCACTGCTCGATCGGGGCCCGTAACGCCTCCTCCAGGGCCGCATCCCGCAGCCCTTCCAGATCGAACAGTCCGTCGGGCTCGGCCTGTTGCGGCTGCTCCGCCGGCGGCACCCTCTGCGCAACCGCCGATCCCTCGTAGCCGGGGAAGATGCGTTCCAAATGGTCGGCGATCGCACGGACCGCCTCCGGACGCAGCCGACGGCACTCCGACAGCAACGCGGGGCCGACTTCGTGCTCGCCCAGGAGCCGGACCCGGCCGAGGCCGGCGTCGACTCGTTGCCCTGCGAAGACCATGAGCGGCTGGACCGCCACCGGAGACAAGCCGAGCGATGCGACCGCTCCCTCGGCGGCTTTCGTGACCGCAAGCAGCTTCGCCGCGTGCTCGTCACGTGGCTCACCTCCAGCGCGGAGCTTGCCATCCGAGACCTCCGGGGCGGAGCGCCAGTTCTTGACGTCGATGACGAACACACCGCCAGGCCCCACCAGCAACATGTCCACATTGGCGGCGCGGGCCCCTGGCCAACGGCGATCCACGAGCAGTCGCCACCCGCGCTCCGTGAGCACCAACAGCTGGGCGGCAACCCGGCGTTCGCCCTCGCTTCCCGCTTCCCACTGACGCGCCTGCCGGCGGGCGGCCTGCCACTGCTCACGCAGCAACCGCTCCTGCCGTCGTGCCTCCTGCGCCCGTCGCGACGCCGACCCGCCTGCCGCCATACCCAGCCCCTTCGTACGCGGAGTAGCGATCATAGGACGGTCCGCGACCGTAGCGGCAGGGTGCACAACGGCTCAACCGTCGCGGCCGGGCAGCATCGACAGGGCGCGGGAGCGCTGGGCGACGAGGTCGGCGTAGGTGCCGTCGCGTTCGGCCCAGCGGTGCATGCGGACGCCCTCCACGAGGATCTCGTGCGGGGTGGGATCCGCCGAGAGCAGGTGCATGACCTCGGTGGCGAAGGCGTCGAGCGGCAGCGCGTGCGGGTTCACCTTCTCCTGGCCCGCCGTGGCGACGGCCAGGGGGACGAGTTCGACGACGCCGACACCGGTGCCGTCGAGCTGGGCGCGCAGCGCCTCGGAGTAGGCGTGCACCGCGGCCTTCGAGGCGGCGTAGCTGGGCATGGGCGGGAACGGCAGGAAGGCGATGCCGGAGGTGACGGTGACGAACGTGCCGGCGCCCCGCAGGACCAGGTGCGGGGTGAAGGCGTCGACGACCCGGATGGTGCCGGTCAGGTTGGTGTCGATCGTCGTCCTCGCCGCCTCGAAGTGCGCGGGGTCGCGCAGGTCCTCCAGGAGCATGACGCCGGACATCGTGATCACGGTGTCCAGCTCGGGGTAGCGGGCGAGCGCGGCGTCCCGGAGGGCGGTGACGGAGGCGCTGTCGGTGACGTCGACGGTGAACGTGCCGAAGCCTTCCCCGGCGAGTTCGGCGAGCGCCCGCGGGCTGCGGCCGCCGACGGCCACGGTGCTGCCCGCCGCGGCGAAGCGCCGGGCCAGCTCGCGGCCGATGCCCGAGGTTCCGCCGACGACGAGGACGGTGCGGTTGGAGAGATCCACGGGATCTTCCCTTCGATCAAGGGCGCCGAGGCCGTTCGGGCCTTCGACGCGGACAGTGAGGGGCTCTGTCTCCTTCGAAACAGTGCTCTCTCACTCTTGGCCGCCTTCGCCGGGTGTGGCAGAGCCCCCGTCTTCCCTGGTCCTGCCAGGGCCCCCGCTACGACCTCCGCACGGCATTACGGTGTCGGTATGAAGGATGACGAATCCGGCAACCGGCTCGGCAGCTATCTGCGGGCCCGGCGGGAGCTGGTCTCCCCGGCCCGGGCGGGGCTGCCGCCCGGCGGCCGGCGCCGCGTGCCCGGTCTGCGCCGTGAGGAGGTCGCCCTGCTCGCCGGCATCAGCCCCGACTACTACCTGCGTCTGGAGCGGGGACGTGACAAGAACCCCTCGCCGCAGGTTCTCGAAGCACTCGCACGCGTCCTGCACCTCGACGACCTGGAGCGCACGTATCTGCTCGGCCTCGCGGCGGCCCGCCCCCGGGCGCCGCGCCGCAAGCGGCCCGAGCACGTACCGGCGCGGGTGCACCAGCTCCTCGCCCACCTTCAGATCCCCGCGTTCGTCGAGGGGCGCGCGTTCGACGTCCTGGCCTCCAACGCCATGGCCGTCGCGCTCTCGCCCCGGCTGCGACCCGGCGAGAACCGGCTGCGTTCGCTGCTCCTCGACCCCGAGGAGCAGGCCTTCCACCAGGACTGGGCGCGAGCCACCGCCGATTTCGTCGCCGCCCTGCGCACCACCGTCGGCGACGACACCGACGACCCCCGGTTCGTCGAGCTCGTCGGTGAACTCGCCCTGTCCAGCCAGCGGTTCCGCACCCTGTGGGCGCGCCACGACGTCCGGGCCCTCGACGGGGGCACGACCACGGTCCACCACCCCGTCGTCGGTGACCTGCGCCTGCACCGGGACAAGCTCCCCGTCGACGACGTCATCCTCGTCGTCTACTACCCCGACAAGGACAGCGACAGCGACGAGAAGCTGGGCCTCCTCGCCGCGCTCGCCCGGACCGAGTCCGACGGCTCGGCGGCTCAAGAGAGCAGGCCCGTGGACGAGCGGCCCTGATCCGATTCCCGGATAGCGAAGATCCACCGGGCGGATACCGGCACCCTCGCAGCCGGCTCCCTCGCAGCCGCCTGCATCGCATCGGTTCCCCGATGCCGTCCACCGCCCCCATCGGTTCCACGACGCCGCCCCCGCCTGTATTGCCCCCTACGGCAGGGCCTCCGGCCCCCCGCCCGTCTCGGCCAGCCGTCTGCCGACCCGGGCGGCGGTCTCGCGGAGCCAGATGTGGGCGGCGTCGTGGGTGTGCACCGGGTGCCACCACATGGCCTCCCGCAGGGGCACCGCCTCGTACGGCGGCTCCAGTACGCGGACGGCCGCGAGCGGTGCGAGCAACCGGGCGAGGCGCGCCTGGATCAGGGCGATCCGCCGGGTGCCCGCGACCAGCAGCGGCAGCAGCTGGAAACTGTCGACGGAGACCTCCACGCGCGGCTCGACCCCGAGCATGCCGAGCTGGCGTACGGCCGGGGCGTCGTAGGTGCGCTGGTAGGTGACCCAGGGCAGTCGGGCGAGGTCCTGGCGGGTGAGCCGGTCCTCGACGCTCGGATGGTCGTCGGCGACGAGGAAGACCCAGCGGTCGTCGTACAGGTCGGTGGCGGGGAAGTCGCTGATGACGCCGTGCGGCATGAGCAGCCCATCGACGGCGCTGAGCAGGGTGGCGGTGTCGTCGACCACGGTGGGCGGGGTCTGCGCGAACCGCAGCCGGATGCCGGGGGCCTCCTCGTGGACGACGCGGGCGAGTTCGGTGCCGAAGACGGAGACGGCGTAGTCGGAGGCCACCAGCCTGAACTCGCGACTCTCCCGCGCCGGGTCGAAGTCGGCCTGGCTGGCGAAGAGGCGCTCGAGGACGTCGTAGGCGGTGGAGGTGCGGTCGAGCAGCACCTGGCCGAGGGCGGTGAGTTCGTAGTGGCCGCCGACGCGGGCGAGCAGGTCGTCGTCGAAGTGGCGGCGCAGGCGGGCCAGGGCCGCGCTCATGGCGGGCTGGCTCAGCCCGACGCGCCGCCCGGCCCGGGTCACGTTGCGCTCCTCCAGCAGGGCGCGCAGCGCGACGACGAGGTTGAGGTCCAGGCGGGCCAGGTTCACGGGGTTTCCCTTGGCTGTGCGGCGGTACGGGCGGCGCTGACCAGGAAGAATCTGGCGGCTGGATGACATCCATCCACACAATCTATTTCCCTGATCACCGTGGGCGGGTCCAGATTAGTCCCACCGCAATCAGGAGGACATGTCCGTGAAACCCGCCCCCGCACCCACCCTCTTCGCCGGCCCCTTCGCCCTGGCGACGCTCTCGGCCCCGGACGGCCCGGCGTTCCCCGCTCTCGTCACCCCGGACTCCCGCGTCGTCGACCTGCGCCTCGCCCTCGGTGACGAGCGGCTGACCGTGGTCCGGCTCCTGGAGGAGTGGCCGTCGGTACTGCCGCGGCTGCGCTCCCTGGCCGACGACACCGACGTGGAGCGCAAGCCGCTGGCGGATTTCCGGGTGCACGCGCCGGTCGAGCCGCGTCAGGTGTTCCAGTCCGGCGCCAACTACCGGCAGCACGTGATCGATCTGCACGTCGCGCACCGCGCCCCCGGCGACGACCGGCCGGAGGCGGAGCGGCGGGCGGAGGCGGCGGAGATCATGGACCGGCGTGCGACGGAGGACCTGCCGTACGTCTTCATCGGTCTGCCGAGCGCGATCACGGGCCCGTACGACGATGTGACGCTGCCTGTCTGGGCGCAGAAGCCGGACTGGGAACTGGAGTTGACGGCCGTGATCGGCCGACCCGCGCACCGGGTGTCGGTGGAGGAGGCGCTGGAGTACGTCGCCGGGTACACGATCGCCAACGACCTCACCGACCGCGCCACGGTCTTCCGCCGTGACATGCCGCAGATCGGCACCGACTGGCTGCGCAGCAAGAACGCGCCCGGGTTCACCCCGCTCGGCCCGTGGATCGTGCCCGCCGAGTCGGTCGCCGACCCCGACGACCTGCGCCTCGTACTGAAGCTGAACGGTGAGGCCATGCAGGACGAGTCCACCAAGGACATGATCTTCAATGTGGCCCGGATGGTCTCCTACGCCTCCCAGTCCGCCCAACTCCTCCCCGGTGACCTGGTGTTGACGGGTTCCCCGGCCGGGAACGGCATGCACTGGGGCCGGTTGCTGCGCGACGGTGACGTCATGGAGGGTTCCATCACCGGGCTGGGCGCGCAGCGCACCCGGTGTGTGGCGGAGGTGGCGTCGGCATGACGGCACTGGACCGCGAGGACCCCGCAGGCGCGATCGCCGAGGCCGCCGCGTCGTACTCGAACTGGGGCCGCTGGGGCGAGGACGATGTGCTCGGCACCCTCAACTTCCTCGACGAGGCCAAGCGCCGTGAGGGAGCCGCGCTCGTACGACGGGGCGTCAGTTTCTCGCTGTCGCAACGGTTCGACATGGACGGGCCGCAGAAGGGCTGGCGGCGCCGGACCAACCCGGTGCACACCATGCTGGACACCGGGACCGACGCGGCGCTCGGCAACCAGGGGTTCCCGCACGGGATCGGCGGCGCCGACGACGTGATCGCGATGCCGTTGCAGTGCTCCACGCAGTGGGACGGGCTCGGCCACATCTTCGATCACGGCAAAGCCTGGAACGGCCGGGCCGCCGAGCGGGTCGTCACCTCCGACGGCGACCTCGTCACCGGCATCGAGCACATGGCCCCGCACGTCGCAGGGCGCGGCGTCCTCCTCGACGTGGGCCGCGTCATCGGCGAGGACGGCGAGCTGCCCGACGCCTTCGCCGTCACCGAGGAGCATCTGGCCGCCACCGCGAAGGCGCACGGCGTGACGGTCGGCCGGGGTGACATCGTGCTGGTCCGCACCGGGCAGCTGACCCGGGTGCGGCGCGAGGGCTGGGGCGAGTACGCCGGGGGGCCCGCGCCGGGTCTCTCGTTCACCTCGGCGGGCTGGCTGCACCGCACCGAGATCGCCGCGATCGCCACCGACACCTGGGGCTTCGAGGTGCGGCCCAACGAGTTCGAGCACGCCTTCCAGCCCCTGCACCAGGTCGCCATCCCCAACATGGGCCTGCTCATCGGCGAGATGTGGGACCCGGACGCGCTCGCCGCCGACTGCGCGGCCGACGGCGTGTACGAGTTCTGGCTCACGGCCGCGCCCCTGCCGATCACCGGGGCCGTCGGCTCACCCGTCAACCCCATCGCCGTCAAGTAGCCCCGCACACCCCTGCGGAACAAGGGAGTTCCCCATGAGCACACCCCGCACGGTCCTCGTCGTCGGCGGCGGCGCGGCCGGCAACGCCGCCGCGGTCCTGCTGCGCCGCGCCGGGGTCGCGGTCGACCTGATCGAGGCCAAGGCCGACTGGAACGCCACCGCCGGCTCCGGCATCACCCTCCAGGGCAACGCCCTGCGCGTCCTGCGCGAACTCGGCGTGTGGGAGCGGGTGGCGGCGGCCGGGTTCGGCTTCGGTGCCGTCGGCATCACCGCCCCGGACGGCACCGTCCTGCACGTCGCGGAGGACCTGCGCACCGGCGGCGACGACCTGCCCGCCACCGTCGGCCTGGAGCGCCCCCAGTTGCAGCGCATCCTGATCGAGGCGGTGCGGGCGAGTGGTGCCGCCGTCCGCCTCGGTGTCCGCGCCACGGCCCTTGAGCAGGACGGCGACGGCGTCACCGTGACGTTCAGCGACGGCGGCACCGGCCGCTACGACCTGGTGATCGCCGCCGACGGGCTCGGCTCCGCCACCCGCGCGGCCGTCGGCATCACGGAGAAGCCCGAGCCGACCGGCATGGCCATCTGGCGCGTGGCGGCGCCCCGCCCGGCCGGTGTGACCCGCACCGACCTGGCCTACGGCGGCCCCGCCTACATCGCCGGGTACTGCCCCACCGGCGAGGACACCCTGTACGCCTACGTCGTCGAGGCCAACCGGGACCGCGCCGCCATCCCGCCGGAGTCGTACGCCGATGAGATGTGTTCGCTGGCCCGGCAGTACGGCGGCCACTGGCCGGAGATCACCGCGAACATCACCGACCCGGCGCAGGTCAACTACACCTGGTTCGACCGGATGCTGGTCGAGGGTTCCTGGCACCGCGGCCGGGTGGTCCTCGTCGGCGACGCCGCCCACTGCTGCCCGCCGACCCTCGCCCAGGGCGCCGCCCTCTCCCTGGAGGACGCCTGGGTGCTCACCCAGATGCTGACCGCCTCCGACCGCTGGGACGACGCGCTGTTCCAGGCGTACTACGAGCGGCGCGTCGCCCGCGTACGCCCCGTCGTCGAAGCGTCCGTCCAGATCGGGCAGTGGCAGCTCGACGGGGTCCGCGACGCCGATGTCCCGGCCCTGATGGGCCGCACGATGACCATGCTCAGGGAGCTGCCGTGACCGCCACCCCCACCGTCGACGTGCACGCGCACATCCTGCTGCCCGAGGTCGAGGCCCTGGTGGAGGGGGAGCCCGGCCTGGCCGGGGCGCGCGCCCTGGACGCCCGGCGCAACGGCCCCGCCGCCCTCGCCGTCAACGGTCCGATGGTGCGCGAGCGCGTACCGAGGATGACGGACGTGGCCGTGCGGCTCGCCGCGATGGACGGCCAGGGCGTCGACGTCCAGCTGGTCAGCCCCTCCCCCTCGCACTACCATTACTGGGCCGGTCCTGAGACGGCCGAGAAGGTGTACCGGCTCGCCAACGAGGCGACGGCGGCGCACTGCGCGGCCGCCCCCGACCGGCTGCGCGGCCTGGGGCTCGTCCCGCTCCAGCACCCCGACCAGTGCGTACCGGCCCTCGAACACGCCCTGGCCTGCGACCTGTTGGGGGTGGAGATCTCCAGTCACGCGCCGGGCCGTGAACTGTCGGACCCCGCGTACGAACCGTTCTGGGCCAGGGCCGAGGAGACGGGTGCGATCGTCTTCCTCCACCCCTTCGGCTGCACGCTCGACGAGCGCCTCGACCAGTGGTACCTGTCCAACACCGTCGGCCAGCCCACCGAGAACGCCGTGGCGCTGTCGCATCTCATCTTCTCCGGGGTGCTGGACCGCCATCCCGCCCTGAAGGTCGTCGCCGCGCACGGCGGCGGCTATCTGCCCACCCACATCGGCCGCGCCGACCACGCCTGGACGGCGCGCTCCGACGCCGGCGCGGGCTGCGCCCACCTGCCCAGCAGCTATCTGCGGCGCCTCTACTTCGACTCTCTGGTTCACGACCCGTACGTACTGCGGGAGTTGGTGCGGGTCGCCGGTGCGGACCGGGTGCTGCTCGGCTCCGACTTCCCGTTCGACATGGGCACCGAGGACCCCGTCGGCGCCCTGCGTGCCGCACGCCTGTCCGACGCCGATCTTCACGCGGTCCGCGGGGGCAACGCGGCCGCTCTACTCTCGGAAGGACCCACCTCATGAGCAACCGTCTGCTCACCCATCTGCGCCACGTCGACCTGGCCGTGCCCGACTACGACAAGCAGCTCGACTTCTACTCCGGCGTCTGGGGCCTGACCAAGGTCGCCGAGGACTCCGGGATCTCCTTCCTCGCCGCCGAGGGCTCGCCCGAGCAGTACGTCGTACGGCTGCGCAAGGCCGAGGAGAAGCGGCTCGACCTCGTCTCGTACGGGGCCGCGAACCCGGCCGACGTGGATACCCTCGCCGAGCGACTCCTGGCCGGGGGCGTGCAGTTGGTGACGCGGCCCGGACAGGTCGACACCCCCGGGGGCGGCTACGGCTTCCGCTTCTTCGACGTCGACGGACGCACCATCGAGGTCTCCGCGGACGTCGAGGTCCGCCGGCACCGCAAGATCGAGGAGAAGGAGGCGATCCCGGTCAAGCTGTCGCACGTCGTCCTCAACTCCCCCGATCTGAACCGCACGCGGGAGTGGTACGAGCGGCACCTCGGGTTCGCGCTGTCCGACACGCTCAGCTCGCCGCACATGGGCGAGGTCATGCACTTCATGCGGATCAGCAACCAGCATCACTCCATGGCGATCGCGCAGGGCCCGCACACCGCCCTGCACCACGTCTCCTTCGAGATGCGCGGCCTCGACGAGTACATGCGCGGCTCCGGCCGGGTGATGCGGGCCGGGTTCCAGAAGATCTGGGGCCCCGGGCGGCACATGGCGGGCGACAACACGTTCACGTACTTCCTCGACCCGCACGGCAACACCGTCGAGTACACGACGGAGTTGGAGCTGCTGGACGAGGACACCTGGCACCCGCACGTCTACGACTTCTCGCAGCCCGAGGTCACCGACCAGTGGGGCACGGCGAACGCGATGAACGAGCTGATCGCCAAGGAGTCCTTCAACGACCCCGACCGCGGCGTGTTCATCGCCCCGCCGGTCTGATCCCACCCCGAGTTCCGGGGGCGCGGCGGCCCTGTCATGCCCTGACTCCCCCTCCGCGCCCCCGGTGCCGTCGCGCCAGGAGCCCTCATGCGATTCGCCAGCTACGAACATCTCCACCGCACCCGCGTCGCCGTCGTCGAGGAGGACGGCACCCTCTACCCGGTGCCCGGCGCCGCCTCGCTCACCGAGCTGGTCGGGGCCGGCGGCGGCCTGCCCGCCCTCCTCGCCGCCGGCGCCGCCGCGCTCGACGTGCCGCCAGGACCGCACGTCTCCGAGGTACGGCTGCTGGCCCCGCTCCAGCCGTCCTCCGTACGGGACTTCGTCACCTTCGAGGAGCACGTCGAGGGTGTCCGCCGCTCCGTGGACGGGGTGAGCGGGGTACCCGAGCAGTGGTACGCGGCCCCCACCTTCTACTTCACCAACCCGCACGCGGTCTTCGGCCCGTACGAGGACGTACCCGTGCCGCCCGGCTCCACCGCCCTGGACTACGAGCTCGAAGTGGCCGCCGTCATCGGGCGCGAGGGCCGCGACCTCACGCCCGGGCAGGCCCGCGACCACATCATCGGCTACACCGTCTTCAACGACTGGTCGGCCCGCGACCTCCAGTCCGCCGAGATGAAGGTGGGCCTCGGCCCGTGCAAGGGCAAGGACACCGCGACGACGCTCGGCCCGTACCTGGTCACCGCCGACGAGCTGGAGCCGTACCGGGACGCCGACGGCTTCCTGCGCCTCGCCCTCACCGCCGAGGTCAACGGGCAGGTCATCGGCGAGGATCTGCTCTCCAACATGAGCTGGACCTTCGAGGAGATGGTGGCCTACGCCTCCCGCGGCACCCGCGTCGTCCCCGGTGACGTCCTCGGCTCGGGCACCTGCGGCAACGGCGGCTGCCTCGCCGAACTGTGGGGCCTGCGCGGCGAGCAGAGCCCCCCGCCGCTGAAGCCCGGCGACACCGTCACCCTCACCGTCGAGGGCATCGGCGCCGTTTCCAGCACCGTCGTCGAGGGCGCGGCCCCGCTCCCGCTGCCTGCGGGGCGCCGCCGCGGCCGGGAGCGGCCGTGAGCGACCCGCACCCGAAGAGGCTGCTCGGCAAGGTCGTGGTCGTCACCGGCGCGGCCCGCGGACAGGGCGCGGCCGAGGCGGCGGCGCTCACCCGGGAGGGCGCCCGCGTCATCGCCACCGACGTCACGGAGGCGGACGGCGTCCGGCACCTCGACGTCACCGACGAGAGCCAGTGGGCCCACCTCGCCGCCGAGCTGCGGGAGTCGTACGGGCGGGTCCAAGGCCTGGTCAACAACGCGGGCATCACCTGGCGGGCCCGCCTCGGTGACGTACGCGCCGACGACTTCGCCCGCGTCCACGCCGTGAACGTCACCGGCCCGCTCCTCGGCATCCAGCACCTGAGCCCGCTGATGCCGTCCGGCGCCTCGATCGTCAACGTCGGTTCCTCCGCCGCGCTCACCGCCCATTACGCGGTCGCGTACACGGCCGCCAAATGGGCGCTGCGCGGCCTGTCGAAGACCGCCGCGCTCGAACTCGGGCCGCGCGGCATCCGCGTCAACACCGTCCACCCGGGCTTCATCGAGACGGAGATGACCGCGTCGGCCGACCCGGCGTTCCGTGCGAGCAACCTCCGCGAGACGCCGCTCGGCCGCACCGGCACGGTCGACGAGATCACCCCGCTCGTCACCTTCCTGCTCTCCGACGACGCCTCGTTCATCACCGGGGCCGAGATCCCCGTGGACGGCGGCTACACCGCGCACGGCGGAGCGAAGTCGATCTCCGACGCCCTGCGGGACGCATGACGCGGGACGTGTGACGCGTCCGGAGCACCACCCCTCACCTCCCTGCCGAAAGGAACCCGTACCACCGTGGACAAAGTGATCGGCAGCGCCGCGGAAGCGGTCGCCGACATCCCCGACGGCGCCTCCCTCGCCGTCGGCGGCTTCGGCCTCTCCGGCATCCCCGACATCCTCATCAAGGCCCTGCACGCCCAGGGCGCCACCGGTCTGGAGGTCGTCTCCAACAACTGCGGCGTCGACGACCACGGCCTCGGCGTGCTCCTCTCCGCGGGGCGCATCGCCCGGGTCACGGGGTCCTACGTGGGCGAGAACAAGGAGTTCGCCCGCCAGTACCTCGCCGGGGAGCTGGAGGTCGAACTCACCCCGCAGGGCACCCTCGCCGAACGCCTGCGCGCGGGTGGCGCGGGCATCCCCGCGTTCTACACCCCGGCCGGCGTCGGCACCCAGGTCGCCGACGGTGGACTGCCCTGGCGCTACGCCCCGGACGGCACCGTCGCCGTGGCCTCCCCGGCCAAGGAGATCCGCGACTTCGACGGTCGCCCCCACGTCCTGGAGCACGGCATCCGCACCGACTTCGCCCTGGTGCGCGCCTGGCGCGGCGACCGCCACGGCAACCTCGTGCTGCGCCGCGCCGCCGCCAACTTCAACCCCCTGGCCGCGATGGCGGGCCGCGTGACGATCGCGGAGGTCGAGGAGCTCGTCGAGCCGGGCGAGCTCTCCCCCGACGCCGTCCATGTCCCCGGCGTCTTCGTCCAACGGCTGGTGCGCCTCACCCCAGGACAGGCCGCCGCCAAGCGGATCGAGCGCCTCACGCTCGCCACGCCCCCGACCGGAGAGACGGTACGTTCCTGATGCCCTGGACCCGCGACCAGATGGCCGCCCGCGCCGCCGCCGAACTCACCGACGGCTCCTACGTCAACCTCGGCATCGGCCTGCCCACCCTCGTCCCCGGCCACCTCCCGCCGGGCGTGCACGTCGTCCTCCACTCCGAGAACGGCATCCTCGGCACCGGCCCGTACCCGACCGAGCAGGAGGTCGACCCGGATCTGATCAACGCGGGCAAGGAGACGGTGACGGTGCGGCCGGGCGCCGCCTTCTTCGACTCCGCGCTCTCCTTCGGCATGATCCGCGGCGGCCACATCGACACCGCCGTCCTCGGTGCCATGCAGGTCTCCGCCCGCGGCGACCTCGCCAACTGGATGATCCCCGGCAAGATGGTCAAGGGCATGGGCGGCGCCATGGATCTCGTGCACGGGGCGCGCCGCGTCATCGTCCTGATGGAGCACACCGCCAAGGACGGCACCCCGAAGATCCTCAAGGAGTGCGCCCTGCCGCTCACGGGCGAGCGCTGCGTCGACCGGATCATCACCGACCTCGGCGTCCTGGACGTCACAGGCGACGGCCTCGCCCTGGTCGAGACGGCGCCCGGGGTCACCGTGGAGGACATCGCGGCCCGCACCGACGCGCCGCTGCGCCGGCTCGGCGCCCCGACCGGCCGCCCCTAGGTTCTGCCCGCCCCTTCCCGTCCGCCCTGCGGGGTTCAGAAGGCGTACCGGATGCGCAGCCATGGCGTGTGCTCCGCGAGGAGGTGGCGGAGCCGGGCCAGGGAGCGCTGTTTGACCTCGATGGCGTAGCGGACGTTGAGGGCGCCGTTCTGGGAGCGCTTCGTCTCCTGGAGGTCGGGCTGCCACAGCACCTCCTCGGCGCGGGGGTGCCAGCCCAGGTTGACCTCGTGGAGCGGTTCGTTGTGGGTGAGCATGATGATCTCGGCCGCCGCCTGTTCCTTGACCCGGGCGGGCAGGACGTCGTCGAGGTGGCGGAGGAGGTCGGTCCAGTCCTGCTCCCATCCCGGGTGCAGGACGACGGGCGAGAGGTTGAAGTGGACCTCGTAGCCGGCGTCGAGGAAGTCGGCGGCGGCGGCGATCCGTTCGAGGACGGGGCTGGTGCGGATGTCGAGGAGGCGGGCGTCGTCGGCGGGCATGACGGAGAACCGCACCCGGGTCCGGCCCCGCGGGTCGAGAGCGAGCAGGTCGGGGTTGACGAACTTGGTCGCGAAGGACGCCTTGGCCGTCGGCAGGGTGCGGAACGCGGCGACGAGATCCGCGGTGTTGTCGCTGACGAGGGCGTCGACGGAGCAGTCGCCGTTCTCGCCGATGTCGTAGACCCAGGCCCGTGGGTCGCACTGGTTGGGTTCCGTCTTGGGGCCCTGGGCGCGCACGTGGCGCCGGATGTGCGCGACGATCGCCTCGATGTTGGTGAACAGCGTGATGGGGTTGGCGAAGCCCTTGCGGCGCGGGACGTAGCAGTAGGCGCAGGACATCGCGCAGCCGTTGGAGGGGCCGGGGGCGATCCAGTCGGCCGACCTTCCGTTGACGCGGGTGGTGAGCTTGTGTTTGACGCCGAGGACCAGGGTCTCGGTCTTGATGCGGACCCATCGGTCGATGTTGCCCTCGTTGCCGTGGAGGGCGGGGATGCGCCAGTGGTTGTCGACCTCGACCACGCGGACGTCGTCCCGCAGCCGGGCCATGATCTGCCGGCCGCGCGGGGACGCGAGCGCGGCGGGCTCCGCGTACACCTCGCGTACGTCGAGCATCCGGCGGGCCTCCGGGCTGTCCCGGAACGCGCCGTGCGGGGCGGGCGCCGGGGCGAGTTCCTGCCACCCGAACAGGGCTTCCTGCTCGGGTCCTTGCGGGGGCGAGTCCGCCGGCTGTTCCACGTGCTGTGCCTTCCGCGCCGAAGGGGCCGACCTTTCCTCGCTGATCAAAGCGCACGGGCGGGTGCGCCGGACCCACCACACGCCGGGGGCCCCGCCTTCTTCGGGAACACCTGTGCGATCATGCTGCGGCGGCGGCCGGCCTAGAAGTTCGGCCGGTGGGCGGCGGTGTTCGGAGCGGCGGGGAGTACAGCGTGAATTCGGGTGGGGACCACGACGGCTCGTCCGTGCCGGACGAGGAGTGGGAGCGCTTCCTCAGGGAGTCCATGGAGGGGGTGCGCGACGCCCCGAAGGAGCCGTCGGCGCGCGCCCGCATGGTGACCCGGCGGCTCAGGGAGGAGACCGGCCCGCCGCAGGGATGGCGGACGCCCCCGCCGCCCCGGCCCCGCAAGCGGCTCCGGTACGTGATCGGGGTGCTGGCCGCTCTGGCCCTGCTGTTCGTGGCGATCGACCCGGGCCGGGTGACCGGCTGGTTCGGCGCCGACGGCGGGGACGCGGTGCCGTCGGCCGTGGGGGCACGGGAGGCCACTGCGGACGAGCCGTTCAGGGGCACGCCCGCCGCGCGCTGGGCGGACGGGGCGGCCGGGATCGCCGTGCCCGCGGCGCGGGCCACCGGCTGGATGGACAAGGCACAGGTCGCCCGGGCGCTGGCGAGGACGCGGGACTTCCTCGTGGCGTCGAGCCTCGATCCGCAGGTGCTGCGGGGCGCGCGGCCGCAGGAGGCCATCGCGTACATCAACCCGCACCAGCCGCAGGAGCGCGAGCGCCTGGACACCTCCCTGTCCGCGCCGAGCGAGAAGTACAACCCGCTGGTGCTCTTCAGCCGCTTCGACACGACGAAGGTGCGGCTGGTCGGAGACGTCGTCAAGACCAGGGGCCGGCTGTCGTACCGCGAGGGCGACGGCGGCGCGCTGGAGGTCACCGCCGATGTGACGTACGTGTACCCGGTGGCACGCGCGGCGTCCGGCGGCGACGACGTGGCGCGCACCATCGTGCGCCGCGAGACGGTGGTGAACTGGGACGACCCGGCGAAGGTGATCACCGCGGCGGGCACGTTCTCCGTCGTGCGCAACAGCCTGGACACCACCAACGCCGGCTGCGGCGACACCTACACCGGCTTCTTCATGCCCACGTTCGACGCCGGGCAGCGGACGGACGGCCCGGCGGTCGACCCGTACGACCGGGACACCCCGATGGAGGAACGGATGCGCGAGAGCGAGGGCCAGGAGTGCGGGACCGCCACCCGGTCGTGAGGCCGGGCCCCGCGCCTCACCCGGCGCGCAGCGCGTCGACCGCGAGCCGGGCGGCCGTGCCGATGACCGCGTCGGCGGCGGGCAGGGTGGCCGCTGTCTGCGCGGTGCGGGTGAATACGGCGACGGCGTAGCGGCCGCCGTCCGGGTACTCGACGACACCGGCCTCCGCGCGCAGCGTCGGCAGCGACCCGGTCTTGCCCGCGACGTGCACGTCGTCAAAGGGGAAGCCGGACGCCAGCCGGTGCGGCCAGACCTGAAGGCCCATCAGGCGTCGTACCGCGGCGCTGTGTTCGGGCGTGCATGCCTCGTCGCGCCAGATGGCGGCGAGCAGCCGGGTCAGGTCGCGCGCGGTGCTTCGGTTGGAGCGCGCCGGGTCGAGGGCGCGCAACCGCCCGATGACGTGCGGGTCGGCCAGCGCCCGGGCGCCGGCCGGGCCCGCGTCCTCCTTGATGGAGGCCATCGAGGCGCCGAAGGTGTGCACGGCGTACGTCGCGTCGAGGCCGAGCCGGGCCGTGGTGCGGTTGACCGCGTCGAGTCCGACCCGGGCCAGGAGCAGGTCGGCCGCCGCGTTGTCGCTGACCGTCATCATCAGGTACGCGAGGTCGCGCAGGGAGAGCCGGGCCGCGTCCAGCATCGCGGCGAGCCCGGTCGGCCCTGGCGTGCGGCCCGCCGGCGGGCAGTCGATCTGCTCGGTGAGGTCGAGGTGCCCGGCCGCCGCCCGCTCGTGCAGGGTGACCAGCAGGGGGAGCTTGTGCACGCTCGCCGTGCACACCGGTTCGTCGGCGTCGATGTCGAGCCGGGCGCCGGAGTCGATGTCGAGGGCGGCCATGCGGCCGGTGACCCCGGCGTCGGCGAAGGCCGCGCGGACGCGGTCGGGGGTGTCGGTACGGATCGTCACAGCCAGTACTCCGCTGCCGGGCGCAGGTGCATCGGGCGCGTGGGGGTGTCGGGTCGGGCGCCGGCGGTGGTGCGCAGCGCGTGCGTGGCCGCGTCGGCGAAGGCGCGGACGGCGGCGTCGCCGTGCCCGCGCGGCCAGGCGACGGAGTGCCGCCAGGCCAGCGGGGCGCCGGCCAGCGGCCGCCACACGAGGGCGGGGTCGTCCTCGGCGGGCCCCGCGTCGCGCGGGCCGAGGGCGACGGCGCCGGCCGAGAGCACGAGTCCGCGGACGAAGCTGGCGCCCTGGCCGTGCCGGACGGCGGTCGGGGTGTAGCCGCCGCGTGCGCAGCCGGTCAGCAGGTCGTCGTAGAGCGCGGGGGCGCCTGAGCGGGGGAAGAGGATCAGATCGGATCCGGTGAGCGCGGCGAGCGGGACCTCGGGGTGCGCGGCGGCCGGGGCGGCGCGCGGCAGCAGCACGCCGAGCTCACGGCGGAGCACGGAGCCGAGTTCGAGGCCGGTCACGTCGCAGGGGTGGTGGATGAGTCCGACGTCGAGTTCGTGGGCGGCGAACCGGCCGAGCTGCTCGGTGGTGGACAGCTCGTGAAGCTCCAATTCGACGCCTGCGTTGCGCTCCTGAAAGCCCGTCAGGATCGCGGCCACGGTGCCGCCCGTGATGTCGGGCGGCAGGGCGGCGCGCAGCAGCCCGCTCTCGCCGTCCCGGATGCGCCGGGCGGTGGCCCGCAGCGCCTCGGAGCGGGCGAGCAGCTCGCGCGCCTCCGGCAGCAGCAGCATTCCGGCCTTGGTGATCGCCACCTGCCTGCTGGTGCGGTCGAAGAGGCGCACCTGCAACTCGCGCTCGAGGCGCTGGACGCGCTGCGACAGCGGCGGCTGGGCCATTCCGAGGCGGGCGGCGGCCCGGCCGAAGTGTGACTCTTCTGCAACAGCCACGAAGCACTCCAAGTGCCGGATCAGGTCCACGATCAGCAACTATATCCAATCTTGATCGATCACCAATCGATATGAGACTTGGACAAAGGCGCGGCCGGATTGTTCTGCTCGCGGCATGACGCACCCCTCCTCCACTCCGCTCAAGGCCGCCGTCGCGGCGACCGTGGTCCTCGCCGTCGTCGCGGGCGGCGCGTACGCCGTCGGGCTCGGCCCCTTCGACCGGGGTGACGACGCGCCCGATCCGGCGGCGACCGCGCAGGCCCGGGCGTTCCTCGCGGACTGGGCGGCCGGCCGGCTCGACGGCGCCGCCGCCCGCACCACGAACCCCGCCACGGCGCAGGAGGTGCTGCGCAACTTCACCGCCGGACTCGACATCAGCGGACCGCGCCTCTCGGCGGCACGGGCGGCGCCGGCCGACGACGGTTCGGTCCGCGTGCCGTTCACCGCCAAGATGCCCGTCACGGGTCTCGGCACCTGGACGTACACCTCTCAACTCCCGGTGCGGAAACGGAAGAACGGCAGCTGGAAGGTCGACTGGAAGCTGTCCCTCGTCCATCCGCATCTGAGCGAGAGCGCCAAGTTCCGGCTCGAACGCGAGGACACGGCCGCCCCGGAGGTCACCGACCGCGGCGGCGCCTCGCTGACCGGCGACTCCTACCCGTCGCTCCAGGCGGTGCTCGGGCAGTTCGCCGGGGGCGGTGGCGGGCCGCGCGGGGCGATCCGGCTCGTCGACCGGGTCACCGGTGACGTGGAGGGGACGGAGACGACCTTCGGCAAGAAGGAGGCCGGGGCGGACGGGCCCGTCGCCACCACCCTCGACGCCTCCTGGCAGTCCGCGGCGGAGGAGGCGATGGCTCGGGCCGACGGCAAGAACGCCTCACTCGTCGCGCTGCGCGTCGACAACGGCGAGGTGCTCGCCATGGCCAACTCCCCCGCCACCGGCTTCAACCGCGCGGTCTCCGGGACCTACGCGCCCGGCTCCACCTGGAAGCTCGTCACGAGCAGCGCACTGCTCCTGAAGGGCGCCGTCGCGCCGGACGACGTCGTGGACTGTCCGAAGTACCTCACGGTGGGCAAGGAGTTCCACAACGTGGAGACGTCCGAGTTCCGCGGCGCGACCTTCCTCAAGGACTTCACCGAGTCCTGCAACACGGCCTTCATCAGCCTGCGCGGGAAGCTCGGCGGCTCCGAACTCGGGGACGTGGCGCGGAAGTACTTCGGTGTCGGCCAGGAGTGGCATGTCGGGATCCCGTCCTACGACGGGTCCGTGCCGGTGCCGAAGGACGAGACCGAGAAGGCGGCGTCGATGATCGGGCAGGGCCGCATCCAGGCCAACCCGCTGATCATGGCGTCGGTCACGGCGACAGCGGCGTCCGGCACCTTCCACCAGCCGGTCATCGTGCGCGGCGGCGAGGACACGACGAGGACCACCCCGCTGCCCGCCTCCGTCGTCACGCGACTGCGCACGATGATGCGGGCCACCGTCACCGAGGGGACCGCGCACGTCCTGGCCGACCTGCCCGGCGACATAGGCGCCAAGACCGGCACCGCGGAGGTTTCCGAAGGCGACCCGAACAACGGCTGGCTCGTCGCGCGGCGCGGCAACGTCGCCGTCGCCTGCGTCGTGGAGCAGGGCGTCACCGGCGGCGGTTCGGCGGGCCCGATCCTGCACAGCCTGCTGTCGGCCGTGCCCGGCGATCCCTCGTGAGGGCGGCCCGGGCGCTCAAGGACGGGCTCTCAGGCCCAGACCGCCCGGGCCAGGGCCGCTCCGGTGAACGCCGCGCCGAGGCCCGCGGCGACGCTGCCCGCCACGTTGGCCACCGCGTGGAAGCGGGACCCCGTCCCGGCCAGGCGCAGGGTCTCGTACGAGAACGTGGAGTACGTCGTCAGGGCGCCGCACAGGCCCGTGCCGATCAGGAGCTGGAGCCGGGAGGAGGCGGCGCCCGCGGCGACGGCGCCCGTGATCAGGCCGAGGACGAGGGAGCCCGCGACGTTCACCGCGAACGTGCCCCAGGGGAAGACCGTGTCGTGCCGGGACTGGACGAACCGGTCGGTGGCGTAGCGCAGGGGGGCGCCGACCATGGCGCCCGCGATGACCAGGAGCCAGTTCACCGGGTCCTCCGTTCGACGGCGTGACGTTCGGCGACGCGGCGTTCGGCCCCGTGACGTTCGGCCCCGTGGCGTTCGGCGATGCGCCGTTCGACGACGCGGCGGGTGAGACGGGTGCCGGCCCAGACCGCCGCGAGGGCGACGCACACGGTCAGCGCCAGGTATCCGAGCGCGGTGCGCGCCTCGCCGAGGTCGGTCAGCCGCCGGATGTCCACCGCGTACGTGGAGAAGGTGGTGAAGCCGCCGAGGACGCCGGTGCCGAAGAACGGCCGGACGAGGCGGGGTGCGTCCCACACGTCGCTGATCAGGACCATGAAGACGCCGATGACGGCGCAGCCGGCCGCGTTCACCCACAGGGTCGTCCAGGGGAAGGCGCCGGCCGCCGTCGGCCAGAGCAGCGACGCGCCGTAGCGGGCGCAGGCGCCGAGTGCGCCGCCGAGCGCGACGACCGCGAGCACGGGCCCCTGGCCGCGCCACAGCTCCGGGCGCGGCGCGGGCGGGGCGGCGACGGGAGCGGGCCGCCCGGTGTCGGGGTCGGCGGGTTCGTCTCGCATGGGCGCGCGGGCCCCTTTCACGGGTGCGTCTCGTTCTCGGCGGGGCCTGCCACCCGCGCGGGCAGCCTACCCGCGCCCCTCCCGCCCCACCTGCGGGGCGGCGGGGGCGCGGGCCCGCGCCGCCGGACGCCTACTGCCAGACTCTGATGTAGTCGACGTACATCGTGGAGTGCCAGTCGAACGTCTCGTCGTGGACCGAGCCGTCCGCCCAGTTGTCGAGCACCTCGTGCGAGAGGATGGGGAACTCCTTGACCTGGCTGATGAGTTGGGGGTCCGTGACGGTGCGGACCACGGTGCCGTCGTACAGGAACTGCAGCTGGGTGGGGGTCCAGCTGAGGCCGAACGTGTGGTACCAGGTGCTGTGCAGACCGGGGGCGGCCGCGACGGTGCCGGACGACTTGTGGTCGGCGCCATAGCCGTCGTAGTGCAGCGTCACGGAGTACTTGTCGTCCTGGTAGTTGGTCTCGGTGACGTCCATCTCGGCGCCGTCGCGCGCGGTGCCGTCGACGGCGCCGCCGGGGGTGAGGCCCGCGTCGGCCTGGAGCCACAGCGCGGCGAGATGGCCGTTGGTGGCGGCCGGGGTGTGGACCCTGGCCTCGATCGTGCCGTACGTGTAGTCGAACTTGCCCTGGCTGTCGACGCGGCCTCCAGAGTACTGCCCCTCGGCGAGCCGGCCGACATCGATGGCGAGGGCGCCGTCGCCATCGGTGCGCACATCGGCGGGCTTGTACCACCAGCGGTCGGTGCCCGCGGCGCCGGTCCGCTCCTGGTCACGTGCGGTCCAGCGGGCCGTGTCGAGGGTCGCGCCGTCGAACTCGTCGCTGAACACCAGGGTCCGGGCCGCGGCGGCGGACGCCGTGCCGGTGCTCAGCGGCCTGGCACCCGCGGGGGTCGCGGGGTCGACGAGCGCGCCGGCCCCCGCGGCATCCTGCCGCGTGGGCTCCGCGGCCTGTGCGGGCAGCGCGCCGAGCAGGGCGCCGGCGGCCAGCAGGGCGATCGCCGTCATGGTGGTTCGGTCTCGCATAACCTCACCCTTCGGTGCTGCGTCTCCTCGAATAGAAAACGCTTTCACGGCGGGTCATGGTGCAGCCGGGACGGCAGCGCGTCAAGGGGCCGCGTACGTGCGGATGTTGTGGGTGTGGTGCGGCGGTAACCGATTCCACCGCCCGGTAATCGGCGGGCAGGGAGGGGCATGGGGACAGGGACGCCCGTGCGCGGCACTCCGTCGCGGTACCGAGGGGTGCTCAGAGACCCGTGCCGAGGCCGCTGCTCACCACGTAACTGCACTGCGTATAGGAGTATCCGGGCTGGATGCTGCTGCCTGCCGCGCGGCTGCGGGCGGTGGCCCGGGTGCCGCCCGGCTTGTGCAGGAAGTGGTACGTCCCCGCGGGCAGCCGGAGCGTCCTCTTCGGGTACGGCGTGCCGGTCGCCTTGCACGCCCCGCTGCTGCCCGCGGCCTCGCTGCGGTACGCCGAGCACGAGCCGCACCCGCCGATGGTGACGCGGCCGGTGACGGGTCCGGTGTAGAGGATCTCGACGGGCTCGGGCCCGTCGTTGCTGATCACCATCTGCATACGGGCGCCGCCGGGCGCGTGGGCGGGCGGCAACCTGTCACCCGCGGAGGGGCGCTGCTCGGCTATCTCGGCGGCGATGGCGACCTGCCGGGCCCGGATGCCTCGCTTGTCGCCCTGGTACGTGCCCGCGAAGTCGGCCAGCGTCTTGCGGGCCGCCGCGAATGTGCCGTCCTTGAACTGGTCCATCCCGCAGGCGTACTCCCCGTTGCGCACGGCCCGGTCGACGTCGCCGCCCAGCTGGGCGGGGACCGGTGCGGGCAGGGCCTTCGCGGTGTCGCCGACGTGGCGCAACTCGTCGGTGGCGCGGCACGGTTCGGCGCCGGCCAGCTCGCCCGCGCGCTTGTCGACGGCGGCGCGCAGGGCCGGGGTCACCTCGGCCGCCTGCGCCGACTTCGGGAACGTCCGCAGGAGCCGGCCGAGTGCGCCTCCGCGCCCGTCGCTCTCCGCGGTGCCGAGCCTGCCGGTGCCGCACTTCAGGAGGGACACGGCGAGGGGTTTGTCGGGCCATGTCGCGAGGGTCCCCAAAACCTCGCGGTCGATGGAGTTCGGTACGGTCCGCAGGTGTTCGAGCGGGGCGAGGGCCGCGCAGTAATCAGCCTGCGCGTACGGTGCGGCGACCGTCCTGTAGTAGGTGTCGAGGCTGCCGCGTACGCGGTGCGCGGCGCGGGAGCCGGGGTGGTCATCGGTGAGGGCGCGGTAGCGGGCCAGGGCGGTGCGGTAGTCGGGGCGCGCCCGGGCGAAGTCCTTGGTCGCGGCCTCCTTGACGAGGGCGTCGGTGGCGGCGAGCCGGTCGAGCAGCATCTCCTCGACGGCGTCGTCCCGCAGTCCTGTGTACGCGACCGCTCCCCCGGTGGGCACCGCGAGCAGGGCGACGGCGAGAGCGGCGGCCACAAGAGGCTTGGCCGGCAGAGTGGTTGACCGGGAGCGCAGGCCGCGGCGCGCGCCGTCCGCCGCCGCGATCAGCAGCAGGGCGAGGTATCCGGCGAGGAGCCGCCCGGGTACGCCGTCCGGGTCGGCGGGGAGGGCGACGACGAGCAGCGCGGCCGTCGCCCCGAGGCAGAGCGCGGCGCGCAGCCATCGGCGCAGGACCGCGTAGCCGAGCCCGAGCCCGGAGAGGTTCAGCAGCCCGACGGTCAGGGCCCGCACCGGGTCGGCGGGTCCCGACTCCGGCTCGGGCGGCCAGGTGAGCGTCGTGGGCGGCGTCGGCGGCACCCCGGGCAGGGGCGGCAGTGGCGCCCCGGGTGCGGGCCCGGCCGGTGTTCCGGGCCCGGCCCCGACGGGCGTCCCGTACGGCGCAGTCACGTCGGGCGGCGGCGTGGGCGGTGCCCCGGGCGGCGGCGGCACCGGCGCCCCGGCCCCGGGCGGCGTAGGCGGTGTGCCCGGCAGCGGTGGCATCGCGGGCGGTGGTCCGAACTCGCCGCCCCCGGAGGACCCGGCGCTCTCGGCGTCGTGCGCCCGCGCCTTCCGGCCCGGATCTCCGTCCCGCCCGGCCCCGCCATCGGACGCGTCCCCCGGCCACCCCATCGCGGTCCCCCAACCGTCAGGCGTCACGTGCCGGTTTCCACGATCCGGGGTGGCGCCCGGCCTGTCAATCAGGCCTGGGGCGCCAACTCCCTTTACAGCCCGAACACTTGACGACCCCACGGCACCCCTTTTAACTCAACTCTTGAATTAAGCACGCCTCGACGCACCACCAACACCCGCACCCGGACCCTCCGGAGGGAACCTTGCGTCACCGCACCCATTCGTCCGCGCCGGGCCGCAGAAGACGGGCCGCCCTGCTCGCCGTCGCCGCCCTCGCCGCCGGACTGCTGCCCCTCACCACCGCCGCGACGGCCTCGGCCGACGACCCGGCGCCCGTACCCGTCGACCGCTTCGAGGGCGAGGTGCCGTTCGCCACGCAACCCGCCGAGGGCCTCTTCACCTGGGGCGGCGACGCGGACGACCATCCGAAGCTGGAGCTGAAGGAACGCGCGGACGCGCCCGAGGGCACCAAGGTGCTCGAAGGGTCGTACGACATCAGCGGCTACGGCGGCTTCTCGCACGACTACGCCGCCGATCAGCCGGGCCACGACTGGTCGGCGTCGAAGGGCATCCGCTTCTGGTGGTACGGCCGCAACACGGCGCCGCTGCCGCCCGGTTCGGGCCGGAGGATCAGCTTCGAGATCAAGGACGGCGGCGCGCACGGCGAGGCGTCCGAGCTGTGGACCACGTCGTTCACGGACGACTGGCAGGGCTGGCACCAGGTCGAGATCCCGTTCACGCAGTTCGAGTACCGCACGGACTACCAGCCCGTCGGCGGCATCGACCAGGTCCTCGGGCTCGACCGGATGTGGGGGTACGCCCTCACTCTGCCGACCGGCGGGCCGGGCCGGTTCGCCCTGGACGACGTGGAGTTGTACGGCAAGGCGGACCAGGCGCTGAAGGCGCGGGTGTCGACGGACGCCGGCGTGTACCCGGTGAAGGAGGGCGGCACGGCCAAGGTCAAACTCTCCGTCACGACCACCGGGAACGTCCCGATCGAGGACGATGTCACCGTCGCCTACGCGAGCGACGGCGGCACCGCCGAACCCGGCAAGGACTACACCCCGGTCAGCGGCGAGGTCACCTTCCCCGCGGGTACCGCGTCCGGCGCCACGAAGACCGTCACGGTCACCGCCGCCAAGGACCGCGTCAAGGCCGAGACCGCCGAGACGATCCCGCTGCGGCTGACCGTCACCGGTGCCAGGCCGCCCGCCGAGAACCCGCAGGTCGTCATCGACGCCCACGGCCTGCCCTACCTCGACGCGAAGCTCCCGGTGCGCAAGCGGGTCGCCGACCTCGTCTCCCGGCTGTCGCTGGACGAGAAGGTCGGCCAGATGACGCAGGCCGAGCGCAACGCCCTCAAGTCCCCCTCGGACATCGCCGGTCACGGCCTGGGCTCACTGCTCTCGGGCGGCGGCTCGGTACCGACACCGAACACGCCCGAAGCCTGGGCCAAGATGATCGACGGCTATCAACTGCGGGCGCAGGCCACGCGGTTCCAGATCCCGCTGATCTACGGCGTGGACGCGGTGCACGGCCACAACAACGTCGTGGGCGCCACGGTCATGCCGCACAACATCGGCCTCGGCGCCACCCGCGACCCGAAGCTGGCCGAGAGGACCGGGGCGGTGACCGCCTCCGAGGTGCGCGCGACCGGCATCCCGTGGGACTTCGCGCCCTGCCTGTGCGTGACGCGCGACGAGCGCTGGGGCCGCTCCTACGAGTCGTTCGGCGAGGACCCGGCGCTCGTGAAGTCCATGGAGACCGTGATCCAGGGCTTCCAGGGCCGCGCGGACGGCAAGGACCTCGACCGGAACGACAAGGTGCTGGCCACCGCCAAGCACTTCGTCGGCGACGGCGGCACCGAGTTCGGCTCGTCGACCACCGGCTCGTACACCATCGACCAGGGCGTCACGAAGGTGACGCGGCAGGAGCTGGAGGCGGTGCACCTCGCGCCGTTCGGTGAGGCCGTGAAGCGGGGCGTCGGCACGGTCATGCCGTCGTACTCGTCGCTCGACATCATCGGCGACGACCAGGGCCCGGTGAAGATGCACGCCGACGCGGCGATGATCAACGGGGAGCTGAAGGGCAAGCTCGGCTTCGACGGCTTCGTCATCAGCGACTACGCGGGCATCGACCAGATCCCGGGCGACTACGCCTCCGACGTCCGTACGTCGATCAACGCGGGCCTCGACATGATCATGGTGCCGACGGCCTACGCGGACTTCGAGGCTACACTGCTCGGCGAGGTGCGGGCCGGCCGGGTGAGCGAGGCGCGCGTGGACGACGCCGTGGCGCGCATCCTGACCCAGAAATTCAAGCTGGGCCTCTTCGAGAAGCCGTACGCCGACACCTCGCACCTCGACGAGATCGGCGGCGCCGCGCACCGTACCGTCGCCCGGCAGGCCGCCGCCGAGTCGCAGGTGCTGCTCAAGAACTCCGGGAACGTCCTGCCCCTGAAGACGTCCCAGAAGGTCTACGTGGCCGGGTCGAACGCCGATGACCTCGGCAACCAGACCGGCGGCTGGACCATCACCTGGCAGGGGCAGTCCGGCGCGCACACGGACGGCACCACGATCCTCCAGGCGATGAAGAAGGCCGCGCCGGGCACCGCGATCGACTACTCCGAGGACGCCTCGGCGCCGACGGCCGGGTACGACGTCGGGGTGGTCGTCGTGGGCGAGACGCCGTACGCGGAGGGCGTGGGCGATGTCGGCAACGGCCACGATCTGGAGCTGTCCCCCGCCGACCAGGCGGCCGTCGACAAGGTCTGCGGTGCCATGAGGTGCGTGGTGCTGACGGTCTCCGGCCGTCCGCAGCTGATCGGCGACCGGCTCGGGGACATCGACGGACTCGTCGCGTCCTGGCTGCCGGGCACCGAGGGCGACGGCGTCGCCGACGTGCTCTACGGCAAGCGGCCGTTCACCGGACAGCTGCCCGTCACCTGGCCGAAGTCGCAGGCCCAGCTGCCGATCAACGTGGGCGACTCCTCGTACGATCCGCAGTTCCCGTACGGATACGGGCTCACGACCGTGGCCAAGACGCCGGGCGGCGGCGAGCTCACCCTCAGGGCGCTGGCTCTGGCGGCCCGGCACACGCATGACGCGAACGCCGGGCGCGCGCTCGTCGGCAAGGCACGGCTGATCGTCCAGCAGAAGGCGGGCGACAAGGTCACGGCCGCCTGGGCCAAGCCGTTCGCCGAGGCCGATCACCTGTCCCTGACCGGCGACTACGCGGCAGCCCTCGGCAAGCTGCTCACCGCCTACCGGGAGGCCTGACAGGTAGCACACCACTGCAAAACAGCAGGTGAAAGCAGTATACATACGGTGTATACACCGCATGTATAGTGCGGGCATGTCTGCCGCACCTGAGAAGATGATGAAAAGACGAAGAGGGTTCCGCGCGGCCGCCGCACTGGCGGTCGCCGGAGCCCTCTCCCTCGGTCTGAGTGGCTGTACGAGCTACGACACGACCAGCCCGAGCGCCGCCCGCAAGACCCCGGCCCCGGCCGACGACGCGAAGGCGGGCGGCGCCCGCTCGGACGACCGGCTGGGCACGGCCGACTGCCGCAGGGTCAAGTGCGTCGCCCTGACCTTCGACGCGGGCCCGAGCGAGAACAGCCCCCGGCTCCTGGACATCCTCAGGGACAAGAAGGTCCCCGCGACGTTCTTCCTGCTCGGCAAGGACCACATCGCCGACCACCCGGACCTGGTCCGGCGCATGGCCAGGGAAGGGCACGAGCTCGCCAGCCACACCTGGGACCACAAGATCCTCACGGACATCGACGACGCACAGATCCGTGCGGAGCTCCGGCGCACCGACGACGCCGTGGAGAGACTGACCGGCAAGCGCCCCACGCTGATGCGGCCGCCGCAGGGCCGCACCGACGACCACGTCAGCGAGCTCGCCAAGGAGGAGGGCCTGGCCCAGATCCTGTGGGACGTGACCACCAAGGACTACACGACCACGGACTCCGCCCTGATCCGCGAGCGTGCCATCGAGCAGACCAGGCGCGACAGCATCATCCTGCTGCACGACATCTACCGGGGCACGGTCCCGGCCGTGCCCGGCATCATCGACGCGCTCAAGCAGAAGGGTTATGTCTTCGTGACGGTGCCGCAACTGCTGGCGCCGGGCACGGCGGAGCCGGGGAAGATCTACAAGCCGTAGTCCCTGACTCGGGAGACCGGCGACACACCCCGCCGGCCGGGGTGCGGCCCGCCCGGCGGCGGCCTACTCTCGCGGCGTGGCCCTCGTACGTATCGTCCGTGACACCCCGCTGCCCGCCCCCGAGGCGTGGCGGCGCCTGACCGACTGGGAGCGGCACGGCGAGGTCGTGCCCCTCACCCACGTCACCGTGGTCACGCCGCCGCCGACGGCCGCGGGCACCACGTTCGTGGCGCGCACCGCGATCGGCGGCCGGTTCGGCTTCGACGATCCGATGGAGGTCGTCGCGTGGCAGCCGCCGCGCCGCTGCCGTCTCGTCAAACGCGGCCGGCTCGTGACCGGCTGGGCCGAGTTCGACGTGCGGGCGCTCGGCGGCGGCGGGGCGCGCGTGGAGTGGCGTGAGGAGCTGCGGGTGCGCGCGGTGCCCGCCTTCGCCGATCCGGTGCTCGCGGTGGCAGGGCGATGGATGTTCGGTCGTGCGCTGAAAGGGCTGCTGCGGGACGGGAGTTGAGTGGTCGGGCAACTCGTCGGCGAGGCGGATGAGTTGTATCTTGTCCCACTTGGTCACACTCCTCCGTACGGAAGTGAGATCCTCATGGCCATTGCCGTCTACGGCGCCACGGGACACACCGGGCGCCTCGTCACCGCCGAACTCCTCGCCCGCGGCCAGGACGTCATCCTCGCCGGCCGCAGCGAGCGGGGCCTGCGCGCCCTGGCCGCCGAACTCGCCGCACCCGACCGCGTCAGCGTCCACGTGGCGCCCCTCGACGACAGCGCCGCCCTGCGCCGGCTGACCGAACGGGCCGACGGGGTGAACCACTGCGCGGGCCCCTTCACCACGACGGGCGCCCCGGTGGCCGACGCCGCGGCCGAGGCCGGGATCCCGTACGTGGACCACGCCATCGAACCCCATCCGGTCAAGCACCTCTTCGACGCGTACCAGGGCGTCGCCGAGCGCACCGGGGCCGTACTGATCCCGCAGATGAGCTTCTACGGCGGCCTCGGTGACCTGCTCGCCTCGGCCGCCGCCGCGGCGCTGCCGTCCGCGGACGGCATCGAGAAGGTCACCGTCGGGTACGCCGTCTCCGGCTGGCGGATGACACGGGGCGCGGTGGCCACCGCGAACCTCCTCATCGGCGAGATCGACCGTATCTCCTACGCGGACGGGGTCCAGCGCATCGGCCCGGTGGAGGTCCGCAACTCCGTCTTCCCGTTCCCGCCGCCGGTCGGGCCGCGCACCACGATCGTGCCGTTCCCCTCGGGCGAGGTCGTCACCGTGCCCCGGCACGTCCCGGCCCGGGCGGTCGAGGTGCAGCTCACCGCCTCGACGTTCGAGGAGGAGCAGATCTTCAGCAGCCTCGACGCGAGCCCCGAGGAGCGGGCCCGCACCGAGTTCACGGTGGCCGTGCAGGTCGTGCGGGCGGGTGGCGGCGGTGTCAACGCCCATCTGCGCGGCCGGGACATCTGGCGGGCCGGAGCGCTGGCCTCCGTGGAGGCGGTGCTCCGGCTCACCGGTGGTGAGGGGCCGCGCAAGGCCGGGGTGTTCAGCCCGGCCGAGGCGTTCGAGGCGGCCCCGTTCCTGCGGTCGCTGGCCGACCAGGACGCGTTCGAGACACTGACGCTCCCGGAAGGCTGAACTCCTTTAGAGCCTGGGCGGGTCGGCGAGCCGCGCCAGTTCGAGCGCCTGCTGCGGGAACCAGTCCCCCGCCTTCGGGTCGAGCCCGCCGCGCTCGGGGTCCTCGGGTCCCTCGGTGCCGCGCAGGCACAGCCCGTCCGACTCCCCCGGCGTCTTGATCCACAGGCGGGCGTCCTGGAGCGGGTCGCCGGTGCGCAGGGTCGGGCGGGCGCCCAGGCCGCGGTCGGGCGGGTTGCACCAGTCCTGCGGGTCGGTGTACTTGCCGGCGGGCGGGGTCCACGGGCCCCGCCCGTTGCGGCTGGAGTCGGTGACGAAGTGCGTCATCCGGGACGCGGGCACGTGGACGTGCGCGTCGATCCAGGTCTGCGTCTCGGCCCGCGGCGAGGACTGGTGGGGGCAGTCGGCCACGTCCCCGCCGCCGTCGACGTAGGCGATGCACGAGGAAATGAGCTTGCCGTACCAGGAGTTGGCGTCGTCGCTCTGGTAGTTCGAGGCGTTGGTGTAGAAACCGGAGGCCCGCTCGACGCCACCCTTGATGAGGCGCGGCACGATGGAGCTGACGGCGTGCCAGCCCGGGTGCCCGGTGTCGAGGTAGACCCGGGTGCCGCGCAGCGGCTCCAGGGTGTCGACCGCGTAGTTCACCTCGGTGTACCGGGCGGCGGTCTTGGTGCCCTCGGCGTCGTCCTGCCCGCAGTCGGCGGGGAGCAGGGCGAGCGCGTCGGGTTCCAGGATCACCAGGGCGTCCCGGGTGCCGATGCCGCGGGCCGCGGCGTCGATCCATGCCTGGTACTCGGCGGTGGTCGCGGCGCCGCCCGCCGAGTAGTTGGAGCAGTCGCGGCCGGGGATGTTGTAGAGCGCGAACACCGGGACGGCGCCGGCCCGGCTCGCGTCCTTGACGACGTCGCGGGTGAGCTGCTCGACCTGGGCGGGGCTCTGGTCGCCGAACCAGACGGCCTGCGGGGTGGCGACCATGGCGGCGACGCGGGCCGCGTCCCGGTACTGCCCGGACCGGGCCAGGCCGAGGATCTGCCGGAGGGCGTCGGGGTTGGGGTCGGGGGTGTAGAGGCGCGGGGCGTGGGCGGCGTCCTGGGCGGGCGCGTCCGCGGCGGCGCCGGGACCGCCGATGACCAGCGCGGACACGGCAAGGGAGAGGGCGGCTAGGACGGTCGGGCCACGCCGGGTCCGGCGTATGCGGGCATCACGTACTCGGGCACGTCTGCGGGGACCTCGCACGGGTTCACTCCTGGGTCACAAGGGACACGGGGACCTGCGGTGGTTGGGAGCGCTCCCAAACGAGGGTCGGGGACGGGACGGGTGGCGTCAAGTGCGGTGCACGAGGCGGTGGTTGTCCCATGCCTTCCCGGCATCGCACACAGGTCACGGAGACGACCTCCGGGCGACCCGGCGGGTGGGTGGCGGGCGGGGCACGGGGCGGCGGCCCACGGCGCCCCGCGACACCTTTCCCGGGCAGCGAGCGGTACGGCGCCCTCGTCCCACCTCCACGGAAGGGGCGTTCAGCGGCTCGGCTCAAGCGACCGAATCGATCCGCCGCGTGGCCCCCGCCTCATGATGGATCGGCGTACCCGCCCCCGTCAGCGACACCCCGCTGCCGCCCCGCCGGTGCGCCACGATCTCCGACGCGATGGAGAGCGCTACCTCCTCCGGAGTCCGGGCGCCCAGGTCGAGGCCGATGGGTGAGTGGAGGCGGGCCAGTTCCAGTTCGGTGACGCCGACTTCGCGCAGGCGCTCGTTGCGGTCGAGGTGCGTGCGGCGGGAGCCCATGGCGCCCACGTAGGCGACGGGGAGGCGCAGGGCGAGCTGGAGCAGGGGGACGTCGAACTTGGCGTCGTGGGTGAGTACGCACAGGACGGTGCGGCGGTCGACGCCGGTCCGCTCCAGGTACCGGTGCGGCCACTCGACGACGATCTCGTCGGCCTCCGGGAAGCGGGCGGCCGTCGCGAAGACGGGCCGGGCGTCGCAGACGGTGACGTGGTAGCCGAGGAACTTGCCCATCCGTACGAGCGCCGACGCGAAGTCGATCGCACCGAAGACGATCATCCGGGGGGCGGGGACGGAGGACTCGACCAGAAGCGTGAGCGGTGCTCCACAACGTGAGCCCTGTTCACCGATCTCCAGGGTGGCGGTGCGGCCCGCGTCGAGATGGGCCAGCGCCTCGGCGGCGACGGTGCGGTCGAGTTCGGGGTGGGCGCCGAAACCGCCCTCGGCCGAGCCGTCGGGCCGCACCAGCAGGGCGCGGCCCATGAGTGCCGCCGGCCCCGACACGATCCGCGCCAGCGCCGCCGCCTCCCCCGTGGCGGCGGCGGCCAGCGCGGTCGCGAGCACGCCGCGTACGGCCTCGTCCGAGGCGCGTACCGGCGTGACGAGGATGTCGATGACGCCACCGCAGGTGAGACCCACGGCGAAGGCGTCGTCGTCGCTGTACCCGAAGCGTTCGAGGACCGGCTCGCCGTCCTCCAGCGCCTCGCGGCACAGCTCGTAGACGGCGCCCTCCACGCAGCCGCCGGAGACCGAGCCGATCGCGGTGCCCTCGCTGTCCACGGCGAGCGCCGCGCCCGGCTGCCGGGGCGCGCTGCCGCCGACGGCCACCACGGTGGCCACGGCGAAGTCGCGTCCCTGCCCGACCCACCGGTCGAGCTCTTCGGCGATGTCCAGCATGGATCGGTCTCCTTCGAGGGGGACGGGGAGGGGAGCGCGGCGGCCGTCAGTGGACGCCGAGCCAGCTCTCGATCGGGTTGAGGGCGAAGTACACCAGGAAGATCACCGTCAGGCCCCACATGAAGGCCCCGATCTCCCGCGCCTTCCCCTGGGCGATCTTGATGGCGACCCAGGAGATGACGCCCGCCGCCACACCGGTGGTGATGGTGTACGTGAAGGGCATCAGGACCACGGTCAGGAAGACCGGGATCGCGGTGGCGCGGTCGGCCCAGTCGACGTGCCGGGCGTTCATCATCATCATGGCGCCGATGACGACGAGCGCGGCGGACGCGACCTCCTGGGGGACGATCGCGGTCACCGGCGTGAAGAACAGGCAGGCCGCGAAGAACAGGCCGGTGACGGCGGAGGCGAGACCCGTACGGGCGCCTTCGCCGACGCCGGTCGCCGACTCGACGAAGACGGTCTGGCCGGAGCCGCCCGCCACGCCGCCGATCGCGCCGCCGGCGCCGTCGATGAAGAGCGCCTTGGACAGGCCCGGCATGCGGCCCTTGTCGTCGGCGAGTCCGGCCTCGGTGCCGACGCCGATGATGGTGGCCATCGCGTCGAAGAACCCGGCGAGCACGAGCGTGAAGACGATCATGCCGACCGTCATCGCGCCGACCTCGCCCCAGCCGCCGAACTCGACGTCGCCGAAGAGGGAGAAGTCGGGCGTCGAGACCGCGCTGCCGTGCAGCTCGGGGGCGCCGTTGGCCCACTGCTCGGGGTCGATCACGTCGAGCGCGTTGAGGATCATCGCGACGACGGTGCCGGTGACGATGCCGATCAGGATCGCGCCGGGGGTGTTGCGCGCCTGGAGCATGAAGATCAGGAGCAGGGTGCCGGCGAAGAGCAGGACGGGCCAGCCGGCGAGTTCGCCGGTGGCGCCGAGCGTCAGCGGGGTCGCCTTGCCCATCTGCACGAATCCGGACTTGTAGAGGCCGATCAGAGCGATGAACAGGCCGATGCCCATGGTGATGCCGTGCTTGAGCGCCAGCGGGATCGCATTCATGATCATCTCGCGCAGCCCGGTGACGACGAGCAGCATGATCACGACGCCGTACATCACGCACATGCCCATGGCCTGCGGCCAGGTCATCTGGGGGGCGACCTGCGAGGAGATCACCCCGGAGACGGACAGGCCGGCAGCGAGGGCGAGCGGGACCTTGCCGACGAAGCCCATCAGGAGCGTGGTGAACGCGGCGGCGAAGGCGGTCGCGGTGATCAGGGCCTTCTGGCCCAGCGTGTCACCGGCGGCGTCCTTGCCGGAGAGGATCAGCGGGTTGAGCAGGAGGATGTACGCCATGGCCATGAAGGTCGTGACGCCCCCGCGCACTTCGCGTGCGACGGTGGAATTCCGGTCGGATATGTGGAAGTACCTGTCGAGCCAGGATCTGCCGGCCGGCTGACGCGAACCCGCGCCCGCGTCGTCGGCGGCTGTCCTGGGCTCCACGGACTGCTGGGTCATGGTGCCTCGTTTCCCAAGGTTCAAAGGGGCACCCGCGAACTGCCGTTGCGCGTGCGGGATTTGGGATGGCTGCACGACCCGGGGGACGGCCCGAGACGGACTGCAACTGGGGTGCGCGGGGGACGACGTCCCCCGTGTTCTTCGTGGCCGGTCCGGCCCCGCGGGGCCGGACCGTCGCACACGGCTAGGCCGGAGCCGCCGTGCCCGTCAGGTGCTCGGGCCGCACAGGCGTCCGGTCGAGCGCCAGGCCCGTCGCGTTCCGGATCGCCGCGAGGACGGCCGGGGTCGACGAGAGGGTGGGGGCCTCGCCGATGCCGCGCAGCCCGTACGGGGCGTGCTCGTCGGCGAGTTCGAGCACGTCGACCGGGATGGTCGGCGTGTCGAGGATGGTGGGGAGCAGGTAGTCCGTGAAGGAGGGGTTCCTGACCTTGGCGGTCTTGGGATCGACGACGATCTCCTCCATCACGGCGATGCCCATGCCCTGGATGGTGCCGCCCTGGATCTGGCCGATCACGGAGAGCGGGTTGAGCGCCTTGCCGACGTCCTGGGCGCAGGCCAGTTCGATGACCTTGACCAGGCCGAGCTCGGTGTCGACCTCGACGACGGCGCGGTGCGCGGCGAACGAGTACTGCACGTGCCCGTTGCCCTGGCCGGTGCGCAGGTCGAAGGGTTCCGTGGGCCGGTGGCGCCACTCCTCCTCGACCTCCACCGTCTCGCCCTCGAGCACGTCGACGAGGTCGCCGAGGACCTCGCCGCCGTCGGTGACGACCTTGCCGCCCTCCAGCAGCAGTTCGGCGGTGGCCCAGGCCGGGTGGTAGGAGCCCATCTTGCGGCGGCCGATCTCCAGGACCTTCTCGCGCAGCAGCTCGCAGGCGTTCTTGACGGCGCCGCCGGTGACGTACGTCTGACGTGACGCGGACGTCGAACCGGCCGAGCCCACCTGGGTGTCGGCGGGGTGGATGGTGACCTGGTTGATGCCGAGCTCGGTGCGGGCGATCTGCGCGTGGACGGTGATGCCGCCCTGGCCGACCTCCGCCATGGCGGTATGCACGGTGGCGACGGCCTCGCCGTTGATGACCTCCATGCGCACCCTGGCGGTGGAGTAGTCGTCGAAGCCCTCGGAGAAGCCGACGTTCTTGATGCCGACCGCGTAGCCGACGCCGCGTACGACGCCCTCGCCGTGCGTGGTGTTGGAGAGGCCGCCGGGCAGCTGGCGTACGTCGGAGCCCTCGCTGGACTCCCACTGGCGCTCGGGCGGCATCGGCATGGCCTTGATGCGGCGCAGCAGTTCGGCGACCGGGGCCGGCGAGTCGACCGGCTGTCCGGTCGGCATGATCGTGCCCTGCTCCATGGCGTTGAGCTGGCGGAACGCGACCCGGTCCATGCCCAGCCGGTCGGCGAGCTTGTCCATCTGGGCCTCGTAGGCGAAGCACGCCTGGACCGCGCCGAAGCCGCGCATGGCGCCGCAGGGCGGGTTGTTCGAGTAGAGCGCGATGGCCTCGATGTCGACGTCGTCGATGACGTACGGGCCCACCGAGAGCGACGAGGCGTTGCCGACGACGGCCGGGGAGGCGGAGGCGTAGGCGCCGCCGTCGAGCACGATCCGGCACTTCATGTGCGTGATCTTGCCGTCCTTGGTGGCCCCGTGCTCGTAGTGCAGCTTGGCGGGGTGGCGGTGGACGTGGCCGAAGAACGACTCGAACCGGTTATAGACGATCTTGACGGGCTTGCCGGTGCGCAGCGCGAGCAGGCAGGCGTGGATCTGCATCGACAGGTCCTCGCGCCCGCCGAACGCGCCGCCGACGCCGGAGAGCGTCATGCGCACCTTCTCCTCGGGCAGGCCGAGGACGGGGGCGATCTGCTTGAGGTCCGAGTGCAGCCACTGGGTGGCGACGTACAGGTCGACGCCGCCGTCCTCCGACGGCACGGCGAGACCCGACTCGGGGCCGAGGAACGCCTGGTCCTGCATGCCGAAGTAGTAGTCGCCCTCGACGATGACGTCGGCGCGCTCGCGGGCCGCGGCCACGTCGCCGCGGACGATCGGCTGGCGGTGCACGATGTTCGGGTGCGGGACGTGGCCGATGTGGTGGTCGTCGCGGTTCTCGTGGACGAGGATCGCGCCCGGCGCGGTCGCGGACGCCTCGTCGGTGATGACGGGCAGTTCGCGGTAGTCGACCTTGATCTTGGCGGCGGCGCGGCGCGCGGTCTCCGGGTGGTCGGCGGCGACGAGCGCGACGGGCTCGCCGTGGTGGCGGACCTTGCCGTGCGCGAGGACGGGGGTGTCCTGGATCTCCAGGCCGTAGTTCTTCACGGCGGTGGGCAGGTCGTCGTAGGTGAGGACCGCGTAGACGCCGGGCGTCGCGAGGGCCTCGCCGGTGTCGATGGAGAGGATCTCGGCGTGCGCGACCGGGGAGCGCAGGAGCTGGCCCCACAGCATGTCCTCGTGCCACATGTCGGAGGAGTACGCGAACTCGCCGGTGACCTTGAGGGTGCCGTCCGGGCGGAGCGTGGACTCGCCGATGCCCCCCGTGGACTGTGCGCCCTGCGTCACCTTCGCGGGGATGCCGGTGGTGCGGGTGTCAGCCATGTCCTTCAGACCTCCTCGGACTGGCGCGCGGCAGCGAGCCGCACCGCGTCCATGATCTTCTCGTAGCCCGTGCAGCGGCACAGGTTGCCGGAGAGGGCCTCGCGGATGTCCGCGTCGGACGGGTTCGGGGTGCGCTCCAGCATCTCGTCGGCGGCGACCAGCAGACCCGGCGTGCAGAAGCCGCACTGGACCGCGCCCGCGTCGATGAACGCCTGCTGAATTGGGGCAAGTTGGGTGCCCTCGCCGGTCTGCGAGTCGGTGCTCTGCGCGGCCTTCCAGCCCTGGGCGTCCTGGAGGGACGTGCCGTGGGAGCCGTCTTCGTGGGCGCCGCAGGAGCGGTTCCTGGCGAAGTCCGCGAGGCCCTCGACGGTGACGACCTCGCGGCCCTCGACCTGTCCGGCGGCGACCAGACACGAACAGACCGGCACACCGTCGAGCCGGACGGTGCAGGAACCGCACTCGCCCTGTTCGCAGGCGTTCTTGGAGCCGGGCAGGCCCATCCGCTCACGCAGGACGTACAGGAGGGACTCGCCCTCCCACACGTCGTCGGCTTCCTGCTGACGGCCGTTGACCGTGAAATTGACGCGCATTACGCGACACTCCCCTTTTCGATGGAGCGGCCGTCGGAGCCGCGGTAGGACTCCCAGGCCCAGGTGAGCGTGCGGCGGGCCATGATGCCGACCGCGTGCCGGCGGTACGAGGCGGTGCCCCGCACGTCGTCGATCGGGTTGCAGGCGGCGGAGCACAGGTCCGCGAACTGCTTGGCGACCGAGGGGGTGATGATCTTGCCGTTGTCCCAGAACCCGCCCTCGTCGAGCGCGGCGTTCAGGAACTGTTCGGCCTCCTTGGCGCGGATCGGGGTCGGCGCGGCGGAGCCGATGCCAGTGCGCACGGTGCGCGTCTCGGGGTGGACGGCGAGGCCGAAGGCGCACACGGCGATCACCATGGCGTTGCGGGTGCCGACCTTCGAGTACTGCTGCGGTCCGTCGGCCTTCTTGATGTGGACGGCGCGGATCAGCTCGTCCGGGGCGAGCGCGTTGCGCTTCACGCCGGTGTAGAACGCGTCGATCGGGATGCGCCGGGACCCGCGTACGGACTCGGCCTCGACCTCGCAGCCGGCGGCGAGGAGCGCCGGGTGGGCGTCCCCTGCGGGCGAGGCGGTGCCGAGGTTGCCGCCGACGCCGCCGCGGTTGCGGATCTGCGGCGAGGCGACCGTGTGCGAGGCGAGCGCCAGACCCGGCAGCTCGGCCCGCAGGTTCTCCATGATCGCGCTGTACGGGACGGAGGCGCCGAGCCGGACCGTGTCCGAGGGCCCCTCGCCCACCTCCCACTCGCTCAGCTCGCCGATGCGGTTGAGGTCCAGGAGGTACTCGGGCCGCCGGTGGTCGAAGTTGATCTCGACCATGACATCGGTGCCACCCGCAATCGGCACAGCTGTGGGGTGCTCGGCCTTGGCGGCGAGCGCCTCCTCCCAGCTGGCGGGGCGAAGGAAGTCCATGAGCGGCTCTCTTCATTCGTCGTTCGTGGTTCGTTGGATCACTTCGAGCCACGGATGTGCGGATCGCGGGGGCTCGTTCATGTGCTGTTAACGCGGAGTGGGCCCAGTACACCGTCCTGTGCTCCGCCAGGGTCAGTCACGGAAACCATGAAGGAGTTGGCTGACCAACACAGGTGTCTTGTAGATTCGTATGAACGGAGAACATCAGTAACCTCTCCGTTTTCCTGCTGACACCCAGGAAACAGTTCGAGACAGATCGGCGGCGACGACGACATGCGGCTGCGCGCATTGCTGGACACGGACGCGCTGGGCCTCAGGCTCCTCGGCGGCGACGACGAGCTGGACCGCACCGTCCGCGGCGTGATGACCACGGACCTGCGGGACCCCAGCCGCTATCTGTCCGGGGGTGAGCTGGTGCTCACGGGCCTCGCCTGGCGCCGGGACACCACCGACTCCGAGCCGTTCGTGCGGATCCTGGCCGCGGCGGGCGTCGCGGCGCTCGCGGCCGGCGAGGCCGAGCTGGGCGCGGTCCCCGAGGACCTGGTGGAGGCGTGCGTCCGGCACCGCCTGCCGCTCTTCGCGGTGAACGAGTCGGTGGCGTTCGCGACCATCACCGAGCACGTCGTGCGCCAGGTCTCGGGCGAGCGCGCCGGCGACCTGGCCGCGGTGGTGGACCGGCACCGGCGCCTGATGACGTCGGGCCCCGCGGGCGGCGGCCCCGACGTCGTGCTCGACCTGCTCGGCAGCGACCTGGACCTGCGGGCGTGGGTGCTCTCCCCCGCGGGCCGCGCCATCGCGGGCTCGAACGCGACCGGCCCCGACCTGCCCGCCGACGTCTGTGCCCGGCTGGCCGCCGAGCACCTGTCGGCGGTCCGCGCGGGCCGCCGCGCCCCGCACCGGGTCACGGTCGGGAACACGACGTACTCGGTCTTCGGGATCCGCTCCGGTGGCCGGAACGCGGTCCTCGCCTCCCGTGACGTCCGCGAGACGGTCCTCTCCGACTGGCTGCTCGCCGTGGAGGCGGACGCGGGCGACTGGCCCGAGGAGCGGCTCGACCTGCTCCAGGGCGTCACCCAGCTGATCTCCGTGGAACGCGACCGCCGCGACGCGGCCCGCACCGTGCGCCGCAGGCTCGCCCAGGAGGTCCTGGAGCTGGTCCAGACGGGCGCGGCCCCGGCCGAGATCGCCGCGCGGCTGCGTGTGACGGCCCCGGTCCTGCTGCCCGGCCTGGGCGCGGCCCCGCACTGGCAGGTCGTCGTGGCCCGCGTCGAGTGGGAGGGCGGGGAGATCGAGGGCGGCCCCGTCGCCCAGTCCCTCCTGGAGGAGATCCTGGTCGACCCGCTCTCCGCGGGGTCCGAGCCGTCCGACCGGATCGCGGTGGCGCACACCGGCGACGAGGCCGTCGCGCTCGTCCCGCTGCCCGCGGTCTCGGCCGAGCACGACGGTTCGGAGCAGGGCCTCATCGCGGACTCGCTGCTGGCGACCGTACGGGACCCGCTGGCGGCGGGGCTCTCGGACGACGGCCGCCTGACGATCGGCGTCAGCGCGGCCGTGCACTCCGCGGAGGGGCTGCGCGGCGCCCTGGAGGAGGCCCGGCACGCCCGCCGGGTGGCGGCCGCCCGTACGGGCCGGGTCTGCGCCGCGGGCCACCAGGAGCTGGCCTCGCACGTCCTGCTGCTGCCGTTCGTCCCGGACGACGTGCGCCGCGCGTTCACGGCCCGTCTCCTCGACCCGCTGCGCGAGTACGACCGCAAGCACCGCGCGGAGCTGATCCCGACCCTGGAGGCGTTCCTCGACTGCGACGGCTCGTGGACCCGCTGCGCGGGCCGCCTGCACCTGCACGTCAACACCCTGCGCTATCGCGTCGGCCGGATCGAGCAGCTGACGAACCGTGATCTCTCGCGCCTGGAAGACAAGTTGGACTTCTTCCTCGCCCTGCGCATGAGCTGACACGTCGGCGGTCGCGAGCCGCGCCCGCCGACACCCTCCCTTTGTGAAATCTTTCACCCACCCTCTTGGCCGGGTGCCGTGATCCGTGCTGAGATGCCCCACGACAACTCGGCTCGACGGCGTGCTCGGGGAGGGCAACGTGGCGCATACCGCCATGTCTGGTACGGGAACGAACGCAGGGGACGATCCACTCCAGACCGCGGTATGGCGGCTGCGCTCGCGCGCCTGCTGGGCCGACGCCGCCGCGCTGCTCGACGCGCACGCGCCGACGGACCCCGCCGCCGCGCTGCAACGCGCGGCGCTGCTCGGTGAGCGCTGCCTCTACACGGAGCAGGGCTGGGCCGAGGCGGAGGACGCGCTGCGCGCCGCAGAGGCGGTCGCCCACACGGACGACGAGCGCGGCGCCGCGGCCTGCGAGCGCGGCCAACTCGCTTATTCCTCTACGTTGTTGAAGGTACGGGACCGGGTCGACGAGGCCCGCTCGGCGTTCGGCCGGGCGGCGGCGCTCCTCACCCCCGGCGCGGCGGCCCGGCCGCTGCTCGACTTCCGCCGCGGCCTGCTGGCGGAGAACCTGGCCGGCTCACCACAGGCGGCGCGGGCCGCGTACCGCAGGGCACATGCGGGCGCGACGGCCCACGACGACCCGCTGCTGCTCTCCTTCACCTGGCGGCATCTGGCCGGACTGGCGCTGCGCGAGGGCGAGTTGGCGGAGGCGCGGCACGGTTTCGCGGAGTCGCTGCGGCTGCGCGAGGAGCTCGGCTTCCTGGTGGGCACGGCTCCGGCGCTGGTCTCCCTCGCGGAGGCGGAACCCGAACCGGAGACGTCGGCGCGGTTGCGCGCGGAGGCGGGGCGGCTGTTCCGGCTGCTCGGGGGCGTGCCGACGTGGCTGGCGGGGGCGTTGCCCGCGGCGGCCTGAGGGGCGACCGCTACGGGCGCGGGTCGCGGGGCCCGGCGCCGGGCGCGGGTCGCGAGGTCCGGCCCCAGGCGCGGGTCGCGAGGTCCGGCCCCGGATCCCGCCCCGCACGCGCGGCGGGATCCGGCTCAGCCGAAGTGCTCCCGCACCAGGGCGCCGACCGCGGTCAGGTCCTGGGCCTCCAGCGCGTCCAGCAGGGCGACGTGCTGCGCCGCGTCCGCCATCAGGTCGCACCCGGCCCACACCACGCGGCGCCGCAGATCGTCGGCGATCCGCACGAGCTGCTCGTTCCCGGCGAGCGCCAACAGGGCCCGGTGGAACGCCCGGTCGGCCTCCGCGTACCGCGCGAGGTCGCCGCAGGCCGCCGCGGCGACGGTCGCCTCGGCGCTCGGCCGGACGGCGGCCCAGCGCTCCGCCGGCAGCGTCCGGGCGAGCCGGAGCACGATCGGGGCCTCGACGAGGCCGCGCACCTCGGCCAGCTCTGCCCGCTCCCGGGCGGTCCGCTCGGCGACCCGGAACCCCCGGTTCGGCACGACCTCGACGGCGCCCTCCCGGGCCAGCTGCTGCATGGCCTCGCGCACGGGCGTGGCCGAGACCCCGAACCGCTCGCCCAGGACCGGCGCCGAGTACACCTCGCCCGGCGCGAGGTCGCCGGAGACGAGCGCGGCCCGCAGCGCGTCGAGCACCTGCCCGCGCACGGAGGTCCGCTCGACCGTCCCGCGCACCGCGAGCCGCGGCGCGGGCGGCTCGCTGTGAGTGTGCTCACCCCGGCTGGGCCCGGGCGCGGAAGTCTGTGGCGGCGCCCCGGCCCAGGCGGCGGCCGACCGCTGCCCGGGCACCCCGAATGCCGCCGCGGAGCCGTGTGCCGGACGCGTGCTGGCCTGCCCCACCCCGCTCATCCCCTTCGCCGCCGTTCCTGGCCGTTACCGGCTGTTTGTCCCATGCTCAACCAGAACGATAGGGCGCTCGGCCCACACTTCAAACCCCGGTCCCATCGGGTAAGGTAAGGCTTACCTGCAAACGATCGTGATTCGGTGGTCACTGCATGACCCTCCTCACCCCGGCGCACGCCGCGACGGACACCGCGGTCTCGGCCGCGTACGCCCGCCTCACCGAGGTGTTCCCGAGCCTGCGCATCGACGAGTTCGGCCCGCACGAACCGCTGCCGGGGGAGGCCGGCTGGGTCGGCGCCCGGCAGCTCGCCGAGGGCGGCGCCGCGCTCGACGCCTTCCTCTCCTGGGACGACGCGCAGGTCCTCAAGGACTACGGGCAGCAGGCCCGGCCCGACGTCATCGCCAGCTTCGGCCTGCACCGCTACGCGTGGCCCGCCTGCCTGCTCATCACGGTCCCCTGGTTCCTCCACCGCCGCGTGCCGCGCTTCCCCGTCGCGAACGTCTCGCTCCAGCGGGCGCTGGGCCGGATGGCCGTACGCGTCACCGATTTCGCCTGTCTGCCCGGGGACCCGGCGGCGAGCCTGCCCGGCGCGCACGTCGTCCCGGACGAGGAGGCCCTGCGCGCCGAGCTGCGGGCGGCCGTCGCCGAACACCTGGGGCCCGTCCTCACCGGCTTCGGCCCCCGGATGCGGCGCGGGCCGCGCGCCCTGTGGGGCATGGCCACGGACGAGATCGTCGAGGGCCTCTGGTACGTCGGCCATCTGCTCGGCGAGGAGGGCCGGGCCATGACCGAGCTGGAGGAGCTGCTGCCGGGGACGACGAAGCCGTACGTCGGGAAGGCCGCGTTCCGCGAACTGACCGGCCCGAACGGGGAAACGCTGCCGACCCGCGACCGCGCGAGCTGCTGCCTCTTCTACACGCTGCGCCCGGAGGACACCTGTGTGACCTGCCCGCGCACGTGCGACGCGGACCGCATCGCGCGCCTCACGGAATCCGCCGCGGTCTGAACGCAACCCGCACCCGGCCGAACCACTCGTCCGGGTGACGTAAATCGAACTCAACTTCCGTTCCTGCTCCGGGAGTTCGAGCGTACGGCCGTTTTATGCGCCCCCTTGCACTCCAATGGCGTTCTCTTGTCCCGAATCCCCCTGCGGGCCCGGGCGGCTGGGCCAATATGGCGCCCGAAACGCCCTATCGCTAGGCAGGGGACCCCTGATGAGACTGACCGACATATCGCTTGACTGGCTGCTTCCGGGCGCCGTGCTGCTCCTGGGCCTGCTGGCGGCGGTTGCGGTGCTCGCGCGCGGCAAGCGCTCCGGGGACGCCGGGAAGAAGGGGGCGTCGTCCGCCGACGCGTCGTGGGAGCGCAGCGAGGACCGCCGCAGACGCAAGGAGACGGTCTACGGCTCGGCCTCGTACGTGCTGCTGTTCTGCTGCGCCGCCGTCGCCGCCGCGCTCTCCTTCCACGGCCTCGTCGGCTTCGGCCGGCAGAACCTGAACCTGACCGGCGGCTGGGAGTACCTCGTCCCGTTCGGGCTCGACGGCGCCGCGATGTTCTGCTCGGTGCTCGCCGTGCGCGAGGCCAGCCACGGTGACGCCGCGCTCGGCTCGCGGATACTCGTGTGGACGTTCGCGGGCGCCGCCGCCTGGTTCAACTGGGTGCACGCGCCGCGCGGGCTTGACCACGCGGGCGCCCCGCACTTCTTCGCGGGGATGTCCCTGTCGGCGGCGGTGCTCTTCGACCGCGCCCTGAAGCAGACGCGCCGCGCGGCGCTGCGCGAACAGGGCCTGGTGCCGAGGCCGTTGCCGCAGATCCGGATGGTGCGATGGCTGCGCGCACCCCGGGAGACGTACAGCGCCTGGTCGCTGATGCTCCTGGAGGGCGTACGGACACTGGACGAGGCGGTCGACGAGGTGCGCGAGGACAAGCGGCAGAAGACGCAGGACCGGATGCGGCGGCGCGAGCACGGGAAGCTGGAGCGCGCGCAGCTACGGGCGCTCAGCCGTGGGCACCGTCCGTTCGGCGGGCGCGGCGGGCGCCAGGTGGAGGTGCCCGCCGTGACGGCCTCGGCGGGCTCCGGGCCGAACGGCGCGGAGCCTGCCATATCGCCCGGCAGCCCACCGCCGGAGCCCTCGCAGGACCAGCTTCCCCTGCGCGCCAGGCCCTCGCTCCAGGCCGTCAGGGGCACGACTGAACCGCAGTCCGCCACCGTCGATCTGACGGCGGAGGACGACACCCAGGCGCTGCCCCGGCTGGATTCGCTGGAGCGAAAGCTCAAAGACCTGGAGCAGCAGTTCGGCTGAGGCTCCGTCAGCTCCACCGAAAGGTGCGGCGGCACTGTCGTGACGCGAACGTCACGCGGTGCCGCCGTCCAGTTCGAACCACACCACCTTCCCGGTGCCGCCCGCGCCGAGCATCACCACGCCCCAGGCGTCCGCGAGGGACTGCACCAGGACCAGGCCCCTGCCGTTCGTACCGTCGTCGGCGATCGGTACGCGCAGCTTCGGCTTGCGCTCCGCGTCGTCCCGGACCTCGACCCGCAGGCCGCGCGGGCCCACTGTCGCCGTGAGCTCCGCGTCGCGGTCCGTGTGCACCAGCGCGTTGGTCACCAGCTCACTGGTGAGCAGCTCGGCGATCTCCGATCTTCCCGGCCTGCCCCACTGGCTCAGCAGTTCGCGCAGTGCCAGCCGGGTCTCCGGCACCGCCTTCAGATCCGCCTTGCCGAGCATCCGCTTCAGCTGCGTCGGCGGTCCCTCCCCTTGTGCGGTTCGTGCGGCTCTGTTCGCGTCGGCCTTCTCCGTACGTCTCATGGAGACCCCGCCCCTCGTCGGGCTGTCCCCCGGTACCTGCCCTTTCATGACCCCCGCCCACACGCCGATCCCGATGCCTTCCCTCGCTCTGGACTCGTGCTGCTCGGCCTGTCTGTCGAACGCGTACACGGGGATGCATGCCCATTGGGCATGTCGGCACTCTTGTTGATTCGTCCACCACCCACGGGTGTCCACAGGCCGCGCGGGGAAGGAAGCGTGGGATCGCCGCAGGACGAGTACCGACAAGGAGCCGCCGTGCACGACGACCGACACCTCGTGGAGGGCCGACTCGAACGGGCGATGCGCCAGTTCGTGCGACCGGCGCAGTACGCCGCGCGGGCGCCGCTGACGCTGAGCGTCTGGCACACGCCGGGCGAGCCCGTACCCGTGGCCGAGGCGCTGGAAGGGACGTACGAGCCCTTCGCGTCCGGCTCCGCATGGGGGAAACCCTGGTCGACCAGTTGGTTCCGGCTCGAAGGGCAGGTGCCCGCCGAGTGGGCCGACCGGCGCGTGGAGGCGGTGGTGGACCCCGGCTTCTCCGGGCAGGGTCCGGGTTTCCAGGCGGAGGGGTTGCTGTACGACGCCACGGGCGTGCCCCTGAAGGGCATCCATCCGCGCAACCGGCACCTCACGATCGCGGCGTCCGCCACCGGCGGCGAACCGGTCCACCTGCTGCTGGAGGCGGCGGCCAACCCCACGGTGCTGCGCGACTTCGAGCCCACGCCCCTCGGTGACGTGCTGACCGCCGGAGATCACCCCATCTACCGATTCCGCTCTGCCGACTTGGCCGTACTCGACGAGGACGTCTGGCATCTGGTGCTCGACGTCGAGGTGCTCTCCGAGTTGATGCACGAGCTGGACCCGGGCCGGGCCGGCCGGCACGACATTCTGCGGGCCCTGGAACGGATGCTGGACGTACTGGATCTGCACGACGTCTCCGGGACGGCGGCGGCGGCCCGCGCGGAGCTCGCCGACGTCCTGTCCCGGCCGGCCCACGCGAGCGCGCACCGGGTCTCGGCGACCGGGCACGCGCACATCGACTCGGCGTGGCTGTGGCCGCTGCGCGAGACGGTCCGCAAGGCGTCGCGCACGTTCGCGAACGTCACGGCGCTGGCCCGCGACTACCCGGAGCTGGTCTTCGCGTGCTCGCAGGCGCAGCAGTACGCGTGGGTGAAGGAGCACCAGCCGCACATCTGGGAGCGCATCAAGAAGGCGGTGGCGGACGGCAACTGGGCGCCGGTCGGCTCGATGTGGGTGGAGTCGGACGCGAACATGCCGGGCGGCGAGGCGCTGGCACGGCAGCTCGTGCACGGCAAGCGGTTCTTCCGGGACGAGCTGGGCGTGGAGACGGAGGAGATCTGGCTGCCGGACTCCTTCGGATACACCGCCGCCTTCCCGCAGTTGGCGAAGCTGGCGGGCGCCAGGTGGTTCCTGACGCAGAAGCTGAGCTGGAACCAGACGAACAAGATGCCGCACCACACGTTCTGGTGGGAGGGCATCGACGGCACCCGCGTGTTCACCCACTTCCCGCCCGTGGACACCTACAACGCGCAGTTCCACGCCCGTGAACTCGCGCACGCCGAGCGGAACTTCGCGGAGAAGGGCGGCGCCTCGCGCTCCCTCGTCCCGTTCGGCTGGGGCGACGGCGGCGGCGGCCCGACCCGCGAGATGCTGGAGAAGGCGCGCCGGCTGCGCTCCCTGGAAGGCTCGCCGCGCGTCGAGATCGAGAAGCCGTCGGCGTTCTTCGAGGCGGCGTACGCGGAGTACGGGGCGAAGGCGCCCGTCTGGTCGGGCGAGCTGTATCTGGAGATGCACCGGGCGACGTACACGACGCAGGCGAAGACGAAGCAGGGCAACCGGCGCTCCGAACACGCCCTGCGCGAGGCCGAGTTGTGGTGCACCGCCGCCGCCGTGCGCGATCCGTCGTACGTGTACCCCTACGACACCCTCGACCGGCTGTGGAAGACGGTGCTGCTGCATCAGTTCCATGACATCCTGCCCGGCTCGTCGATCGCCTGGGTCCACCGGGAAGCCCGGGACACCTACGCACGCGTCCTCGCCGAGCTGGACGAGATCACCCGCGAGGCGGTACGCCACCTCGGCGGGGGCGAGGCGTCCGGCGGGGTGGCGGCGCTGAACGCCTCCCCGTACCCGCGCAGCGAGGTGGTGGCGCACGACGGCCGGCTGGTGCACGTGAGCGTCGACGGGCTCGGCACCCGGAGTCTGGCCGACGCCGCCGGTGAGGTCCGCGGCCCCGGCGCCCACGCCGCGGCGACCCGCGAGGCCGACGCGATCGTGCTGGCCAACGAGCATCTGGCCGTCACCGTCGACAGTGACGGGCTCCTCTCCTCCGTACGGGACCTGGAGCACGGCGGCCGCGAGGTCCTGGCCCCGGGGAGCCGCGGCAACCTCCTCCAGCTGCACCCCGACCACCCCACCCAGTACGACGCCTGGGACCTGGACGCGCACTACCGGCACACCCGCACCGACCTCACGGACGCCGAGTCGGTGGAGCTGGTCGAGGACGGGCCACTGCGCGTCTCGGTCCGTGTCACCCGCGCCTTCGGGGCGTCCCGCGTCACGCAGGAGTACCGGCTCGCCGCGGGCAGCCGCCGCCTCGACGTCGTCACCGACATCGACTGGCAGGAGTCGGAGAAGGTGCTCAAGGCGGCGTTCCCGCTGGACGTGCACGCCGAACGGTCGGCGGCCGAGATCCAGTTCGGGCACGTGCACCGGCCCACGCACGCCAACACCGGCTGGGACGCGGCCCGTTATGAGATCTGCGCGCACCGCTGGCTGCGGGTGGCCGAGGAGTCGTACGGCGTCGCCCTGCTCAACGACTCGATGTACGGCCATGACGTGACGCGCGTCCCGCACGCGCAGGGCATCGGCACGACCGTCCGGCTGACGCTGCTGCGCGCCCCGCACAGCCCCGATCCGGAGACCGATCTCGGCACGCACCGCTTCACGTACGCGCTGCTGCCGGGCGCCACGACGGGCGACGCGGTGGCCGGGGGGCTCGCGCTGAACCTGCCGCTGCGGATCGCGGAGGCGGGCGCGGTCCCGCCGCTCGTCACGGTCGACGACCCCGCGGTGACGATCGAGTCGGTGAAGCTCGCCGAGGACCGCGGCGGTGACGTGGTGGTGCGGCTGTACGAGTCGCGGGGCGGACGCGCGACGGCGACGCTGACGGCGGCGTTCCCGGTGGCGGGCGCCGACGAGACCGACCTGCTGGAGCGCCCGCTGAAGCCGGCGGACACCTCGGACACCGGCCTGGCGCTGTCCCTGCGCCCGTTCCAGATCCTGACGCTGCGGCTGCGTCCCGTGTGAGCCGTACGCCGCCGCCCGGCCGGGTCCGGGCGGCGGCGTACGGGCGGGTCAGGGGCGCGGCACGTTGCGGAGGTTGGAGCGGGCCATCTGGACCATGCGGCCCACGCCGCCGTCGAGGACGATCTTCGACGCGGAGAGGGCGAAGCCGGTCACCATGTCGGCGCTGATCTTCGGCGGGATGGAGAGGGCGTTCGGGTCGGTGACGATGTCGACGAGCGCCGGGCCCTTGTGCTTGAAGGCGTCCTTGAGGGCGCCCGCGAGCTGCTTGGGCTTCTCCACCCGGACGCCGTACGCCCCGGCGGCCCGGGCGACGGCGGCGAAGTCGGGGTTCTTGTTGGTGGTCCCGTACGAGGGGAGGCCGCCGACCAGCATCTCCAGCTCCACCATGCCGAGCGAGGAGTTGTTGAACAGGACGATCTTCACCGGCAGGTCGTACTGGACGAGGGTGAGGAAGTCGCCCATCAGCATCGAGAAGCCGCCGTCGCCGGACATGGAGATCACCTGGCGGCGGCGGTCGACGAACTGGGCGCCGATGGCCATGGGCAGCGCGTTCGCCATCGAGCCGTGCGAGAAGGAGCCGATGACGCGGCGCCGCCCGTTGGGCGAGATGTAGCGCGCCGCCCATACGTTGCACATGCCGGTGTCGACGGTGAACACGGCGTCGTCGTCGGCGAGTTCGTCGAGGACGGAGGCGACGTACTCGGGGTGGATCGGGACGTGCTTGTCGACCTTGCGGGTGTACGCCTTCACGACGCCTTCGAGGGCGTCGGCGTGCTTCTTCAGCATCTTGTCGAGGAAGCGGCGGTTGGTCTTCGGCTGCACGCGCGGGGTCAGACAGCGCAGCGTCTCGCGTACGTCGCCCCAGACCGCGAGGTCCAGCTTCGAGCGCCTGCCGAGGTGTTCGGGGCGCACGTCGACCTGGACGATCTTGACGTCCTTCTGCGGCAGGAACGCGTTGTACGGGAAGTCGGTGCCGAGCAGGATCAGCAAGTCGCACTCGTGGGTGGCCTCGTAGGCGGCGCCGTACCCGAGCAGCCCGCTCATGCCGACGTCGAAGGGGTTGTCGTACTGGATCCACTCCTTGCCGCGCAGGGCGTGCCCGACCGGTGACTTGATCCTCTCGGCGAACTCCATGACCTCGGCGTGCGCCCCGGCGGTGCCGCTGCCGCAGAACAGCGTGACCTTGTCCGCGGCGTCGATCATCTTGACGAGCGTGTCGATCTCGGTGTCGCCGGGGCGGATGCTGGGCCGGGACGTGACGAGCGCCGTCTCGGTGCCCTGGTCGGGGGCCTCCTCGTCGGCGATGTCACCGGGCAGCGTGACGACGCTGACGCCGGACCGCCCGACCGCGTTCTGGATGGCCGTGTGCAGGACGCGCGGCATCTGTTTCGGACTGGAGATCATCTCGCTGTAGTGCGAGCACTCCTGGAAGAGCCGGTCGGGGTGGGTCTCCTGGAAGAAGCCGAGGCCGATCTCGCTGGACGGGATGTGGGAGGCCAGGGCGAGAACGGGGGCCATGGAGCGGTGGGCGTCGTAGAGGCCGTTGATGAGGTGCAGGTTGCCGGGGCCGCAGGAGCCGGCGCAGGCCGTCATCTTGCCCGTGATCTGCGCCTCGGCGCCCGCCGCGAAGGCCGCGGTCTCCTCGTGGCGGACGTGGACCCAGTCGATGGCACTGTTGCGGCGGATCGCGTCGACGACCGGGTTCAGGCTGTCGCCGACGACGCCGTACATGCGCTGGACGCCCGCGCGGACGAGGATGTCGACGAACTGCTCGGCGACGTTCTGCTTGGCCATGACTCACGTGCCCCTTCGGAACCGATCGCTGCGTGATCGCTGCTGGTGGGTTCCATGAGCTCACAAGGGGCGCCGTTACGCCTCCCAAACGGCGGCGGCGGTCCGGTCGTCGGCATAACCCTTGACCCGCACCTGGGCGTCCGCGAGGAACGCGGCGAGGCCCGGCGGCTCCTTCTCCGCCCACCTGCTCGCCAGGTGGCGGCAGAGGTCGGGCTCGCCGCGCAGCGGCTCGGCCAGGCCCGCCGTGCACAGCAGCAGCGTGTCACCCGGTCGGGCGACAGAGGCCCGGAAGCGGAACGGGTCGCGGGACGGCTCGGGCGCCGGCTCGTAGGGGCTGGGCGGTGTGGTGATCCCCAGGTCCATGGTGAGCGGGTCGTCCCCCGGGGTCTCGGCGGGCGGCGGCGATCCGTACCCGACGACGGGGGCGCCGCTCCGCTCGGCGACGCTCGGCACGTGCGGCTCCAGGTTCTGCCACTCACCGCCCCGCAACCGGAACAGGCCGCCGCCGCCGACGCCGAAGAAGACCCGGGTCCTGCACCCCGGGTCGGCGGGCACCAGCAGGCAGCGCAGGCCGGCCGCGTACTCCTCGGGGTCCAGGCCCTGCTCGGCGGCGCCCGCCCGCAGCCTGCCGAGGCTGCGGTCGGTGAGCCGCTGCAGCCCCGACTTGAGGTCGCCGCGGCGGCCCGCCCTGATGTCCTCGGCCAGCCGGGCGTGGCTGCGCCCCACGGCGCGTCCGATCCAGTCGCACGCCTCGGCCCCGGCCCGGTGCGCGCCCGGCGTCGCGCGGGCGCCGGTCGCCATGGCGACGAGGACGAGCGCGCCGGTACCGCTGCCGAACCGGGCGGTGAGCAGGCTGTCCCGCCGGGGCTCGCCGCGGTAGCGCGCGGAGTCGCCGCGCACGGAGGCGGCGCGCAGGGTCCAGCTGCCGTACTGCGCCCCGTCGAGCACGGTGTCGGCGACGAGGCCGCCGAGCTCGTCCGGATCGGCGGCGGGCAGGGTGGTGGGCTCGGCGTCGTAGGTGGGCGGCCCGTCCCCCACATAGGCGACGGAGAGCGGCGCGGGCACCGCGGGAGCGAGGAGCGGCGAACCGGCGCCGGCGGGCGCGCCCGGCCCGGACGGTCCGGGATCGGCGGGCCCGTCGGGGCGAGGTGGTTCGCGGCCGTCGGTCCCGTCCGGGTGGACGGCGTCGGGCCGTACGTCGCCGTCGTCCTCCCCCGCGGTCCGGGAGGGCCCGTCCGGGGCGCGGGGCGCGGGGACGGAGTCCGGCGGAGCCGTCACCGCGCCGACCGAGGCGAAACGGTCGTCCAGGGTGTCCGCGGCCGGGGCCGGTCCGGTGTCGTCGGCGATGCCGGCGGCAGCGTCTTCGTACAGCTGACCCCACCAGTCGTCCTCTCGGGCCGGGCGACGGGTGGGCCTCTCCCCCTGCTGGCTCATGTCCTCATTGTCCACGGCACGGGCCGTACGAAAATGGGGCATCGGGAAAATCAGCCGTGCAAAAGGTCCGCCGGGCGGCCCCACCCCCCACGGGAAGGACGCCCGGCGGACCGGATCAGGTGATCACTCGAACTACCGCACGTCGTACGCCCGCGTGATCGTCTGGGTGACCGAGCTGCCCTTGGCGTCGGTCAGCCGGACCTTGAGCGTGACCTGCTTGCCACCGGCCCCGGCGTGGTCCACGGTGGCGCTCCACGCGCCGCCGTGCCGTGCGGTCTTCGCCTCGGTCCAGGTCTCGCCGCCGTCGTACGAGTACGAGAGCGCGGCCTCGGTCAGGGCGCCGGGGGTGTAGCCGGCGTGGCCCGTCGCTGTCAGGGCGATCTTCTGCCCTGCGGCCGCGGCGAGCGTCTTGAGCCCGTCCTCCGGCAGCGTGAGGCGGGGGAAGAGGAGCGGGATGCCCTGCGAGTAGGCGGACTCGTCGAGATGTGACCGGAACGACCACGTCGTCAGGGTCTCCGGCGAGCGGTTCCAGACCTTGGAGCCGATCTTCGCGGTGTGCAGCGTGAGGGCGTACGCCGCGTCGTCCGCGGGGACCTCGAAGGCCCCGTACGGCCAGCCCGTCTCGCCGATGCTCTCGCCGTTCCGCTTGAGTTCGAGACCGCCGATGTCACCGAAGCCGCCCTGGATGCCCAGGTGTTGGCCGTCGCCCCAGAAGCCGGGGGCGACGCCGATGAGGTTGCCCTGGCGTTCGGCCGCGAGGGCCTGGGCGCCGGAGTCGTCGAGCGGGGCCGTCGGGGCGAGGGCGCCGCCGTACCACTCCTCGGTGCGGTGCTCGCCCTTCTTGTACGTGCGCACGGGGTCGATCATGAACTCGCCCCACGGGAAGCCGCTGGACACCTGGTGGCCCCAGCCGGTGCCGCCCGCCGAGTAGTACTCGGTGCGCCGCGACGGCGCCGCGACGGTCTCGAAGTCCCCGAAGGAGGCGGTGAGTCCGGAGGGCCGGGTGGCGGCGGGCAGGTCGACGTAGTCGGCGGCGGTGCCCATGGCGCGGTAGGTCGCCTTGTTCACGGCGAGGTCGTCGTCGTGGACCCGGTAGGTGCGGTCCGAGCCGATCGCGCCGGTCTCGGGGAAGGCCAGGTTGTACACGTACGGGCTGTTGGCGGTGGCCTTCCAGCGCAGTGTGGTGGGACCGGCCGCGATCCGCCCGGCGAGCGCCGTGCCCTCCGCCGTCTCCAGGCCGATCATCGGCAGCGGGCCGCCGACGAGCCCGGCGCTCGGGTACCAACGCCCGGGCTCGGGACGGTAGATGACGACGCCCTTGGCGCCGGCCTTGACCGCTGCGGTGCCGATGGCGCCGGCGCTGCCGTCCTCCGGGAGCTTGACGAGGGCGAGCTTGTCCTTGACGCCGGCGGCGGCGAGTTCCTCGGCGCTGCCTGACTTCGCGTCGACGATCCGCGCGCTGCCGGTGCCGTCGAGGTTGGCGGAGCCGGTGGAGCCGGTCAGCGGGTGCAGCGCGGGGCCGCCCGCGACGGCGAACTCGCTGAACTGCGGGGCGGCGGCCCGCCAGAAGCTGTCGAACTCGAAGGTGCCGTCGCTCGACCGGCCGTCCACGGCCGCGTAGTAGGAGCGGATCGAGCGGCCGCCCGCCGCGGTGCCCGCGTGCAGCCAGGTGCCGTCCCAGCTGCGGGCGAACCCGAGGGTGACACCGCGCACTTCGGTCGTCTTGTCGGTCCTGATACTCAGCTTGTGGGCCTTGCGGGCGTCGAGCACGACCGTGGTGTCCTTGCGCAGGTCGAGCTGCGGACGGGCCATGTAGGTCAGGGAGTTGACGAGGGTTCCGGCCGTCTCCGGGGTGCCGATGAAGCCGGAGAGGAAGTAGGCGCCGGGGCGCAGCCGGTACGTCTGGTCGGGGGCGCCCTCGTTGGGGCGGCGCTCGCCGGTCGCGGTGTCGGTGCCGATGACGTCGAGGGAGGAGGCCCCGTCGGCGGGGTGCCCCTGACGGTCGATCAGCTTCACGCGCAGGGTGACGGTCTCGGGTTCGACGTAGAGCGAGAACGGGGTGGAGACGTGCACCCCGCCCGGTCCGGTGGCGAGGACGCGGCCGGTGACGTCACCGTACTGGGCCGCCTTGAGGGAGGCCGCGGGGTCGAGCTTCAGCGGGACCTCGGCGGTGGAGCCCGCCGGGACGGTGACCGTCCGCGCTGCGAACTTGGCCACGGAGGAGCGGACCGCGGAGCCGTCGTTGCCGGTGACCCCGTCCACGGCCAGGGTCAGCCGGACCGCCTTGCCGGTGGTGTTGGTGTACGGGACGGCGACGGTGGTGCGGTCGCTGGTGTCCTGCGGCCAGTTGAAGGTGCCGCCCTGGACGGCTCCGGCGCCGAGCACCGGCTCGTCGATCGCGGCCTTCACGTCGAGCCGCCCGCCGCCGGTCTCGCGGACGTCGCCGGGGATGCCGGCGTCGGCGGAGGAGACGAGGGCGCTCTTGATCTGCTCGGCGTTCCAGTCGGGGTGGCGCTGCTTCACGATCGCGGCGGCGCCTGCGACGTGCGGTGTCGCCATCGACGTACCGCTCATGGACTGGTACGCGTAGACGCCCCGGCCGCCCGCGGCGGCGGCCGAGATGGCGACGCCGGGGGCGGCGATCTCGGGCTTGAGGGTGTGGGTGCGCTGTACGGGGCTGCGGCTGGAGAAGCTCGCGGTGGAGTCGTCGCGGTCGACGGCGCCGACGGTGAGCACCTCGGGGACGCAACCGGGCGAGGAGACCGTGTTGAGGGACGGCCCCGAGTTGCCCGCGGCGATCACGAAGAGGGTGTCCTTCGCCGAGCGGGCCAGCTCCTGCGTGGCCTGCGACATCGGGTCGGAGCAGTCGAGCTCGTCGGGGTTGCCGAGGCTCATGGAGATGACGTCGGCGCCTTCGTCGACGGCCCACTGCATACCGGCGATGATCCACGAAGTGGCGCCGGAGCCACCGTCGTTGAGGACCTTGCCGTTGAGCAGGGTGGTGCCGGGGGCGACGCCCTTCTTCTTGCCGCCGCTGGCCGCGCCGGTGCCGCCGACGGTCGACGTGGTGTGGGTGCCGTGGCCCTGGTGGTCGTCGGCGTCGGCGGAGTCGGTGAAGTTCTTCGACTCGGCGACCCGGCCCTCGAGGTCGGGGTGCTCGGTGTCGACGCCGGTGTCCAGGACGGCGACCTTGGTGCCCTTGCCGTCGTAGCCGGCCGCCCAGGCCTGGTCGGCGTGGACCTGCTTGGTCGACTTGTCGAGCAGCGACTGCGCCTTGGCGTCGAGCCAGACCTTCTTCAGGTCACCGGCCGCGCGGGAGCGGCGTGTGGTGATGTCGGCCCAGAAGTCGGCGGCCTTCTTCTTGTCGGCCTTCAGGGCGACGCCGTCGATCGGGTCGAGGACGAGGCCGCGGTCGGCGCCGCGCGGGGTGGCGGGCACGGCGCGCGCGACGTCGACGGAGGCGTCGTAGGTGGCGATGAGCGGCAGCGTCGCGCTGTGCGCGTCGTCGTAGCCCTGCCGGACGAGGCCGGTGACGTTGAACAGCTGCTCGTCGACGCGGCCCGCGGCGATCGCCTGGAGGGCGCCGTCCGGGTAGACGTAGAGGTCCTTGCCGTTCTGCCGGGTCTGCAGCACGGCACCAGCACGGCCGCCGCCCGCCGAGGGCAGGGCGGTGGCCGTGCTGGTGCCCTTGGCGTCGGTGGTGACGAGGACGCGGTCGCCGGTCACCAGGGTGACGGTGGCGGTGGCGCCTCCGGCCGCGGCGGCGGCGACGCTGCCTGCCAGTGGGCGGCCGTCGTCCGGGGCACTCCCCTGTCGTGCCCCGGCCGGAGCGGCCGCGGTGACGGCCAGGACGGCGGCTATCGCCGTGCCCAGGGCCGTGCGCGCTGTCGGGCGCATCGCTCTCCCCCAAGTGAAAGCGCAGGTGAATACGGCCCATACGCCATATTCCCGGCGGGTGTCGGTGCTGCGGTGGCGCCACATTGGCAGAGTGACGGCCGGTACAGGGAAGATGGGCGCGGCGGGTTTGTGCCGTGGCCGGTTCCCGCCACGGGGGGTGACGGAGCGGACCGGGTGGAACTGGGCGGGAGGGGCATCGCCGCATGCTGGGTGCGATAGGTCTGGACGAGGTGCACGAGTCGGCGTACCGCGCCCTGGTGGCGGTGGGCGCGGCGGATGTGTCCGATCTGGCCCGGTGGCTGACGCTCGCCGAGTACGAGGCCGAGGTCACCCTGCGCCTGCTGGAGCGGCACGGCCTCGCAGCCCAGTCGTCGGCGCGGCCCGGCCGCTGGGTGGCCGCCCCGCCGGGCGTCGCCCTCGGCGCGCTGCTTACCCAGCGCAGACACGAGCTGGAGAAGGCGGAGCTGGCGGCTGCGCTGCTCGCCGAGGAGTACCGGGCGCAGGCCGCCGAGCCCGCGGTGCACGATCTGGTCGAGGTGGTGACGGGGGCCGCCGCGGTCTCGCAGCGCTTTCTCCAGATCCAGCTGGGCGCGACCTCGCAGGTCTGCGCCCTGGTCACCGGCAACCCGGTCGCCGTGACCGGCATGGAGAACGAGGCGGAGCCGCAGGCCGTCAGCCGCGGCGTCGACTACCGCGTGGTCATCGAGCGGGAGGTCCTCTCGCTGCCGACCGGGCTGACCGAGCTGTCCGCGGCGATCGGCCGCGACGAGCAGGTCCGCGTCATGGACCGGGTGCCGACGAAGCTGGTGATCGCCGACGGCACGCTCGCCCTGGTGCCGCTGACCTCGCGCGCCTCGCAGCCGGCGGCCCTGGTCGTGCACGCCAGCGGCCTGCTGGAGTCGCTGTCCGGGCTCTTCGAGGCGGTGTGGCGCCAGGCGCTGCCGCTGCGGCTCGGGGAGAGCGGGCGGGTGGAGGAGGCGGGCGGCGCCGGGCCCGACGGCACCGATCTGGAGATCCTCTCCCTGCTGCTGGCGGGGCTGACCGACGTGAGCGTGGCCAAGCAGCTGGATCTGGGGCTGCGGACCGTGCAGCGGCGGGTGAAGCGGCTGATGGAGCTGGCCGGGGTGACGACCCGGCTCCAGCTGGGCTGGCACGCGTACGAGCGGGGCTGGGTGGCCCGCTGACGTCCGGTGCCGGCCCGCCGGATCTGCGCGCGCGCAGATCCGGCGGATGGGGGACCCTTGGCCCATGGGCGCGTGGGAACTCCTGCTGGTCGGGGCCGTGCTGGCGCTCGGCCTGTGCGGGGTACTGGTGCCGGGCGTGCCCGGGTCGTGGCTCGTGTGGGCGGCGGTCGCCGTCTGGGCGCTGCGCGCCCCCAGCGGCCTGGCCTGGGGCGTTCTCGTCGGTGCCACCGCCGTCCTGCTCGCCGCCCAGGTGCTGCGCTGGCAGTTGCCGCCGCGCCGGCTGCGGCGGGCCGGGGCGACGCGCGGGCTCGCGGTCTGGGCGGGCGTCGGCGCGCTCGTGGGGTTCTGCGTGGTCCCGGTGATCGGTGCGATCCCCGGCTTCGTGGCCGGCATCTACGGGGCGGAACGGCTGCGGCTCGGCAGCCACGGGGACGCCGCGGCGTCGACCCGGACGGCCATGCGGGCGGGCGGCTCCAGCGTCCTGGCCGAACTGTTCGCGTGCCTGCTGATCGTGGGGGCGTGGGCCGGGGCCGAGATCTGGGGCTGACCGCCCCCGTTTACGCACCTCCGTTCCCGCACCTCCGTTTGTGGGCCGCCCGCTGGTGCGGACCGCAGACCTGGAACGTACGGAAGCCCGGTTCCAGCGGCACGGCACGAAGGCGGTCCTGCTCGGCCGGATGGTCCCCTCTTCCGCAGCCTGATCTCGGGCCGCGACGGCGCCCAAGATCCGGCCGCCCGGCGGGACCGGTAGGCTCGGCCGGCGTGGGGGTGACCAGCGCCTGGGGCGTCTATCCGTCGGCGCTCGACGGGCTCAGCGCGGTCGAGACGCACCTCGACACGGTCTCCGACGAGCTGGATCTGCCGCGCACCGCCGCACACCACCGGAGGATCCTCGCGGTCCTGCGCCATCTGGAAGCGTGACTCATGGACGACATCAGGGAGTTGGAGGGTTTCGGGGCGGTCCGGCTGTGGCTGGTGCGGACCGACGCCGCGACCGGGGACGGGGAAGGTGTCCTCGACGCCGACGAGCTGCGGCGCGCCGCAGCCTTCGCCTTCGAGCGGCACCGGCGGCGGTACGTCACCGCGCACCTGGCACTGCGCTCCATCCTGGGCGAGAGGCTGGGCCGCCCGCCCGAGGCTCTGCGTTTTGTACGCCAACCCTGCCCGGGATGCGGCCGGCCTCATGGCCGCCCCGCGCTCGCGGACGCGCCGGACGCGCACTTCTCCCTCTCCCACAGCGGCGATCTGGCGCTGGTGGCCCTCGCCCCCGTACCGGTCGGCGCGGACGTGGAGGAGGTGACGGAGCCGACGGTCGCCGATGATCTGACACCGGTACTGCACCCCCGGGAACGCGACGAACTGGGCGCGATCCAGGACCCGTTGGAGCGCCTCCTCGCCGTGTCCCGCGCCTGGGTCCGCAAGGAGGCCTACCTGAAGGGGATCGGCACGGGCCTGTCCCGCGCCACCGACCTCGACTACGTGGGCACACTGCCCGGCTCTCCCGGCGCGCCCGGCGGCTGGTCGCTGCGGGACGTCCCGGTGCCCGAGGGGTATACGGCGGCCGTCGCGGTGAGCCCGGAACCACAGAAGGTGCCGTGACGGTCAGTGCGGGAGGGAACCCTCCAGGGTGAGCAGCCGCACCTTGCGTTCCAGGCCGCCGGCGTACCCCGTGAGGGATCCGCCGGCGCCGATCACCCGGTGGCAGGGCCGCACGACGAGCAGCGGATTGGCGCCGATCGCACCGCCGACGGCTCGGACGGCGGCGCGCGGGGCGCCGATACGGGCGGCCACGGCGCCGTAGGTGGTGGTGGCGCCGTAGGGCACGTCGTCGAGCGCGTCCCACACGCGCCGCCGGAACTCCGTCCCCGTCGCCCTCAATTCCAGTTCGAACTCCTTGAGTTCACCGGCGAAGTAAGCGGCGAGCTGCTCCGTGACATCGCCGAAACGGGCCGGGTCGCGCAGCCAGCCGTCCTGGACCGTGCGCCCGCCTTTCTGCCCGGGCACGGACAGGGAGGTGAGAGCGCCGGTGGAGTCGGCGGTCAGCAGCAGTTCGCCGAGCGGACTCGGGGCCGTGGCGTAGTACGTGGACTCGCCGGGTGTGCTCATGTCTGTCACAACTGTCCTTCTGCGATGAGGTGTTGGCGGGCGTACGAGCGCCAGGGCCGCCAGGCGTCCCCGGTGACGCCGTCACCGGGGACGGCCATGTCCGGGTCGCCCAGGGCACGCAGCCGGATCAGCGCCGCGGTGCGCGCGTCCATGCCGGGCAGCGACCGCAACGTCTCCTCTGCGTCGTCACGGTCGGCGCCCGGGTCGAGCGCGAGCGTGCCGTCGGTGAGGGCGCGGGCGAGGGCGCCGAGCGTGCCCGGCTCGTCGGCGAGGGCGTCGGGCGCGGGAAAGACCCGGTGGAGACCGCCGCAGGGGGCGTCGAGCCGCTTGCCGTACCGCTCGACGAGCCGCGCGGACTCCACGGGCCCGGCGAGGATCCGCACCGCCAGTTCCTCGGGGTCCGCGGCGCCGGGCGAGCGCAGGCCGGGCCGGGCGGCGACGAGCGGGGCGAGCCGCGGGTCGGCGCCGAGCCGCTCGTCGATCGCGTACGGGTCGCAATCCAGGTCGAACAGGCGCCGCAGCCTGCCCACGGCCGTGGTCAGGTCCCGCAGGTCGGTCAGGTGGATCCGGGCGTCCAGCCAGCCGCCGCGGTGTTCGGCCCGCGCGCCGGGCTGCTCGTGCCCGGCCTCGTCGACGGAGACGATGCCCGTCCCGTACGGCAACCGCAGGGTGCGCCGGAACATGCGCGAGCCGCGCTCGCCGGTCAACTCCTCGATCCCGGCGAGGAGTTCCCGTTCCAGCAGATCGAAGACGGGCCCCGACCGGTAGGCGCCGCGGTGGGCGAGGCGCAGCGGGATCCCCGCGGTGGAGGCGACGGCCCGCCGCTCCTCGGCGCGGCCGGGCGCGTCGGTGCGCAGCTGTGTGGGCGTACGGGCGTACACCTCGCGCATCGTGTCGTTGAACTGCCGCACGCTCGCGAAGCCGGCCGCGAACGCGATCTCCGTGACCGGCAGAGGCGTCGTCTGGAGCAGCACCCGTGCGGCGTGGGCGCGCTGGGCGCGGGCCAGCGCGACGGGTCCGGCGCCCACCTCGGCGGTGAGCTGGCGCTGCACCTGTCGCGCGCTGTACCCGAGCCGCACGGCCAGCCCGCCGACGCCCTCCCGGTCGACGACGCCGTCCCCGATGAGCCGCATCGCGCGGCCGACGACGTCGGCGCGCGCGTTCCACGCGGCGGACCCGGGCACGGCGTCCGGCCGGCACCGCCGGCAGGCCCGGAACCCGGAGCTCTGCGCGGCGGCGGCCGAGGCGTAGAACCGCACGTTCTGCCGCTTCGGCGTGACCGCGGGGCAGCTCGGGCGGCAGTAGATGCCGGTGGTCTCGACGGCGAAGAAGAACTCTCCGTCGAACCGGGCGTCCCGGCTGCGCACGGCTTGGTAGCGGGTGTCCTCGTCGATCAGCACGCTCCCAGTGTGACGCGGGGCGGCCCGCCCGGCTGGCGGGAATCGGACATGGCACTGCCCCGGGCGCCGCCCCCCTCGCCCTACATCGGGCGCCCCCGCTTGGCCTCCAGCGCCGCACGGCCTTGTGCCCCGCGCTGCTTCCAGACCTTGCGCATCTCGCCCCGCAGCCTCGCGTCCGTGCGGGCGGCGAGCCGCTGGTTCTCCCGCAACAGCTTGCGGTAGCTCTCCAGGCGGCGCTGGTGGAGCGTCCCGTCGGCGAGCGCGGCCAGCACCGCGCAGCCGGGCTCCGCAGTGTGCGCGCAGTCCTGGAAGCGGCAGTCCCGCGCCAGTTCCTGGATCTCCGCGAAGACCTGGCCGACACCGGACTCGGCGTCGTAGAGGCCGACTCCGCGCAGGCCCGGCGTGTCGATGAGGACCCCGCCGCCGGGCAGCACGAACAGGTTGCGGGTGGTCGTCGTGTGCCGGCCCTTGCCGTCGATGTCGCGGACGGCCTGGACCTCCATCAGGTCGGCGCCGAGCAGCGCGTTGGCCAGCGTGGACTTCCCGGCACCGGACTGGCCGAGCAGCACGGACGTGCCGCCGGCCACGACGGCCCGCAGGACATCGGTGCCGTCGCCGTCATGGGCGCTGACGGGCAGCACCTGGACGCCGGGCGCGCTGACCCCGACGTCGGAGACCAGATAGGACAGCGTGACGGGGTCGGGCACGAGGTCCGCCTTGGTGAGCACGACCAGTGGCTGGGCCCCGGACTCCCAGGCGAGCGCCAGGAACCGTTCGATCCGCCCGAGGTCGAGTTCGGCGGCCAGGGACACGGCGATGATCGCGTGGTCCACGTTGGCGGCGAGGATCTGCCCCTCGGACCGCTTGGACGAGGTGGAGCGCACGAAGGCGGTGCGGCGCGGCAGATACGCCTGGACGTACCGCGGATCGCGGCCGACGGGGTCGACGGCTCCCCAGTCACCGGTGCAGATGACCTTCAGGGGGTCGCGCGGTACGACGTACTCGGTGTCGGCGTGCACGACCCCGTCGGGCGTGACGAGATCACACCGCCCGCGGTCGACCCGCAGTACCCGGCCGGGCACGAGACCGCGTTCGGCGTACGGGGCGAACTCGGCGGCCCACCGGTCGTCCCACCCGTAGGCGGCGAGAACGGGATGACCGGAGCCGGAAGAGCCGGACGAGCTAGAGAAACCGAAAGATGTGGAACGAGACAAGGGGTGACCCTTCGAGGGGCGGCCCCGGCGACAGGAGGAGCGCGGAACGGCTCAGCCGGTGGCCACGGAGGTGGACGTGACGAACTTCCGGATGCGGGCAGCGCCCGTCGCAACGACAGTCATCGGGTCAACACCTCCTCACGCACAACGGTGGGCCGGTCGGCCCGGACGGCGGACCGCCCGGGAACGACACGACCGTAGCCGTGGCCGCGACCGCGCGCCACCCCTTTTTTCTCCGGTGCTCTCGGCCGCCGTTTCCGTGCCCGCTCGCGTTCTCGTTCTCGTCCGCCGCTCCCGCTCTACGCCCCCACGCCATATTCCTTGACAGGAATATTCCTCGTGGCGAATACTGAGGCCATGGACGACGCTCTTCTCCCCGCACTGGCCGACCCGGCCCGGTGGCGGCTCGTGCGCCTTTTGGCCGAGCGGCCCCGCCCGGTCGGCGTCCTCGCCGAGCTCGCCGGGGCGCGGCAGCCGCAGACGACCAAGCACCTGCAGACCCTGGAGCGGGCCGGCGTGGTCACCTCCCAGCGCACCGGCCAGCGCCGCATCTACGCCCTCCGGCCCGACCCCCTGCGGGACCTGGCCGCCGCGCTCAGCCGGCTGGCCGACACCGCGGACCGGGCCGACGGGCAGCGCGCGGCCTTCGACCGGTACGGGCTCGGACTGCGCGCGGAGCGGCTCGCCGCGCAGGAGGCGGGGTGGGCGGACGGCCGTTCGTTCAGGTTCCGGCGACCGCTGGCGGCCCGCCCCGAGCTGGCGTGGCGCCACCTCACCGAGGCCGCCCTGCTCGCCCGCTGGTGGACCCCCGACGACCTGCGCGTCTCCGAGCTGGTCTTCGAGGCACACCCGGGCGGCCGGATCGTCCAGGAGTACCGCGACGCCGAGGACAGCGGCGGCGCCGACGTGGTCGCCGGGCGCGCGGAGGGCGTCGTCGACGATGTCCGCCCCGGCGAACACCTCACCTACCGGCTCTCGCCGCAGCTCCCCGACGGCGGCCCCGCCTTCACCGCCCACGTCGACCTGGAGCTGCGGCCCAGCGAGGGCGGCACCGAGCTCGACGTCCGCTATCGGGTCACCGACAGCACGATCGACTCCGCCGACTTCATCGCGGGCATCGAGATCGGCTTCGGCCAGAGCCTCGACAAGCTCGCCGCCACTTTCACCCCCGGCCCCCACTCCCCGCACGACCCCCGCAAGGACACTGACTCAAGGAGTACGACATGACGCAGCAGAGCGGCGGCCGCCGGGTCGTCACCAACATCGCCGTCTCCCTCGACGGCCGCTACGCCAAGCCGGACCACCCGCAGGACATGAGCTGGGTGATGCCCTACGCCGTCACCGACGTCGCCCGCGACCACCTCACCAGCCTCTGGGAGCCGGCGACGACGGCCCTGCTCGGCCGGGTCAACGCCGAGGGTTTCCTCGGCTTCTGGCCCTCCGTCATCGGCGCGGACGGCGCCGACCCGCGCGACGAGGGGTTCGCGAAGTGGCTCGTCGACGCCGACAAGGTGGTTCTCTCCACCACCCTCAGGGAGGCGCCGTGGGAGCGGACGACGCTGGCCGACGGGCCGACCGCCGACGTGGTCAGGGAGCTCAAGGCGACCGAGGGCGGTGACATCCTCGTTCTCTCCAGCGCGAGCGTCATCAAGGCGCTGCTCGCGGCCGACCAGGTCGACCGGCTGGCGTTCACGGTCTTCCCCGTCTTCCTCGGCGGCGGACCGCGTCTCTTCGACGACGGCCTCCCCGCGGGGCAGTGGACACTCGTCAGCCAGAGCGCGGGCGAGCACGGCACGACGGCCCTCGTCTACGACCGCGTCCGCCGACCCGGCTCCGGCCCCGACTCGGGTCCGGCCCCGATCGAGGCCAGAAGCCCCTGGATCACCCGCCGGGCGCGGCCCCGCCCCCGGCCCTGATCCCGGTCGAGGCCCCGGCCCCGATCGAGACCAGGACCCCCTCGGTCACCCGCCGGACCCGGTCCACCACCGTGTCGTCGCCGCAGCGCAGCGCCGTGTTCGCGGCGAGGAGCACCGCGTCAAGCTGGAAGGCCGCCAGTTCGGCGGCAGGGGCGGCGGCCGGGGTGGTGTCCGCGTGGGCGACGTGCAGCAGTTCGCCGATGAGGAGGCCGCGCCAGCCGCGCTGGCCCGCGAACAGGGCGTCGTGGACCCGGCCGGGGCGGCCGTCGAAGGCAGCCTGGTTCGCCGCCCAGAAACAACCGCCCGGGAAGAGAGGCTCGGAGGCGTACACGATCCACGCCTCGGTCAGGGCCCGCAGGCGCGCCGCCCCGCGCGGAGCGCCAAGCGCGGGACGGACGACGGCCTCGTCGAAGACGCCGCGTGCGCATTCCGCCGTGGCGACCTGCAGGTTCTCCTTCGACCCGAAGAGCGTCTGCACGCCGCTCTTGCTGATGCCGAGATCGGTGGCGAGCACGCCGAAGCTGAGCCCGTCCAGGCCGTCCAGCGAGGCGACGTCGACGGCTCGGCGCAGAATCGTCCGCCGTGATCGCGCCCCGCGCAGCAGCCGCCGGTCCGCCGTCCCCTGCTCTCCCTGCTGCACCTGCCCCGCTTCGCTCATGGCCTCATCCTGCCAGACCTCTTGCCGAAAACGTACGTACGGCCGTACGTTTTGTTTATGAGCCTTCTGGATCCTGTGGAGCGCCCGGGCCCCCTGGACGCCGTCCGCATGCTGAAGCTGGCGCACGGGCTGGCGGTGGCGAAGAGCCGCCAGGACGTGCCCGCGGCCATGAAGTTCCTCCACCACGAAATGACCCTGGAAGCCCCAGCCTTCGGCACCACCGCGCGCGGCCGGGACGCGAACGAGGCAGCGCTGGCCTCGTTCTTCACCTCTTTCCCCGACTACGAGATCGCTCTGGAGGGCCATGCCGTCGGCGGTGGCGCGCTGGTGTGCTGGGGGACGGTGCGGATGACCATGACCGGCGACCGGTTCGGGGTGACGCCGAACGGGGCGCGGGCCCGGCTGCCGGCGTTCATCCGGTTCGGCTTCCGGGACGGCCTGATCCTCAGCGAGCGGTTCTGCTTCGACCTGGCGGAGCTGTGTGCCCAGTCCGGAGTCTCCACGGACGCGGTCAGGGCAACGCTGTTCGGCGCGTCCGGCCAGAAGGACGAGTCCGGCGACGAGAAGGGGAGGCGGTGAGCCATGGCGCTCGACCCGCGCGTGAAGGATGTACCCGAGCCGCGCACGGTCCGGCTCTTCGACATGGTGGACGACCTGGCTCCACGGCTCGACATGGGAGCGGGACCACAGGGGCGCCGCGTGTTCTTCGGCGCCACGGGCGGGACGTTCGAAGGGCCCCGGCTGCGCGGGGAGGTGCTGCCCTCGGGTGGTGACTGGGCCCTGTTCCGCGCCGACGGCTCGATGTCGGTGGACGTGCGGCTGACGCTGCGCACCCACGACGGCGACCTGCTGTACATGTCGTACCACGGCCGGCTGGTCACCCCGCCGGAGGCCCGGGCCGAGGTGGCCGACCCCGCCCGGCGCCACCTCGTCGACCCGGCGCGCTACTACTTCCGCACCAACCCGCTCTTCGAGACGGGCTCGTCCCGCTACGCGTGGCTGAACGACGTGGTGTGCGTCGCCACGGGGTATCTGGTGGAGGGCGGCGTCGCGTACCGGGTCTCCCAACTCCTGTGAGGGGACCGGCACTTCGGCACCTCACACCGGCAGACCGCGCGGCTCCTTCACGCGCTTCATGATGATCTGCGAGTTCACCTCGGTCACACCGTCGAGCGTGGTGAGGCGCTCGATCCACAGGCGTTCGTACGCGGCCAGGTCGGCGACCGCGATGCGCAGCAGACAGCCGGGGCTGCCGAAGAGGCGGTAGGCCTCGATGACGTCCGGGATGTCCTGGAGAGCGCGCTCGAACGCCTCGACGGCCGCACGGTCGCGGCGCACCTCGATGGAGACGAGGACCTCGAAGCCCCGGCCGACGGCCGCCGGGTCCACGACCGCGCGGTACCCCTGGATCACGCCGTCCTTCTCCAGCTGGCGGACGCGGCGCATGCAGGGCGACGGGCTCAGGCCGACCCGCTGGGCCAGCTCCTGGTTGCTGAGACGGCCGTCGCTCTGAAGCTCGCGCAAGATATTCAAGTCGATCTGGTCCATGACGCAATTGTGCGCTCCACGATCCGCGATCATCGGCCAGGATTCGCAATCCGATTGCGCCCTTTTCGAATTATCCTTGCTGAAGATCGAACGTGCACGCGCCCGGTTCAGGCGTCGCACGCGTACGCATCCACACGTCCGTACGCACCCGTACCTTCGCGAGGCAGCCCCCATGGAACACATCCGCACCCCCAAGCGCATCACCCTCATCAGCACCGGCGGCACCATCGCCAGCCGCTGGCAGGGCACCGGCTACGCGGCCGACGCCGGCGGGGACACCGTCCTGGCCAGCGCCGCCGTGCCGGACGGGGTGGCGGTCGAGGTCGTCGACCTGTTCAACGTGAACAGCTCGCGGATGACCAGCGAGCGGCAGCTGGCCCTGCTGCGCACCGTCCGCGAGGTCCTCGCGGACCCGGCGGTGGACGGCATCGTCGTCACGCACGGCACGGACACCCTGGAGGAGTCCGCGTTCCTGCTGGACCTGCACCACGACGACCCCCGCCCGGTGGTCTTCACCGGGGCGCAGAAGCCGCTCGGCGCAACCGACGGCGACGGCCCGGGCAATATGTACGACGCGCTGCAAGTCGCCGCCTCCGTACGGGACCTGGGTGTCCTGGTGGTGTTCGACGGGCGGGTGCACGCCGCGCGCGGCACCGTGAAGACGCAGACCCTCGCCGCGAACGCGTTCGCCGACCCCTCGGCCGGACCGCTCGGCCGGCTCGGTTTCGGCCGGGTCGACATCCGCACCGCCCCGCAGCGCCCGGCCCCGTTGCCGTCGCCGCGGGAGGGGGCCCACATACCGCGGGTCGACATCGTCATGCACCACAGCGACGCCGACCCCGCGCTCTTCGAGGCGGCGCTCGCCGCGGGCGCGCAGGGGATCGTGCTCGTCGCTACCGGCGCGGGCAACGCCACCCCCGAGTTCGTCGACGCGGTCGCCGCCGCCGTCCGGCGCGGCGTCCTGGTCGCGGTCAGCACCCGGGTCCCGGCCGGCCCGCTCGCCGAGATCTACACGGGCGGCGGCGCCGTCGACCTGGTCGCCGCGGGTGCGGTGCTCTCCGGCACCCTGCGCGCGGGCCAGACCCGGATCGCCGTACTGGCCGCGCTCCTGTCGGAGGCCGCGCCCGCCGCCCGCACCGACCTGTTGCGCCGGCTGATCGCCGCGCCGCTCCCCCAGGACGACGCCGCTGCCGAGAGGGCCGCCTGAGCCACAGCCACACCAGCAGTCACAGTCACAGTCACAGTCACACCAACGGCAACAGTCACAGCGCCCCCGGCGCCACAGCCAACCGTCACCATCAGCGTCACCGCCACCCCGTGGGCGCCCCCCGAACCAGTCGGTTCCGGCGGGCGCCCCCGCGCATATCCGTGCCCCACGAACGCTTTGTTCTTTCCGAGGAGAAAGTTCCGGCCGTGCGCGTCAAAGGGGTTCCTGTGAGACGCGACAGTCATTACGGTCATTGACCGGTACCGGACAACCTGGACCGCGCGCCCCTCCTTCCTTCTGCGGGGCGTCACGTCCCCCGGCGCGTCCGGCGCGCGCCTGTGCCCCACCCACTCCCCTCGTACGGAGGATGCGCGTGCACAGGAGACTTACCCGACCCCTCGCGGCGCTCGCTTGCACCCTGCTCGCCGCCGCGGGCGCCCTCACCGCCCAGCAGAGACCGGCCGAAGCCGCCCCGGCCGCGGTCGAAGCCGCGGCGGCCGAAGAGTTCCAGCAGGTCACGCTCGCCAAGGGAGTCGCCGAGACCGGCGAGCCGATGACGTTGGCCGTCCTCCCCAACCGTTCGGTCCTGCACACGTCACGGGACGGAACGCTCCGGCTCACCGACGCGGCCGGGGCCACCAAGGTCGCGGGCGCGCTGGAGGTCTACTCGCACGACGAGGAGGGCCTCCAGGGCGTCGGAGTCGACCCCGGTTTCGCCACCAACCGCTTCATCTACCTCTACTACGCCCCGAAACTCTCCACCCCCACGGGCGACGCCCCCTCGGACGGAACGGCGGCGGACTTCGCACCGTACAACGGAGTGAACCGGCTCTCGCGGTTCGTCCTGCGGACCGACGGCACGCTCGACACCGCCAGTGAGAAGAAGGTCCTCGACGTGCCCGCCTCCCGGGGCATCTGCTGCCACGTCGGCGGCGACATCGACTTCGACGCGCAGGGCAACCTGTACCTCTCCACGGGTGACGACTCCAACCCGTTCGCCTCCGACGGCTACACGCCCATCGACGAGCGGTCCTCGCGCAACCCGGTCTACGATGCCCAGCGCTCGGCCGGCAACACCAACGACCTGCGCGGCAAGGTCCTGCGGATCAAGGTGAACGCGGACGGCGGCTACAGCGTCCCGGCCGGCAACCTCTTCGCCGCCGGCACCGCGAAGACCCGGCCCGAGATCTACGCCATGGGTTTCCGCAACCCCTTCCGGATGACCGTGGACAAGCCCACCGGCACCGTCTACCTCGGTGACTACGGCCCCGACGCGGGCACCGCGAACGCGGCCCGGGGCCCCGCGGGACAGGTCGAGTTCAACCGGATCACCAAGGCGGGCAACTTCGGCTGGCCCTACTGCACCGGCAAGAACAACGCCTACACCGACTACGACTTCGCGACCGGTACCTCCGGCGCGGCCTTCTCCTGCGCCGCGCCGAAGAACACCTCGCCGAACAACACCGGCCTGACCGACCTGCCCCCGGTCCAGCCGGCCTGGATCCCGTACGACGGCGGCTCGGTCCCGGAGTTCGGCAGCGGCTCCGAGTCCCCGATGGGCGGACCCGTCTACCGGTACGACGCGGCGCTGAACTCCGACGTGAAGTTCCCGCAGAGCTACGACGGCGACTTCTTCGCGGGTGAGTTCGGTCGCAAGTGGATCAAGCGGATCGAGCAGGGCGCCGACGGTGCCGTGCAGTCGATCAACGCGTTCCCCTGGCAGGGCACGCAGGTGATGGACATGACCTTCGGCCCGGACGGCGCCCTGTACGTCCTGGACTACGGCACCGGCTACTTCAACGGTGACGCCAACAGCGCCCTCTACCGCATCGAGAGCGTCAGCGGCGGACGCTCTCCCCTCGCGCAGGCCGCGGCCGACCGTACGTCGGGCCAGGCGCCGCTGGCCGTCGCCTTCTCGTCCGGCGGCAGCTCCGACCCGGACGGCGATCCGCTGAGCTACGCGTGGAAGTTCGGCGACGGCGCCACCTCGACCGCCGCCAACCCCTCGCACATCTACACCGCCAACGGCCGGTACACCGCCGAGCTGACCGTCTCCGACGGCACCGGCAAGACCGGCACGGCATCCGTGACGGTCACGGTCGGCAACACCGCGCCGACCGTGCGGCTGGAACTGCCGGCCGACGGCAGCATCATCGACCCGGGCGCCGCCGTGCCGTTCAAGGTGACGGTCACCGACCCGGAGGACGGCACGGTCGACTGCTCCACGGTCAAGATCACGTTCATCCTCGGCCACGACAGCCACGGCCACCCGCAGACCTCGGCGACCGGCTGCACGGGCACCGTGCAGACCATCGCGGACGGCGAGCACGACGCCAACGCCAACATCTTCGGCGTGTGGGACGCCGAGTACACCGACAAGGGAGCGAACGGCCAGCCGGCCCTGACCACCCACGCCCAGAACATCAGCCAGCCCAGCCACCGGCAGGCGGAGCACTACGGCACCTCGAACGGCATCCAGGTCATCGACCACGCGGCGGCGCACGGCGGCAGGACCGTCGGCAACATCGAGAACGGTGACTGGATCTCCTTCAAGCCCTACGTCCTGTCGAACGCGACGAGGCTGACCGCCCGGATCGCCTCCGCCGGCACCGGCGGCACCCTGGAGGTACGGGCCGGATCGGCCACCGGCACCCTGCTCGGCTCGACGGCGGTCCCCGTCACCGGGGGTTGGGAGACCTTCCAGGACGTGAGCGCCGACCTGACGAACCGGCCGGCCGGCACCACCTCGCTCTTCCTCGTCTTCAAGGGCGGCAGCGGTGCGCTCTACGACCTCGACGAGTTCTCCTTCACGACGAACTCGACCGGTCCGCGGACGGGTGAGATCAAGGGCATCGGCGGCAAATGCGTGGACGTCGCCGCCGCAGGACAAGCCGACGGCACCCAGATCCAGCTCTACACCTGCAACAACACCACCGCCCAGAAATGGACACTCCCGGGCGACGGCACCCTACGCGCCCTCGGCAAATGCATGGACCTCAGCGGCGGCGCCACCACCGACGCCACCAAAGTCCAACTCTGGACCTGCAACAACACCGGCGCCCAACAATGGACACCCCAACCCGACACCACCCTGCGCAACCCACAGTCCGGCAAATGCCTCGACGCCGCCGACGCCTCCACCACCGACGGCACCAAACTCCACCTCTGGACCTGCACCGCCGCCGCCAACCAGAAGTGGGACCTGCCATGACGCGACGTCTCGGAAGAGTCACCCGCTGGACCCTCGGCGGCCTGTTGTGCGCCGCCACACTGCCCGCCGTCCCGGCCGCGGCCGCGGACCCCGCCTACGACGTGCTCGTCTTCTCCCGGACCGCCGGCTTCCGCCACTCCTCCATCGACGAAGGCATCACCGCCCTGCGTGAGCTGGGCGCGGCCGGCAACTTCACCGTCACCGCGACCGAGGACCCCGCGGCGTTCACCCCGTCCGGGCTCGCCCCGTACGAGGTCGTCGTCTTCCTCTCCACCACCGGCGACGTCCTCGACAGCGCCCAGCAGAGCGCCTTCGAGGGATACGTGCGCAACGGCGGCGGGTACCTGGGCGTGCACGCCGCCGCCGACACCGAGTACGACTGGGCCTGGTACGGCGGGCTCGCCGGGGCGCTGTTCGCCTCCCACCCGAGCGTCCAGCAGGCCACCGTGAAGGTGGAGGACCGGGCGCACGACGCCACCGCCCATCTGGCGCCGACCTGGCAGCGCACCGACGAGTGGTACGACTACCGCACCAACCCGCGCACCACCGCCCACGTGCTGGCCTCGCTCGACGAGTCCACGTACAGCGGCGGGAACATGGGAGGCGACCACCCCATCGCCTGGTGCAAGGAGTACGACGGCGGCCGGGCCTTCTACACCGGCGGCGGCCACACCGAGGAGTCGTACACCCAGGCCGCCTTCCGCCGGCACCTGCTCGGCGGCATCCGCTGGGCCGCGCGGACGACCGAGGCGGACTGCCGCCCGGAGACCGGCTACACCTCGCTGTACGGGACCTCCGGCACGACGGGCTGGAAGCAGGCCGGGCCCGGGGCGTTCACCCAGGCCGACGCCACGCTGACCTCGCAGGGCGGGCTCGGCATGCTCTGGTACGCGGCCAAGGAGTACCAGGCGTACTCCCTCAAGCTCGACTGGCGGCAGGCCGGCGACGACAACTCCGGTGTGCTCGTCGGCTTCCCGGCCTCCGACGACCCCTGGTCGGCGGTGAACAACGGCTACGAGATCCAGATCGACGCCACGGACACGGCGGACCGGACCACCGGCTCCGTCTACGGCTACAAGTCGGCGGACCTCGCCGCCCGCGACGCGGCGCTGAACCCGCCGGGCGAGTGGAACACGTACGAGATCCGGGTCGAGGGCGAACGCCTCCAGGTGTTCCTCAACGGCCGCCGGATCAACGATTTCACCAACACCGATCCGGTCCGCAGCCTGCGACAGGGCCACATCGGCCTGCAGAACCACGGCGACGGGGACGACGTCTCCTTCCGGAACGTCCGGATCAAGGAGCTCGGCGGTGGGCCCGAGCCCGGTCCGCGGACGGGTGAGATCAAGGGCATCGGCGGCAAATGCGTGGACGTCGCCGCCGCCGGACAAGCCGACGGCACCCAGATCCAGCTCTACACCTGCAACAACACCACCGCCCAGAAATGGACACTCCCGGGCGACGGCACCCTACGCGCCCTCGGCAAATGCATGGACCTCAGCGGCGGCGCCACCACCGACGCCACCAAAGTCCAACTCTGGACCTGCAACAACACCGGCGCCCAACAATGGACACCCCAACCCGACACCACCCTGCGCAACCCACAGTCCGGCAAATGCCTCGACGCCGCCGACGCCTCCACCACCGACGGCACCAAACTCCACCTCTGGACCTGCACCGCCACCGCCAACCAGAAGTGGAGCCTGCCCGCCGCCTGAGTCCGTCCCGCGCGGACCTCTCGGCCCCGCCCGGTCTGCTCAGACCTCCACGGCCTCCTCGTTGGGCGCGAGGCTGTCCATGAAGGAGCTGACCGAGAAGACGGCGCGGCCCGCACCCGACGGGCCGTAGCCGGGCGGGGACGAGAGGCCGAACTCGTCCATCGTCGAGCGGTACGCCTCGAGGAGCCGGATGTGGTACTCCAGCGGCGCGCCCTGCGGGTTGGCCTTGCCCAGCGGCGTCGTCGGCTCGGGGCACCACGTCGTGAAGCGGGGCGTGATGCCGTTCGCCATGAAGAAGCGCAGGCCCTCGGTGGTGGAGGCGATGGCCTCGTCGACGGTCTTGAAGCCGAAGGGCTCGGCCATCTCGACACCGGCGACGAAGTTCGGGATCACGTTGCGCGCGCCGAAGACGTCCCTGGAGTCGAGGATGCGCTTGTGCCACTCGTCACGGCCGACGTACCGCTCCTTGCCGGGGCAGTACATCTTGAACAGGTACTCGTCCCACACCTCGTAGTTGGGGTGGTAGATCTGCACGCCGTAGTCCTTGAAGCGCTGGACGTCGTCCTTGGGCAGCGCCTGGGCGACGACCTTGCCGATCCAGCGGCCGGGGAAGTACTCCTCGATGGCCTTGGCGTACCGCCCGTAGAAGTCGGCCTCGTCCAGGCCCTGGACCTTCGAGGTGATCGCGCCGCCGGTCAGGGTGTACGCGGTGGACGTCTTCGCGGTGTCGTACTTGTCGATGATCTCGAGCGCCTCGAGGACCTCGTCGACGTCCTTCACGCCCGTGTACGGGCGGCCCGCCGCCTTGTGCTGGCGCCAGTTGTGGTTGATGTCGCAGTACTGGCACTCCTCCTTGGCGCCGAAGTACTGGCAGACGCGGAACGCGGTCAGGTAGATCAGGTAGCCCCACTGGATGGTCGGGGCGACCTCCATGACCGACTTGCCGTTGGAGAGCTTGTGCTTGTAGTACTCCGGCATCGGGGGCACGCCCACGTCGGCGATGCGCTTGCCGTCGAGGTAGAGGCCGAGCATGCCGGACTCGTCGGCCGCGACCCGGTAGGGGGAGGCCGGGTTCACGCGGACCGAGACGACCGTGCGGCGCAGGTCGTAGGGGCCGCCGGTGAGGACGATCTCCTCGGGCGGGCGGCGCAGCGCGGCCTCGCCGAGCTCGGGCAGCGTGCCGTGGTCGAAGGAGAAGATGAAGTACGACTTCGGCTTGACCTCGCCGTCCTCGTTGTCGCTGAGCGCCGAGGCGTCGAAGGCGACGCCGCCGCGCAGCAGGTCCTCCTTGAAGACCGCTTCCCTCGGAACGTGCGGGAAGCGCTCCATCAGGTCCTCGACGAGTGCCGTACGGCTCTGCATCCCGATTCTCCTTGCTCCTATGACGGTGCTTCTACGACGTGGCTTCTACGACGTGGCCGCTATGACGTGGCCGCTATGACGCTGCTTCCGCGACGGTCACAGTTCGACACCTCACGGTATGCCCCCGCTTGTCGCTCACCCCTGGCGGGTCCCCGCTCGGGCCACGACGTGCGCGGGCGCGGTGATGCCGTGCGGCAGGAGCGGGTCGGCGGTCGGGGCGCCCCAGCGGGAGGTCAGCGGGAGCGTGCCGGCCCACAGGCCCAGCTCGGCGTCGGGTGAGCCGCCGTCGTCCGGCGGGCCCGCGCTGATCTTGACCGACGCCTCCTCCAGGGACAGGGCGAGCACGGTCGTGGCCGCCAGTTCCCTGCGGTTCGGGCGGCGCGCGTACCCCCACTGGCCCGGTGCCGAGTGGTGGGTGAGGACGCGCAGGGCCTCGGTCTTCTCGGCGTCGTCGGTGAGGACGTGCGGCACGCCGTAGATCATCGCGGAGCGGTAGTTCACGCCGTGTTCGAAGACGGAGCGGGCGAGGACGAGGCCGTCGACGTGGGTGACGGTGACGCATATCTCCGCGTCCGGTTCGGTGGCCAGGCTGCGGCCGGCCACCGACCCGTGCACGTAGAGCCGGTGCTCGTCGCGCCCGTAGACCGTGGGGACGACCATGGGAGACCCGTCGACGATCACGCCCAGATGACAGACGAAGCCCGCGTCGAGGACGGCTTCGAGGTCGGACCGCTCGAAACTCACGTTCTCCCGCATGCGGCGCGGCCGGGTCCGGTCGGTGGGGGCGAGGGCGGTGCGCGGCGGATCGGTGTGCGTCATGCGCCGGAACAGTACTCCGGCGGTCGCGGAGCCCTGGGGGCCGGCCAGCGTCCCCGGGGGCGACGCGCGTGATCCAATCGGCGGGACGCCCGCACCCCTGGAAAGGCAGCTCATCGTGACCGAAGCCGTGTTCAACTGGGCCCGTAACATCACCTTCTCCACCTCCGAGCTGCACCGCCCGGCCGGCCTCGACGAACTGCGCGGCCTCGTCACGAGGAGTCCGCACATACGGGTGCTCGGCAGCGGCCACTCCTTCAACCGGATCGCCGACGTCGACGCCGGCCGGGGCGGCGCCCTGGTGTCGCTCGCCGCGCTGCCCGGCGGCATCGAGGTCGACGCCGCCGCGCGGACCGTCCGGGTGGGCGGCGGTGTGCGCTACGCCGAGCTGGCCGCCGAACTGCACGCGCACGGTCTCGCCCTGCCCAACATGGCGTCCTTGCCGCACATCTCGGTCGCCGGGTCCGTGGCGACCGGCACGCACGGCTCGGGGGTCCACAACCGGTCGCTGGCCGAGGCCGTACGGGCCGTGGAGCTGCTCACCGCCGACGGTGAGACGGTCACGCTCGCGCGCGGCGACGCCGGATTCGAGGGCGCCGTCGTCTCGCTCGGCGCGCTCGGGGTGGTGCTGTCGCTCACCCTCGACGCGGTGCCCGCATTCGAGGTCGCGCAGCACGTGTTCCGTGAACTGCCGTTCCAGGGGCTGGACTTCGCGGCCGTCTCCTCGGCCGCGTACAGCGTGAGCCTGTTCACCACGTGGCGCGGGCCGCACTTCGACCAGGTGTGGGTGAAGCGGCGCCTGCCCGAGCCGGTCTCCTTCCCGTGGGCCGAGCCCGCCGTCGAGGCGCAGCATCCGGTGCCGGGGATGCCCGCCGAGCACTGCACGGAGCAGTTCGGTGTGCCCGGGCCCTGGCACGAGCGGCTGCCGCACTTCCGCGCCGGGTTCACCCCGAGCAACGGTGACGAGCTGCAGTCGGAGTACCTGCTGCCGCGCGAGCACGCCGTGGCCGCGCTGCACGCGCTCGACGCTGTGCGGGAGCGGATCGCGCCGGTGCTCCAGGTGTGCGAGGTGCGGACCGTCGCGGCCGACACCCAGTGGCTGAGCCCCGCGTACGGCAGGGACACGGTCGCCTTCCACTTCACGTGGGTGGCGGACACGGCCCGTGTGCTGCCCGTGGTGTCGCTGGTCGAGGACCGGCTGCGCGAGTTCGCGCCGCGCCCGCACTGGGGGAAGGTGTTCACGACCGCGCCGGACCGGGTCGCGGAGCGTTACCCGCACGCCGCCGAGTTCGCCGCGCTCGCCCGCCGCCTCGATCCGCGGGGCACGTTCAGCAACGCGTTCGTGCGAGCGCTGCTGCCGCGCTGAGCCGTCGCGGACGAGGACTTTCGTGGCTCGCCTTGGACGCGCCACCAGGACTTTCGCGTCCTTTGTTGGACTTTCACCGGTGCCTTCCGCACACCCGCGCCCCGCGGCATAAGGTCCGGTCCGGTGAGAGCCAGCACTTCGAAGTGAGGAGAGCCATGTCCTTCTCGTACGTCGACGATGTCCTGCCCGGGAACGGCGCGCTGCCGCCGCGCGCCTGGTACGCGGAGTCCTCCGCCGCCGCCCTCTCCCTGAACGGCAGCTGGCGTTTCAGGCTGTCGCCGACCGTCGACGCGCGGGACGAGTCCTTCGCCGCCGAGGGGTACGACGCCGGGGAGTGGGCCGAGGTGGCGGTGCCGGGCCACTGGGTGTTGCAGGGGCACGGCGCGCCCGTCTACACCAACCACCTCTACCCGTTCCCGGTCGACCCGCCGCACGTACCGACCGAGAACCCGACCGGTGACCATCTGCGCACCTTCGACCTGCCGCCCGGGTGGCCCGCGGACGGTGCGGCCACGCTGTGCCTCGACGGTGTGGAGTCCTGCGCGCGGGTGTGGCTGAACGGCACCGTCCTCGGCGAGTTCAAGGGCAGCAGGCTGCCGCACGAGTTCGCGGTCGGGCAGCTGCTGAAGCCGGTGGGGAACGTGCTCGCGGTCCGGGTCCACCAGTGGTCGGCGGGCTCGTACCTGGAGGACCAGGACCAGTGGTGGCTGCCAGGCATCTTCCGCGACGTGACGCTGTTGCACCGCCCCGCAGGCTGTGCCGTCGACTTCTTCGTGCACGCCTCGTACGACCACACGGCCGGTACGGGCACGCTGCGGGTGGACAGCGACGTGGCCGGGCGCGTCACGGTACCCGGGCTGGGGATCGACGTCCCGACGGGTGAACCGGTGACGGTTCCCGTCGAGCCGTGGACGGCCGAGACGCCGCGCCTGTACGCGGGCACGCTGGACACCGGCGGCGAGCGCGTACCGCTGCGCGTCGGGTTCCGTACGGTGGAGTTGTCGGACGGCCTGATCAAGGTGAACGGCACGCCGGTCCTCTTCAAGGGCGTCAACCGCCACGAGTGGCACCCCGAGCGCGGTCGCGCCCTCGACCTCGAAACGATGCGCCGCGACGTCGAGTTGATGAAGCGGCACAACATCAACGCGGTCCGCACCTCCCACTACCCGCCGCACCCTGCCTTCCTCGACCTGTGCGACGAGTACGGCCTGTGGGTGATCGACGAGTGCGACCTGGAGACCCACGGCTTCGTCGAGCAGGGCTGGCGTGACAACCCCGTCGACGACGACCGCTGGACGCCCGCGCTCCTCGACCGCGCGGCGCGCATGGTGGAGCGCGACAAGAACCATCCGTCGGTGGTGCTGTGGTCGCTCGGCAACGAGGCGGGGACCGGCCGCGGCCTCACCGCGATGGCCGAGTGGATCCGCGGCCGCGACCCGGAGCGGCTCATCCACTACGAGGGCGACATCGACTGCCGTGACGTGGACGTGTACGCGCGGATGTACGCGGACCACGCCGAGGTCGAGCGGATCGGACGGGGCCTGGACGGCGGCCCCGGGCGGCGGCGCGAACTGCCCTTCATCCTGTGCGAGTACGCGCACGCGATGGGGAACGGGCCCGGTGGACTCGCCGACTACCAGCGGCTGTTCGAGGCCCATGATCGGCTCCAGGGCGCCTTCGTGTGGGAGTGGATCGACCACGGGATCGCCGACGAGCGGTTCGGCTACGCGTACGGCGGTGACTTCGGCGAGGAGCTGCACGACGGCAACTTCGTCTGCGACGGGCTCCTCTTTCCCGACCGCACGCCGTCGCCCGGCCTGATCGAGTTCAAGAAAGTGATCGAGCCGGTACACCTCGGCGTCGACGCCGCGGCGGGCACGGTGCGGGTCACCAACCGCTACGACTTCCGCGATCTGTCCGGCCTCTCGTTCGTGTGGGCGTACGAGGTCGAGGGCGAGGCGGTCGAGGCGGGCTCGCTGGTCGTGCCCGCGCTGGCGCCGGGCGCGCACGCCGAGGTGAAGCTGCCGGCGGCGCCGCCCGACGGGCGCGGCAAGGAGGCGCTGTGGACGGTGCGGGTGCTCGACGCGGACGACCACGAGGTGGCGTGGGGCCAGGCGGTCGCCGAGCCGACACCCGTACCAGGGTTGCCGGTTGGTGAGCGGCCCGTCCGCGGGGAGCGGCTGGTCACGTTCGGTCCCGGCACGTTCGACGCGCGCACCGGGGCGCTGCGCACGATCGGCGACGTGGAGGTGGTGGCCCCGCGTCTGGACGTGTGGCGGGCGCCGACCGACAACGACAACGGGGCGAGCTGGCAGGACGACGAGCGGCTCGGTCCGCTGTGGCGCCGGTTCGGACTGCACCGGATGCGCCACCGCTGGGACGGTGTGGAGCTGGGCGACGACGCGCTGACGGTCCGCACCCGGGTCGCCCCGGCGGGCCGCGACATCGGACTCCGGGCCCTCTACCGCTGGACGGCGGACGCGGACCGGTTGCGGCTGACCGTGTCCGTGGCGCCCGAGGGCGACTGGCGGTTCCCGCTGCCGCGGCTCGGTGTACGGCTCGGGCTGCCCGGTGGCGCGGCGGCCGTGCGCTGGTTCGGCGGCGGCCCCGGGGAGGCGTACCCGGACACGCGGGCGGCGTCGAGGATCGGCCTGTGGCGCTCCGACGTGGACGCGCTCCAGACGCCGTACGTGCGGCCGCAGGAGAACGGGGCGCGGGCGGATGTCCGCTGGGCGGAGATCGGCGGCCTGCGCGTCGACGGTGACCCGAACTTCTGGTTCACGGCCCGGCGTTGGACCTCGGAGCAGCTCGACGCGGCCGAGCACCGGACGGACCTGACGCCCGGGGAGACGGTGTGGCTCAACCTGGACCACGCCCAGCAGGGCATCGGGTCGCAGTCGTGCGGACCGGGGGTGCTGCCGCGGTACCGGCTGACGGCGGCGCCGGCCGAGTTCTCGTTCACGTTCCGCGCGCTCACGTGACGGCCACAGCCGAACGGGCCACCTCCGAAAGGCTGTTCACGCCGGCGGCGACGGTCGCCTCCTGCGCCGCCTTCGTCCTGATCGGCATGGTGCAGGCGCTGTACGGCCCGGCCGTTCCGGGTCTGCGGGAGGAGTACGGGCTCTCCCCCGCGGGCGCCGGGCTCGGTCTGAGCCTGCATTTCACGGGTGGCGTGGCCGGGGTGCTCGTCTTCAACGCGATCCACGCGCGGATCAGCAACAGGGCGCTGCTGGGGGCGAGTTACGCGCTGATGGCGGCGGGCGCCGCGGGCTTCGCGCTGGCCCCGGACTGGCCGCTCGCGCTGGCCGCGGCGTTCCTCGGCGGGCTCGGCTTCGGCGGCATCGACTACGGGCTCAACCAGCTCTTCGCGGTCGGATTCGGTGCCCGCTCGACGGCGATGCTGAACATCCTCAACGCCCATTTCGGCATCGGCGCGGTCCTCGGCCCGGCGCTCGTCGCCTGGCTGGGGCCCGACGACCACGGGTACGCGTTCGGAGCGTGCGCGGTGCTCGCGGCGGCGCTCGTCCTGTGCACGCGCGGCGTCCGCGACCGCGCGCCGACGCCGGACGGAAGCTCCCGACGCGGTTCGGAGCGGGGCGGGTTGCTCTCCCGCCTCCTCCTCGGGTTCCTGGCGCTGTACATCCTCAACGTCGCCGTGGAGGCGGGCGTCGGCGGCTGGGAGCCCACGCATCTGGAGACGGTCGGCCACAGCGCGGCCATCGCCGCGTCCGCCACGTCGGTGTACTGGCTGATGATGACCGCGGGCCGCTTCCTGGTGGTCCCGCTGACGCTCCGCCACTCCCCCGAGACCATCCTCACGGTGTGCGCGGCCGGCATGACGGGCTGCCTGCTCCTCGCCCTGATCCCGGGCGCGGCTCCCTACGCGTACGCGGGCGTGGGCCTCTTCATCGCCCCGGTCTTCCCCACGGGCCTGCCCTGGCTGAACCGGGCGCTCCCGGGGGCGAGCCGGGCCGGGGCGTGGGTGATCGCCGCGTCGATGATCGGCGGGGTCGCCGCGCCCCCGCTGCTCGGCGTCGGCATCGAGAGCCACGGAATCCAGGCGGTGCCGTGGCTGCTGGCGGCAGTGTCGGCGGCGTCCCTGGCGGCGACGGTGTGGCTGAGACGGGCGACTCCGGGGGCGGGAGGATGACTGGCCATGCCTTGCGCGGCCGGGCCCCGCGCGCACCCCTCCTGCCCGGTTGTCATGATGGAGGGGTGAACTTCCGGTCGATTTATGCTCATGGTTTCGCTCGTGTGGCCGCATGCACCGGCCAGACCTTCATCGCGGATCCGCCCGCCAACGCCGAGGCGATCCTGCGTCAGGGGCGCAGATGCGCCGAGGAGGGGGTGGCGGTCGCGGTCTTTCCCGAGCTCGGTCTGACCGGGTACTCCATCGAGGATCTGTTCCTTCAGGACGCGGTGCTCGACGATGTCGAGCGGGCTCTGGCCACCGTGGTGGAGGGGTCGGCGGAGCTGCTCACCGTTCTCGTCGTCGGCGCGCCGCTGCGGCACCGGGGCCGTGTCTACAACTGCGCCGTCGTCGTGCACCGGGGGCGGATCCTCGGCGTCGCCCCCAAGTCGTACCTGCCGAACTACCGGGAGTTCTACGAGCGTCGCCAGCTCGCCCCCGGTGACGACGTGCGCGGGGCCACGATCCGGGTCGGCGGCGAGGACGTGCCGTTCGGCGTGGATCTGCTCTTCGCCGCCGAGGACGTGCCGGGGCTCGTGGTGCACGTGGAGATCTGCGAGGACATGTGGCTGCCGGTGCCGCCGAGCGCCGAGGCGGCTCTCGCCGGGGCGACCGTGCTGCTCAACCTGTCGGGCAGCCCGATCACCGTCGGCCGCGCCGACGACCGCAAGATGCTGTGCAGCGCCGCCTCCTCGCGTTACCTGGCCGCGTACGTCTACGCGGCGGCCGGGCTCGGCGAGTCGACGACCGATCTGTCCTGGGACGGACAGACGATGATCTTCGAGAACGGGGCGCTGCTCGCGGAGACGGAGCGGTTCCCGGACGGCGACCGCGCCTCGGTGGCCGACGTCGATCTGGACCTGCTGCGCCAGGAGCGCCAGCGGATGGGCACCTTCGACGAGAACCGCCGCACCCACGCCGCGCGCACCGGCGACTTCCGCACGGTCGCGTTCCGGCTCGACCCGCCGGCCGGCGCCGACCTGGGCCTGCGCCGTCGCGTCGAGCGGTACCCGTTCGTGCCGGCGGACGCGCAGCGGCTCGCCCAGGACTGCTACGAGGCGTACAACATCCAGGTCGCGGGGTTGCAGCAGCGGCTCGGGGCGATCGGCGGCCCGAAGATCGTCATCGGGGTGTCGGGCGGTCTCGACTCCACGCACGCGCTGATCGTCGCTGCCCGGGCGATGGACCGGGCGGGCCGTCCGCGCAGCGACATCCTGGCGTTCACGATGCCGGGCTTCGCGACCGGCGACCACACGAAGAACAACGCCCACGCGCTGATGAAGGCGCTCGGCGTCACCGCGGCCGAGCTGGACATCACGGACACGGCGCGGCTGATGCTGAAGGAGATGGACCACCCGTTCTCGTCCGGCGAGCCGGTCTACGACGTCACCTTCGAGAACGTGCAGGCCGGGCTGCGCACCGACTACCTCTTCCGGCTCGCCAACCAGCGCGGCGGCATCGTCCTCGGCACCGGCGACCTCTCCGAGCTGGCGCTCGGCTGGTGCACGTACGGGGTCGGCGACCAGATGAGTCACTACAACGTGAACTCGGGCGTGCCCAAGACGCTGATCCAGCACCTGATCAGGTGGGTCGTCAGCAGCGACCTGTTCGGCGACGAGGCCGGCCGGATCCTCACCGCGATCCTCGACACGGAGATCAGCCCGGAGCTGGTGCCGGGCGAGGAGCTGCAGTCGACCGAGTCGAAGATCGGCCCGTACGCGCTGCACGACTTCACCCTCTTCTACGTGCTGCGGTTCGGGTTCCGGCCCTCGAAGATCGCGTTCCTGGCCTGGCACGCCTGGCGGGACAAGGACGCCGGGGAGTGGCCGCCGGGCTTCCCCGAGTCCGACCGCGGCGCGTACGGCCTGGCGGAGATCCGGCACTGGCTGGAGTACTTCTGCAAGCGCTTCTTCGGGTTCGCGCAGTTCAAGCGGTCCGCGATGCCGAACGGGCCGAAGGTGTCCGCCGGTGGTTCGCTGTCGCCGCGCGGGGACTGGCGCGCCCCGTCCGACAGCAACGCTCGGGCGTGGCTGCGGGACCTGGAGCGCTGGGAGTGGCCAACCGACGAGTGACCCGAACCTCGGCGCGGCGGTCTCAGACGGTCGCGCCGAGGCTGCGGAACGTCCGCCGGTAGGCCCGCGGGGAGACCCCGATGGCCGCCTGCAAGTGCTGCCGCAGCGAGGTGCCGGTGGCGAATCCGACCTCCGCCGCGATCCGGTCCACGGGCAGGTCGGTGGATTCCAGGAGGTGCCGGGCCCGGTGCACCCGCTGGTGGATCAGCCAGCGGCCCGGGCTCGTACCGGTCTCCTCCTGGAAGCGCCGGGCGAAGGTGCGCGGGCTCATCCGGGCGTGGTCGGCCAGCTCGCGCAGGGCGAGCGGTCCGTCGAGGTGGTCGAGGGCCCAGGCGCGGGTGGCGGCCGTACCGGTGCCGCCCTCATCGGGCATCGGCTGCTCGATGTACTGGGCCTGTCCGCCGTCGCGCCACGGCGGCACGACGCAGTGCCGGGCGACCCGGTTGGCGACCGCGCTGCCGTGGTCGGAGCGCACCACGTGCAGGCAGACGTCGACGCCGGAGGCGGCGCCCGCCGAGGTCAGCACGTCGCCGTCGTCGATGAACAGCACGTCCGGGTCCAGGTCGACCCGCGGGAACATCCGGCTGAAGGCGTCGGCCAGGGCCCAGTGCGTCGTCGCGGGCCGCCCGTCCAGGAGACCGGCCCCGGCCAGCGTGAACGCGCCGGTGCAGATGGAGACCAGGCGGGTGCCGGGGCGGATCCGGGCGAGCGCGGCGCGCACGTCCTCGGGCAGGTCCGCCGTGACGCGCCGCAGGTCGTACGGCGGGATCACCACGGTGTCGGCGCTCTCCAGCGCCTCGGGCCCGTGGCCGACAGTGATCGTGAAGTCGGCGTCGGTCGCCACCGTGCGCTCGTCCGTCGCCGTGCAGGTGAGCACCTCGTACGCGCCCGGCACCAGCGGGAAGACCCGGTTCGGGATGCCGAGCTCGAAGGGGTAGACGCCGTCGAGAGCGAGGGTGACGACGCGGTGCGGCCGGCCGGCCGGGGAGTGCTTGAGGCCCATGGCACGATGCTATCGGTTCATGGCAATCTTGCCATTGCCCAGGTCAGCGGGGAGAGGCACGCTGGATTCATGACCAAGAACACGATGAAGGCCCTCACCCAGACCGCTCTCGGCGGCCCCGACGTGCTGCACGAGGCCGAGGTCGCCCGCCCGGAGCCGGGCATCGGCCAGATCCTCGTCGCCGTCCACGCGGCGGGGCTCAACCCCACGGACTGGAAGCACCGCGCGTCCGGCCTCTTCCTCGGCGAGCCGCCGTTCACGCTCGGCTGGGACGTCTCCGGGGTCGTCGAGGCGGTCGGTCTCGGCGTCTCGCTCTTCGCGCCCGGCGACGAGGTGATGGGCATGCTGCCGTACCCGTACGGCGCCGGTTCGCACGCCGAGTACGTGGCCGGTCCGGCGCGCGCCTTCGTGCCCAAGCCCGCCGCGCTGAGCCACGTCGAGGCGGGCGCGCTGCCGCTGGCGGCCCTGACCGCCTGGCAGGCCCTGGTGGACAACGCCCAAGTGACCGCCGGTCAGCGGGTGTTGGTGCACGCGGCCGCGGGCGGGGTCGGGCACCTCGCGGTGCAGATCGCGAAGGCGCGCGGCGCGTACGTCATCGGTACGGCCAGCGCCGCCAAGCACGACTTCGTGCGCGGCCTGGGCGCGGACGAGGTCATCGACTACCGCACCGCCGACTTCGCGGCCGAGACCAAGGACATCGACGTGGTGCTGGACTCGCTGGGCGGTGAGAACTGCCTGCGCTCCCTGGAGGTGCTGAAGCCCGGCGGCATCCTGATGTCGATCCTGCCCGACCAGTGGGGTCCCGTCCCGGTCAGGGCGGCGGAGCTGGGGGTGCGGGCCCGGTTCATGCTGGTCGAGCACGACCAGGCGGGGATGGCGGCCGTCGCCGATCTCGCCGGGTCGGGACAGCTGCGGGCGCACGTCTCGGGCACCTACCCCCTCGCCGGGGCGGCCGAGGCGCACGCCCAGGGCGAGACGGGCCGTGTCACCGGCAAGCTGGTGCTGACGGTCCGCGCGTGACGGCCACGCGGACCGGCGGCCGGCACGCGGGGGCTCAGCGCACCAACCGCTCGCGCACGAGCCCCTGTTCGCGCAGTGCGTCGCGGACGAGGGCGGCGTACTCCGTGGCACCCCGCGCCGAGGTGTGGGTGTTGTCCCGCTTCTCGTCGTAGAGGTACAGGGCCTTGGACGCCTCCGGGCCCAGCTCCTCCACGCGCGCCTTCGTCAGAGCGGTCAGGTCGATGAGCGGTACGGACTCGGTGGCGGCCAACTCCCTGATGACAGCGGGGTGATCGACGCCGAGTCCGTTCACGAGCAGCGCTGTGTCGTTGTTCAGGGTGCCGTCCGTGTTGAACCAGCGCCGCACGATCGGGGTGACCAGGACCGGCCGCGCGCCCCGCGCCCGTACTCCGTCGATCAGCACCCTGAGGTTCGCCCGGTAGGCCGGGCCGTCAGTCGTCTTGTCGTTGTGGGCGAGCTGGATGAGCGCCAGGTCGCCGCGGCGGACGAGCGTCCGGACCGTCGGGAAGAGCGCGGGGTTCTCCAGGTACGTCACCGAACTCTCCCCGGAGTCGGCGTGGTTGGCGACGGACACGCCGCGCTTGAGGAACTGCGGCAGCTCCTGCCCCCAGCCCGTGTAGGGCTCGCCGGGCTGGTCGCAGACCGTGGAGTCGCCGATGAGGAAGATCCGGGGCGTGCTGCGCCGGGCGGGCCGCACCTGGACCGACGCGAGCGCGGGGGCCGGTCCTGCGAAGGTGAGGTCGAGCCCGGCGCTGCCCGCGGGGCCGGTCGGCTCGCCCTCCGGGGTCCGCACGTCGACGGTGAAGGAGCGGCGGACGGTCTGCCCGGGCCGCGTGGCCGTCTCCGCGAGCAGCGCGCGCCGGGTCTCGCCGCTGACGGACGTGCGGCCGGCGGCCGCGCCGCCCAGTTCGACACGTACGTCGTAGGTCCCGGGTGCCACGTCGAAGTGGCAGAGCACGGGGGCGGCGCCGGTGCAGTGGCCGAGCCCGCCGGCGTGGGCGGGGGTGGCGGCGTGGGCGGGGGTGAGCGCTCCCGCGCCGCCGAGGCAGACAGCGGCGGCGAGGGCGGCGGCGACACGTCTCATGGCGGAGCTCCTCTGCTCGGGGTGTGCGCGGACATCACCGGCCGGCGGCCTCAACTGGCGCGCCGCCACTGCTGGTTGCTCGCCCCGTTGCAGGGGTGGGTGATGACGGCGGCGGAGTCGGCGGTGGACGCGCCGTTCACGTCGAGGCACTCGCCGGACGCGCGGGATCTGAGGGTCGTCCAGCCGCCGGAGGACGTGGCGGTCCACTGCTGGCCGCTCGCGCCGGTGCAGTACTCCTGGGTCACGTTCGCGGCGTTCTCCGTCAGGCACAGGGAGCTGCTCCGGCCGACGAGCGCGTAGAAGCCGCCGCCGGCGGACTTGAACCAGAACTTCTGGTTGGCGCCGCTGTTGCAGGTGTACTGGGTGACGGCGACGCCCGTGAGCAGGGACTGGTTCGGCACGTCGACGCACTTGGCGCTGTGCCGGGCGGCCAGCGTCTCGTAGGCGGCGGCGGTGGCGCCGATCGTCCCGGTGGCCGTGTCGACGGTGATCTCCGGCGCCCAGCTCATGCTCATCGTGGTGGCGTCGGGGAAGGTGAGCGGCAGCCACACGTACCGCGAGTCGTTGACGGTGGCGCCGAAGGAGTTGCCCCAGCGGTCCCCCATGTAGAGGTACGAGGTCCCCGAACTCCCCTGTACGGGAAGGACGTACGCGGTCTGGGAGTGGAAGGCCGTCGCGTCGCCGATGTTCTTCCATCCCGTCCAGGGCCCGGCCGGGGAGGTGGCGGTGGCGTACTGCTGCTGGTTGGGGTTCCAGCCGGTGGCGCCCGATGTCAGCATGAAGTAGACGCCGCCGCGCTTGAAGAGGGCGGGGGCCTCACGGTGGCCGCCGGGCCACGGGTTGGCGACCAGGCTCGCGATGCCGGTGTAGTCGGCGGTGAGCTTGTAGACGTGCAGGTCGTAGTTCTCCTTGGCGGCGGAGACCATGTAGCCGGTGCCGTCGGTGTCCGTGAACACCGTGATGTCGCGGGACATGTGGGCGTCGAGCGGCCGGAAGCTGCCCCGGTACGTGTAGGCGCCGTCCACGGTGTCGGAGACGGCGACGGCGGCCCGCGCCTCGCCGTAGTCGGCGGCGCCCTCCTTGTGCATCCACATGACGAACCTGCCGGTGGCCGCGTTGTACATGACCTTCGGGCGCTCGATGTTGGCCTCGGCCAGTTCGCCGGCGCTCGCCTGGGTCAGGACATGGTTCCTGAACTCCCAGTTCTTCAGGTCGCTGGAGCGGTACGCGTCGACATAGCGGAAGGTGTTGTCGTCGTTGCGGTGTTCGCCGAACCAGTAGTAGTACGCACCGACCTTGATGACGCCCCCGCCGTGCGCGTGCACGGGTCCGCCCGAACCGGCGGTGAACTGCGTGCCGTTGGCGATGGTCTGGGGCGCCGCCTGGGCCGGTGCGGCGGTCAGGAACGCCGCCGCCAGCGCACAGCACAGGGCCAGCAGCAACACGTACGTACGTCTCAGGCTGCGCATGCCAGTCGCTCTCCTTCGATGGGTGAAGAACCGCACGTCGATCGAGCACCGCCCGGCTGCACGGCCGCCCGCCTGCCGCCAGTTGGCCGATATGTCGAACGTCAATCGTGATGACGAACACGGAGAAGGTAGAGGGGTGGTACGAGGAGGTCAACGGGTCGGACGGAACTCCCGGGATCAGACGGAACTCCCCCGTCCGCGTATCGGTTAGCGTCCCTTCATGACCAGCGACTCCGCACGGCCCTCCCCCAGTGCCCTGACCGACGCCCTCTCCCACGGCACGCTCGTCCTCGACGGCGGCATGTCCAACCAGCTCGGGTCCGCCGGGCACGACCTGAGTGACGAGCTGTGGTCGGCGCGGCTGCTCGCCGAGGAGCCCGGCGCCGTCACCGAGGCGCACCTCGCCTACTTCGAGGCGGGCGCGGACGTCGCCATCACCGCCAGCTACCAGGCGACCTTCGAGGGGTTCGGCAAGAAGGGCTTCAGCCGCGAGCGCGCGGCCGAACTGTTGGGCCTGAGCGTGGAGTTGGCGCGCGAGGCGGCGCGGCGCGCGGATGCCGGGCGCCCGCTGTGGGTGGCGGCCTCGGTCGGACCGTACGGGGCGATGCTCGCGGACGGCTCCGAGTACCGGGGCCGGTACGGGCTGAGCGTCGCCGAGCTCGAACGCTTCCACCGGCCGCGGATCGAGGTGCTGGCCGCGGCCGGCCCCGACGCCCTCGCCCTGGAGACCGTGCCGGACGCCGACGAGGCGCGGGCGCTGGTGCGGGCGGTGCGCGGGCTCGGGGTGCCGGCGTGGCTGTCGTTCAGCGTCGCCGGCGGGCGGACGCGGGCCGGGCAGCCGCTGGAGGAGGCGTTCGCCCTGGCCGCCGACGCCGACGAGATCGTCGCGGTCGGCGTCAACTGCTGCGCCCCGCAGGACGTGCCCCACGCCGTCGCGACGGCGGCGCGGGTGACGGGCAAGCCCGTCGTGGTCTACCCGAACAGCGGCGAGGAGTGGGACGCACGGGCGCGCGCCTGGCGGGGGCGGCCCACGTTCACCGCCGACCAGGTGACCGGCTGGCAACGGGCAGGCGCCCGCCTCATCGGCGGCTGCTGCCGAGTGGGGCCGACGGCGGTGGCGCAGGTCGCGGCGACGGTCCGGGGGGCCTGACCGGCCGGGCGCGGGTCGCGGGTCGCGGGTCGCGGGTCGCGGCGACAGTACGGGGACCTGGCCGGTCCTACGCGCGGCGCGGCGACGGTCCGGGGGACCTGACCTAGGCGGCGCGGGTCGCCGTGACAGTCCGGGACTCCTGACCCGCCCGGCGCGGGTCGCCGCCACGTCCCGGGGCCAGACCCGCCCGGTGCGCGGCGGCGTCCGTTTCGTACAAGACCGCGCGGCCCGCGCCTGCCTACGGTGAGGCCATGACTGACAGCACCGTCCGGATGGACGCCATCGGAATCAGCTCCACCGACCTGAGCGCCGCGCTCGCCTTCTACCGCCTCCTGGGGCTGACCTTCCCCGAGGGCGCCGAGCAGCTGCCGCACGTGGAGACGGCGCTGCCGGGTGGTATCCGGCTCATGTTCGACCCGGACGACAGTGGCGCGGAGCACGGCCGGGGCCGTGTCGCGCTCGCCTTCCACTGCGGTGACGCGGCCGGGGTCGACGCGACGTACGCGGCGCTGACCGAGGCCGGACACCACGGCGAGAGCAAGCCGTGGGACGCGGTGTGGGGGCAGCGCTACGCCGTGGTGCACGACCCGGACGGCAACCAGATCGACCTGTTCGCCTGACACGCGCGGCGCCCCGGCGGCGGCCCGCTCAGGTCAGCGCGCCGAGCGTGGTCCCCGTCAAGTCCCGTACGTCGCGCGACAGATGCGCCTGGTCCGCGTATCCGGCCCGGGCGGCGGTCTCCGCGAACGGGATGCCCGCGCGGGCCAGCGCCAGGGCCCGCTGCAACCGCAGTACCCGGGCGAGCGTCTTGGGCCCGTAGCCGAACGCGGCCAGCGAACGCCGGTGCAGCAGACGGGGGTTGAGCCCTGTCGCCGCGGCCGTCCCGGTGACGGTGCGGCCCGCGTCCAGGGCCGCGACCACGCGGGCGAGGAGCGGGTCGGGCGGTGCGACGGCGGCCACCAGGCGGACGGCGGCCCGCTCCAGTTCCGCCGCGGGGTCGGCGGCCGCGTCGATGCGCTCGGTGAGGCGGCGGGCGTCGGCGCCGCGCCACAGCTCGGCCAACTCGGCGCGTGTGTCCCGTAGTTCGTGGGCCGGTACGCCGAGGTAGGCGGGGGCCGCGCCGGGCGCGAACCGGACACCCGCATACCGGCGGCCCGCCGCGTCCGCCGTCTCCGCTCCGGTGGGGTGGGCGCGGGTGTCGGGTCCGGCGACGAAGAGGCGGCCTTCGCTCCAGATCAGGTCCATGCAGCCGTCGGGCAGCACCGGACGGGCCGCCTGGGGACCGGGTGCCCGCGTCCACAGCACCGCCCCGGGCACCCGGCTCGCCCGTTCCTCGTACGCCCCGGTCATCCGCGGTACTCCTGGGGGCTGACTCCGTACTCCCGCTTGAACGCGCTGGACAGGGCGAACGCGCTGCCGTACCCGATCCGCCGGGCGATCGCCGCGACGGTGATCCCGCTGTCGCGGAGCAGGTCCGCGGCGAGCGCGAGGCGCCAGCCGGTCAGATACGTCATCGGGGGTTCGCCCACGAGGTCGGTGAAGCGGCGGGCGAGCGCCGCGCGGGAGACTCCGGCCTTCTCCGCGAGCCCGGCGACGGTCCAGGGGTGGGCCGGGTCGTTCTGGATCAGGCGCAGCGCCGGTCCGACGACGGGGTCGCCCAGCGCCCGGTACCAGGCGGGCGCGTCCGCCTCGGGGCGGGAGAACCAGGCGCGCAGCGAGGCGATGAGCAGCAGGTCGAGGAGCCGGTCGAGAACGACTTCCTGGCCCGGCTCGTCCCGCACGATCTCCTCGGCGACAAGCGGGGTCAGCGGGCAGTCCCACACCTCGGTGGGGAGCACGAGGATCGGCGGGAGCGCGTCGAGGAGCCGGCCGGTGAGCTCGCCGCGCATCTGGTAGGTGCCGATGAGCATCTGCGCCGGACCGTCCGGGGTCTCGCCCCAAGAGCGCACCCCGAGCTCCCGGTAGCGGCCGACGTGCGCGGGCCCGAGCGGCCTGCACACCTGGCCGGGGCCGATCTCGGCGCGCGGCGCGGTGGCCGGGTCGTCGCAGCAGACGTACGCGCCGGGGCCGCGGGCGACGGCGATGTCACCGGGGCGGATCCGCTGGGCCCGGCCGTCCCCTTCGGGCAGGAGCCACGCGTCACCCTCGACCATGATCATGACGGTGAGGGGTGCCTCGTCGGCGATCCGCAGCGACCACGGGGGCGCGAAACAGGCCCGGATCATGAAGGCCCCCCGGGCCCGCGGCCCCTCCAGGAGCCCTGCGAGTACGTCCATGACGGCAGCGTAGACGGACGCGTATGGCGGCGAGCGGCTCACGGATGTTTCCAGGCGGCGGCCCGCAGTTGAGTGGACGCATGACGCAGACGACGCGGAATACGAAGCAGGACACGAAGCGGGACACGACGACGGTACTGGTGACGGGGGCGACCGGCCGGACGGGGCGCAGGGTCGCCGAGGCGGCGCGCGCCGCGGGGCTGACGGTCCGGGCGGCCTCGCGGTCGGGCGCGGTGCGGTTCGACTGGACGGACCCGGCGACCTGGGACGCGGCGCTGCGCGGTGCCGACGGGGCGTATCTGGCGTACCCGTCGGACATCGGGGCGCCGGACGCGGCGGCGGCCGTGGGCGCGCTGGCGCGGCGGGCGGTCGAGCTCGGCGCCCACCGGCTCGCCCTGCTCTCGGCGCGCGGCGAGGACCAGGCCGGGCCGGCGGAGGCGGCGCTGCGGGACTCGGGGGCGCGGTGGACGGTCCTGCGGTGCGCGTGGTTCCACCAGAACTTCAGCGAGGGCCCGTTGCTCGACCAGGTGCGCGGCCCGGAGCTGGCGTTCGCGGCGCCGGACGGGCTGCGCGAGCCGTTCCTCGACGTACGGGACATCGCGGATGTCGCGGTGGCGGTGCTCGGGGATCCGTCGGAGCGGTATGCGGGCGGGACCCTGGAGCTGACCGGTCCCGAACTGCTGACGTGGGGCGAGGCGTTGGCCTCGGTGGCACGGGCCACGGGTGCGGCGAAGCGGTACGTGGCGGTGCCGGTGCGCGACTACGGGGCGGCGCTGGCCGGGGCGGGGGTGCCGGCGGGCGAAGTGGCGTTCCTGGTGGAGCTGTTCGGCACACTGCTCGACGGCCGCAACGCGTCGGTGACGGGTGGCGTGGCGCGGGTGCTCGGGCGCGGGCCGCGCCCGTTCGACGGGTTCGCCGCGCAGGCGGCCACGGCCGGCGCCTGGAAGTAGCGCGCGGGGGGACCGGCCCCGGCCCGGCCCGTGCTACTCGTCCTCGTCCTCGTGCGGGGCCTCCCCCGGCCTGCGTACATGCGTGCGCAGGCGGGACGTCACGTCCTCGGGGGGCAGGAACCTCGACCAGCGCTCGGGGAACTCGGACGGCATGTCGGGATCATCGGGGTCGTCGGGATCATCGGGGTCGTAGGAGTGCGCAGCCGCGCGGGCGGCGCTGCGGGCCAGGTAGTGCGCGGCCGGCCCCGTCGTCCGGACCCGTTCGTTCGAGGCGCGCGCGGCGGCGGTGGCGACCGAGGGCCAGACCCGGTCGATCGCGGCGTTCATCGCGGCGCCGACGAGGACCGCGAACGCCGAGACACCGATCCACAGGAGCACCGCGACGGGCGCCGCGAGGGAGCCGTAGATCGTGGGCCCCTCGATGGTGCTGGTGAGGTAGAGGCGGAGCAGGAAGCTGCCGGGGATCCACATGGCGAGGGCCACGAGGGCGCCGGGCACGTCCTCGATCCACGGGGAGCGCACGGGTACGGAGACGTGGTAGAGCGTCGTCAGAAAGGCGACCGACAGGACGAGCACGACCGGCCAGTACAGGATCTGGACGAGCGTCTCCGACCAGGGCACGAGGCCGATCACCGCGTCGGGTCCCGCGATCATCAGCGGCAGCGCGACCGAGCCGACGACGAGACCGATGAGGAAGAGCAGGAACGCGAGCAGCCGTGTCTTGACGATGCCGCGGACGCCGTCGAGGCCGTACATGACGGTCACGGTGTCCACGAACGTCGACACCGCCCGCGAGCCGGACCAGAGCGAGATGAGGAACCCGATGGAGATGACGTCGGGGCGCCCGCCCTTGATGACGTCGTCCAGGATCGGCTGGGCGATCTCCTTCACGCCCTGGTCGGTGAGGACCGTGCGGCTGGCCTCCAGGATGTTGTCGCGGACGCCCGCGATGGTGTCCGCGCCGGTCCACGAGTCGACGTAGGCGAGCAGGCCCACCAGGGAGAGCAGCAGCGGCGGGACGGAGAGCAGCGTGAAGAACGCCGCCTCGGCCGCGAGGCCCAGGATGCGGTACTCCATGCACGAGTTGACGGTGTCCTTGAGCAACAGCCAGGCGGTCCTGCGCTTGGAGACGTTCTCGTAGAGAACGCGGGCCCGGTGGAGACGGCCGGACGGCGGTGAGGGGGATTCACTTGCTGGCTGCACGCCCTAAAGGTATCCGCCACCGGCAGGTGTACCCATCCCCTGGTGCCCCCTGCCCGCGCCCGCGCGCACACCGGCCCCCGCGGTCGCGCCGCACACCGCCGACGACCGGCCGGCGGAGCGCCCCGCTTTCCGCTCCGGGGCCCCGCGGGCGCGGTCGCGGGAGGGGCCGCGCCGCCGGTAGATTCGCTGTCATGTCGGGCAGCACGCACACGGTCACCAATCAGCCTCCGCCCCTGACGGGGTACGACGTCTTCGCCGCCGACCGGGTCCTCACCGAGGGTCTCGAGCGGCATCTGGCACCGGAGCTCCTGGACGAGGTCGGCTCGGAGCTGACGGTGCTCGGCCGCGCCGCCGGTTCCGCGCAGGCGCGGGAGTGGGGGCGTCTGGCGAACGCGTACCCGCCGGTGCTGCGCACCCACGACGGTTACGGCCACCGGATCGACGAGGTCGACTTCCATCCGTCCTGGCACCGCCTGATGGGCAAGGGCGTCTCGGCGGGGCTGACGGCGGCGTGGTCGCGTCCCGCGGGCCATCTGCGGCGCGCGGCGGCGTTCCTGGTGTGGTCGCAGGTGGAGGCGGGGCACCTGTGCCCGCTGTCGATGACGCACGCGGCCGTGCCCGCGCTGCGCGCACAGCCCGATCTCGCCGCGGAGTGGGAGCCGCGGCTGACGTCCACGGTCTACGACTTCGGGCTGCGGCCCGCCGCCGGGAAGGCCGGGGCGCTCCTCGGCATGGGGATGACGGAGAAGCAGGGCGGCAGCGACGTACGGGCGAACACGACGCGGGCCGTGGCGCTCGCGGAGGACGGGACGTACGCGCTCACCGGGCACAAGTGGTTCTGCTCCGCGCCGATGTCGGACGGGTTCCTGGTGCTCGCGCGGGCCGACGAGGGTCCGACGTGCTTCCTCGTGCCCCGGGTACTGGCGGACGGGGCGCGCAACCCGTTCGCGATCCAGCGGCTCAAGGACAAGCTGGGGAACCGGTCGAACGCGTCGGGCGAGGTCGAGTTCGACTCCACGTGGGCGCGGCGGGTCGGGGACGAGGGGCGCGGGGTGCGCACCATCATCGACATGGTCGCGGCGACCCGGCTCGACTGTGTGCTCGGCTCCGCGGCGATCATGCGGCAGGCGGTGGCGCAGGCGGTCCACCACTGTACGTACCGGGAGGCGTTCGGCGGGAAGCTCGTCGACAAGCCGCTGATGCGCAACGTACTGGCCGATCTGGCCCTGGAGTCGGAGGCCGCGACGACGCTGGCGCTGCGGCTCGCGGCGGCGTACGACCACGCGGCCGGCGGCGACGAGCAGGAGCGGGCGTTCCTGCGGCTCGCCGTGCCCGCGGCCAAGTACTGGGTGACGAAGCGGTGCACGCCCCACGCGGCCGAGGCCCTGGAGTGTCTCGGCGGCAACGGGTACGTGGAGGAGTCGGGGATGCCGCGGCTGCTGCGCGAGTCGCCGCTCAACTCGATCTGGGAGGGCGCCGGCAACGTCCAGGCCCTGGACGTGCTGCGGGCGTTGCAGCGCGAACCGGCGGCGTTCAACGCCTTCCTGCTGGAGGTCGGCAGGGCGCGCGGCGCCGATCACCGGCTGGACACGGCCGTGAAGGACCTGCTGACCGAACTCGGCGATCTGGACGGCATCGAGGCGCGGGCGCGGCGGCTGGTGGAGCGGATCGCGCTGGTGCTCCAGGGGTCGCTGCTCGTGCGGTACGCGCCGCCGGAGGTGGCGGACGCCTTCTGCGCTTCGCGGCTCGGCGGGGACGGCGGGGCGGCGTTCGGGACGCTGCCGCACACGCTGGGGCTCGCGGAGATCGTGGAGCGGGCCCGCCCGGTGGGCTGAGACGCGCCGGCTCGAACGGTGCTGACGCGGGGATGGTGCTGCGCCGACACGGCACCATCCCCGCCTTTCAAACCCCTTGAGGAGCTTGAACGCCACCGGGGTGGCGTTGGTTGCCAGTCTCGTTCGCCGTAGGGGCGTTCGCCAGGGTTGCAGGGGGTTGCAACGTATGCAGCCGACGCCCACCCTTGTCGCGGCGCGAAGGTGCACCATAGGGGTAACTCTTCGCAAACCGAGGATTCAGGCATGAACAAGGACTCGACGATCGACCTGGCGCGGCTGACCGCGATGGACGCGGCGTTCGCCTCCCGCCTGCTCAAGGGCGTGCGGGACGCGATGCTCTCCGGGCAGCGGCCACCACTCCTGCCGCGGCCGGAGATCGGGGAGTCCTGGCGGCGGATGCAGCGCGTCGGCGTCGACCCGGACCGCGACCACCGCTCGGGGCTGCTCGGCGCCGACGAGGTGGAGGAGCGGCGCCGGTCCTCCCCGCTGCTGTCCGTGCTGCCGGTGCTGCGTGAGGCGCTGGTGACGGTGGCCGAGGCGGCTCAGCACATCATGGTGGTCAGCGACGCCGAGGGCCGGCTGTTGTGGCGTGAAGGGCACCCGGGCGTGCTCCGCAAGGGCGACCGGCTCGGTTTCGAGGTGGGTGCGCACTGGGCCGAGGACGTCGTCGGGACGAACGGGGTGGGGACGCCGCTGGTGACGCGGCGGCCCGTCCAGGTCTTCTCCGCCGAGCACTTCGTGCGGTCCCACGACCCGTGGACGTGCGCGGGCGCGCCGGTGACGGATCCGCGCGACGGCCGGCTCCTCGGGGTGGTGGACGTCAGCGGCCCGCTGAAGACGATGCATCCGGCGACGCTGTCGTGGGTGCGGTCGGTGACGCAGCTCGCGGAGGCGCGCCTGCGCGAGCAGCATGTGGGCGCGCTGGAGCGGCTGCGCGCCGTGGCGGCGCCCGTCCTCGCCCGGATCGGCGGCCGGGCGCTGGCCGTCGACCGCGACGGATGGACGGCGGCGGTCACCGGGATGCCGTTGACCGAGCGGGTGGCCCTGCCCAGGTCGCTGGCGGAGGGCGCCTGCTGGGTGCCGTCGCTCGGCACCTGCGAGGCGGCGCCCCTGCCGGGCGGCTGGCTGCTCCGAGTGGACGCCGCGCCGGAACCGCTCGAAGGGACCCGTGTACGCCTGGACGTGAGCCGGCCGCGCCGCTGGTCGGTCGAGGTGTCGGGCGCGGCGGGCTCCTGGGCGCACGAACTGAGCCCGCGCCACGCCGAGTTGCTGTATCTGCTGGCCTGCCGGCGCGGCGGGCGCAGTGCGGCGGGGCTGGCCGAGGACCTGTTCGGGGACCCGGCGCGGACGGTGACGGTGCGGGCGGAGATGTCGCGGGTGCGCCGCTACCTCGGCGGCCTGCTGTCGCACCGCCCGTACCGTTTCCTGGAGGACGCGGACGTGGAGGTGGTGGTGCCGGACGACCCGCTGGACCTGCTCCCGCACTCCACGGCGCCGGCGATACGCAGGGCGCGGACGCCCGCGCTGTGAGGCCCCGCCCCGGCCGGACACCCGCGCCGCGAGGCCCCGCCTTGGCCGGACGGCCGTGCCCGTGCTGACATGGGCCGCATGAGCAACAGCACCGTCACCGTGACCACTTGGTCGCTGGAGCAGACCTCCCCGTCCGACCTGCGCCCGGCCGCCCCGCCCGGGGGCGACGACGTACGCATCGTGCGCGCCGAGGTGCCCTCGCCCGAGTTCAGCCGTTTTCTGTATGCGTCCGTGGGCGCCGACATCAGGTGGGTCGACCGGCTCGGCTGGTCGTACGCGCAGTGGCAGGAGCGGCTGACGCGGCCGGGCACCGAGACGTGGGTCGCCTACGACAAGGGGACACCGGCCGGGTACGTCGAGCTGGCCGCGCAGGACGACGGGGCCGTGGAGGTCGCCTATTTCGGGCTCGTCCCGGCGTTCCGGGGCCGGCGGATCGGCGGCCACCTGCTGTCGTACGGGGTCGCGCGCGCCTGGGACCTGGCGGAGCGGTGGCCGGGGCGGAAGCCGACCGAGCGGGTGTGGCTCCACACGTGCAGCCTCGACGGGGAGCACGCGATGACCAATTACGAGCGGCGCGGCTTCCGGCTGTTCAGGACGGAGACGGGCGAGCAGCCGGAAACGGCCGCTCCGGGTCCGTGGCCAGGCGCCTTCCCGTCCGCCTGACGCCATTGCGGGCGTATCCGACTATTCACCGGCCCTCCATGTGATCGGGACCACCATCGTCCACGATGCGGGACAACCGCGTCCAAATGACGGACGATGGTGGACCGGGCCCAAAGTCCCGTGACACGCTTCCGTCATGTCTACAGCTGGAATCGCCTTGGTGAGTCGACGGCACGTCGACTACGGCCGCATGTCCAGCGCCATCTGTCCGGCGCGCTGAGAGAACCAGCCCCGCCGACATTTTCCGCCTCACCTGATCACCCAGCGCACCGCCGCGCCCTCGCGCGAAGTGTGCTGGTCAGAGCCGCCCAAGCCTGCTTGTGAAGGACGTACATCCATGGCTGCCACCCCCGAAAAGCCCGCTGCCGCCGCGCCCCGCCGCAAGGTGAGCCGTCACCGCGGCGAGGGCCAGTGGGCCGTCGGCCACCACACGCCGCTCAACGGCAACGAGCAGTTCAAGAAGGACGACGACGGTCTCAATGTGCGGACGCGCATCGAGACGATCTACTCCAAGCGCGGTTTCGACTCCATCGACCCCAATGACCTGCGCGGACGTATGCGCTGGTGGGGTCTGTACACCCAGCGCCGGCCCGGGATCGACGGCGGCAAGACCGCCGTCCTGGAACCGGAGGAGCTGGACGACAAGTACTTCATGCTGCGCGTGCGCGTGGACGGCGGCCGGCTGACCACGGCGCAGCTGCGCGTCATCGGCGAGATCTCGCAGGAGTTCGCGCGCGGCACCGCCGACATCACCGACCGGCAGAACGTCCAGTACCACTGGATCCGGATCGAGGACGTGCCCGAGATCTGGAACCGTCTTGAGGCCGTCGGCCTGTCGACCGTCACCGCCTGCGGCGACACGCCGCGCGTGATGATCGGCTCGCCGGTCGCGGGGATCGCCGAGGACGAGATCATCGACGCCACCCCGGCCCTCGAGGAGATCAAGCGCCGCGTCCTGAACAACCCGGCGTACTCGAACCTGCCCCGCAAGTTCAAGACGGCCATCTCCGGCTCCCCGCTGCTCGACGTGGTGCACGAGATCAACGACGTCTCGTTCGTCGGTGTCGTCCACCCCGAGCACGGTCCCGGCTTCGACCTGTGGGTCGGCGGCGGCCTCTCCACCAACCCCAAGCTGGGCGTCCGTCTCAACGCCTGGGTGCCGATCGACGAGGTCCCCGACGTCTACGAGGGCGTCATCTCGATCTTCCGTGACTACGGCTACCGCCGGCTGCGCACCCGCGCCCGCCTGAAGTTCCTGGTCGCCGACTGGGGTCCGGAGAAGTTCCGCCAGGTCCTGGAGGACGAGTACCTGGGGGGCCGTAAGCTCATCGACGGACCCGCCCCGGCCCAGCCCTCCCAGCAGTGGCGCGACCACATCGGCGTGCACCGGCAGCAGGACGGCCGGTTCTACGTGGGCTTCGCCCCGCGCGTCGGCCGCGTCGACGGCGCCACGCTCACCAAGATCGCCGATCTGGCCGAGGCGCACGGTTCGGGCCGGGTGCACACCACCGTCGAGCAGAAGATGATCGTGCTCGACGTCGAGCAGGACCAGGTCGACTCGCTCGTCGAGGGCCTGGAGGCGCTCGACCTCACCGCCCGGCCCTCCACGTTCCGGCGCGGCACCATGGCCTGCACCGGCATCGAGTTCTGCAAGCTCGCCATCGTCGAGACCAAGCAGCGCGGCTCCCAGCTGATCGACGAACTGGAGCGCCGCCTCCCGGAGTTCGAGGAGCCGCTCACCATCAACCTGAACGGCTGCCCGAACGCCTGCGCCCGCATCCAGGTCGCGGACATCGGTCTCAAGGGCCAGCTCATGCTCGACGCGAACGGCGAACAGGTCGAGGGCTATCAGGTGCACCTCGGCGGAGCGCTCGGCCTGGAGGCCGGGTTCGGCCGCAAGGTGCGCGGCCTGAAGGTCACGTCGGCCGAGCTGCCCGACTACATCGAGCGGGTCCTCAAGCGCTTCCAGGCGGAGCGTGAGGACGGCGAGCGGTTCGCCACCTGGACCACCCGCGCCTCCGAGGAGGCCCTCTCATGAGCGAGCGCGCGGCCCCCTTCTACTGCCCCTACTGCGGCGACGAGGACCTCCGGCCCAGCGAAGCCGCCGGAGCCGGCCACGGCGCCTGGGAATGCGCGGCGTGCAACCGAGCCTTCCAACTGAAGTTCCTCGGGCTCCTGGCCCGCGGGCTTCAGCGCAACAACGGTGGAAGGGAACAGATATGACGACAGCTCAGATTTCGTCAGACATCGAAGAGTCGGACACCGAAAAGTCGGGCACCGAAAAGTCGGGCACCGAAAAGTCGGGCACCGAGGAGTCGAAGGCACTCGCCGAGCGGGCCGGACGTGACCTGGAGGACGCGTCCGCCCTGGAGATCCTCCAGTGGGCCGCCCGCACCTTCGGCAGCGAGTTCTGCGTGACCTCGTCCATGGAGGACGCGGTCGTCGCCCACCTCGCCTCCCGCGCCCTGCCCGGTGTCGACGTCGTCTTCCTCGACACCGGCTACCACTTCGAGGAGACCATCGGCACCCGCGACGCCGTCGAGGCCGTGATGGACGTGAACGTCATCACGCTCACCCCCCGGCAGACCGTCGCCGAGCAGGACGCCGAGTTCGGCCCGAAGCTGCACGACCGCGACCCCGACCTGTGCTGCGCGATGAGGAAGATCAAGCCGCTCGAGGACGGGCTGGCCAAGTACGCCGCGTGGGCGACGGGTCTGCGCCGCGACGAGTCACCGACCCGCGCGAACACGCCGGTCGTCAGCTGGGACGAGAAGCGGCAGAAGGTCAAGATCTCCCCGATCGCCCGCTGGACGCAGGACGACGTCGACGCGTACGTCACCGAGCACGGCGTCCTCACCAACCCGCTGCTGATGGACGGGTACGGCTCCGTGGGCTGCGCCCCGTGCACCCGCCGCCTCCTGGAGGGCGAGGACGCCCGCGCCGGACGCTGGGCGGGCCGCACCAAGACCGAGTGCGGAATCCATGGCTGAGGCGACCGAGACCGCCGGGCACCTGGACCAGACACACCCTTTGGAGAAGCAAGTGACCGGAGCCACGATCTGGCTCACGGGTCTGCCGAGCGCCGGCAAGACCACCATCGCATGCGAGCTGGCGAACACGCTGCGCGCCGAGGGCCACCGCGTCGAGGTGCTCGACGGGGACGAGATCCGCGAGTACCTCTCGGCGGGCCTCGGCTTCAGCCGCGAGGACCGGCACACGAACGTGCAGCGCATCGGATTCCTGGCCGAACTCCTCGCCCGCAACGGCGTGTTGACCCTCGTCCCGGTCATCGCCCCGTACGCGGACAGCCGCGAGGCGGTGCGCAAGCGCCACCAAGTGGGCGGCACCGCCTACCTGGAGGTGCACGTCGCCACACCGGTGGACGTGTGCTCCGAGCGGGATGTGAAGGGCCTCTACGCCAAGCAGGCGGCGGGCGAACTCACCGGCCTCACCGGCGTCGACGACCCGTACGAGGCGCCCGACTCGCCCGACCTGCGCATCGAGTCGCACCACCAGACCGTGCAGGAGTCCGCGGCCGCGCTCCGTGCGCTGCTCACCGAAAGGGGTCTCGCCGCATGACGACCGTAGTGACTGTCTCCGAGGAGACCGACAGCCCTTACGCGCTCAGCCACCTGGACGCTCTGGAGTCCGAGGCGGTGCACATCTTCCGCGAGGTGGCGGGCGAGTTCGAGCGGCCGGTGATCCTCTTCTCCGGCGGCAAGGACTCGATCCTCATGCTGCACCTGGCGCTGAAGGCGTTCGCCCCGGCGGCGATCCCCTTCTCGCTGCTGCACGTCGACACCGGGCACAACTTCCCCGAGGTCCTGGAGTACCGCGACCGCGTCGTGGCCGAGCACGGCCTGCGGCTGCACGTCGCCTCCGTGCAGGAGTACATCGACCGCGGGGTGCTCAAGGAGCGGCCCGACGGAACCCGTAACCCGCTCCAGACGCTGCCGCTGACCGAGAAGATCCAGGCGGAGAAGTTCGACGCGGTGTTCGGCGGCGGGCGCCGCGACGAGGAGAAGGCCCGCGCCAAGGAGCGGGTGTTCTCCCTGCGCGACGAGTTCAGCCAGTGGGACCCCCGCCGTCAGCGCCCCGAGCTGTGGCAGCTCTACAACGGCCGCCACGCACCCGGCGAACACGTCCGCGTCTTCCCGCTCTCCAACTGGACCGAGCTGGACGTGTGGCAGTACATCGCCCGCGAGAACATCGACCTGCCGCAGATCTACTACGCCCACGAGCGGCCGGTGTTCAGCCGCAACGGCATGTGGCTGACGGCCGGCGAGTGGGGCGGCCCCAAGGAGGGCGAGAGCGTCGAGACCCGTCTCGTGCGCTACCGCACCGTCGGTGACATGTCCTGCACCGGCGCCGTCGACTCGGACGCGACGACCATCGAGAAGGTCATCACCGAGATCGCCGCGTCCCGGCTCACCGAGCGGGGCGCCACCCGCGCCGACGACAAGATGTCCGAGGCCGCGATGGAAGACCGCAAGCGCGAGGGGTACTTCTAACCATGAGCACGACCACTGCTGCCGAAGAGCTGGCCGGCCTGTCGGCCACCACCCTGCTGCGGTTCGCCACCGCCGGCTCCGTCGACGACGGCAAGTCCACGCTCGTGGGCCGGCTGCTGCACGACTCCAAGTCGGTCCTCACCGACCAGCTGGAGGCCGTCGCGTCCGCCTCGCGCTCGCGCGGCGCCGCCGAGCCGGACCTCGCGCTGCTCACCGACGGCCTGCGCGCCGAGCGTGAGCAGGGCATCACCATCGACGTCGCCTACCGCTACTTCGCCACGCCCCGGCGCCGCTTCATCCTGGCCGACACCCCCGGCCACGTGCAGTACACCCGCAACATGGTCACCGGCGCCTCCACCGCCGACCTCGCCGTGGTCCTCGTCGACGCCCGCAACGGCGTCATCGAGCAGACCCGCAGGCACGCCGCCGTCGCCGCCCTGCTGCGCGTCCCGCACGTCGTCCTCGCGGTCAACAAGATGGACCTCGTCGACTACAAGGAGAGCGTCTTCGCGAAGATCGCGGAGGAGTTCACGGCGTACGCGGCGGGCCTCGGCGTCCCGGAGATCACCGCCATCCCGATCTCCGCGCTCGCCGGCGACAACGTCGTGGAGCCCTCCGCCAACATGGACTGGTACGGCGGCCCGACCGTCCTGGAGCACCTGGAGACGGTGCCGGTCAGCCACGACCTCACCAGCTGCCACGCCCGGCTGCCCGTGCAGTACGTGATCCGGCCGCAGACCGCCGAGCACCCCGACTACCGGGGGTACGCGGGGCAGATCGCCGCGGGCACGTTCCGCGTCGGCGAGTCCGTCACCGTACTGCCCTCCGGCCGTACGTCGAAGGTCGCCGGGATCGACCTGCTGGGCACGGCGGTCGACGTCGCCTGGACGCCGCAGTCCGTCACCCTCCTCCTGGAGGACGACATCGACGTCTCGCGCGGCGACCTGATCGTGCCGAGCGACGACGCGCCCGCCACCTCGCAGGAGATCGAGGCGACGGTCTGCCACGTCGCCGACACCCCGCTCGGTGTCGGCCAGCGGGTGCTGCTGAAGCACACCACCCGCACCGTCAAGGCGATCGTCAAGGAGATCCCGTCGCGGCTCACGCTCGACGACCTCTCCCAGCACCCCGAGCCGGGCCGGCTCGTCGCCAACGACATCGGCCGCGTCAGGATCCGTACCGCCGAGCCGCTCGCGCTCGACAACTACGCGGACTCGCGGCGCACCGGCTCCTTCCTGCTGATCGACCCGGCGGACGGGACGACGCTGGCGGCGGGCATGGCCGGCGAGGCGTTCGCCGCCGCCGAGACACCGGCCGCCGTCGTCGACGAGGACGGCTGGGACTTCTGACATGACCTCCATCGACTACTACGGCACGTTCGCGAAAGAGGGCGGCCGCGTCGGCAGCGGCGCCCTCGGCAGCGGACAGGGCGGGGTCGCGCGATGTGCGCGATGACGTACGCGCACTGCCTGCGCGCCCACCCCCCCCACACCGTCCGTCGAAAACGAAGACCTGCCGACCACCCGGCCACGCCCTGACCGCGTGACCGCCGGGCCAACGAGGGGAAAACCTCCCGTGCCTGCCAACCGTTCCACCCTTACGCGCCGCGGCCTCGTCGCCGTCGCCGCGCTGCCGCTCCTCGCGCTCACCGCGACGGCCTGCGGCTACGGCTCGGACAGCGACGACAGCTCCAAGGAGAACGTCTCCGCCAAGGGCAAGGCCCTCTCCGCGGACTCCGTCAAGATCGGTTACTTCGGGAACCTGACCCACGGCACCGCCCTCGTCGGCAACCAGAAGGGCTTCTTCCAGAAGGAGCTCAAGGGCACGCAGGCGAAGTACCAGGTCTTCAACGCCGGGCCGTCCGAGATCGAGGCGCTCAACAGCGGCTCCATCGACATCGGCTGGATCGGCCCCTCCCCCGCCATCAACGGCTACACGAAGTCGCAGAGCAAGTCGCTGCGCATCATCGGCGGTTCGGCCTCCGGCGGCGTGAAGCTGGTCGTCAACCCGAAGAAGATCAAGTCCCTGGACGACGTCAAGGGCAAGAAGATCGCCACCCCGCAGCTCGGCAACACCCAGGACGTCGCGTTCCTGAACTGGATCGCCGAGAAGGGCTGGAAGGTCGACGCGAACTCCGGCAAGGGGGACGTGTCCGTGGTCCGCACGGACAACAAGATCACGCCCGACGCCTACAAGTCCGGTTCCGTCGACGGCGCGTGGGTGCCGGAGCCGACCGCGTCCAAGCTGGTCGCCGAGGGCGCCAAGGTGCTGCTCGACGAGGCGGACCTGTGGCCCGACAAGAAGTTCGTGATCACGAACATCATCGTGAAGCAGTCGTTCCTCAAGGAGCACCCGGACGTCGTCGAGGCCGTGCTGCGCGGTTCGGTCAAGACGAACAAGTGGATGAACGCCAACCCGGACGACGCCAAGGCCGCCGCCAACAAGCAGTTGGAGAAGGACTCGGGCAAGGCGCTCCCCGCGAAGGTGCTCGACCCGGCGTGGAAGTCCATCGAGTTCACCGACGACCCGCTGGCCTCGACCCTCGACTCCGAGGCGGACCACGCGGTGAAGGCGGGTCTCCTGGAGAAGCCCGACCTGACCGGTATCTACGACCTGAAGCCGCTCAACAAGGTCCTCGCGGCCACCGGTGGCACCAAGGTCGACGACGCCGGCCTCGGCGTCAAGTGACCGGCATCACGTAACCAGCACACCAGCCGAGTTCACCGGATTCACGGATTCCCAGGAGGTGACGACCATGGCGACAACTCTTGCCAAGGCGGGCGACTCCGCCACCGCGACAGGCGGCAGGGCGGCCCGGATCGAGCACGTCTCGAAGTCCTTCGCCACACCGGCGGGCCCCCAGCTCGTCCTGGACGACATCACGCTCGATGTCGCGCCGGGCGAGTTCGTCACCCTCCTGGGGGCCTCCGGATGCGGCAAGTCGACGCTGCTCAACCTGGTGGCCGGGCTCGACCGGCCGTCCGCGGGCGCCATCGCGACGGACGGCCGGCCGGCCCTGATGTTCCAGGAGCACGCCCTCTTCCCGTGGCTGACCGCGGGCAAGAACATCGAACTCGCCCTGAAACTCAGGGGAGTCGCGAAGAACGACCGGCGTGACCGCGCCGAGGAACTGCTCGAACTCGTACGGCTGCAAGGCGCGTACGGCAAGCGCGTGCACGAGCTGTCCGGCGGCATGCGCCAGCGTGTCGCCCTGGCGCGGGCGCTGGCCCAGGACGCCGGGCTGCTGCTGATGGACGAGCCGTTCGCGGCGCTCGACGCGATCACGCGGGATGTGCTGCACGACGAGCTGACCCGCATCTGGCGGGAGACGAAGGTCTCCGTCCTCTTCGTCACGCACAACGTGCGCGAGGCGGTGCGGCTCGCCGAACGGGTGGTGCTCCTGTCGTCGCGGCCCGGGCGCATCGCCCATGAGTGGACGGTGGACATCCCGCAGCCGCGCCGTATCGAGGACGCGGACGTGGCCGAGCTCTCCGTCGAGATCACCGAACAACTGCGTGGGGAGATCCGCCGTCATGGCAAGGACTGAACCGACGGCCGCCGTCGACGAGGTCGAGGAGGCCGGCCCGGCCAGAACCGGCAAGGACGACCTGGCGGGCCTGGAGGCCGGCCTGGACGCGCTGGAGAGCGTGGACACCGGGCGCGTCCCGTTCAGCCGGACGTTCCGCGAGAAGATCCTGCCGCCGCTGACGGCGGTCCTCGTCGTGCTCGTGGTCTGGCAGGCGCTGATCTCCTTCAAGATCGTCGATGATGCGACGAAGCTGCCCGCGCCGTCGGCGGTCTGGGACGAGGTGCAGGACGCCTGGCTCAAGGGCGAACTGCTCGGCTACATCTGGACGAGCGTCTCGCGCGGTCTGCTCGGCTTCCTGTTCGCGCTGGTCATCGGCACGCCGCTGGGGCTGCTGGTGTCGCGGGTGAAGTTCGTGCGCTCGGCGATCGGCCCGGTCCTCTCCGGCCTCCAGTCGCTGCCGTCGGTGGCGTGGGTCCCCCCGGCCGTGCTGTGGCTCGGCCTGAACAACTCGATGATGTACGCGGTCATCCTGCTCGGCGCCGTCCCCTCGATCGCCAACGGCCTGGTGTCCGGCGTCGACCAGGTGCCGCCGCTGTTCCTGCGCGCGGGCCGCACGCTCGGCGCGACGGGTGCGCGCGGGCTGTGGCACATCGTCCTGCCTGCGTCGCTGCCCGGCTATCTGGCGGGGCTCAAGCAGGGCTGGGCGTTCTCCTGGCGTTCACTGATGGCGGCGGAGATCATCGCGTCCTCGCCCGACCTGGGCGTCGGCCTCGGCCAGCTCCTGGAGAACGGCCGCAACGCCTCCTCCATGCCCATGGTGTTCCTGGCGATCCTGCTCATCCTGATCGTCGGTATCGTCATCGACCTGCTGATCTTCAGCCCGTTGGAGCGCCGCGTGCTGCGCAGCCGCGGCCTCCTCGTCAAGAGCTGAGCCGCCCCATGCACCATCCGCCCGTCCTGCTGGTGATAGCCCACGGCAGCCGCGACCCGCGGCACGCCGCGACGGTGCACGCCCTCGTGCGCGAGGTGCGGGCGCAGCGTCCCGGCGTGCGGGTGGAGACGGCGTTCCTGGACTTCGACATCCCGTCGGTGAACGGGGTGCTGGAGTCCCTGGCGGCGGAGGGCGTACGCGATGTGGTCGCCCTTCCGCTCCTCCTCACCCGTGCCTTCCACGCGAAGTCCGACATCCCGGCGGCGCTGTGCGAGGCCCCGCGTTCGCTGCGGATCCGCCAGGCGGACGTCCTCGGCCCCTCACCGCTCCTCCTCTCGGCGCTCGAACGACGCCTGTACGAGGCCGGGCTCACCCCCGCCGACAAGCCCACGACCGGCGTCGTGCTGGCCTCGGCGGGCTCCTCCGACCCGGAGGCGATCGCAGTGATCGCTGATATCGCGCGGGAGTGGCGGCACACCGGTTGGTGCGCCGTGCGACCTGCGTTCGCCTCCGCTTCCCTGCCCCGTACGGAGGACGCCGTACGAGAACTGCGCGCCCTGGGCTGCGACCGGGTCGCGGTCGCCCCCTACGTCCTGGCCCCGGGCCGCCTCCCGGACCGCATCGCGCGGGGCGCGGCCGGGGCGGACGTCCTGGCCGAGGTACTGGGGGCGGCGCCGGAGGTGGCGCGGGTGCTGGTGCGGCGTTATCAGGGGGCGCTGGTACGGGAGTTGGTGGCGGTGGGGGCCTGAGGGGCGCCGCCGGTCAGCCGCACAGCCGCTCCCCCAGTTCGCTGCGCCGGTACCGCACGCTCCGCCCGCTGCGGGTGCGCAGGAGCAGGCCCGCGTCGTAGAGGATCGACAGGTGCTGGCTCACCGCGCCCGGGGTGATCGCCAGACGGTGGGCGAGTTCCGTCGTGGAGGCGGGTTCTTCCAGGAGGCGCAGGATGCGGGCGCGGGCCGTGCCGAGGAGGCGGGACAGGGCCTCGCCGGTGACCGGGGGCGGCGTCTCGGAGATCGTGGCGCGGCCGCGCGCGGGGTAGGAGAGCAGCGGGGGCAGCTCGGGGTCGATCATGGTGTGGGCGCCCTGGGCGAAGAGCGTGGGGACGAGGACGAGGCCCCGGCCGCCGATGCGGATGTCGGCCTCGGGCCAGGGGTGCCGGTCGAACTTCTTGACCAGGGTGAGGACTTCCCCGCTCCAGTTCAGCCGCGGGTCGAGGCTCGCGAAGAGGCCGCCCGCGCCCTGCTCGGCGAGGACCTTGCCGCGGTGGGCGAGGTCGGCCTCCAGGACGGCGTGGACGCGCGGCCACCAGTCCGGGGCGAGGCAGTCGTGCCAGTAGGCGTCCAGGGCGGTGACGATCCTGGCGAGGAAGGCGGCGGGGTCGGCGAGGCCCTGGCGGACCGCGGGAGGTAGCGGGGCGGGCCCGTAGGCCGCGGTGAACTCCGGTCCGAGGACATGCGGCGGGGTGCGGCCGAGCGCGGCGAGCTGCTGACCGAAGGCGGGCCTCGGCCGGTCCGGACGCGGGGTGAGGAAGTCCGGGATCCACAAGCTCGGCGCGATCAGCGCGGTCAGCAGCTCGGTGTCCTGGCGGCGGAAGGCGGGGGTCAGCCGGCGCAACCAGGGGCGCTGATGCGGGTAGCGGGCGGGGTCGCGCCAGCAGCGCAGGGAGTACACGGCCTCCTGGAGCGGCGAGTACGCGAACGACGTACGGGCGAGGTCGCCGACGACGAACCGGAATTCGATCATCCCTGTCCCTTCTCCCCCTGGTTCTCCCCTCGGCCGCCGGGACCCTTTAGGCGCACGCTAAAGGAATATTCCTCCGGGGCGGCATCCGGTTCGCTGTGGGCATGACCACTTCGCCGACCGAGGCGCGCCCCGCCGGGACCGTGCCCACCACCCGGTTCGCCGGCATGCTGCCCACCGATCCGCTGTTGCTGCGCCTCTCCCTGCTCACGCTCCTCAACGCGTTCGGGCGCGGCCTGTTCTTCCCGGTGAGCGTGCTGTACTTCACCCGGGTCGTCGGTCTGGGCGCCACATCGGTCGGAATCGGCCTGACCGTGGCGGGGCTGTTCGGGATCGCGGCGGGGGTGCCCGCCGGGTGGGCGTCGGACCGGTGGGGGCGCCGGCCGGTGCTGACGGCGCTGTGGATCGGGTGCGGGGTGATGCTCGCGGCGTACACGGTGATCGGCTCGTACGCCTCCTTCCTGGCGACCGCGATCGGGTACGCCGCGCTGTGCCAGGCGAGCATGGGAGTGCGTAACGCGCTCTACGCCGATGTGCTGCCCGCCCGGACGCGCGTGGAGGGCCGGGCGCATCTGCGGATGGTGACCAACGTGGGGATGGGCGCGGGCGGCGCGTTCGGTGCGCTGGCGCTCCAGGCGGACAGCCGGGCCGGGTACACGGCGCTGATCCTCCTCGACGCGGTGGCGTTCGTCGTGTCCGCCGTGCTGGTGCACAGGCTGCCGCACAGCGCGGCGCCGCGACCGGTGGACGACGTGCCCGCGCGGGACCGGCTGCGGGCGGTGCGCGATCTGCCGTACCTGGGCGTGACGTTCCTCAATGCCGTACTGGCCCTGCAGTACAGCCTGTTGGAGGTGGGGCTGCCGCTGTGGATCGTGCAGCACACACAGGCGCCGCGCTGGTCGGCCGCCCTGATCATGGTCCTCAACTGTGTGCTGGTGGCGCTGCTCCAGGTACGGGCGACGCGCGGCGTGGAGGACCTGCCGGGCGCGGTACGGGTGATGCGCCGCTCGGGGCTGCTGCTCGCGCTGGCCTGCGCGGTGTTCGCGTGCACGGCGGGCCTGTCACCGCTGTGGGCGCTGGTGATCCTGGTGGTGGGCGCGGTGGTGCAGGTCCTCGCCGAGGTGCTCTCCGCGGCGGGCGGCTGGACCGTCGGATACGGGCTCGCGGACGCCCGGGCGCAGGGCGTCTACCAGGGTGTGTTCAACTCCGGGCAGGCCGCGGCGACGATGGCCGCGCCGGCCCTGGTGACCGTGACGGCCATCGACCACGGGGCGGCGGGCTGGGCCGTGCTCGGGGTGCTGTTCGTCGCGGCGGGACTGGGGGTGGGGCCCGCCGTGCGCAGGGCGCGTCACGACGCGTGGCGCGGAGAGCAGGGTGAGCCCGTCAGCTCCTGACGGGAACGGGGTCGCGGCCGCTCAGCGCGAGCGCCCGCTCGTACCCGGACGCCCCGGCGGCCACCTCGACGGGCTCGGCGAAGCCCTCGTACTGCCGGTAGAGCGCGGCGTTCTCGCCGACGACGCGCAGCAGCAGCGCGGCGGCGCCGTCCGAGACGTGGAACTCCTGGCCGGTGGCGCGGGCCACGTCCCAACCGTGCAGGACGAGTTCGGCCCAGATGAGGACGGCGACGCCGGGGGCGGGCTGCCGGTCGGAGCCGAGGTCGATGGCGCCGTCCCATGTCTCGGGCGCGGACCAGGCGGCGACCGCCCGGTCGAGCTGGGCGGCGTAGCGCGCGGCCCAGTCCTGATCGGTGGTGAAGTCGCGGCCGGTCAGTTCATCGGGCAGCTGAAGGCGGCGGGCGCGGTGCTCCAGGCCGTGCGAGCTGTACAGGACCCAGTGGTTGACGAGGGTCCGCACGTCCCAGTCGCCGCAGCGGGACGGGGCGTCGAGCCGGCCGGCCTCGACCCCGGCGGCGACGCGGGCGGCCTCGGCGGCGGCTTCGACGAGGTACGGGTACACGGTGTCCATGCGTTCTTTCATGGCCCCGACGCTATGGCGCGGCGTCCCGCTGCCTCTTGAACAAACGCGACAGGGACGGGAACTCCACGGGGAGAGCGTGGCGGGCCGGCTAGCGGCGGGCGTCGACCGCCGCGGTCAGGTCGGCCACGGAGGTCGCGCCCGCCGGGCGCCGTTGCCGCGCCGCCTCGTCGGCGTACTCCTGGAGGACGTCGTTGACCGGGGTCGGCACCCCGTGCAGCCGGCCGAGGAGGGCGATCTCGCCGTTGAGGTAGTCCGCCTCGATGGTGCCGGTGCCCCGCTGGAGGGACTGCCAGGAGGAGCCGCCGCCGCGCGGGGACTTGTCGACCGGCTCGAACCGGATCCTGTCGGCCCGCGCCTCGCGCTCCTCGTCCTGCGGCGTGTACGCGATCCCGGCCGCCGCGAGCACGGCCTCGCCCTCGGCGCGGGCCCGCCGGACGAGGGCGGCGCCCTCGTCGCCGGTGAGCACGCCGGAGACCGCCTCGACCGCGTTGGCCAGGTTCGCCAGGAGCTTGGCGTACTTCCAGCGCATGACGTCGGTGGCGACGGGCGCCCCGAAGTGCGACCGCTCCAGATCGGCGGCGATCGCCCGTGCCGTGTCGTCGCTGCCTTCGGGGTAGCGGCCCAGGTGCAGGATGCCGGTGAGCGGGGCGCCGTCGGCGCGCACGACGCCCGGCTCCACGAAGGTGGCGGGCAGCCAGACGCACATCGCGTACACGCGCTGGAAGGTGCGCAGGGCGAGCCGCTCGCTCTCCACGCCGTTCTGCGCGCACACCAGCGGCAGCCGCCGGGCCGCGGTGGAGCCGCCCGCGACGGGCCGGGCGCCCCAGGCGGCGAGCGCGGCGGCGCTGTCCTGGGTCTTCACGGCGAGGACCAGGACGTCGTCGGCGCCGAGGGTGCCGAGCGCCTCGGGTCCGTCGACGACGGGGAGGCGGTGGGTGTGCGCTCCGTCCGGGGTCCGCAGCGTCAGCCCCCGGTCGCGCAGCGCCTCGTACTGGCTGCCGCGCGCCACGAGGACGACGTCGTGGCCCGACTGCGCGAGCCGGCCGCCGATGGCGCCGCCGACCGCTCCTGCTCCGATGATGAGATAGCGCATGCCCGCGAGCCTTTCACGCTTGTTTGCAGGGACCACCGACACGGCCGTTGCGATCGGGCAAACTCTCGCCCGGCCACCGCCGTGCGGGGGCCCTGAGGGCATTGGATACCGTCGCGTCATGACGCACCACGACCCGCACGAGGTCTTCCGCATCGGTTCCGACCTGCCCGTACGCCGTCTCGGTTACGGCACCGTGCATCTGACGGGGCCCGGCTGCTGGGGCCCGCGCGGCACCGACGCGGAGGCGGCCGCCCTGCTGCGGCGCGCCGTCGAGCTGGGCGTGACGCTCGTCGACACCGCCGACAACTACGGCCCGGACGTGGCCGAGGAGCGGGTCGCCGCGGCTCTGCACCCGTACACCGACGGCCCTGTGATCGCCACGAAGGGCGGTGTCGTCCGCGATTCCGCCGAGGCGTGGCACATCGAGGGGCGCCCCGAGCGGCTGCGCGCGATGTGCGAGGCGAGTCTGCGCCGGCTGCGGCTGGACCGTATCGACCTGTATCAGCTGCACCGGTTCGATCCCGAGGTCCCGATGGCCGAACAGCTGGGCGCGCTGCGGGAGTTGCGGGACGAGGGCAAGATCCGCCACGTGGGCCTCGACTCGGTCACGGCCGAGCAGTTGCGGGCGGCGCTTGAGCTGGACATCGTCCCGGTCGTCTCCGTGCAGAACCGGTACAACCTCCTGGACCGCGCCTCGGAGCCGCTGCTGAAGCTGTGCGAGGCGCACGGCATCGCGTTCCTGCCGTGGTTCCCGCTGGGCAACGGGGGCCTCACCGACGACCCGGTCTGCGCCGGCATCGCGGCGGCGCACGGCGCGACCCCGGCGCAGATCGCCCTGGCGTGGCTGCTGCACCACTCCCCCATGCTCTGCCCGACGCCGGGCACCGGGACGCTCGCGCACCTGGAGGAGAACCTGGGCGCGGCGCGGGTGCGGCTCACCGCGGAGGACATGTCCCGGCTGGACGCGCTCACGCCCCGCTCGTGAGCTCCACCAGCTTGACCACGGTGTTCCAGTTGCGGCTCGTCGCGATCAGCCCCTTGTTCAGCGCGGGCCGGCCCAGCTGGACGCCCAGTTTCGAGGTGCCGAGGCCGCCGGGGGCGTAGAGGTACAGGGCGCGGTCGCCGAGCCGGAACTCCTCGGGGGCGTAGGCGGCCGGGTCGAGGCCGGCGAACCGCTCCGCAGACACCGGCCCGGAGAAGTACGTGACGTGCAGCTGCTTGCCCTGGAGTTCGGCCGCGGGGAAGGGGCACGCCTCCATGACGGCCCGGAGGTAGGCGTGGTCCCGTACGAGGACGTCCACCGCGAAGCCGAACTCGCCGCTGATGGCCGCCTCGATGTCGCGCGCGAGCGACGTCTCGTCGCCGCTCTCCGCGGCGAAGGTGACATTGCCGCTCTGCAGGTAGGTGCGGACGTCCGTGCATCCCGACGCCGCGATCAAGGGGCGCAGTTGGGCCATCGGTACTTTTCTGTTGCCGCCTACGTTGATGCCGCGCAGCAGTGCCGCGTATCTCCTGGTCGTCATCCGGCCACGATAGGCGGACACGGCAGGGCGGCCGCCGTGCCCCGTGGGGGTGGGCGCGGCGGCCGCCGGTTCTGGTGCCCCGTCCTACTCGACGATCTTCAGGAGCTTGTTCGGGGTGCCGTCGGAGGCGTTCTTGACGGCGTCGGGGGTGGCGCCGCCGGTGAGCGCCGCGGCGACGTCGGCCGGGGCCGCGTCCGGGTGCCCGGCGAGGTAGACGGCGGCGGCACCGACGACGTGCGGGGTCGCCATCGACGTACCGGAGATGGTGTTCGTGGCGTCGTCGCCGGTGTTCCAGTCGGAGGTGATGTCCGAGCCGGGGGCGTAGATGTCCACCACGGAGCCGTAGTTGGAGAAGTCCGACTGCTCGTCGTCCTTCGTGGAGGAGGCGACCGTGATGGCCTCGGGGACGCGGGCCGGGCTGGACGTGGCGGCGTCCGCCGACTCGTTGCCGGCCGCGACCGCGTACGTGACGCCCGACGCGATCGACTTCTGCACGGCCGCGTCCAGCGCCTCGTCGACGCCGCCGCCGAGCGACATGTTGGCGACCGAGGGGCCCTGGTGGTTCTGGGTCACCCAGTCGATGCCGGCGACGACCTGTTCGGTGGTGCCGGAGCCCTCGTTGTCCAGGACGCGGACGGCGACGATCTTCGCCTTCTTGGCGACGCCGTGCGCGCTGCCCGCGATGGTCCCGGCGACGTGCGTGCCGTGCCCGTTGCCGTCGTCGGCGCTGTCGTCGTTGTCGACGGCGTCGAAGCCGTAGGAGGCGCGGCCGCCGAAGTCCTTGTGACTGATGCGCACGCCGGTGTCGATGACGTACGCGGTGGCGCCCCCGCCCGCGCTGTCGGGGTAGGTGTACTTCCCGTCGCCTGCGGTGTCCGCCTGGTCGATGCGGTCCAGGCCCCAGGAGGGCGGGTTGTCCTGGACGCCGTCGATGTGGAACTTCTTGTTCTGGACGACCTTGCCGACCGACTTGTCGGCGGCGAGCTGCTTGGCCTCGGTCTCCGAGAGTCCGTTCACCGAGAAGCCATTGACGGCGGAGGCGTAGTTCCGCTTCAGGGTGCCGCCGTACTCCTTGGCGAGGTCCTTCTTGGCGGCGGTGTTCGCCTTCTGGTCGAGCAGCACGATGTAGCTGCCGGACACGGCGCCCTTGGCGTCGAGGCCGTAGACCTTGCCCTGGGCGGGGGCCGCGGCTCCCGCGAAGCCGCCGGTGAAGACCGTCACGCCGACCGCCGTCGCTGCCGTGGCTATCGCCGCGGTCAGCTTCATCGTGCGGGCACGCTTGTGAACTGCCATGAAGAGGGATCTCCTCGTGGTGATGTGGGGGGATGAGGTTCTACGCGCGTGGGGGCGCGTAATTTGGTGCGGTCCCCGGCAATCTCCGGAAGATCTCCGGGGGTTGAGACGAAACCCTGACCGATTGACGCGACCAGATCAAGACCTACATACACCTGTGACTTGTTCAACAAGGTTCTGTAATAACAAAGTGGACGCATCCCCTCATTGGCGGCGTGGTCCGTGACGTCCCGATAGATGTAGGGGGCCCGCCTCATCCTCCGTGGCGACCCGGGGCCCGGCGCCTCACCGGGCAGCACGACGAACGCGGCCGGGCCTGGCCCTACCTTCGATTGCGGAGGTGGGCTCATGGGGAGGAACGGGGACCAGGGGGAGCGACGGGTGCGGGGCTTCGCGGCCCGGGCCGGCGGCTGGAGCGTCCGGCACCGCTGGGCGGCGGTGGGGATCTGGGTGCTGTTCGTCGTCCTGGCGATGGGGCTCGGCTCGGCGGCGGGGCGCGTCGACGTCGAGGACGGCGACCAGCTCAGCGGCGAGACCGGCCGGGCCACGCGCATCGTGGACGACGCGGACATCGACGAGCCGGTGGGCGAGACCGTGCTCGTCCAGGGCAAGGACCGGCAACTGGTATCCACGGCACCGGAGTTCAAGCGAGCCGTCTCCGACGTCGTGCGGGCCCTCGAAGGTTCGGGCGCGGTGACGGACGTGCGCTCGCCGTACGCCGCCGGTGCCCGGACCGTCTCGGTGGACGGCCGCACCGCGCTCGTCCGGTTCGCCATGCGCGGCGACCCGGAGACGGCGCCCGACCGGGTCGAACCGGTCCTGGCCGCGGTCGAGGGTATCGCCGACGACCACGACGCGCTGCGGATCGAGGAGATCGGCGGCGCCAGCATGGGCAAGACGTTCGACGACGCGTTCGGCGACGACTTCCAGCGGGCCGAGCTCTCGGCGGTCCCGGTGGCGCTCGGCATCCTGCTGATCGCGTTCGGCGCGGTCGTCGCGGCGCTCCTCCCGGTGGCGCTCGCCGTCACGGCGATCATGGCGACGATGGGGCTCATGGGCGTCGTCAGCCACCTCCAGCCGATGAGCGAGACCGCCAACTCGGTCATGCTGCTCGTCGGCCTGGCGGTCGGCGTCGACTACTGCCTGTTCTATCTGCGCCGCGAGCGCGAGGAACGTATGAAGGGCCACGATCCGCAGACCGCGCTGCGGATCGCGGCGGCCACCAGCGGCCGGGCGATCATCGTCTCCGGTGTCACCGTCTGCGTGGCCATGGCGGGCATGCTCTTCACCGGCCTCGCCGAGTTCCAGGCCATGGGCGTCGCCTCGCTGATGGTGGTGGCGGTCGCCATGGTCGGCTCGGTGACCGTGCTGCCCGCCCTGCTCTCGCTGCTCGGCGAGCGCGTGGAGAAGGGCCGGATCCCGTTCCTGCGCCGCGCGAGGCGCCGGGACGGCGACAGCGGCCGCACCGCCGACGGCGCCGAGGCCGGCAGCCGCTTCTGGAGGCGGGTCCTCGCGGTCGTGCTCACACGGCCCGCCGTCTCCGTGGCCGTCGCGGTCGGCGCGCTCCTCGCGATCGCCGCGCCCGCGCTCGGCATGAAGACGCAGAATCTCACCCTGGACCAGGAGTTCGGGGACTCGCTGCCGATCGTGAAGACGTACGACCGGCTCAACGAGGCGTTCCCGGGCGGCTCGGACCCGGCCGAGGTGATCGTGCGGGCCGACGACATCGAGGCGCCCGCGGTACGCGCCGCGCTCGCCGACTTCCGTGCGCGGGCGGTGAGTTCGGGCGCGTCACGCGGCCCGGTCGAGATCACCGTGCACGCGAAGGAGAACGTGGCGTTCATCGACGTACCGCTCGTCGGCGGCTCCGACCAGGGGAAGGCCGAGAAGAGCCTGGCCCTGCTGCGTGATCACGTACGCCCTGACACGCTCGGCACGGTCGACGGCGTGGAGGCGCCCGTCACCGGGCAGGTCGCGGGGTCGAAGGACTTCAACGACCAGATCGTCGGCTCGGTCGTCCCCGTCTTCGTCTTCGTGGTCGTCTTCGCCTTCCTGCTGATGCTGCTCTCGTTCCGTTCGCTGACCGTCGCGGTCACGTCGATCGTCCTCAACCTGCTCTCCGTGGGCGCGGCGTACGGGATCCTGGTCGCCGTCTTCCAGAACGGGTGGGGCGCGGGGCTCGTGGGTGCGGAGGGGGTCGGCGCGATCATCTCGTGGCTGCCGCTGTTCCTGTTCGTGATCCTCTTCGGGCTTTCGATGGACTACCACGTGTTCGTGGTGTCGCGGATCAAGGAGGCGCGCCTTCAGGGGCGTACGAACGAGGACGCCATCCGGCACGGTGTCGTCACGACGGCGGGGGTGGTCACCAGCGCCGCCGTCATCATGGTCGCCGTCTTCGGCATCTTCGGGACGCTGTCCATGCAGTCCTTCAAGCAGATGGGCGTGGGCCTGGCCGCCGCGGTCCTGATCGACGCGACCGTCATCCGGGGCGTGCTGCTCCCGGCGGTGATGGCGCTGCTCGGCGAGCACAACTGGTACCTGCCGAAGTGGCTGCGCCGCATGCCGGACCTGACCCACGACGAGCCGGCCGGGCCGGAGCCGCGGCCGGACGAGCAGGAGGACGGCCCCGTGCCGGTCGCCCCGTGAGGCGTGGCGGGTGACGAGCGACGCGCTGGGCGAGGCGTCTCATGCGGCGGGCAGTTCGGCCTCGACGAGGTCGGCCGCCCGCCGCGTGCCGCCCTCGCCCTTCATCTCCTGCCGGATCGCGGCGAGGCGGCGCGCCACCTCGGGGTCGTCGACGAGGGCGAGGACCGCCGCGCGCAGGGTGTCGGCGGTCGCCTCCTCCATGGGGACGTGGCGGGCGACGCCGAGGGCCTGGAGCATGTCGGCGTTGCCGAACTGGTCGACGGCCTGGGGGACGGCCACCATCGGCGTGGCCGTGGCGAGGCCCTCCTGGCTGCCGCCCGCGCCGGCGTGCGTGATGAACGCGTCGGCCTTCTCCAGGACCGCCTGCTGCGGGACCCACTGGCGCACGTCCACGTTCCCGGGGATCTCGCCGAGGTCGTCCGCCATGACGTGCCTGCCGACCTGGAGCACGACGTGCCAGCCGGGCAGGGAACCGAACGCCTCGACGCACTCGCGGTAGAAGGCGGGCTGCTTGGTGAAGGCCGAGCCGAGCGAGACGAGCAGCACCCGCTCGGCGCCGGCCGGGCGCTCCCAGTCGCCCTGCGCGTCCCGCTCGCCGCGGCAGGCCCCGACGAAGGTGTACGTCTTCTCGTCGACCCGGTCGGCGTTCGGCTGGAGCGCCTTGGGGATGAGCACCAGAGAGCGGTCGGGGCGGCCCCAGAACTCGTCGGCGGTCCTGGGCACCCCGTTCTCCCTGAGCCAGTCGGTGAACCTGTCGAAGTACGCCTTGCCGCGCGGGGTCCGCCGGGGCTCCGCCCACATCGGCTCGGCGATCTCCTCCGCGTACCCCTCCCATGCCACGAGGTTGGGCGAGAGGGAGATCGCGGGCACGCCCCAGCGGTGGGCGAGGACGGCCGCCGGGTACGAGGTGATGTCGTGCAGTACGAGGTCGGGCACGCCCGCTCCGCCGTCTCCCTCGTACGCCTCGACGAGCTGGGGCAGCGCCTGGACGGCGTCGGTCAGGAACGGTTCCACGTTGTCGAGGAGCGTGCTCCCCCAGGCCGCCGGGTCGTCGTCGGGGCCGGGCAGGGTGGTGCGGTAGAGCACCGGCTCGGCGCCGGTCGCGGCGACCTTCTCCTCGAAGAGGTGCGGGATCGCGTACGTGACGCGGTGGCCCCGGGCGACCAGCTCCCGGATCACCTCCAGGCTCGGGTTCACGTGCCCGTGGGCGGCGATGGAGAACATGGCGATATGGGCGGGCTTGCGGTGGGCCTGGGGTGTCATGGCTCCAGGCTAGGCGAGACGAGACGTCTCGTGCAAGTACGTGGTCGCCTGGCCCCCTATCTCTGGTACCGGGCGAGCACCAGATTCCCGTCGTCGACCAGGCGGTGCCGCAGCTCGCGCAGATCGATCGCGCCGCTGTAGTACTCCTGGAGCGCGGGGGTGGCCACCTTGTCCTTCCACTCGGGGTAGCCGCGCACGGACTGGGCGGGCGCCGAGCGCAGGTGGGCGGCGAGCGCCGTACCGGTCGCCCAGTCGTTCTTCGGGGTGCGCAGCGCGGGGTCCGCGAGGGCGCGCGTACCGGTGGGCAGCATCCAGTCCCCGAGGGCGAGCCGCACCATGTTGCGCGGCTGGAGGAAGAAGTCGATGAACCGTGCCGCCTCCTTCTTGTGCGGGCTGTCCTCGGCGACGGACAGGGTCTGCGGGCTGACGCCCTGGGCGAGTCCGTCGGCGCCGGCCGGCGCGGGCAGCACCTGCCAGTCGAACCCCTCGGGCGCCTGCTGCACGATCTGCTGCCGGTAGGAGAACCCGAGCGGCACCATCGCGTACTTGCCCGCGAAGAACCCGGGGAGCGTGTCGGAACCGCCCATGCCGAGCGTCGTGCCGGACGCGCTGGCGTCGACGTTCACCTGGTCATGCACGGTGCGCGGCACCACCGCGTCCGCCGCGCCGAACCGCACCCTCACCTTGCCGTCCGCGCCCCGGTGGAACAGCTGCCCGCCCGTGGACAGCGACAGGTTCAGCGTCGCCGACACGGGTTCCTTCAGCGGCCAGGCCACTCCGTACCTGCCGTCGCCGCTGAGCCGCTCGGTGACCCGCCGGAACTCGGCCCAGCTCCACGGCCGTCGCGGGGTCGGGATGCGGACGCCCGACGCCTTCAGCCGCTTCGCGTCGGCGACGAGCACGCGCGGCTCCTGGAGAAACGGCACCCCGTAGACCCCGTCGCCGAACGTGGCCGTCTCCCAACTGCGCCGCGGGATGTCCGAGTTGAGGCGCGCGGGCAGGTAGTCACGCAGATCGGCCAGGTAGCCGCCGTAGGCGAAATCGGCCAGGTCGTCGGAGGCGTCATGGATGATGTCGGGCGCCTCGCCGCCCTCGAAGGAGGTGAGCAACTGGTCGTGAACGCTGTCCCAGCTGCCCTGTACGTATCTGACCTGGATGCCGGGGTGCGCCGCGTTCCACTCCCTCACCAGCTGCTTATTGACGTCGACGGACTCCTTCTGCCAGGCCAGCGACTGGAATTCGAGGGTGACGGGGCCGCCGTCGGAGTCCGTACCCGAGGAGCAGCCGGCCAGCAGCAGCGTCAGGGACGCGGCGAGAGCGAGGGTCAACTGCCTTACGTTGCGCATCACTTCACCGCTCCTGCCAGCATGCCGCCCGCGATGCGTTTCTGGATGACGGCGAAGATCACCAGCGACGGCAGCGTCGCCAGGAACGCCCCTGCGGCGAGCGGGCCGAGGTCGGCGACGCCCTCGGCGCCGAGGAAGTGGGTGAGGATCACCGGCAGCGTCTGCCGCTCCGGGGTCTTCATCAGGACGAGGGCGAAGAAGAACTCGTTCCACGCGCTGATGAACGCGAACAGCCCCGTCGCGACGATGCCGGGCGCGAGGAGCGGTGCCGTCACGGAGACCAGGACGCGCAGCCGGCCCGCCCCGTCGACGGCCGCGGCCTCCTCCAGCTCACGTGGCACGGCGCGGACGTAGCCGACCAGCATCCACAGCGCGAAGGGCAGCGCCCACACCACGTACACCAGGATCAGACCCGGCAGGGTGTTGATCAGGCGGAGGTTCTTGAGGATCAGGAACAGCGGGATGATCACCAGGACGAACGGGAACGCCTGGCTGACGACCACCCAGCCGGTCGTCGCCCGGGAGACGAGCGAGCGGTGGCGCGCCATGACGTACGCCATCGGGGTCGCGATGACGATCGCGATCACGGCCGTACTGACCGCCACCAGCAAGGAGTTGCCGGCCGCGCGGAGCAGGGGCTGCTCGTCGAAGGCCTGCCGGAAGTTGGCGAGGGTGGGGTCCTTGGGGAACCAGGTGGGGTGCAGGCTCGCGAGTTCCCGCGGCGGTTTGAACGCGGTGGAGATCAGCCACAGGAACGGGAAGACGAGGAAGACGAGATAGGCCAGGAGCGCGAGGTACTGGCCCGCGCGGGCGGGCCTCGACGGCTTCATCACTGCTCGTCGCCTCCCTTCAGGCGGCCCACGAGGTAGAGGGCGAGAAGGATCGAGATGACGGCGACCATGACGCAGCCCATCGCCGCCGCGTAGCCGAACTGCCCGTAGCGGAACGCCTCTTCGTACGCGAACAGCATGGGCAGCCGGGTCCGGCCGCCGGGGCCGCCGTTGGTCAGGACGTAGACCAGGGCGAAGGAGTTGAAGTTCCAGATGAAGTTGAGCGCGCTGACGGCCAGCGCCACCGGCCGGATCGCGGGCCAGGTCACCGTGCGGAACCGGCGCCAGGCGCCCGCCCCGTCCATGGCCGCCGCCTCGTGCAGCTCGCGCGGGGTGTGCTGGAGCCCGGCGAGCAGCGCGACCGTGGTCTGCGGCATGCCCGCCCAGATGCCGACGACGATGACGGCGGGCAGTGCGGTGGCGAGCCCGGTGAGCCAGTCGCGTCCGTCGCCGAGGCCGAGATCGCGGAGCGTCTCGTTGAGGATGCCCGCGTCCGGGTGGTAGACGAGGCGCCACATGATGCCGACGACGACCTCCGGCATCGCCCACGGCACGATCGCGAGGGCCCGCGCCAGCCAGCGCAGGCGCAGGTCCTGAGCGAGCAGCAGCGCCAGGCCGAGAGCGAGGAGGAACTGCGGGACCGTCACCCCGACTGCCCAGAGCAGGCCGATGCGGAACGACTCCCAAAAGAGGGTGTCGTGGAGGAGGTCACGGAAGTTGAGGGCGCCGACCCACCGGGTCGCCGTGGTGCGGCCGGACTGGGAGTCGGTGAAGGCGAGCCCGATCCCGTACAGCAGCGGTCCGACGCTCAGGACCAGGATCGGCAGCAGCGCGGGCAGCACCAGGAACCAGGCGCCGTGCTCCCCGCGCCGTCCGGCGGCCGCGGGCCGCTGCGCCGGTGCTTGTGCGGTCGCCGAGGTCACGGAGCGGCTCCTTCGGGCGGTGCGGACGGCTCTCGCGGTGCGGACGGCTCTCGAAGACAGGCTCTGACGCTTCCGGCCGCCCCGGCGGCCTCCGTCATCGTGCTGACGCGCTCCTGCGGCGTCAAGACATCGGGACGGGGTGGGAGACTGGCGCGGTACAGGCCGGAACGCGGGAGGCTAGTGGTGGACGAGGTACGGGCACGGGACGTGCTGGCCCGGGCGGGCGTCGTGGACGGTCCGGCGGGCGGCGCCGAACTGCTCGCGCTCGGCGAGAACGCGGTGTTCGCCGCCGGTGATCTCGTCGTCAAGGTGGGGCGCGGCACCGATCTGGCGCCCGAGCTCCTGGACCGGGCCCGCCGGGAGCTGGCCATCGCCGCGTACCTCGCTGAGCACGGCGTGCCGGCCGTGCGGGCGGCGAAGGCCGAGCCGCTGGTCGTCGACGGGCACCCGGTGACGGTGTGGCACCGCATCCCGGCGTCGGCGCGGCCCGCGGAGCCGCGCGATCTGGCGGAGCTGCTGAAGCTGGTGCACGCGCTGCCGGCGCCCACCGGGTTCACGCTGCCCCGGCGGGAGTTGCTGGGCGGCGTCGAGCGGTGGCTGCGGCTCGCGGGCGACGCGATCGACCCGGCGGACGCGGCGTACCTTCGCGAGCGGCGCGACGGGTTCGCGGCGGCCGCCGCCGCGCTGACCCCGCACCTCGCCCCCGGCCCGATCCACGGTGACGCCCTGCCCCGCAATGTGCACATCGGGCCCGAGGGCCCTGTCCTTGTCGACCTGGAGACGTTCTCGTCGGACCTGCGCGAGCACGATCTGGTGGTGATGGCGCTGTCGCGGGACCGGTACGGTCTGCCCGCGGCGGCCTATGACGGGTTCGTCTCCGCGTACGGGTGGGATGTGCGGGAGTGGGGCGGGTGCGGGGTGCTGCGCGGGGCGCGGGAGACCGCGTCCTGTGCGTGGGTCGCGCAGCACGCGCCCGGTAACCCTGCCGCGCTGGCGGAGTTCGGGCGGCGGGTGGCGTCGCTGCGGGACGGGGACACGGCCGTGCGCTGGTACCCGTTCTGACCCTTTTCGGCCTGGCCCTTTTCGCCCGGGCCCGAGGCCCTCAGACGCCGGAGGCGCTGTAGGCGCGTATCGGCCAGGCCGGGTCCACCACCGCTGTCGCGTCGCCCTTCTTCCGCAGGAAGTTCTGGAAGTCCGCCGCCCACTCCGCGTACCACTCCACCTGTCGGCGGTGCAGCTCCGCCGGGCCGAGGGAGGCGACCTTCGGGTGGCGGTCGCCTATCGCGCGGGCGAGCAGCGCCGCGGCCAGGGCGTCCGCCGAGGCGTCGTGCGCGGCGTCGAGCGGGACCCCGTACTCGGTGCAGACCGCCTCCAGGTTCCGCTTGCCGCGGCGGTAGCGGTCGGCGGTGCGGTCGATCGTGTACGGGTCGATCACCGGGGCCGGCTCCGTCCCGCCGAGACGCTCGCGCAGTGGCGGCAGGCCGTACCTGGCCAGCTCGGCGCAGAGCAGGGTCAGGTCGAACGCCGCGTTGTACGCGACCACCGGGACGCCTGTGCTCCAGTACCCGACCAGCACGTCGGCGATGGCGTCCGCGACCCGGTCGGCCGGCGCGCCCTCCGCCCTCGCTCGTTCGTTGCTGATCCCGTGGACGGCGACGGCGTCGTCCGGGATGGGTACGCCGGGGTCGGCGAGCCACTGCCGGTGGCCGAGGACGGCGCCGTCCCTGACCTCTATGACGGCGCCGGTGACGATGCGCGCCTCGCGCGGATCCGTCCCCGTCGTCTCCAGATCGAAGCCGACCAACAGCTCGTGGTGCCAGCCCATGGCAGCCCCCTTCTCGTGGTGCGTTCCCCCAGTGACCACCACCTTCGCACGCGCCACTGACAATCCGTCCGGCACCGCTTCCGGGCGGCTACGAGACCGGGCGGCCGTCCGCCCACGCCTGCTCGAACTCGTCCCGGTATGTCACGAACAGGCCGTTCTCTCCCGTGTCGGCCGAAGCGCCCGCCTTGACGAGGCGTCCGCCGCCGCGCAGGACCAGCACCGGCGCCTCCATCCCGCGGGCCCGGCGCAGATAGGACTGGACGACCCCGACGCCGTCGGAACCGTCGCCGTCGACGAGGTACGCGGTGAAGCGCGGCGTCTCGTCGAAGACCTGGATCTCGAACGCGCCGGGATCGCGCAGCCGGGCCCTCACCCGCCGCATGTGCAGAATGTTCATCTCGACCGCGCGGCTCAACTCGCCCCGCTTGATCCCGAGTTCCCGTTCGCGCCGCTTGACCGAGCTGGACGCCGGGTTGAGGAAGAGGAGCCTGGTGCGGCAGCCCGACTCGGCGAGACGCATCAGGCGGCGCCCCGAGAAGTTCTGGACGAGGAGGTTCAGCCCGATCCCGATCGCGTCGAGCCGCCGGGCGCCGCCGAAGAGGTCCTCGGCCGGGAACTGGCGCAGGAGGCGCACCCGGTCCGAGTGGACGCCCACGACGTCGGCGAACCGGTCACCGACCAGGCTCTCCACGGCGTCGATCGGCAGCCGGCGGGCCGAGGGGACGTCGGAGCCCGCGCCGAGCATCTCCAGGAGGCGGGCGGAGGCCCGCTCGGCCTGGGCGAGGACCGTCTCGGACAGGGCGCGGTTGCGGGAGACCACGTTGCGGGTGACCTCCAGCTCGTCCAGGGCGAGCTCGACATCGCGCCGGTCGTCGAAGTACGGCTCGAAACACGGCCAGTGCTGCACCATCAGCTCGCGCAGTTGCGGGAGCGTCAGGAAGGACAGCACATTGTCGTCGGCCGGGTCGAGGAGATAGCCCTTGCGGCGGCTGACCTCGCGCACGGCGACGGCCCGCTGCACCCACTCCTGCCCGGCGGGCCCGGCCGCGGCCACGACCCAGTCGTCGCCGTGCACGGGCTCGTAGACGGGGCGCAGCACGGCCGCGACGACGGCGCGCAGCCGCTGCTCCACCAGATTCAGCCAGATGTACGCGCGCCCCGCTCGTTGGGCGCGCGTACGGACCTCACGCCAGGCGTCGGTCCCCCAGTCCAGCTCGGGGCCGATCTGCGATCCCACATCCATGGGCCGAGCCAGCGACACCGCTCCGGGCGGGATGTCCGGGGCAGCCACCCCGGCACCCTCCTCGCCCTCGTGACCCTCGTCACCAGGGGGAAGCTCAAGACCTCCCGAGCTCACCCGCTCCGCACCGCCTTCCGCTCCCCCGAGCTTGTCGAGCACTCCCCCAGCAACGATCAAGGAAGGGTACTCCGGGAGCGGTGGGCGGTGCAGCCCGATGGGAAGGACAGTTTCTCAACTCCCGTTGACGGGCACGCCGTTCTGGTCCGCGAGATCGGCGGGAGTGAGCGGGCTCATAGCGGTCACGTCCCTGGGGGCAAGGGAGAAGCCCTGCCAGTGGACCGGCATGGGCTGCTGGTCCTCGTCCCGGGCTATGTGGTGGAACCCGATGTTGACCCAGGTGATCGGGTGGTTCAGTGTTTGGCCGTTGACCCACTTGTCGACGCTTGTGCCACCGCAGTTCGCCGCGGGGTTGTCGCTGGCGTACTGCTCGCACTTCTTGTACTCGGTGAAGTACACGTCGTGCTTGGTGAACGAGCGCCCGGGGTACTTGGCGGAGCGGCCGGGCACGAACTCGTAGGACCTGGCGTGCCCGTCCTTGTTCTTGCCGGCCGTGGAGACCACGCGCCACCAGCGCATGTCCTTGGCGTCACCGGTGAGTTCCTTGGTGACGGGGGTCCTGGTGGTCTTCGTGGTGGGCGTGCCGCCGCCGCGCGGCGGGGTCACCGTGGAGTCGTACTGCTCGACCTTGTGCTTGTCGGAGCCGTCCAGGCCGAAGTTGAGCCGCCAGAAGACGTTGTGGTTGTGGCTCTCGGCGTAGGCGCTCGCCCCCTTGCCTATGGGCCAGCCCTTGCCGTCGGTGCCCTTGTAGTCGTACGGGGAGAGGCTGCCGGTCGCGCCGACGTTGGAGGTGATGGTGCCGTCGGAGGAGAAGCGCCACTCGGTGATGTACTCGTACCAGGACGCCTTGTTGACGGTATAGACCAGCAGGTCCTTGCCCTGGGCGCTGTACAGCTTGCCGCTGCCGCCGGTCGACTCGTCGTCGTTGAGCCGGTACGCGTGCCCACGCGCACGCGTGGTGGTGCACAGGCCCGTCACGTCGCCCCGGTTCGGGACCTTGACGGTCTTGATGGTGCCGCCGGGACACTCGGCCGGCCTGAGGTTCTGCAGGGCCTGGCCGAAGTCGGTGCCGGTGATGTCGTCGTACTCGGCTTCCCCGTCGTCGTAGGGGACATGGACCTGCGCCAGGCGGGCACTGGTGAGGACACGGATCGGCTTCGGCTCGCTCTTGGGCTGGTAGCTCACACTGTCCAGGACGAGGCCGGAGAGGGTGTTGTAGTGCCAGCACATGCGCCAGGTGGTACCGCCGTCGAGGGTCTGCTCGATCTGGTACGCGGCCGAGCAGGCGGGCGCGGCGGCAGCAGGCCGGGGTGGGGCCGCGGGAGCGGCCGTGGCGGAAGGAGCGGTGACGAGGGCGGTGCCGAGCAGCGCGGTGACCGCGAGGCCGGAGAAGACGACAGCGGGCCGTTTGCGGGCGCGCCGGGCTCTGTTGACGTGCATACGGAAGGGCTCCCTTGTGCAGGAGAAACGTGTGGAGGGGTCGGTGACGGAACGGCGCTCAGGAGAGGCGGCCGACCGTGCGGTCGCTCAGGTCGACGACGAGGGCACGGGTGTCGATCCACGGCCCGCTCTCGACCTTGGCGATGACGCGCAGGCAGCGGTGCTTCCCGCAGCCGGTGAGGTCGGAGGGCACCTTCGCGACGGTCTCCTTGCGGAACACCATGCCGCTGAGCCGCAGCTGACCCGCGGAGGTGAGCTGCTTTCCGGTGGCGTCCCGGTAGTCGTTCTTGAGGTCGGCGCCGAGCCGGTCGGCTATCAACAGCTGTGCCGCTTCGGCCAGTTCGTCCTGGCTGGGCGGTGGCTGCACACCCTGGTCGGTGCGGGTGTCCTCGACCTTGCCCGTGTCGAGATTGACGGTCTTGGTGACGACGGAGTCGCTCTTGTAGTCGTAGGAGACGACCTCCGCGCGGCGCTGCCCCGCAGCCGCGCCCGTGAGGTTCGGGTCGATCTCCGTCAGGTTGGTGGAGAGGTGCTGGGGACCGCGGGCGCCGTCGACGTCCCGGGCGTTCCTGCGCAGATTGTTGTTCGCCACCGCCAGCTTCTCCGCGCGGTCGATCTCGGCGTCGGTGAGCGGGTCCCTGCCGATGCCCTTGGCACCCTCGGCCGGTGCCGCCTCGACCCGGCCTTCCGGGGCCACCGCGTCCCGCTGGGCCGCCCCCGCCCTGGTCGCGTCCCCGGCGTCCGCGCCGCTCCCCGACAGGCTCGCGCCCATCACGACGGCTCCTCCGGCGGCCGCCAGGGCCACTGTGGCCACCAGCTTCCCGAGATGGCGTCTTGCTAGCTCGCGCACATCTTCCCCCTGCTTCCCCGGCAGCCACGCGTGTGGGCATGCCGGTATACGTGGTCGTCCTGTAAGAGGGGTCCAACTCGTAGGTGGTTCCGCCACTTTCGGGGGAGAGACTCAACTGTGTCGCCCGGACCACCGGGCCGGAAGTGGAAGAGTCGTCAGCATGCAGGTGTGGCCTGGACAGGCGTATCCACTCGGTGCCACGTACGACGGTGCCGGTACGAACTTCGCGGTCTTCTCCGAAACCGCGGACCGGATCGAGTTGTGCCTTCTGCACGACGACGGTTCGGAGACCGCGGTGGAGCTGAGGGAGTCCGACGCGTTCGTCCGGCATGCCTACCTCCCCGGCGTCATGCCGGGGCAGCGGTACGGCTACCGTGCGCACGGCCCCTACGATCCCTCGCGCGGGTTGCGCTGCAACTCCGCGAAGCTGCTCCTCGATCCGTACGCGCGCGCCATCAGCGGGCGCGTCGACTGGACGGAGGCGGTGTACGGCTACCCGTTCGGCTCACCGCAGGAGCGCAACGACCTCGACTCGGCGCCGCACATGATGGCGTCGGTCGTGGTGAACCCCTACTTCGACTGGGGCGACGACCGGCTGCCGCGCACCGAGTACCACGAGACGGTGCTCTACGAGGCGCACGTCAAGGGGCTGACGATGCGGCATCCGGCGCTGCCGGAGGAGCTGCGCGGCACGTACGCGGCGCTCGCGCACCCCGCGATCATCGAGCACCTCACCGAACTGGGGGTCACGGCGCTGGAGTTGATGCCGGTCCATCAGTTCGTCAACGATCACCGGCTGGTCGAGATGGGCCTGAACAACTACTGGGGCTACAACACGATCGGCTTCTTCGCCCCGCACAACACCTACGCGTCCTGGGGCGACCGGGGCGAGCAGGTCCTGGAGTTCAAGTCGGCGGTGCGGGCGCTGCACCAGGCGGGCATCGAGGTCATCCTCGACGTCGTCTACAACCACACGGCCGAGGGCAACGACCTGGGCCCGACGCTTTCCTTCAAGGGCCTCGACAATCCGTCGTACTACCGGCTGGCCGAGGATCCGCGGTACTACATGGACACCACGGGGACCGGGAACTCGCTGCTCATGCGGTCCCCGCACGTCCTCCAGATGATCATGGACTCGCTGCGCTACTGGGTGGAGGAGATGCACGTCGACGGGTTCCGGTTCGACCTGGCGGCCACGCTGGCGCGCCAGTTCCACGAGGTGGACCGGCTGTCGTCCTTCTTCGACCTGGTGCAGCAGGACCCGGTGGTCTCGCGCGTGAAGCTGATCGCGGAGCCGTGGGACGTCGGCGAGGGCGGCTACCAGGTGGGGAACTTCCCGCCGCTGTGGACCGAGTGGAACGGCAAGTACCGCGACACCGTACGGGACCTTTGGCGGGGCGAGCCGCGCACCCTCGCCGAGTTCGCGGGCCGGCTCACCGGCTCGTCGGACCTCTACCAGGACGACGGCCGCCGCCCGCTCGCCTCCATAAACTTCGTGACCTGCCACGACGGTTTCACCCTGCACGACCTGGTCTCGTACAACGACAAGCACAACGACGCCAACGGGGAGGAGAACCGGGACGGCGAGAGCCACAACCGGTCGTGGAACTGCGGCACCGAGGGCGACACCGACGATCCGGAGGTGCTCGAACTCCGGGCCCGCCAGATGCGTAACTTCGTGGCCACGCTGATGCTGTCGCAGGGCGTGCCGATGCTCAGCCACGGCGACGAGTTCGGGCGCACCCAGGGCGGCAACAACAACGCGTACTGCCAGGACAACGAGGTGGCGTGGCTGCGCTGGGCGGATCCGGACGCCCCGCCGGAGCCCTTCCTGGAGTTCACGCGCGCGATGGTGCGGCTGCGCCGCGAGCACCCGGTGTTCCGCAGGCGCCGCTTCTTCCACGGCCGCCCGGTGGAGGGCACGCACGACGAGCTGTCGGACATCGCCTGGTTCACCCCCGAGGGCGAGGAGATGACGCAGCGGGACTGGGGCGCCGCGCAGGCCCGCGCGCTCTCGGTGTTCCTGAACGGCAACGCGATCTCGGAGCCGGGCGCGCGGGGCGAGCGCATCATGGACGACTCGTTCCTGCTGCTGGTCAACGCCTCGCCGGACAAGTTGGAGTTCGTGGTGCCGGTCGATCACGGCCGGCAGTGGCAGGCGGTCGTCGACACGGCGCTGGCGACCGGGCTGCCGCCCGACGACGGTCCGAAGGTGCAGGCGGGTGACCGGCTGACGCTGATCGGGCGGAGCCTCATGGTGCTGCGGCGCCCCGCGTAGCGGCCGGGGCGGTGGGTGCGCCGGGTGTCGCACCGCATGCGCGCGGCGCGCCGCGCGCATGCGGTGAACGCACGAAAGGCGGCGGTGGGGGTAAGTAGATGCGCATGACGCCACAGCTCCCGACGGCCACCTACCGGCTCCAGCTGCAACCTGATCTCGGTTTCGCCGCGGCCGCGGCCGCCGTCCCGTATCTGGCCTCTCTGGGGGTCTCCCACCTGCACCTGTCGCCGGTCCTCGAGGCCGTGCCCGGGTCGACGCACGGCTATGACGTGGTGGACTGCGCGCGCGTGCGCGGCGAACTCGGCGGCGAGGACGGACTGCGCGTCCTCGCCGGCGCGGCGCACGAGCACGGCCTGGGCCTCGTCGTGGACATCGTGCCCAACCACATGGCCGCCTCCGTCCGGTACAACCGTCCGCTCCACGAGGTGCTGCGCGACGGACCCTCGTCCCCGTACGCGCGCTGGTTCGACATCGACTGGGAGGCGCAGGGCGGCCGGGTGCTGCTGCCCGTCCTCGGTGGCCGCCTCGGGGACGAACTGCCCCACATGAAGGTGGAGGGGGACGTGCTGCGCTACTACGAGCACGAGTTCCCCCTGCGCGAAGGCACCCGTACGCTGCCGCTGCCCCAGCTGCTGGACGCCCAGTGGTACCGCCTGGCCTGGTGGCGCCTGGCCCGGACGGAGCTGAACTACCGGCGCTTCTTCACGATCTCCGACCTGATCGGGGTGCGCATGGAGGACCCCGAGGTCTTCGAGGCGACCCACGCGACGATCCTGCGGCTCCTGCGCGAGGGCGTCGTCGAGGGCCTGCGCATCGACCATCCCGACGGGCTCGCCGACCCGGGCGCCTATTTGCAGCGGCTGAGTGACGCGACGGGCGGCCGGTGGACCGTCGTCGAGAAGATCCTGGAGGACGACGAACACCTCCCCGCCGCGTGGCCGGTGGCCGGCACCACCGGGTACGACGCGCTGCGCCACATCGACGGGCTGTTCACCGACCCGGCGGGGGCGGACGAGCTCCTCGGCCTGTTCCGCCGCTTCACGGGCGTCACGGCCGACCGGGGCGGCCAGTGGGCGGCGACCGCCCGGCGCGCCGCCCACCGCGTCGTCACCCATGAGCTGGCCACCGAGGTGGACCGGCTGACGCGCGAGGCGGCCGCCCTGTGCGTCCTGACGCCCGGGCTGCGCGACCACGCGCCCTGGGCGCTGCGTACGGCCCTGCGCGAGCTGCTGGTGCGCGTCCCCGTGTACCGGCCGTACGTGACGGGGGGCGCCGATCCGGAGACGGTGCTGACCGCCTCCGACGCCGCCGACGCGAAAACGGCGTTCACCGTGGAGGAGGAGGCCGGCGCGGTCGACGCCGTACGGGACCTGGCGCTCGGCCGGCACGGCGACGGACCCCTGCACACGGCGTTCCGGGCGCGGTTCGCGCAGACCGCGTCGGCGCTGCGGGCCAAGTCGGTCGAGGACACGGCGTTCTACCGGCACACGCCGCTGCTGTCGGCCCTCGAGGTGGGCGGCAGCCCCCGCAATCCGGCGGTCCCGGCCGGGGCGTTCCATGCGTACTGCGCGCGCGTGCAGCGGGACTGGCCGTACACGTCGACGGTCCTGTCGACGCACGACACGAAGCGGAGCGCGGATGTGCGGGCGGGCGTCGCAGCCCTCACCCAGTGCCCAGGACCGTGGGAGACGCTGCTGGCCCGGGTGACGGAGCAGACCGCGCAGGGCGGCGGCACGAGCTCCCCCGATCCGCAGCTGGCGTGGGCGGCGTGGCAGACGGTGGCCGGGCTGGGCCCCGCGGATCCGGAGCGGCTCCAGGGGGCGTTGCTCAAGCACGCGCGCGAGGCGGGCCTGTTCACGACGTGGACGGAACAGGACCCCGCCTATGAGAGCGCGGTCCGGGACTTCGTGGCGTCGGGCCCGTGCGGCCCGCCCGGGGACGAGGTGCTGCGCTTCATGGCGGACCTCGCGCCCCACGTGCGGGCGAACATCCTGGGGGCGGCCCTGGTCCACCTCACCATGCCGGGCGTCCCGGACCTGTACCAGGGCACCGAGCACGAGTACCGCGCCCTGGTGGACCCCGACAACCGGGAGCCCGCCCGGTTCGACGCGAAGGAGCGGGGCGAGCTCTCCGAGGAGAAGGCGGCGCTCACGCGGGTGGCCCTGCGCCTGCGCAGGGAGCACCCGGAGTGGTTCGGCGGGGCGGCGACCTACGAGCCGCTGTCCGCCGAGGGGCCGGCCGAGGGCCACTGTGTCGCCTTCGGGCGCTCGGGCCAGGTGGTGGTGGCGGTGACCCGGTTGTCGCTGCGGCTGGCCGACGCGGGCGGGTGGCGGGAGACGGAGCTGCCGCTCCCGGCGGGCGAGTGGACGGAACTGCTCACCCCGGGGCGGCGGTTCAGCGGTCACGCGCGCGTGGCGGACCTGTTCCGGCAGCTGCCGGTGGCCCTGCTGGTCCGCGCCTGAGAGCGCCGGGGCGAGGCTCAGCGCAGGCGTACGTGGAGGGCGGCGGGTGACCGGGTGAGCAGCCCCTCGGGGGCGGGCCTGAAGCCCGGCGCCCAGGCGAGGCCGGGCAGTGCGTCGAGGAGGGCGCGCAGGCCGTGCACGGCGGTGAGGCGGGCGAGCCGGGCGCCGAGGCGGTCGTGCCGGTCCGCACCGGACGCGGGCCGTTCGGGCGCCGCGCGGAACAGGTCGTAGCGGTCGGGGTCCGCGAACCGGGCGGCGTCCCGGCCCGCCGAGCCGACCAGGCAGGCCACGGTGGCGCCCGCCGGTATCGTGCCGCCGCCCACCGCAACCGGCGCCAGGGTGCGGCGCAGCACGATGTGCGCGGCCGGGTCGCGGCGCAGCGACTCGGCGCGGGCCGCGTCGGCCAGTTCGGGCCCGGCCCGCACGAGGGCGAGCTGGGCGGGGTGGTCCAAGAGGTTGGCGAGGAGGGCGGCGAGGGCCCGGTCGGTGGCTTCGCGGCCGGCGCCGAGCAGGTGCGCCACGAGCCCGGTGATCGCGTCGCCGGAGAGCGGGCGCCCGTCGGCCCGCGCGGTGCACAGCACCGACAGGAGATCGTCGCGCGGACGCGTGCGGCGGCGTACGACGTGCGGGCGGAGCACGGCGTGCAGGACGTCGGGGGCGGCGTCGGGGCGGGTGAGGCCGGTGCGGCACCAGTGGGTGACGCGGGCGGTCTCCTCGTGGGGCAGGGCGAGCGCCGCGACCACCGCGGCGGCGGGCAGCCACCGGCAGAACTCCTCGACCAGCTCCGCCTCCCGGCGCCCGGCGAGCCGACGGGCCAGTACGTAGGCCGTGCGCTCCACCGCCGCCCGCAACGCCATGGACGCGCGCTGTTGCGGCGCCGGGGCGGCGAGCGCGCGGTGTGCGGCGCGTGCGGCCTCTTCCAGGTGGGTGAAGCCGGGGTGGGGCGGCGGCGGGGCGAGGCGGGGGTCGGTCAGGGCCGCGCGCACGTCCTCGTAGCGGCTCAGCAGCCAGGCGCCGAACGGCTCGTCCCGGTGCAGGGGGTGGGCGTCGCGCAGGGTGCGGTACAGCGGGTACGGGTCACGGGCGACGGCCGGGTCCGCGAGGCTCTGCCGGGGCGGCGCGGGGGCGCGGGGCGCGTGCGTGCCCGGTGTGCTGGGGCTTGAGGCCGGTCCTGATGGGCACAGCACCGCGGGCTCCGCTCTGGGCCGGTGCGGCGCCCCGGTGGCTGCGCGCGGCTGTTCCCAGGGCACCACCGGGGGCTCCGGCGCGCAGTTCCGCCGCGGCCGTACGGGTGACCGCGGCGCCGGCCGCGACCCGGCCCGGCCCGGCGGGCCGGTCGCCGGGGGTGCCGGGGGCGCACGGCACCCCCGTGCACGCCCCACTCTGTCGGGGCCGCCGGCGAGACGTTCCTGGTCCTCCCGGGGCGTGGCCCGCACCGGCGAGCAGCGGTGGCACAGGCATCCTTGACAGGTGCGGCCCGGCGTGGGGTACTGCGGGTGCTGGCGTCGGGAGCACCAACGGGGGTGAGTCGTCTGACGGAGCAGCGGTACCCACGAACGGCCGAACTGGCCCAGTCGGCGCGGGAGCTGACGAGCCGACGGCCCGACCTGTGCCGCCTACGCCAGGTGGGTACTTCCCGCGCGGGGCGGCCCTTGCAGCTGTTGTCCGTCGGGCACGACCGGCGCTCCGTCCTCGTCGTGGCGGGCGCGCACGCGAACGAGCCGACGGGCGGCTCCACCGTATTGCACCTGGCCGAACGGGCACTGCTGGAACCGTCGTTGCGCTCCGACCGGTCGTGGCACTTCTTGCTCTGCGCCGACCCGGACGGTGCGGCGCTGCACCGCACGCCCGCGCCGCGCACCCTGCTCGACTACCACCGGCACTTCTTCCGTCCCGCGGGCCCCGAGCAGCCGGAGTGGTCGCCTTCGGTGCTGCCCCCTGACCGCCTTCCGCCCGAGACGACGACACTCACCGGCGTCATCGACGAGCTGCGCCCCTACCTCCAGGTGTCGCTGCACGGCACCGAACTGGGCGGCAGCTGGGTGCAGCTGACCCGTGACATACCGGGTCTCGCGGAGGCCTTCGCCAAGTCGGCGGCCGAGCTGCACATACCGGTGGAGACCGGGGCGTCGGACGCGGCGGGCTGGCCGATGTCCGGGCCCGGGGTCCATGTGATGCCCGACCCCGACGCGCAGGCGGCGTTCCCGAGTCTGCCCGACGACGCCCGGCACTCCACCTGGTACCACGTGCACCGCTACGGCGGCTCCACGGCGATCATCGAGGTGCCGATGTGGGCCAGCGACCTGGTCGACGACCCGGCGCCGCACCCGGCCCCGGAGCGGGCGCTGCGGCGGATCTCGGCGCGGCTGAGCCGGGACACCCGGCTCGTCGAGGTGATCCTCTCGGAGGCTCTGCCCCGGCTGCCCGACACCACGGGGCCGCTGCTGCGGGCGGCCCGCTGGGCGCTGAGCCTCGTGCCCGGCCTGGCCGACGACTGGCTCCGGCCGCCGCCCCCGGACGCGACGATGGCGTACGTCGGCAGCATCGACGCCTTCGCCCGGCGGCTGCCGCTGCGGGCCGCCGCGATGCTGCTGCGGGTCCTGGAGGAGGCCGGGGACCCGGCCGCGCCCCGTCTCGACGCCCTCGTCACCCGCTGGTGCGAGGTCTACGCGGACCGGTTCGGGGCGCGCTGGGTACCGGTGGCCCACCAGATAGAGCACCAGGCGCGGACGACGATCGCGGCGGTCCTGCACGCCCATGGGTGACCTTCGCCGACTCGGTGGAGCGCGGGGAGGCCCGTGGCGCGCGCGTCAGTCGGCGGAGAGCCGGAACATCATGCGGCCGAAGCCGATCTGGTCGCCGTCCTGGACGATGGCGGCGCCGATCACCCTGCGGCCGTTCACCGACGTCCCGTTGGTGGAGCCGAGGTCGCGCAGCACCCACAGGCCGCCCTGCCGGCTCAGCTCGGCGTGCACCCGGGAGACCGAGTCGTGGCTGAGCCGCAGTCCGTTGGCCGGGTCGCGGCCGATGCGCAGCGGGTAGTCGCTCCGCGAGGGCAGCAACAGCTTCGGCAGCCGCTCGACGGTCCAGGCCCTGCGCAGCCGCACGGTGAACCCGGAGACCGCCCCCACGGCGCCGAGCACCGCGCGCGACCAGCGGTTCTCATGGCGCAGATCGGCGGTGAGCGCGTCGAGTTCTTCGGACCTGCGGGCGGTGAGCGCCAGTTCCATCCGGCGGACGAACGTGTCGTGCGAGAGCCGCCCGAGGGCGGCGCCGTCCCTGAGCACCTTCAGCGCACGGTCCCGCTCGGCGTCCGACAGCCGGGCAGGGTACGTGTGGTGTTCAAAAGAGGACGTCACGCCTGCGATTGTCGGACAGCGCGCGCGGGGTGTCCAGAAAACGGGGAACGGGACGCCCCGTCCCGACCGCGCCGTCCGGCCGCCGGGAGCGCCAACATGGACCCAGTAGTGGCGATTTCCCGGCGGAACGATCACTCCTGACGCACCATGGACGCGTTGTCACTGTGGGCAGACATCCCGCTACGAGGGGGAACCATCCGTGCAATTCGAGGTGTGGGCACCGAAGGCAGAGCAGGTCACGCTCCACTGCGACGGCGCCACGCGCGCGTTGGAGCGGGACCCGGACCGGGCGGGCTGGTGGTCGGGGCAGGCCGACGCCCAGGACGGGTCGCGGTACGGGTATTCGCTCGACGGCGGCCCGGTGCTGCCCGATCCGCGCTCGCCGCGCCAGCCCGACGGGCCGGACGGCCTCAGCGCGGTCGTCGACCACGAGCGGCACGTGTGGAGCGCGGGCTGGGCGGGGCTGGAGCTGTCCGGTGCGGTCCTGTACGAGCTGCACGTGGGCACGTACACGAAGGAGGGGACGCTCGACGCGGCCGCCGAACGCCTCGGCCATCTGGCCGACCTCGGGGTCACCCATGTCGAGCTGATGCCGCTCTGCCCCGTCCCCGGCCGGCACGGCTGGGGCTACGACGGGGTCAGCCTGTGGGCCGTGCACGAGCCGTACGGCGGCCCCGCGGCGCTGAAGCGATTCGTCGACGCGGCGCACGAACTCGGTCTCGGCGTCGTCCTCGACGTGGTGCACAACCATCTGGGCCCGGCGGGGAACTACCTGGCCGCGTTCGGGCCGTACTTCACCGACACGCATCACACGCCGTGGGGCAGCGCCGTCAACCTCGACGCGCCCGGCTCGGACGAGACGCGCGCCTACCTCCTGGGCAGCGCGCTGGCCTGGCTGCGCGACTACCGCCTCGACGGCCTGCGCCTCGACGCGATCCACGAGCTGCACGACGGGCGCGCCCTGCCCTTCCTGGAGGAGCTGTCGGCGGCCGTGGACGAGCTCGCGGAGCGGCTCCACCGCCCGCTGTTCCTGATCGGTGAGTCCGATCTGGGCGACCCGCGCGTCATCACGCCCCGCGCCGAGGGCGGACTCGGTCTGCACGCCCAGTGGAACGACGACGTCCACCACGCCGTGCACGCCGCCGTCACCGGCGAACGGCACGGCTACTACGCGGACTTCGCGCGCGAGCCGCTGGCCGCCGTCGCCAAGACGCTGACGCACGGCTTCTTCCACGACGGCACGTACTCCTCGTTCCGCGGCCGCCACCACGGCCGCCCCGTGGACCGCGCCCGCACCCCGGCGCACCGGCTGCTCGCCTACACGCAGACCCACGACCAGGTCGGCAACCGCGCGCAGGGCGACCGGCTCGCCGCCGGCGTCTCGCCCGGTCTGCTGGCGTGCGCGGCGACGCTGGTCCTGACGAGTCCGTTCACGCCGATGCTGTTCATGGGCGAGGAGTGGGCGGCGAGCACTCCGTGGCAGTACTTCACCGACCACACCGACCCCGAACTCGCCGAGGCCGTACGCAAGGGCAGACGGCGGGAGTTCGCGGCCCACGGCTGGGCGGAGAAGGACATTCCGGATCCGCAGGACCCCGCCACCCGCGAACGGTCCTGCCTCGACTGGTCGGAGCACGCCACGGGCCACCACACGCGCGTACTGGCCTGGTACCGCGATCTGATCGCCCTGCGGCACGCCCGCGCGGACCTCCGGGATCCGGACCTGGCGGCGGTGCGGGTCGCCTACGACGAGGAGGCCCGCTGGCTCGCCTACCGGCGGGGCGACCTGCGGGTGGCGGTGAACCTCTCGGGGCGCCCGGCGTCGATCCCGCTGGGGCGGCCGGTGGCCCAGGTGCTCGCGGCCTGGGAGCCGGTGGAACTGCCCGGGGAGAACGGGACGCTGACGGTGCCGGCGGAGTCGTGCGTGGTCGCCGTGGCGCCCTGAGCGGGGCTCTCCTGCGGCGCACGCCTGACTCGCCCCGTGGTGGCTCAGCCCACGATCGCCAGTTCCCGCCCGGTGGTGTTGAGGCGCCGGCCGCCGTCCTGCGTGACGGTGACGATGTCCTCGATGCGCACGCCGAAGCGGCCGGGCAGGTAGATGCCGGGCTCCACCGAGAAGCACATGCCGGGGACGAGGGGCTGCTCCTCGCCCTCGACCATGTACGGCGGTTCGTGGGTGGTGACGCCGATGCCGTGGCCGGTGCGGTGGATGAAGTACTCGCCGTACCCGGCGTCGGTGATGACCTCGCGGGCGACCCGGTCGACGTCCTGGCAGGCGATACCGGGCCGGACGGCGTCGCAGGCCGCGGTCTGCGCCTCGCGCACGACGTCGTGGACGCGCCGCTCCTCGTCGGTGGGTTCGCCGACGTGCACGGTGCGCGAGGTGTCGGAGCCGTAGCCGTGCTTGAGGCCGCCGAAGTCGAGGACGATCATGTCGCCGTCCTGGACGACACGGTCGCCCGGCGCGTGGTGCGGGTTCGCGCCGTTGGGGCCGGAGCAGACGAGCGTGAAGTCGACCTGCTCGTGCCCGAACCGCCGCAGCAGGTCGGCGAGTTCACGGGAGATGTCGATCTCCTTGCGCCCGCCGAAGGCGACCTTCTTGATCTCCTCGTACGTGGCGTCGGCGGCGGCGCCCGCGGCCGCGAGGCGCTCCAGTTCGGCGGCGTCCTTGACGCCGCGCAGCATCGGCAGCGCCTCGGTCAGGGAGACGTACGAGGTGTCGGGCAGCGCCCGCTGGAGGCCGAGCAGGTGCATGGCCCAGGCGTTGTCGCTGACGCCGAACCGGCCCGAGCCGTCGAGGAGCGGGGCGGCGATCTCGTAGGGGTCCTTGCCGTCGGTCCAGTCGCGCAGGGTCATCGCCTCGGCGCCCGCGGCCTTGGCGGCGTCGGGCGCTTCCAGGGTGGGCACGACGAGGGTCGGCTCCCGGTCCGCGGCGAGCACGAGCATGGTGAGCCGCTCGGTGTCGGCCGGCACGTGGTACCCGGTGAGCCACACCAGGTCGGGTCCCGGCGCGACGAGCACCCCCGCGAGCCCGGCGTCGGCCGCGGAGCGCGCGGCGCGGTCCATGCGGGCCTTGTAGTCGGCGGCGGTGAAGGGCGCGGGTGTGCCGGTGGTCATGGGCGGGCCTCCGTGGTGCGGGGCGAGGGGACAGGACGTACGGCAGCATCCTGCCCGGCCGCGGAAGGCGGCGCGAGTCCGCCCCCGGGCCAGTGCCGCACCCCCCGGCCGATTAACGGTAGGGCATTGCTCAAGCATTAGCGCTAATGGTTAGATCGCATCAATCCATTAACTCCGCGATCTGTCGAGACCTGCCGTGATCCGTCGAGATCTGCCGTGGTTCGTCGAGACCTGAAGGACGTACGCCCATGCTTGTGCTGGCCCAGATCAGCGACCTCCACCTGGACGGGACCCCGCGCGCCACCGAGCGGGCCCGCCGCGCGGTGGACCATCTGCGGGCGCTGCCCGGGCCGTTGGACGCCCTTCTGGTCACCGGGGACATCGCGGACCACGGCGCGGAGGCGGAGTACGAGGAGGCGGCCGCACTGCTCGGGCTGCACGACCCGGCGGCACCGTTCCCCGTCCTCACCTGCCCCGGCAACCACGACAGCCGCGTCCCGTACCGCAAGGCCCTGTTGCGCGAGCCGGCGGCCGACGGGCCGGTGAACCGGGCGCACCGGGTGGGCGGCGCGGCCGTCCTGATGTGCGACTCCAGCATCCCGGGCGCGGACGAGGGGGCGCTCGACGAGGAGACGTACACCTGGATCGAGGACGAGCTCGATGCGCTCGACGGTGAGACGCCCGTCCTGATCGCCTTCCACCACCCGCCCGTAGCCCTGCACCACCCGTTGCCGGACCGCTACCAGCTGGCCCAACCGCGGGCCCTGTCAGGGCTGTTGGCGCGTCGTCCCGAGATCGTCGCGGTGCTCACCGGCCATGCACACACCCCGGCCGCGACGATGTTCGCCGGGCGGCCGCTGGTCGTGGGGCCCGGGGTGACGTGGACGCTGCGGCTGCCGTGGGAGGGCGAGCAGGTCGCGGACCGGGAGGCGCCGGTGGGTCTCGCCTTCCATGTGCTGGACGACGAGCGGCGGTTGACGACGCATTTCCGCACGGTCTGAACGGGGCTCACGTCACCACGCCGGGGTTGGCCGCCAACTTCTGTCGCGCCCCGTTGGCATGACGAACCGTCACGTGCTGCGGGCGTCCCGAGCGGGCGTCCGACACCACGGCAGCCAGCTCGCTCGCCGAGTCGATACGCACGGCGCCGAAGCTCAACACGACGTCTCCGCGCACCAGTCCGGCCGCGTACCCCGGGCCGGGCACGTGCACGGCGACGACGAGCGCGCCCGGCCCCCCGGGCGCGTCGACCACCTCCACGCCGAGGCTGCCCCGCACGGCGGCCGGTGCGGGGGCCGGGGCGGGAAGCCGCGCCGGTGCCACCGGGGCGCCGATCGCCGCATTCTGTCGCGCCTCGGCCGGCTTGCCCACGCCGAGGACCGTGGCGCCGACAACGCCGAGGCCCACCCCGGCCAGCACCAGGACGAGTGCGCAGAGCAGGACGGACAGCGGTCCGGCCAGGCGGTTGCCGCGGCGCCGCGCGGCGTGCGGGCGACGGGCGGGCCGCGGGTTGGCGCCGGGCCTGCCGAGGCCGGGCTCGCGCGCGGAAGCGCTCGGTCTGCCCGGCATCGACCGGGGACGCAACGCCGTCTGTTCCATCGCTGACCGCCTTCGATCCTGGGTGCCGACTCCGGTCACAGCCCTACCCGTCCCGCCCCCTTCCGACGGACCACGAACGGGTGAGAGTGCCGGGCCCGCTCGAACACTTCGGCGTTCGCGCAGGTCACCGCGGCGGACGGCCGGGGTCAGCCGGTCAGTGCGGCGGCAAGGTCGGCTGCCGGACCACGCAGGGTGCCCGCGTGGACGAGTTCGGTGCGGTGCACGACGCGCGGCGCGGTGAGCGGTACGGAGACCGTGCCGCCGGCCGTGGCGCCCGCCTCGCTCACGCTCGTGCCGCCTGTTTCCACGGCCGCGAGCGAGGCCGGCAGCAGCGTCAGGCCGTGGCCCGCCGCGGCGAGGGTCAACAGGGTGCGGACGTCCGCCCCTTCGTAGCGCAGCCCGGCGCGCAGGCCACCGCCTCCGAGGACCGCGCGCACCTGGTCGAGCGGGAGCCCCGCGTCGGGCGCGTCGAGCCAGCGCGCGTCGACGAGGTCGGCGAGGCGCAGGCCGGTGCGGCGGGCCAGCGGGTGGGTGGCCGGGAGGACGACGTGGACGGGCTCCTCGGCGACGCCGCGCGTGGTGAGCGGGGCGACGTCCGGCAGCCGCAGCGGGTCGCTGGGCGCGGCGACCCCGTCCACCACGCCCAGATCGGCCCGGCCGGTCGCGACCGCCGCGGGTATCCCGTCCCGGGGCAGCACGCGCACGGTCACCCCCGCGTGCGGCAGCAGGGCCGCGGTGCGCGCCCGCAGCGCGGTCGGCGTGACGGCGACGGTCAGCCCGTACACGGGCGCCGTCGCGGTGCGCCGCACGTCCGCGCGGGCCGCTTCGAGGCGCAGCAGCAACGGCGCCGCGTGTTCGAGGAGCCGCTCCCCCGCCGTGGTCGGGGCGACGGGTCGCCGGGTCAGCAGCGGCGCGCCCAGGTCCTGCTCCAGGGTGGCGATGTGCTGGGAGACGGCGGACTGGGTGTAGCCGAGCTCGTGCGCCGCCGCGGAGAAGGAGGCGAGGCGGGCGACAGTGACGTACGTACGCAGGAGGTGCGGGTCCATGGCGTCCAGGATCCCCGACGGGCATCAGGAATGCTTATGAAGGGTGCGGTTTTCATCGTTGGACGTGAACGGCGGGCGCGGCCGAGGATGGCCGCATGACCACCGCCCCGCATGCTCCCGCCCGGATCGCCCTCGTCGGCGACCGCTCCCCGAACGTCGTCTCGCACACCCGCGTTCCGCTGCTCCTCGACGCTCTCGCCACCCGCGAGCGCCTCGTCCTCGACGCGTACTGGATCCCGACCGAGGACGCCGAACTCCCGGACGCCGTGCGGGGATTCGACGCCGTCTGGGTGCTGCCGGGCAGTCCGTACCGCAGTGAGGCCGGGGTGCTCCGCGCGATCCGTGCGGCGCGCGAGGGCGGTGTCCCCTTCCTCGGCACCTGCGGCGGCTTCCAGCACACGCTGCTCGAGTACGCACGGAACGTGTGCGGCCTGACCGGCGCCGCCCACGCCGAGAACGACCCCGACGCCGACGCCGACGCCGACGATCTCCTGATCGCCCCGCTGGCCTGCTCGCTCGTGGGGCACGAGGGCGCCGTGACGCTGACCGCCGGCTCACTCGCCGAGTCGGTGCTCGGCGCGGACCGCACGGTCGAGCGCTACCACTGCGGATACGGGCCGGCCGCGCACCTGGACACGCTGCGCGCCCACGGCCTGCGGTTCACCGGCGTGGACGAGGAGGGGCAGGTCCGGATCGCCGAACTGCCCGCGGACCGGCATCCGTTCTTCCTCGCGACGCTGTTCCAGCCGGAGCTGCACGGTGACGGCAGCCGCCCGCACCCGATCGTGCGGGCCCTGGCCCGCGCGGCGGTCGCCCACGCGAGGGCCGCCGCCACGGTGTGAGCCTCGGCAGCGGTACGGCGGAGCGCCGTACCGCTGCCGGGGGCCCGTGTGGGCTCAGGGACGCGCCTGAGCGGCGTGGCCTCCGTGTCCGCCGTGCCCGGCGCCGTGGTCGAACTTCAGGGCCTCCTTCGGCATGACCACGAACGGCCGCATCATGCCCATGTCCTCGTGTTCGAGGAGGTGGCAGTGGTACATGAACCGGCCGTACGCCCCGTCGAACCGGCCCATGACGCGCAGCATCTGGCCGGGCAGGGCGCGGAACACGTCCTTGTAGCCCTGCTCGTTGGGCGGCAGCGGGATCACGGTGTCCGGATCGAACGCGACCGGCGCGACCGTGCCGCCCACCGTCACGTCGAAGCCGGAGGCGTCGTACGCGTCGCGGCCGAGGATCTGGAAGTCGGCCAGGTGGATGTGCATGGGGTGCACGACCGGCGGGTTCACCGCGAGGTTGAGGAAGCTCCACTGCTCGTGGCTGCCCTCGGCGATGGTGAAGCCGAGCCCGTCGTTGAAGGTCCGCGCGGTACGCCGGTACGTCTTCAGCTCGCCCTTGTCGTTGCGGAGCTGGATGACGCCGTCGGCGGGGACCTGGACGTCGGCGGGGTCCTCGACCTCCGCCATCTCCCAGATCTCCGGATGTCCGCCGCCGCCCTTGGTCGCGGGCGGCGTCAGCACGATCAGCCGGTGGCCGTGCTCGATGTCGTGCGTCAGCTTCCGGAAGGAGCCGGAGACCACGTCGGGCAGGGTGAACGGGTCGGACACGCAGTCGTCGCCGACCCGGAACTCCAGCACGTGCGGGTAGGGCACGTTGCCCGGCACGTCCGGCACCCCCGGCGCCTGGTTCGGCCCCTTGTTGACCAGCCGGACCCGGCGGCCCGCGAGCGCCGCGAAGTCGATGAGCAGATCCATCCGCTCGGCCGGGGCGACGGTGAGCGCCGGCAGCGCCGCGTCGAAGTCGATCGGCACGGGACGCGGCAGGAGGCCGCCGTCGCTGCCTATCTGATGGAGCACGCCCGGCACCGGCCGGTCGTCCTCGTCGACCAGGACCAGGTCGAAGATGCGGGCGTTCGACGCGTTGACCAGGCGGAAGCGGTGCCAGGCGGCGTCGACCTCGGCGTACGGCCAGATGCGTCCGTTGACCGTGGTGTACGGGCCGGTGAACGGCAGGGAGACGGGCTTGCCGGTCTCCGCGTTCTTCGGGTCGACGACGACCGTCTTGTGCAGCAGTCGCCCGTTCAGCGAGCCGTCGGCGTCGGTGTCCAGGTTCCGGTCGGCGAGCAGCAGTGGTATCTCCCGGTCGCCGCACGGGAGTTGCAGGGCGTCCTCCTCGTCGTCGCGGATCAGGTACGTGCCGTACAGCCCGGTCTGCACGTTCCACCGCGTGATGTTCATGGCGTGGTCGTGGTACCACCACTGCACGGCTTGGTGGTCGTTCGGGTACTCGGAGAGCTGGGCGTCGCCGGTCCCCACGGCGTTGTCCGCCCAGCCGTCGTTGCCGCCGCCGGTCTGCGCTCCGTGCAGGTGGGTCACCGACCAGGCGGGCAGGGCGGCGACGTCCGCGTCGGCCGGCACGGTGTCGCGGCCCGGCCGGGTGCTCGGGTTCGGTGCCCCGATGGGCACCTCCACCGCTGTCACCGGGTACTCGCTGCCCTGCGGGATGCGGTTGGTCCAGGCGATCCGGATCCGCTGTCCGCGCCGCACCTCGATGGTGGGGCCCGGCACGCAGCCGTCGTAGCCCCACATGAGGGTCGGCGGGAGCTGCGGGTGCAGCCGCTGCCAGGTGGGCCGCAGCGCGATCTCCGTCTCGGTGCGGACGTCGTCGGCCGCGGGCCTCAGCACCGGCGGAACCGTCAACGGCGCGACGTACGGCACCAGTTCCCCCGCCGCGACGGCCCGGACCCGGCGCTCCGCGGCCGGTGCGGTCATGATGTGTTCGATGATTTCGGTCAAGGAAAGAACACCCCCGTGTGTTCTGTCATGTCCCCCGTGGATGCGGCCGGTCAGTGGCCGTCTGCATCAAGAGATGCCGTACACACCGGACAGGTTGCCTGAAGGCCGCATTCCGGACGCGAAGGTTGTGAAACCGGGGCGGGTGGGGATCCGGTCCGGCACGAAGCCGTGGGTGCGGCTCGCCAGGTAGTCGGAGCGGTAGCGGTCCACGTTGCGGTGCCAGTTGACGATGCCCGCCATCCAGTTGCGCAGCTCCTCGACGTAGCCCTCCAGTACGGCGCGCGCCTTGGCGGAGAGCTTGAAGTCCGCGTACAGGACGGGGAATTCGTTCGCGGCGATGTGCTCGAACTGCCGCATGCGCTGCGTCGTGAGGTCGTGCACGATGCCGAGGGCCTTCGGGTAGTCGATGCCGAAGAAGTTCTGCACGACGAGGATCGCGTTGTGCACCTCGCCCTCGTACTCGATCTCCTTCTGGTACGAGAAGATGTCGTTGACCAGCATGCCGTAGTCGATGGCCGAGTTCTCCAGCGCCCGGACGGGGCCCGTGCGGTACACCTCGGGCGGTACGGCCGGGCCATGGCCCATGCGGCACAGGCTCATGGTGAGGTCGGAGCCGAAGGTGGCGCGGCGCATCTCCAGGTAGTCGACCGGGTCGGGGACGCGGTTCTGGACCTGGTTGAGCACCTCCCACACCCAGCTCTCCGTCATGACGTCGACCGCGGCGCGGAAACCGGCCCGCTGCTCGGTCGTCATCTCCGCGGTCGTGCGCGCCCACAGGTCGACGAGGCCGCGCTCCATGGCGTTGGCCGGCGGGGGGACGGGCTCGTCCGTCAGCGGCATGCAGGCCGACAGGCGCTCGGTGCTGAGCTTGGCGGCGGCGAGGTCGCGCCGGTGCCCGAAGACCAGCGGGTAGTAGTCGTCCCCGTACGTGCCCCAGGCCAGCCACTGCGCGCTGAGGTCGAGGGCCTCGGGCGGGCCGTCCGGGTCGAGCCCGGCCGAACAGAGCGCCAGGTCGGCGGCGGCGAGCCGGTCCTCGTCCCAGACGCCTTCGTTGAGCATGCCCATGTGCCGCGTCCAGGGGACGAGGCGTTCGCGCGCGCCGTCGAGCGCCGGGTTCAGCCGCACCTCGAACGGCAGGTAGAGGTCGGGCAGGAGCGAGGGCCCCGTCTTCTGGAACGGGACATGGGTGTACGCCCGCAGCCGCTCGGCCCCCACCGAGGCGAGCAGCGCGCCCACGTCGGCGGAGGCGGACCCGGGTCCGGTCGGGCCGCGCAGCGGCGAGCGCTCCTGCACGGCGCCCTCGTTCATGTAGCGGCTGGACCGCAGGTGCCACTCGTGGCCGCCGGACTGCCAGTCCTGGAGCCCGCGCGCGTACGCGGCGACGGCCGCCACCTCGTCCGGTGTGAGCCCCTTGTCCAGGCAGAGCGCGGGCACTTCGGTGAGCGCGGTGTGCTCGAACTGGTGCAGGCGTGAGGTGAGCACGTCGTTGACGGTCTCCGCGGCCTCCTGGGTCGTACAGCCGAAGAAGGTCTCCAGGACCAGGACGCCGTTGCTGAGCTCACCTTCGTCGAGGACCTCGCGTTCGTAGGAGAAGAGGTCGTTGCGCAGGTGCACGCCGTCGGAGAACGTCTCCATCAGGACCCGCAGCGGCCTCGTCCCGGCGACGGAGGCGGGGACCTCGGCGGTCGCGTACTCCACGAGCCCGGCGGACCACGGTGCGCCGCCGACCTTCCGGCGCATCTCGATGTACTCGACGGGGTTGGAGACGCGGCCCTCGTTGATGTTGGAGAGCTCCCACATCGACTCGTTGAGCAGGTGCTCGGTCGATTCGGCGAACCGGCGGCGCCAGTCGAGGGTCATCGCGGGCACGGTGCGCCGCCACAGGTCGGCGAGTCCCGCCTCGACGGGGTTGGCCGGCTCGGGCACCGGGGTGGCGAGGTCCATGGGCATGAAGAGGGGCAGCCGGTCGAGGTGGGCCTTGCCGCTCTCCCGGTCGTTCGTGCGCTTGTACATGTCCAGGAAGTGGTCGTCGAAGAAGAAGACCCACACGTACCAGTCGGTGATCAGCGAGAGGGCGGGGCCGTCGCAGTCGGGGTGCGTGTACGCGCACAGCAGGCCGTAATCGTGTGCGTCGAGGTCGCTCCGCTCCCAGACGCCGCTCCCCTCCAGCATGCCCATGTCGCGGGCCCACTCGGCGGAGTGCGCGCGCGCTCGGTCGAGGTGGGGGTTGAGCCGCGCCTGGTACGGCATGTAGAAGCGCGGCAGCTGGAACGGCTGTGAGGACTGCTCTGTCATGGGCGCGGGCCTACCCGCGCCGGTCGACAGGCATCCGCGGCGCGGCGGATGATCGTCCCATCGCGTGAACGATGAGTGAGGGGCCCCGTTCCGGGGAAGCGGCCGCTCGTCCGAGCAGGTTCGCGAGCTACGCGGCCCAGTGCGCGGGCCGCGTCAGGCCGGGGGGCAGCTTGGTGGCCCGGTCGCCGCGAGCCGCGTTCAGCTGGGCCTGGGTGAGGAAGATGCTGCCGGTGAGGTCGGCGCCGCCGAGCCGCGTATCGCGTAGATCCGCACCGATCAGGTCGGCCGAGCGGAGATCGGCGCCGGTCAGATCCGCGGCGATGAGGAGCGCGCCGCGCAGATTGGCGCCGCGCAGGTCGGCGTCGCGCAGGCGGGCGCCCGCGAGGTCGGCGCCGCGGTGGTTCTTCTTGCGGCCCGGTACCTCGGCGCGGACCAGGTCGCTCGCTTCGAGGAGCAGGGTGTTCACGTCGGCACGGAGTGCGGGCACGTCGGCCGCGAGCAGTTCGTCGGCGCCCGCGCGCGTGAGCCGCTCGATGCCGTCGAGGGCGCGCCGGGCCTCGCGGTGCACGGGCCGGGCCCGGCGCAGCTCCAGCACCTCGCTGAGGTACCGGAGCAGCTCCTGCAGCTGGCGCATCACGGGGAAGACGTCGTACATCGCCCGCGCGCTCTCGGGGCGCTCGCGCCAGCTGATGCCCTCGAACGTGACCTGCGAGATCTTCTGGCCGGCGCCGAAGCAGTCGAAGACGGTGCACCCCGGGTAGCCCTCGTCGCGCAGTCGCGTGTGGATGCCGCAGCGGAAGTCGTCCCGGAGGTTCTGGCAGGGGGTGCCCGCGCTCTTGTTCCGCGCGAAGTCCTGGGACTTGGCGAACGGCAGTGCGACACAGCACAGGCCGAAGCAGTTGTCGCAGTCGGCGCGCAGATCAGGGCGGTCGGTAACGGTGCGGGGTGAGTCGGGGGTGGTCACGCCCCCATTGTCGCCGATCGCCCGGGCACGCCCCCTTGTGGCCCGCGCGGGGCCGCGCCACCGTGGACGCGACCCGCACCGCCCCATCCTCCGGGAGTCGACGTGGCCTCCACCTTCCTTCTTCCTCATGAACTGCACGGAGACGGCCCGCACAAGGTGATCGCGGTGCACGGCTGGTTCGCCGACCGCTCCGCGTACGCACCGGTCGTCGCCGATCTCGACCGGATCTCCTTCCAGTACGCGCTCGTGGACCTGCGCGGTTACGGGGAGGCGAGGGACACCCCTGGCGCGTACACGACGGCCGAGGGCGCGGCCGACGTCCTGGCGCTCGCGGACCGGCTCGGCTGGGAGCGCTTCTCCCTGCTCGGGCACTCGATGGGGGCCAGTGTGGCGCAGCGCGTCGTGGCGTCGGCCCGGCACCGCGTGCGGCGTGTCGCGGGCGTCTCACCGGTCCCGGCGTCGGGGCTGAAGCTGCCGCCGCAGCAGTGGGAGATCTTCTCGACGGCCGACACCGAACCGGCGCACCGCCGCACCATCCTCGACCTCACCACGGGCGGTGTCCGCCCGGCGGCCTGGCTGGACCGGATGACGGCGCGGTCGCTGGCGTGCAGCGACGTCAAGGCGTTCCGCGCCTGGCTCGACTCGTGGACCGGCGACGACTTCCACCGCGACCTGGAGGGCTGCACGACACCGGCGCTCGCGGTGACCGGTCAGCTCGACCCGGCCCTGCCCGCGGAGCTGATCCGGACGACGTGGCTGCGCTGGTTCAGCCGCGGCGAGCTGGTCGACCTGCCGGTCTGCGGCCACTACGCGATGGACGAGGCGCCGCTCGCGCTGATCCGGGTGGTGGAGGACTTCCTGCGCGCGGACCGCCCCTGACACGGAGCGCGCGCGGGATCAGGTCGCGCGCAGGAGAGCCCCGGGCTCACTCCCCGCCGGGGACCAGCCTGAGCGAGATCGAGTTGATGCAGTACCGCTGGTCCGTCGGCGTCGCGTACCCCTCGCCCTCGAAGACGTGGCCGAGGTGCGAGCCGCAGCGGCGGCAGCGGACCTCGGTGCGGAGCATGCCGTGGGAGCGGTCCTCGATGAGTTCGACGGCGGCGGAGTCCTTCGGGTCGTAGAAGGACGGCCAGCCGCAGTGCGACTCGAACTTCTCGGTCGAGGTGAAGAGGTCGGCGCCGCACGCCCGGCAGGCGTAGACACCCTTGGTCTCGGTGTCGGTGTACTCACCGGTGAAGGCGGGCTCGGTGCCGGCCTGGCGCAGTACCGCGTACTCCGCCGGGTTCAGCTCCGCGCGCCACTGCTCGTCCGGCTTCTCGACGTCGTACGCCATGGGGCACTCCCTTTTGCTTCAGCTTCGGCTTGCGCGTCAGCGCTGTGCGAGATGGTCCAGGATCCGCGGGCCGAGGTCCGTGACGTCGCCCGCGCCCATGGTGAGAACGAGATCACCGGGCTTCGCCATTCCCGCGACCGCCTCGACGGCCGCCGTCGTGTCGTGGGCCGCCTGGACGTCGGCGCCTGCGGCGCGCGCCGCGTCGACGATCAGGGCGCTGGTGATGCCGGGGATCGGGTCCTCGCGGGCCGGGTAGATGTCGAGGACGACGGAGGCGTCCGCGAGGCCCAGGGCCTCGCCCATCTCCTTGCCCAGTTCCTGGGTGCGGGAGAAGAGGTGCGGCTGGAACAGGACCAGCAGGCGGGAGCCGTCGGCCGCGGCACGCATCGCCTCCAGGTCGGCCGCCATCTCCGTGGGGTGGTGCGCGTAGGAGTCGATGACCTGTACGCCGCTCTCCTCGCCCTTGAGCTGGAGACGGCGCTTGACGCCGGTGTACGACCTGATGGCGCCGGCCAGGTTCCGGGAGGGGATGCCGAGGGCGACACCCGCGGCGAGGGCGGCGACCGCGTTGTGCGCGTAGTGGCGGCCGGGGACCGAGACGGTGAAGGTGAGCAGCTTGCCGTCGAGGAGGACGGTGACCTCGCTGGTCAGGCCGCGGGGCGTGACCTTGTGGATGCGGATGTCCGCGGACGGCGACTCGCCGTAGGTGACGACCTTGAGGGAGGTCGTGTCGCGGATGCGGCGGGTCAGTTCGACGGCGCCGGGCTGGTCGGCGGCGATGACGAGGGTGCCGCCGGGGACGATCTTCGACGTGAAGATCTCGAAGGAGTCGTAGATCTCGTCCATCGACGCGTAGTTGGCGTGGTGGTCGAGTTCGACGTTGAGGATGATCGCGACTTCGGGCCGGTACGTGTGGAAGCTGCGGTCCGATTCGTCGGCCTCGGCGACGAAGATGTCGCCCTCGCCGTGCAGGGCGTTCGAGCCGGGGGCGTCGAGGTCGCCGCCGATCGCGTACGAGGGGGCGAGGCCGAGCGAGGACAGGGCCACGGCCAGCATCGACGTCGTGGTCGTCTTGCCGTGGGTGCCGGCCACCGCGATGGGGCGCAGGCCGTCCATGAGCGCGGCGAGCGCGTCGGAGCGGTGCACCACGGGGATGCCGAGCTCGGCCGCGCGCAGCAGCTCGGGGTTGTCCTCGCGGATCGCGGAGGAGACGACGACGCAGCTGGCCCCGGGCGACAGGTGCGCGGCGTCGTGGCCGATGTGGACCGTCGCGCCGAGCGCGCGCAGCGCTCCGGCCGTGGCGGACTCGCGCGCGTCGCTGCCCGTGACCTGGGCGCCGCGCTGGGCGAGGATCTTGGCGATGCCCGACATTCCGGCGCCGCCGATGCCGATGAAGTGCGGTCGGTCCATGGCGGCGGTAGAAGTGGGCAGGCCGGATGCCATACGTGTCTCTCCCCTGGGGTTCTTGCGGGTGTTCCGGTCCGGTGCCACTGCGGCCTCGGACCGGGTCAGCCTATTGCCTCGGGCCCGCCCGCCCCGCATCCGAGCCCGCGTCCTGCCGCGCCGCGGGGGTACAGCAACGCGTCACGCCTTGCTGTACGAGAACAGCTTCAGCACCGGCACGCCCACCTTGTGCCGGGCCCGGGAGGCCCAGTCCCGGTGGAAGAACTCCTCGACGTAGTGCGGGTCGGTCAGCACGATCACCTCGTCCGCCCGCACCTCGTCGACGAGCGCCTTCAGCGCGTCCAGCGGATGGTCGTCGATGAACCGTCCCTCGGCGGCGCAGCCGGCCTGGCGCAGTGCGGTGAGGGAGACCTCAAGTGCCTGTTCCCCGGGCACCCTGGCCTCGTCGCCCTCGGGCACCTCGTCCTCCCGGGCCGCCTCGTCCAGCTCGCCCATCGCGACGTCGTCGATGGCCCGCAGCAGGCGGTCCGCCTGGTCGCCGCGGGGCTGGAGCAGCACGTGGAAGGAGACTTCCTCGTCGCCGTGCAAGGTGGTGACGAACTCCACGTCGGCCGACGTCAGTGCCTTCTCGATCATCAATACGCTCGTGAACACGAGGGGCGCCCTTCTTCTCCTACCGTGGGCCGTCCTGCGACCGGCCCTGGGGACCTGCGGAAACCATCCTGCCCCGTGGCCGCACGGGGGCTGCGAGATTTAGTGTGCCCAGCGGAGGCAATACGGAACGAATCATTCCGCCGAGTGTCGGGGCCGACGGTACCGGGTGAAGAGAAAACCGTCCTCTTCCAGGAGAGATGCCAGCTCGAAACGTTCCGGCACGGCCAGCTCAGGACCTCCGGCGATGCGCTGGGCGGCGCCCGTGGCAAGGAGCGGGGAGAGCGTCAGGCACAGCTCGTCGAGCACCTGTGCGGCCACGAACTGGCCGAGGAGCCGCGGCCCGCCCTCCGTGAGCAGCCGCGTCAGACCCCGCTCGGCCAGCGCCCGTACCGCCCGCCGCGGCTCGACCCCGGCGCCGTCCCCGGCGACCAGCACCTCGGCCCCGGCCGCGCGGGCCGCCGCCGTCCGGTCCGCCGGCGCGGCCGCGCCGGTGAGGATGAACGTCGGCGTCAGCGGTTCGGTGAACAGCGGGAGGCCGAAGTCGAGGTCGAGGCTCGCGCTGATCACCGCGATGGCGGGGGCGGGGCCCTGACCGGCCGCTTTGCGGCGCGCGGCGAACGCGTCACGCGCGCGGGCGGGCCGGTAGCCCTCCTGGCGGACCGTCTCGGCGCCGACGACCACGGCGTCCGCGAGACCGCGCAGGGTGCCGAAGATCCGCATGTCGGTCGGGCAGGAGATGGGCTGGGAGCGGCCGTCGTGCTGGGCGGCGCCGTCGAGCGTGGAGACCATGTTGGCGCGCAGCCACACCTCCCCCGGCGCCCCGTCCGGATAGGCGTAGGCATCGGCGAGCCGGTCGAGGCTCCACTCACGGCCCAGCGGCCCCTCGGGCCCGTCGAGTCCCTCCCGGCCCTCGTGATCTGCTGTTTCGTACGTCACAGGGAACAGGCGTCGCATGACGTGCAGTGTGGCACGGCCACTAAGCTGCGGAGCTGTGTCGTCCTCCACCGAAGCCTCCGGCTCCCGCCCGACGGGCATCAGCCCCCTAGCCGACGCGGCGCCCCAGTCCCTGTGCGCCCGCGAGCCGCGCGTCCCCGCGGAGCGTCTGGTGGCGGAGATGGTGCCGCCGCCCCGGTTCAGCTCGGCCCGCTTCGAGACGTACATCCCCGATCCGAACCAGCCGAGCCAGACGCAGGCCGTGCAGGTGCTGAGCTCGTTCGCCGCCGGGCTCGGCGGGGCGCACGCCGCCGGCGCGGGCAGGAAGCGCGGCCTGTTCGGCTTCGGCAAGAAGCCCGCCGCCCCGGCCGGCCCCCGGGGCGTCTACCTCGACGGCGGTTACGGCGTCGGCAAGACCCACCTCCTGGCCTCCCTGTGGCACGCCACCCCCGCGGCGCCCGAGCACAAGGCGTTCGGCACGTTCGTCGAGCTGACGAACCTGGTCGGCGCCCTCGGCTTCCAGCAGACCGTGCGCACGCTGAGCGAGCACCGGCTGCTCTGCATCGACGAGTTCGAGCTCGACGACCCGGGCGACACCGTCCTGGTCTCCACGCTGCTCGGCAAGCTGGTCGAGGCGGGCGTCGCACTCGCCGCCACCTCGAACACGCTGCCCGGCAAGCTCGGCGAGGGCCGGTTCGCCGCCGCGGACTTCCTGCGTGAGATCCAGGGCCTGTCCGCGCACTTCAGGCCGGTGCGCATCGACGGTGAGGACTACCGGCACCGTGGTCTGCCCGAGGCCCCGCCGCCCTTCTCCGAGGAGCAGGTCACCAAGGCGGCGTACGCCACCGAGGGCGCCTCGCTCGACGACTTCCCGCACCTGCTCGAGCATCTGGCGCGGGTACATCCCAGCCGGTACGGCGCGCTGACGGACGACCTGTCGGCGGTCTGCCTGACGGAGGTCTCGGCCGTGCCCGACCAGTCCACCGCCCTGCGGCTGGTGGTGCTCGCCGACCGGCTCTACGACCGGGAGATACCCGTCCTCGCGTCGGGGCAGCCGTTCGACCACCTGTTCAGCGAGGAGATGCTGAACGGCGGATACCGGAAGAAGTACTTCCGGGCGATCTCGCGGCTCACCGCCCTGGCGCGGGACGCCAAGGGGCTCGTCCACCCGTAGCCGCCGGGCCGGGGGACGCCCTGGGCGACACGAGTAACCAGCCCCGAAATGCCGTTGCTACGCGCGTGGTTCACGCGGCGCGGAGCGCGTGATAGACACACCGGGTCACAGTTCCTGTCCGCCAGCAGGAGGTTGCCCCATGTCTGAAACACGGCTGTCCGCAACACGACGTCAGGTGCTCGCCCGTACCGGCGCCTTGGGGGTGGGCATCGCCTTCGCCGGGTCCCTGTCCGAGCTGTTCGCCGGCTCCGCCGCGGCCCAGGGGCGCGCCGGTTACGGCTCCCTGGTGCCCGACCCGGCGGGTCTGCTCGACCTGCCGAAAGGTTTCCGCTACCAGGTTCTCTCCCGCGAGGGCGATCCGCTGCGCTCCGGGGAGGGACCGGTGCCCAGCAACCACGACGGCATGGCCGCGTTCGCCGGCAGACAGGGCCGCGTCCATCTCGTGCGCAACCACGAGAACCGCGTCACCGGCAAGATCCCCGTACCGACCGTCGCAGGGCTCACGTACGACCCGATGGGCAAGGGCGGCTGTACGGCGCTCACCCTGGACCGGCGCAACAACGTACTGTCCGAGCGGGTCGCCATCGCCGGTACGGCCGTCAACTGCGCCGGCGGGCACACTCCGTGGGGCACCTGGCTGACCTGCGAGGAGACCGAGGACAGGGCCGGCACGAACGGCTACACGAAGGACCACGGCTTCATCTTCGAGGTCGACCCCGTCGACCCGCACCGCTCGGGCGCCGTGCCGCTCACCGCCATGGGCCGCTTCCAGCACGAGGCCATCGCCGTCGATCCGCGGCGCGGTGTCGTGTACGAGACCGAGGACGCCTTCGACAAGCCGTTCGGGCTGTTCTACCGGTTCCTGCCCGAGAAGCCGCGCGGCGGCCTCGGTTCGCTGCGGGCGGGCGGCACGCTGCAGGCGATGCGGGTGCCCGGGGTGCCCGATCTGTCTGCGGTGCAGGAGACCGGCGCGACCTTCAAGGGCATCGAGTGGGTCGACGTGCCGGACCCGCTCGCCACGCAGACCGCCATCCGCAACCAGGACTTCGGGCCCAAGGGCATCACCCACGCCCAGAAGCTGGAGGGGTGCTACTGGGGCGGCTCGTGCGTGTACTTCGTGTCGTCGTACGCGCGGAGCAGGGAAGGTTCCGCCGCCGACCACTTCGGGCAGATCTGGCGCTACGACCCCGCCGAGCGCCGGCTCACCCTGGTCATCGTCTTCGGCCCCGGCACCGACGTCCAGCTGCCCGGCGAGGAGCCCGACAACATCTGCCTCGCGCCCAGCGGCGGCCTGATGGTCTGCGAGGACGGCGAGGGCGCCCAGCACGTCTTCGGCGTGACGAGGAAGGGCGAGGTGTACGCGATGGCGCGCGGGCGCCAGAACATCGGGACGGCCGAGGAACCCGCGTGGGGCGAGTTCGCGGGCGTCACGTTCGCGCCGGACGGCTCCACCATGTACGTGAACTGCTACACGCCCGGTACGACGTTCGCCGTGACCGGCCCCTGGCACAAGTGAGGCACGCGTAACCGCGCCGCCCACACCGGTGCAGGACGGCGGCTTCCTGCCATCCTGACCGGTTTCGGGCGGCGTGGTGCGCGCACGGCCTGGGCAGGGTCCGGGCATGGAAGAACGTCCGATCACCCCATGGGAGTTCACCGACGACCGGGGGCATGTCGCCGCCGCGCCCGAGGCGCCGGAGCGGGTCGTCGCGTACATACAGGCCGGGGCGAGCCTGTGGGACCTGGGCATACGCCCCGTCGGCATCTTCGGCTCGTACCACGACGGGGAGAGACCCGATCGCGCGAAATCCGGGAGGCTGCCGCTCGACGACATCGCGTATCTGGGGGCCGGGGCGGGCCTCGGGCTCGATGACGTGCTCGCGGTGCGGCCGGATCTCGTGGTGGCGCTGACGTACGGCGGCGGCCAGGTGTACGGGGTCGAACCGGACGTGGCGAAACACCTGGAGGAGCATGTCCCGCTCGCCGTGCTCGATGTGGGGCAGGGCCGGGGGCTGACCGCCGTGCGGGAGCGGCTGGCGGAGCTCGGGCGTTCGCTCGGGGCCGCGGAAGGGCCCGTGGCGCTGGTGGAACTGACGCGGGCCGAGCGGGAGTTGGCGTCCGTCGCCGAGGCGGCCGGGGCGGTCCGGGTCCTGGCGCTGTCCCCCGGCGGGCCGGACAGTGTGCATCTCGCGCGGCCCGGGAAGTGGCCCGACCTGAGCGCGCTGACCGGGATCGGGGTGCGCACGGTGGAGCCGCCCGAGGGGCCCGGCGCCAACTGGCAGACCGGGTCCTGGGCCGACGCCGCCGAACTGGCGCCGGACGTGGTGCTGGTCGACGCCCGGGCCAACGCCGCCCCGCGGGAGCAGTACGCGGGGGACGCACGGTGGGCGGCGGTGGTTGAGCGGGCCGTGGTGCTGCCGTGGAACCCGGAGATCGCGGCCAGCGCGGCGGCGCACACGGTGTTCTTCGATCAGGTGGCGGGAGCGCTGCGGCAACGCGGAGCCTAGCTCCAGCCACGCGATGCGACCGACTCCGATCTACCCGATTAATCCCATTTTCGGAGTTATCGTCGCCGCGTGATCAGCACTCTCCGCCGTACCGCACTGACCTGCGCCCTCGGCGCTCTCGCCCTCGGCGGCGCCGCCTGTTCCGGCGGTGCCGAGCCCCCGCACCCGGGGCGGGCGTCCCGGCCCGCCGCGAGCCCCGCGGCCGTGGCGCCGACCGGGCCGCCGACGCTCGCCCCGGGCCCCGCGGGCCTCACCCCCGTCTTCAGGCGCGCCGCGCGGCCGCGGGAGCGCACGGTCGCGCTCACCTTCGACGCCGACATGACCGCGGACCAGGGCGCGCGCGCCGCCTCCGGCGAGCACTTCGACAACCCGCGGCTCATCGCCGCCCTGCGCGCGCTGCGCGTGCCGGCCACCGTCTTCATGACGGGGCGCTGGGCCGAGCAGTACCCGGCGCAGGCCAGGGCCATCGGCGGCGACCCGCTCTTCGAGGTCGCCAACCACTCGTACAGCCACTACGCCTTCACCGACGACTGCTACGGCCTGCCCACCGTGCCGGCCGGGCGGATGCGTGCGGACGTCGACCGGGCCTTCACCGCGTTCCGGGAGGCGGGCGTCAGGCATGTCGTCCCGTACTTCCGTTTCCCGGGCGGCTGTTACGACCGGCGGGCGCTGCGGGCCCTCTCCCCCGCCGGCGTCACGGCCGTGCAGTGGGACGTGGTGAGCGGCGACGCGTTCGCGACGGACCCGGACGCGGTGGCGCGGCAGGTGCTCGACGGGGTACGCCCGGGTTCGGTCGTCGTCATGCACTGCACCCGCAGCGCGGCGCCGGCGACGGAGCGCGCGGTGCGGGCCGTGGTGCCGGCGCTGCGCGCGAGGGGCTACCGGTTCGTACGGGTCTCCGAGCTGGTCGGGGCGGTGCGGAAGGCGTGACCGTACGCTTGGAGCCATGGAGAACAACCAGGACGGCGAGGCCGGGGCGGTCGCCGAGTGCGTGCTGTGCCGGGCGCCCACCGAGTACCCGGAGTCGACCAGGGGCGTGACGCTGTGCCCGGTGTGCGAGTGGCAGGAGGCCCAGCGCACGGCTTGTTCCGGCTGAAGTCCGTCGGGCCTCGACCCGGTGCCGGACAGGGCCGGGCCCGTCGTCAGCGGCGGGACGAGAGGGCGCAGGCCGCCGTCGCGCAGGCCGCCGCCAGGACCGCCGCCCCGGCGAGCGGGAGCAGCGGGACCGGGATCCGGCCCTCCTGGGAGCCCGTGATCAGGGCCGTCACCGCCGCGCGCGCCGGGGAGCCCGGTGCGATCAGGGCGAGCAGCGCGCAGAGCAGCATGCCGGTCCCGTACGCGCGCGGCGCACGGGGCAGGGGGTGTGCCGGGCTGCTGGCAGACTGGAGGGCGTGACCAGCGACGACTCCGCCCTGCCCCGGCCCGCTGCGCCCGGGTCCTCCGACAGTCCGTTCCGCGACGAGCGCACGGCCCGCGACGAGGCACCGCAGTTCGTGCTGCCGCTCGTGGTGCGCATCGAGCGCGCCGCACCGCCGGCCCGCACGGACGCCCTGGAGACGGCGGCGCGCGCGGTGCTGGTGATCCTCTCCGACGAGCGTGCGCTCGGCGACGGGGAGTGGGCGGCCGCCGTGCGGGACTGGCAGGACGCCCGGATCCGCAAGGTGGTGCGGCGGGCGCGGGGCGCGGAGTGGCGCCGCGCGGAGGGCCTCGACGGCATCACGGTCACCGGTCGCGGCGGCGCCGAGGTACGGGTCTTCCCGCCGGTCCCGCTCGACGGCTGGCCCAAGGACCTGGCGAAGCTCCAGGTCTCCGGCACGGACCTCGACGACCCCGAGCCGCCGTCCGCCCCCGACCCGGCCGCCCCGGTGCTGTGGCTCAACCCGGACCTCGGCATGACGGCGGGCAAGGCCATGGCGCAGGCCGGCCACGGGGCTCAGCTGGCCTGGTGGGAGCTGTCCGACACGCAGCGCAAGGAGTGGCGCGAGGCGGGCTTCCCGCTCTCGGTACGGGTGGCGGACCGGCCCCGCTGGGAGCCGCTGACCCGGGCCGGGCTGCCGGTCGTCCGGGACGCCGGGTTCACGGAGATCGCGCCGGGATCGTGCACGGTGGTGGCGGAGGGGGCGCGCGACGGCGGCCTCCTGTCGGAGCTCGGCCGGGCGTGAGCCACTGCGCCGCGGGCGCCGGTCCGGCGGTCTGGCGGTCCTGTGGTCCGGCGATCCGGCGACGGGCGTTCGGGGAGCGTGCCGGGCGGCCGGGCACAGTTCGAGGTGTTCGGAGAGTGCCGGGCGGCCGGGGCGACCCGCCACAGCCCCTGACGCCCCCGCGGCCACGTCTCCACCTGGCGTTCGCGGGAGCGGCGTGCGGTGGGAAAGAGACCGGGTCCGGGCTCTGGCGACCGGGCGCCCGGCGGCCTAGCATCGGACAGTCCGAGGGCTTTCGTCCCCGGGCGCAACCGCTCCGGCAGCTCGCGGAGCCCACCACGCTCCATCCCCCGAGACCCCGGGATCGCACCGCGCACAGCGCGCCGAATGCGGCCGGGTCGTTCTCGCCGACGCTCGTCCCGGCCTCTTGCCCTCCCCGCCTCCAGGGCGAACTCCCGCACGTCTCGGAGGGGTGAGGGCGGTGAGCACGTGAACCGCGCCGGGGAGACGCGTACGCCCGTGCTCACTGGCCGCCGCCGATGCCGGCTCAGCCGCCGGCGGCGGCCGCTCTTCCCGTAGCTGTCCGTGGACCCCTGACGGGGGCCGGGCCTCGGCCGCACGCTGCCATCGGCCGGGCGGCGAACCTCAAATGTAGCTCTGAAGGTCCCCTCTCCTGGGTTCGCCGGTGCTCGGCGGGGCGAAGACAACAGCACGCCGCAGCGCACTGGCGCGGCGCAGGAGGGGGACGGCCATGCAGCGACTTGCACAGCTGGGCACCGGGATCGGCTGGCGGCCCGAGATCGCCGGCATCGTCGAGGCCATGCCCGGCATCGACTGGGTGGAGGCCGTCGCCGAGAACCTCTGCCCCGGGCATCTGCCCGACTCCCTGCTGCGGCTGCGCGAGCGCGGCGTCACCGTCGTGCCGCACGGTGTCTCGCTCGGCCTCGGCGGGGCGGAACGGCCGGACGAGCACCGGCTCGCGGAGCTGGCCGCGCGCGCCGAGGCGCTGGGCTCACCGCTGGTCACCGAGCACATCGCGTTCGTCAGGGCGGGCGGCGAGCGCACGGCGTCGCCGCTCCTTGAGGCCGGGCACCTGCTGCCGGTGCCGCGCACCCGGGACGCGCTCGACGTGCTCTGCGAGAACGTGCGGATCGCGCAGGACGCGCTGCCCGTACCGCTGGCCGTGGAGAACATCGCGGCGCTGTTCGGCTGGCCCGGCGAGGAGCTGTCCGAGGGGCAGTTCCTGTACGAGCTCGTGGAGCGCACCGGCGTCCGGCTGCTGATCGACGTGGCGAACCTGCACACCAATCACGTGAACCGCGGCGAGGACCCGGCCGCGGCGCTGGACGAGCTGCCGGTCGAGGCCATCGCGTACGTGCATGTCGCGGGCGGCTTCGAGCGGGACGGTGTCTGGCACGACAGCCACGCCCACCCGGTGCCGCGGCCCGTCCTCGACATCCTCGCCGACCTGGCCTCGCGGGTGGCGCCGCCGGGCGTCCTGCTGGAGCGGGACGAGAACTTCCCCGACGACGAGCGGGAGCTGGAGCGGGAGGTGGCGACGATCCGCGAGACCGTCGCCGCCGCCGCACCTGCGCGCTCCCCCGAGCCGGCCGGTCCCGGTGCGACGTCCGCCACGCCTGTGATCAGTGCGCTGGTCGAGGAGCCGGTACGGGAACGGCTCGCGCTCGCCCAGGCCGCCCTGCTCTCCTCGCTCGTCGCGGGCACCCCCGCGCCGGAGGGGTTCGACCGTGCGCGGCTCGCCGTGCAGAGCCGGGCCCTGGCGGGCAAGCGGGCCGATGTCGTGGCGAAGGTGGCGCCCGAACTGCCGGTGATCCTGGGCGCCTCCGGGTATCGCACCGCGTTCCTCGCGTACGCCCAGCGGCGGCCCATGACCGCGGGTTACCGGCGTGACGCGCTCGACTTCGCCGAGGACCAGCTGATCGAGCAGCGCGTCCAGGACCCGTCCGCGCGACGGCGGTTGACGGACTGGTGGCTGGAGCGGTCGGGGCCCGCGCCGCTGACCGGCCGGCCGGTGACCCGGGCCCTGCGGGCGGCCCGCCTCGCGCTGCGCCGGGCGTGACGGAGTGCGGGCGCCCCTCCTCGCGAATACCCCGCTCCGCCACCGTGCGGGGCGCGCGGCCCGCACAACCCCCGCGCTCCGTACGGTGGTTGTCGTAGTCCCCGCTGATGCCCGGCACCCCGTACCCGGGGCGCACTAGCGTGCGGTGCCGCACCAGGAGGCACCATGCGACTGCGCTCGTCCACCGAATCGTTCACCGACTCCATCACCGCGTCGTCCGGCGGCATCCGCGTCAACGGCACCGCGCTCGTCGTCACGGGGCTCGTGGCGACGCTCGCCGCCCTCGTCTTTCCGATCTGGTCGTACGCCGACCGCTCGGGGACCGGCCTGGACACGCTCAACACGCAGAGCGTGCCGTCCAGATTCGGTCCGCTCTCGGCCACCGACCGCGTCTTCATCACGAAGGTCCGGCTGGCCGGTCTGTGGGAGCTGCCCGCGGGGCAGCAGGCCGAGGAGCGGGCGCCGAGCAAGGCCGTGGAGACGGCGGGCGAGCACCTCGTCGCGGGGCACACGTTCCTGGACGCCCGGGTGCGCGAGGTCGCGGCCCGGCTGAACCTGGAGCTGCCGAACCAGCCCAACCCCCAACAGCAGGGCTGGCTGCGGACGTTGACGGCGGCGAAGGGCGAGGAGTACGAGCGGAAGTTCGCCAACGTCCTGCGCCGCGCACACGGCCAGGTGTTCGCGCTGGTGGCCCAGGTGCGCGCCTCGACCCGCAACTCGCTCGTGCGGGAGCTCGCGGACGACGCCAACACCACCGTCCTCGACCACATCAAGGTCCTGGAGGCGACCGGTCTCGTCGACTTCGACGCGCTCGCGCAGAACGCGGCGACGGCGAGCCCGCCGCCCGTGACCCGCTCCCCCGCCCCGCCGGGGCCGACCAGGTCCCCGGGGTCGGCGACACCGGTCACGCCGACGCCCACCCTGACCCTGCCGCCCGCGGCCTCCCGCCCCAGAACGTAGAGAACGGAACGTCACGGACGGATAACGCTGTGTCCGCATACTGAACGAGCCGTAGCGCGTTCCCGAACATCTGCCGTAGAAACACGACATGTTCTGGGTCCTGTTCCTCGTTCTCGCCTGCACCTTCGCGGGCGTCTCCTGCGGGCGGCTCTGCCTCGCGGCCGTGCGCGCCGCCGACGCCGAGCGCGCCGCGGACTCCGCGCGCCCGCCGCACGCGCTGTCGCTGTACGAGACGGCGTTCCTGGCCGGCGGCCCGGCCCGGGTCGCCGACGTGACGCTCGTGTCGATGGCCCGGAGCAGCCGCCTGCTGCTCGCGCACACCGGCTGGGCGACGGTCGTCGACCCCGTGGGCGGGGACGACCTGGAACGTGCCGTGATCGGCGCGATCGGGCCCGAGGGCCAGTCGCCGATCGCCCCGCTGCGGACGGCCACGGCCTCGGGCGACGCCGTACGCGCCCTGGCCGAGCGGCTGGTCGCGGACGGGCTCGCGGTGCCGGACTCGGCCAGGTCGACCATGGCGGGCGCGGTGCGGCAGGTGCGGGCGGCGGCGGTCGCCGTGGTGGCGCTGGGCACGGTCGCCGTGCTGACGCCGGGTCAGCCGGCCGAGCAGGAGCTGCCGGTGGCCCTCTGGTTCGCGCTGCCGCTGCTGCTCACGCTGGGCTGCCTCGCCCTGGCCCGTATCGAGATCCACCCGTACACGCGCTGGGCCGCGCCCGCGGGGCAGCGCCTGCTCGCCGCGCTGCCGCCGGGCACGGGCAGCCTGCTCGCGGTGGCCGTGCGCGGGGTGCGCGCGGTGGAGGACCCGAGGCTGCGGGCCGCTTTCGCCGGCGGCCGGAGCGCCGCCGGCGGGTGAGCGGGGAACAGCGCCCGGGCATCGTGCCCTGATCGTTGGTCCGCCACGGCGGGCGGGTGCTTTACATCGGCGATCACCGCCCCAAGTATCCCTTTTGACCGCGAGCCGCAACGGTTCACGGACTCGACGAAAGGGATGCGTCCGCGCAATGAGAGCTGCATCCGCCCGCTACGCCGCCGTGTGCTCGCTGATCCTGTCCGTGCTCGGGGCCGCCCCCGCGGGCGGCGCGAGCGCCGAGCCCGCCGGGCCCGCCTCGCCGGAGACCGTGGGCACCGCCGTCGCCGCGCGGCGCGCCGCCGCCACCGGCATCCGCTTCACCGCCTGCCCCGCGGCCGAGGACCTGCCGGCCCCTGTCACCTGCGGCACCGTCTCCGTGCCGCTGGACTACGCCCGTCCGCGCGGCAAGCAGATCGAACTGACCGTCAGCCGGGTCAAGGCGTCCGGCAAGCACGGCGGGCAGAAGGCCGCCCGGCAGGGCGCGTTCGTCTTCAACCCCGGCGGGCCCGGCGGCAACGGCATGTACTTCCCGCTGGTCGGCATGGTGCCCGAGTGGAAGCGCATCGCCGCCGCGTACGACCTCGTGGGGTACGCCCCGCGCGGCGTCGGCCGGTCGGCGCCGCTGTCCTGCAAGGACCCCGCACGGCTCGCGAAGGGTCCCACCCAGGCGCCGACGCACCCCTCGGACGCGTACAAGGAGGAGCGGATCGCGCAGGCGAAGGCGTACGCGCGCGGCTGCGCGGAGCGGAACCCGGGCCTGCGGCACTACACGACCCTGAACAACGCCCGCGATCTCGACGTGCTGCGGGCCGCGCTCGGCGAGAAGAAGCTGACCTTCATGGGCGCGTCGTACGGGACGTACATCGGGGCGGTGTACGCGCACCTGTTCCCCTCGCACGTGCGGCGCATGGTCTTCGACTCGGCCGTCGACCCGGACCCGAGCCGCGTCTGGTACGCCGACAACCTGGAGCAGTCGGCCGCGTTCGAGCGCCGCTGGGCCGACTTCCGGGCGTGGGTCGCCAAGCACGACGCCACGTACCGCCTGGGCGGGACGCCCGAGGAGGTGCAGACGTCCTACGAGCGGGTGCGGGCGGAGCTGGCGCGGAAACCGGCCGGTGGCAAGGTCGGCCCCGGGCAGCTCCAGTCCGCGTTCCTCCAGGCCGGGTACTTCGACGACTACTGGCCGCTGCGGGCCATGGCCCTCTCGGCGTATCTGAAGGGCGATCCGAAGCCGCTGATCAACCAGGCGGCACCGAACCGGCGGGCCGCCGCCGAGGGGGAGAACAGCAGCGCGGTCTACACGGCCGTCGAGTGCAACGACGCACCCTGGCCGACGGACTTCCGCACCTGGGACCGCGACGCCACCCGGCTCGCGCGCATCGCCCCGTTCGAGACGTGGGGCAACACCTGGATGAACCTGCCCTGCGCGTACTGGCCCGCGCCGCGGCAGCGGCCGGTCGACGTGCGGACCGCGCCGGGCGCGCTGCCGCCCACGCTGATCCTGGCCGCCGAACGGGACGCGGCGACGCCGTACCGGGGCGCGCAGGAGCTGAACAGGCGGCTCGCCGGGTCGGTGCTCGTGACGGAGTACGGGGCCGGCACGCACGGCGTCGCCGGGGGCGCCAACGCGTGCGTGAACGGCCACCTCGACGCCTATGTGCTGACCGGTGAGGTGCCGGAGCCGAACGCCGCGGCGTGCGCACCGCACCCGGAACCGACGCCGCTCGGCACATAGCCCCTCCGGCGGGAGAGGAGCGGGCCTCGGGACGCCCCCGTGGAGACGGCGCCCGCTCCTCGGGCCTCGGAACTAGGCGAGGCCCGCCACGAGTTCGGCCACGCTCTTGCGGCGGCCCGTGTAGAACGGGACCTCCTCGCGCACGTGCCGGCGGGCCTCGGAGGCGCGTAGGAGGCGCATCAGGTCGACGATGCGGTACAGCTCGTCGGCCTCGAAGGCGAGGATCCACTCGTAGTCGCCGAGGGAGAACGAGGCGACCGTGTTGGCGCGTACGTCCGGGTAGCCGCGGGCCATCTTGCCGTGGTCGGCGAGCATCTTGCGGCGCTCGTCGTCGGGCAGCAGGTACCAGTCGTAGGAGCGCACGAACGGGTAGACCGAGACGTAGTCGCGCGGCGTCTCGTCGGCGAGGAACGCCGGGATGTGCGAGCGGTTGAACTCGGCGGGGCGGTGCAGCGCCATGTTCGACCACACCGGTTCGAGGGCGCGGCCCAGCTTCGTGCGTCGGAAGAGGTTGTACGCCTCCTGCAGCTCGTCGGCGGTCTCGGCGTGCCACCAGATCATGAGGTCGGCGTCGGCGCGCAGACCGGACACGTCGTAGGTGCCGCGAACGGTCACGTCCTTGGCGGCCAGCTGGTCGAACAGCTCCTGGACCTCTTCCGCGAGGCCGGTGCGCTCGGTGCCCTCGGGGAGCACGTCCTTCAGCCTGAAGACCGACCAGAGGGTGTAGCGGATGACCTCGTTGAGGTCCTTGGCCAGCTTGCCCTTGTTCGGGATCCGTGCCGGGTCGGTGGTAGGGGTGTCGTCGCTCATGTCCTCATTCTCCTGCGCCGCCGTGCAGGCTCTGCACCGGGTTCGCCTTCAGGTCCTCGCGGGCGTGCGCGTCGCCGCGCAGTTCGTCGGCGGCGGCGTACGCGCCGGCGATGCACGCGGGGATGCCCACGCCGTCGTACGCGGCTCCGCACACGGTCAGGCCGGGGAGGTGCGTGAGGTGCTCGCGGATCCGGGCCACGCGCGCGGTGTGGCCGACGGGGTACTGGGGCAGGCCGTCCTGCCAGCGCGTGACGTGGGCCGCGACCGGGGCGGCCGTCAGGCCGGTGGCCGCGCGCAGGTCGTGGCGGGAGGCTTCGAGGAGGTCGGCGTCGTCGCGGTCGAGGTCCTTCTCGTCGCCGTAGCGGCCGACCGAGGTGCGGACGACGAGGAGGTCCGGGTTCTCCTCGCCGATCCAGCCCCACTTGTGGGAGGCGAACGTGGCGGCCTTGATGGTGTGGCCGTCGACGGGCGGGACCAGGAAGCCGCTGCCCTCGGGGAGGCGGGTCTCGCTCCTGCGGAACGCCATCGTCGTCAGGGCCATCGAGGCGTAGTCGATGCCGCGCAGTTCCTGGGAGGCCATGGGGGACGCGGTGCGCAGCAGGCTCGCCGCCGCGGGCGCGGGCAGGGCGATGACGACCTGGTCGGCGGTGTAGCTGCGGCCCTGTTCGGTGACCACGCGCCAGACGGGTTCGGGCGCGGGCGTGGTGTGGGAGTGAGGGGAGGCCGGGCGCGCCGGGCGGCGAAGCCGCGGTTCGGCGTTGCCGCGCGCGCGCAGGGTGCTGGCCCGCTCGCCGGTCAGGATCGTGCCGCCCTTGGCGCGCACCGCGTCGGCCACGGCGCCGGGCAGGGTGCCGACGCCGCCCTCGATGCCCATGAACACCGGGCCCACCTGCTGGGCCTGGGCGGTGCGGGCCTGGATCGCGCGGACCGCCGCCGTCAGCGACGGGTGGCGGCGGGCCTCCTCGAACAGGTGGGGTACGGCGCTGCGCATCGAGATCCGGTAGGCGTCGCCCGCGTAGACGCCGCCGAGGAGCGGTTCGACGAGCCGGTCGACGACCTCGCGGCCGAGGCGCGCCGCGACGTACTCGCCGACGGCGATGTCGTCGCCGATCTCGGTGGGCGGCAGGTCGGCGTCCTGCGCGATGCGCCGCAGCCCCTCGTCGGAGAGGACCCCGGCGAGCGCGTCGGCGGTGGCGGGAACGCCCATCACGTGGCCCTTGGGCATGGGGTGCAGGGTGGAGCGGGTCCAGAGCGAGGCGGTCGCGGTGGTCGGCGGCTGGAGACGGTCCGCCAGGCCGACCTCGCGGGCCAGGCCCACCGCCTCGGGGCGGCGCGCCAGCATCGACTCGGCGCCGAGGTCGACGCGGGCCCCGGCGATCTCGCCCGTGCGCAGTTTGCCGCCGAGCCGGTCGGACGCCTCCAGGACGGTCACCTCGATCCGGCCGTCCCCGAAGGGGTCGTCGAGCAGCCGGTGCGCTGCCGCGAGGCCCGCGATACCGCCGCCGATGACGAGGACTTTCCGGTCCCGTGCCGTTCCCGTACCTGTGTCCGTTTCGCGCATGCCCCCACTCTCTCAGAACAGGGGCGCCGTCCCCGACGAGTCCCGACCGTGACCGCTTCGGGACCGCCCGGCAACCACCGGACGGCCCAGTCCCGCGTCGAAGGAGGAGTCAGACGACCGTCACGTCCCCTGGGAGCACGACGATGCAGATGATCTCCACGCCCCGTACGCGTCCGCGTTCACGGCCCGCGCGCATGCTGGCCGCGCTGTCGCTCACCGCGGTGCTCGCGCTCGCGGGCTGCTCCGGCGCGAACAGCGGCGACGGCTCGCAGGACAAGAGCGCCGCGGACGGCAAGGCCCCGCAGGGAGCGGGCGGGGCCGCCGACAGCGGCAAGGCGCCCAGCGCCGGGAAACCGCCGGAGCTCAGCGGTGTCCACATCATCCGCACGGCCACCCTCTCCGTCCGCGTCAAGGACGTGCCGGACGCGCTCTCCGCGGCGCGCACGGTCGCCGAGGACGCGGGCGGCATCGTCGGCGACGAGACGACGGACCGGGACGGGCACGGCCGCGAACGCTCGCGCGTCACGCTGCGGGTGCCGCAGGACGCGTACGAGGACGTGCTCGGCCGGCTGTCGGGCGCCGGGCGCCTGGTGGAGCGCAAGGTGAGGGCCGAGGACGTCACCGACCAGGTCGTCGACGTGGACAGCCGGATCGCGTCGCAGCGGGCGAGCGTGGCCCGGGTGCGTGAACTGATGGACCGGGCCACGAAGCTGAGCGATGTGGTCACCCTGGAAGGGGAGTTGAGCGGCCGTCAGTCGGAGCTGGAGTCGTTGCTCGCGCGGCAGGCGTCGCTGAAGGACCGGACGACGCTCGCGACGATCACCCTGAAACTGTCCGAGGGCCCCGTGAGGACGGCGGGCGGCGGCGACGACGACGATCCGGGCTTCCTCGACGCGCTGTCGGGCGGCTGGGCCGCGTTCGTGACCGTGCTGAGGTGGGTGGTGTTGGTGCTCGCGGCCGTGCTGCCGTTCGCGGCGTTGGCGGGGCTGCTGGCGTTCGTGTGGCTGCGGTTCGTACGTCCCCGGCTGCCGCGGCGCGGCGGGAGCGCGCCGGCGGCGACGGCGCCGGGGCCGCTGCCCGCGCACCCGGAGCCCGGGCCGGACGAGCGGGACCGCGCGGTGCGGCCGACGTAGCGTGGGCGCATGAGCACTGACAACTCTGCGCGTGAACGGCTCGTGGTCATCGGCGGCGACGCGGCGGGCATGTCCGCCGCGTCGGGGGCCAGGCGGCTCCGCGGCCCCGACGAGTTGGAGATCGTCGCCTTCGAGCGCGGGGACTTCACCTCGTACTCGGCGTGCGGCATCCCGTACTGGGTGGGCGGGCAGGTCGGCGGGCGCGACGAGCTGATCGCACGGACGCCCGAGGAGCACCGGGCGCACTCCATCGACCTGCGGACGCGCACCGAGGTCGTGACGCTCGATGTCGAGGGGCAGCGGGTGCGGGCCCGCGCGCTCGACAGCGGGGACGAGTCCTGGGTCGCGTACGACAAGCTCGTGATCGCGACCGGGGCCCGGCCGACGCGGCCCGATCTGCCCGGGATGGACGCGGCCGGGGTGCACGGCGTGCAGACGCTCGGCGACGGCCAGGCGCTGCTCGACACCCTGCGGGCGACGAAGGGGCGCCGGGCCGTCGTGGTGGGCGCCGGGTACATCGGGGTGGAGATGGCCGAGGCGCTGCTGCACCGCGGGTACGAGGTGACCGTCGTCAACCGTGGCCCCGAGCCGATGTCGACGCTCGACCCGGACATGGGGCGCCTGGTGCACGAGGCGATGTCGGGCATGGGCATCACGCTGGTCGACGACGCCGAGGTGACGAAGATCCTCACCACGGACGACGGGCGGGTGCGGGCCGTCGCGACCCAGGACGACACCTACCCGGCGGACGTCGTGGTGCTGGGGCTCGGCGTGCGGCCGGAGACGACGCTCGCCCGGGACGCCGGGCTGCCGCTGGGTGAACACGGCGGCCTGCTCACGGACCTGGCGATGCGGGTGCGCGGCCACGAGAACATCTGGGCCGGCGGCGACTGCGTCGAGGTCCTCGACCTGGTGTCGGGGAGCGAGCGGCACATCGCGCTCGGCACGCACGCGAACAAGCACGGGCAGGTCATCGGGGCGAACGTGGGCGGTGGGTACGCGACCTTCCCCGGCGTCGTCGGGACGGCCGTGAGCAAGGTGTGCGATCTGGAGATCGCGCGCACGGGGCTGCGCGAGAAGGACGCGCTCCGGGCCGGGCTGCGCTTCGTGGCGGTGACCATCGAGTCGACGAGCCGGGCGGGTTACTACCCGGGGGCCGCCTCCATGACGGTGAAGATGCTCGCCGAGCGGCGCACAGGGAAGCTGCTCGGGGTGCAGATCGTGGGGCGCGAGGGGGCCGCGAAGCGGGTCGACGTGGCGGCGGTCGCGCTGACCGCGGGGATGACGGTGGAGCAGATGACCGCCCTGGACCTGGGGTACGCGCCGCCGTTCTCACCGGTGTGGGACCCGGTGCTGGTGGCGGCGCGGAAGGCGACGGCGGCGGTCCGCTCGGCCGGCTGACCGCGCGCGCCCCTTCTCCCCGGGTCCCTGTCGGGCCGTGTACGCGCTAACGCGCGGTCTGCGTGTGGACGTACTCGACGAGGCGGCTCAGCGCGTCCGGGTCCATGCTCGGCAGCACGCCGTGCCCGAGGTTGAAGATGTGGCCCTCCAGGCCCGCCGCCGCGTCGAGCACCTCGCGGGCCTTGGCCTCGACGACCTCGGGGGTGGAGAAGAGGACCGCCGGGTCGAGGTTGCCCTGGAGCGCCTTGCCGGGGCCGACGCGGCGCGCGGCCTCGTCGAGCGACACCCGCCAGTCGACACCGACGACGTCCGCGCCGGCCTCGCCCATGAGCCCGAGCAGTTCACCGGTGCCGACACCGAAGTGGATGCGGGGCACGCCGTAGGACTCCACGGCCTGGAAGACCTTCGCGGACGCGGGCATGACGGAGCGCCGGTAGTCGGCCGGGGAGAGCGCGCCCACCCAGGAGTCGAAGAGCTGTACGGCGGCGGCGCCCGCCTCGATCTGCACCTTCAGGAAGGCGGAGGTGATCTCGGCGAGCCGGTCCAGCAGGTCGGCCCACAACTGCGGGTCGCCGTACATGAGGGCCTTGGTGTTCTCGTGGTTGCGCGACGGGCCGCCCTCGACGAGGTAGCTGGCGAGGGTGAACGGCGCGCCGGCGAACCCGATGAGCGGCGTCGGGCCGAGCTCGGCGGTGAGCAGGCCGATGGCCTCGGTGACGTACGAGACGTCGTCCGGCGTCAGGTCCCGCAGCTGGGCGAGGTCGGCGCGCGAGCGGATCGGGTTCGCGACGACCGGGCCGACACCGGGCTTGATGTCGAGGTCGACGCCGATGGCCTTGAGGGGCACGACGATGTCGCTGTAGTAGATCGCGGCGTCGACCTTGTGGCGGCGCACCGGCTGCATGGTGATCTCGGCGACCAGCTCGGGACGCGTGCACGACTCCAGCATCGGGATGCCCTCGCGCACCTTGAGGTACTCGGGCAGCGAGCGCCCGGCCTGCCGCATGAACCAGACCGGCGTGTGGGGTACGGGCTCACGCCTGCACGCCTTGAGGAAGGCGGAATCCTTGACGGCGTCGTGCGTCGCTGACGGCTGCTGGCCCGTGGCCTCGGTGTTGGCACTCACACCGGAAAGTCTCGCACGGCCCCGAAGTGCCGGGAGAACGGCGTCGCCGCCGGGTGTCCTTGCCTGCGCGCGGCGCTCGTTCCCCTTAACCTTCCCGGCATGGCTGCGGCTCAGGGACGACGGTCGGACAGCCCGGAAGACTCTGGCGACTCGGACGGGATGAGTGAATCGGTGCGGGAGGGGCAGAACGCTCGGGACATGAACGCTGCACAAGAGGACGACACGGCTCCGTCCACCCCCCTGCCCTTTCGCACGGCGGTCGACGCCCTGCGGTCCGCGCGGCTGCGCCCGGAGATCGAGATCGACCCCACGCGCCCGCCGCAGCGCCTGGCTCCCTTCTCCTACGCGCTGGAGGCCACGGTCGTCGACGCCGCGGACGCCGCCGACGCCGATGACGCCGAGGCGCTGGCCGACGGGCGCCTCGTACTGCTGCACGATCCGGCCGGGCACGAGGCGTGGCACGGCACGTTCCGTCTGGTGACGCTGGTGCGCGCGGAGCTGGAGGCCGAGATGGCCGCCGATCCGCTGCTCCCCGATGTCTGCTGGTCGTGGCTGACGGGCGCGCTGGCGGCGCGCGGCCTCGGGTACGGGGAGCCGTCCGGCACGGTCACCCGCGCCAGTTCGCACTACTTCGGCGGGATCGGTGACCGGCCACCGGCCTCACAGATCGAGATTCGCGCGTCCTGGACGCCGCGCGAGGGGCGGGGCGGGGTGCCGGACATGGCCGCGCATCTCGCCGCGTGGTGCGAGCTGCTGTGCCAGATCGCGGGCCTGCCGCCGGTGGTGGGTGCGCACGGCCCGAGCGGCCCGCACGGCTCGGACGGTGCGGTGGTGACGCTGCCGCAGCGCCGGGGGCCCCGCCCTTCCTGATCTGACTCCTTCATCAGTCCTCATCAGTCCTCTATAGAGGGGCTGTTTTCGGCCGCGTCGGCGATTGTCCGACGCGGCCGTTACTCGTTTCGATTCGGTTTGATCTTCGGATGATCGATACTGTGTCTGAATTGCGCGGATTGTTACTCACCAAATCGTGATCTTTCTCTAAAGGCGGGCGGGTTTACTGCCGAAGACCTCAGTGACCTTGAAAGCACGGTTCGTCCCGGCTTCACCCCCCGAGCCGGCTCCGTCCCGCACCCCAGGAGGCCTGGTGTCCGTTCTCCTCGAGCAGCCCTCAAGCCTGGTCGCCTACCGCCCGAACAAGCCGACCGCCATGGTGGTCGTGGCCGACCCCCGCGTCCGCTCCACCGTCACCCGCCATCTGTGGGCGCTCGGTGTGCGCGACGTGATCGAGGCCTCGTCCGTCGCGGAGGCTCGTCCCCGCATCGGCAACCCCCGTGACATCTGCGTCGCCGACGTCCACCTCCCCGACGGATCCGGCCTGACGCTCCTCTCCGAAACCCGAGCCGCGGGCTGGCCCAACGGGCTCGCCCTCTCCGCCGCCGACGACATCGGTGCCGTGCGCAACGCCCTCGCGGGCGGCGTCAAGGGCTATGTCGTCACCGGCACCCGTACGAACGTAGGACTCCCCACCCGCCCCGGCGCCGCCCCGATCGGTTCCGCGGCCGCCCGTATGCACCGCCGCCCCCCGGGTGCCCCGAGCCACCCGGGTGGCTACCGCGAACTGTCCGGACGCGAGGTCGAGGTGCTCCGCCTCGTCGCCGAGGGACAGTCGAACAAGGCCATCGGCGTCTCGATGGGCCTCTCCGCACTGACCGTCAAGAGCCACCTCGCCCGGATCGCACGCAAGCTCGGCACGGGTGACCGGGCCGGGATGGTGGCGGTCGCCCTGCGCACCGGAATCATCCACTGAACCGACCTGTCGCAACCTGGCCGGATCTTTCCGGTTTACGCATCTTCGGCGCCCGTCGACGGAACGTTCCGTCGACGGGCGCCGTCCGTTCACAGATACCCTTGACAGGTGACCGACGCCCAAGAGACCGCAGCAGACAGTTCACTGCGCACCACCGGAGGCGCCCCTCCGGACGACGTCGAGACGGCGCCGATCCCCCTGCTCGAACCGCGCGAGGGCATTCCGCCGGTGATCGCCGACGAGGCCGCGCTCGCCCAGGTGGTCGCGGCCTTCGCCGCGGGCACCGGACCTGTCGCCGTCGACGCCGAGCGAGCCTCCGGTTACCGCTACGGACAGCGCGCCTATCTCGTGCAGTTGCGCCGCGAAGGCGCGGGCAGTGCGCTCATCGACCCCGTCGCCTGCCCGGACCTGTCCGGCTTCGGCGCGGCCATCGAGGACGCCGAGTGGGTGCTGCACGCCGCCACTCAGGACCTGCCCTGCCTGCGCGAAATAGGCATGGTGCCGTCGGAGCTCTTCGACACCGAACTGGCCGGGCGGCTCGCCGGCTTCCCGCGCGTGGGCCTCGGCGCGATGGTCGAGAGCGTGCTGGGCTTCGTCCTGGAGAAGGGCCACTCGGCGGTCGACTGGTCGACACGGCCGCTGCCCGAGCCCTGGCTGCGCTACGCGGCCCTCGACGTGGAGCTGCTCGTCGATCTGCGGGACGCCCTGGAGAAGGAGCTCGACCGGCAGGGCAAGCTCGACTGGGCCCGCCAGGAGTTCGAGGCGATCGCGGCGGCGCCGCCCGCGCCGCCGCGCAAGGACCCCTGGCGCCGGACGTCCGGTATGCACAAGGTGCGGCGGCGCCGGCAGATGGCCGTCGTCCGTGAACTGTGGACGGCCCGGGACCGGATCGCCCAGCGGCGTGACGTGTCGCCGGGCAAGGTGCTGGGTGACGCGGCGATCGTCGAGGCGGCGCTCGCCCTGCCGGCCAACGTGCACGCGCTGGCCGCACTGCCCGGTTTCGGCCACCGCATGGGCCGGCGTCAGCTGGAGCAGTGGCAGGCCGCCGTGGACCGGGTCAAGGCGCTGCCCGAGGCCGAGCTGCCGCAGCCGGGGCAGCAGGTGGCCGGGCCGCCGCCGCCCCGGGCCTGGGCGGACAAGGACCCGGCCGCGGCGGCGCGGCTCTCCGCGGCGCGGGCCGCTGTGTCGACGCTGGCCGAGTCGTTGAACATGCCGCAGGAGAACCTGATCACGCCCGACACCGTGCGGCGGGTCTGCTGGGAGCCTCCGGCTTCGGTCGACCCGGAGTCCGTCGCGGCGGCGCTCGCCTCCTACGGGGCCCGGCGGTGGCAGGTCGAGCAGGTCACTCCGGTCCTGGTAGCGGCGCTAGCGGCCGGCTGAGCCCACCCAGCGCGGCCCGGGCCTTCTCGCGCCCCTGAGAGGTCGCACGTCGGGTGCGCCACCGTCGTGGCTGGTCGCGCAGTTCCCCGCGCCCCCAAGGGGCGCATGTCAGTCGCGAGCCGGTGGGGGACCGCGGCCCTGAAAGGCGTGTTCGTCCGCGGGTTCAGTGGGGGTCCTCGCGCAGTTCCCCACGCCCCTGTGGCTTGCGGCTCCGCCGCTGCCCCATGGCGCCCCTGAGATGGCGCACGTAGTGCGCATCTCAGGGGCGCGGGGAACTGCGCGCTCAGCCACGGCGGTGGTGCACCCGACATACGACCCAGGGGCGCGGGGAACTGCGCGCTCAGCCACGACGGTGGTGCACCCGGTGGCCGGCACCCAGGACGCGGCGGCCGGGCACGGGGGGAGCGCGCGGCACGCGAGACGCGGCCCGCATCACAGGACCCGCCCCCAGCGGCAGCGCAAGTGTGACGTTCACCGCTCCGGCCCAGGGGGCTGGGCAGCATGGTTACTCGCAAGTAGCATGAGGGCATGAGCGCGCGCTCAGCCGCGCGCCGTGGCAGTGCCGTCCCGCATCTTGGAGGAGAGCCATCGTGCCTCGTACCGTCAGGGACGTCGTCTTCGTCGACGGCGTCCGCACCCCGTTCGGCAAGGCGGGCCCGAAGGGCATCTACCACGAGACCCGGGCCGATGACCTGGTCGTGAAGGCCATCCGGGAGCTGCTGCGCCGCAACCCGAACCTGGACCCGAAGAAGATCGACGAGGTCGCCATCGCCGCGACCACGCAGATCGGCGACCAGGGGCTGACGCTGGGCCGCACGGCGGGCATCCTCGCCGGGCTGCCGCAGTCGGTCCCCGGCTACTCCATCGACCGGATGTGCGCCGGTGCGCTCACGGCCGTCACGACCGCCGCGGGCTCCGTCGCGTTCGGCGCGTACGACGCCGTCATCGCCGGTGGCGTGGAGCACATGGGCCGCCACCCGATGGGCGAGGGCGTCGACCCGAACCCGCGCTTCGTCAGCGAGAAGCTGGTCGACGAGTCCGCCCTGTTCATGGGCATGACCGCCGAGAACCTGCACGACCGCTACCCGCAGATCACCAAGCGGCGCTCCGACGAGTACGCGGTGCGTTCGCAGGAGAAGGCGGCGAAGGCGTACGCCAACGGCAAGATCCAGCAGGACCTCGTCCCGGTCTCGGTGCGCAACACCAACGCCGAGGTGGGCGAGACGGGCTGGGGCCTGGTCACCGCCGACGAGCCGATGCGCCCGGGCACGACCCTGGAGAACCTCGCCGGGCTCAAGACGCCGTTCCGTACGCACGGACGCGTCACGGCCGGCAACGCCGCGGGGCTGAATGACGGCGCCACCGCCTCGATCATCGCCTCCGAGGAGTTCGCCCGGGAGAACAACCTCCCGGTCAAGATGCGTCTCGTGTCGTACGCCTTCGCGGGCGTCGAGCCGGAGGTCATGGGCTACGGCCCGATCCCGGCCACCGAGAAGGCGCTCGCCAAGGCGGGCCTGTCCATCGAGGACATCAACCTCTTCGAGATCAACGAGGCGTTCGCCGTCCAGGTCCTCGCGTTCCTGGACCACTACGGCATCGCCGACGACGACGCCCGCGTCAACCAGTACGGCGGCGCCATCGCGTACGGCCACCCGCTGGCCTCCTCGGGTGTGCGTCTGATGACGCAGCTTGCCCGTCAGTTCGAGGAGCAGCCGGAGGTCCGTTACGGCCTCACCACCATGTGCGTCGGCTTCGGCATGGGCGCCACGGTGATCTGGGAGAACCCGCACCACAAGGACGCCGGAGGCGACAAGTGAGCACCACCACCGCTGAGCTTCTGAAGGGTGCGGCCGAGCTGTTCCCCGGCGAGGTCGTCACCTCCGCGCACGTACGCCACCTCGACCTGCCGTACGGGGCCGGCCGGTTCGCGCTGATCACGCTGGACAACGGCTTCGACCACACTAAGCCGACCACCTTCGGTCCGGGCTCGCTCGCGAACCTGAACGTCGCCATCGACCAGGTCGAGAAGGAGGCGGCCGACGGCGACATCGTCGGTGTCGGTGTCACCGGCAAGCCGTTCATCTTCGCGGTCGGCGCCGACCTCAAGGGCGTCGAGCTGCTGAAGAACCACGACGACGCGCTCGCCATCGGCAAGGGCGGCCACGAGGTCTTCAAGCGCCTCGCGGGCCTGGCCGTGCCGACGTTCGCGTACTACAACGGTGCCGCGATGGGCGGTGGCGTCGAGGTCGGTCTGCACTGCTCGTACCGCACCGTCTCCAAGGCGCTCCCGGCGTTCTCGCTGCCCGAGGTCTTCCTCGGTCTGGTCCCCGGCTGGGGCGGCTGCGCGCTGCTGCCGAACCTGATCGGTGCCGACAAGGCCGTCTCGGTCATCATCGAGAACTCGCTCAACCAGAACAAGCAGCTCAAGGGCGAGCAGGTCTATGAGCTGGGCATCGCCGACGCCCTCTTCGAGGGTGCCGACTTCCTTGAGCAGTCGCTGATCTGGACCGCTCAGGTCCTGAAGGGCGACATCAAGGTCGAGCGCCCGGACGTCGACCGCGGTGAGGCCTGGGACCAGGCCGTCGCGCGCGGCACGTTCATCGCCGACTCCAAGGTGCACGGGGCGGCCCCGGCCGCGTACCGCGCGCTTGAGATCATCGCCAACGCCAAGAGCGGCGACCTCCAGGCCGGGTTCGACGCCGAGGACAAGGCGCTCGCCGACCTCATCATGGGTGGCGAACTGCGCGCCGGGATCTACTCGTTCAACCTGGTGCAGAAGCGCGCCAAGCGCCCGGCGGGTGCGCCGGACAAGTCGCTCGCCCGTCCGGTCACCAAGGTCGGCGTCGTGGGTGCGGGCCTGATGGCCTCGCAGCTCGCGCTGCTGTTCCTGCGCCGCCTCGAGGTGCCGGTCGTGCTGACCGACATCGACCAGGAGCGCGTCGACAAGGGTGTGGGCTACGTCCACGCCGAGATCGACAAGCTGCTCGGCAAGGGCCGCGTCAACCAGGACAAGGCCAACCGCCTGAAGGGGCTCGTCTCCGGCGTGCTCGACAAGGCCGAGGGCTTCTCCGACGCGGACTTCATCATCGAGGCCGTCTTCGAGGAGATCGGCGTCAAGCAGCAGGTGTTCGCGGAGGTCGAGGCGGTCGCCCCGGCGCACGCGATCCTCGCCACCAACACCTCCTCGCTCTCGGTCTCCGAGATGGCGTCGAAGCTGAAGCACCCCGAGCGGGTCGTCGGCTTCCACTTCTTCAACCCGGTCGCGATCCTCCCGCTCCTGGAGATCGTGCGCGGCGAGAAGACCGACGACGCGGCGCTGGCCACGGCGTTCGGTGTCGCCAAGAAGCTGAAGAAGACCGCGGTCCTGGTGAAGGACGCCCCGGCGTTCGTCGTCAACCGCATCCTGACCCGCTTCATGGGCGAGATCCAGAACGTCATCGACGAGGGCACCCCCGTCGAGGTCGCCGAGAAGGCCGTCGAGCCCCTCGGTCTGCCGATGTCGCCGCTGGTCCTGCTGGAGCTGGTCGGCCCGGCCATCGGTCTGCACGTCTCGGAGACCCTGAACCGCGCCTTCCCGGAGCGCTTCACCGTCTCGCCGAACCTCGCGGCCGTCGTCAAGGCGGGCAAGCGCGGCTTCTACGTCTACGACTCCGGCAAGCCGGAGCTGGACCCCGAGGTCGCCGCGCTGCTCAAGCAGGGCGATGTCGTCCTGACCGAGGAGCAGGTCCGCGACCGGGTGCTCGACGCCGTCGCCCAGGAGATCGGGCTCATGCTCGACGAGGGCGTCGTCGCCGAGGCGCAGGACATCGACCTGTGCCTGATCACGGGCGCCGGCTGGCCCTTCCACCTGGGCGGCATCACGCCGTACCTGGACCGTGAGGGTGTCTCGGAGCGAGTGACCGGCAAGCGGTTCCTGGAGACGGGCGTCGCCAGCGTTCCTGCCTAGCCTTCCCGCCCCCTCGGGGGTGGCTCAAAGACAGGCTCTCAGGGGCGTGGGGCAACTGCGGACCGGCTGTGGCCGGTCACGCGGTTCCCCGCGCCCCTTTCGGGGTTACAGCACCCCGCGCCACGCCTCCAGGGCCAGGCCCGGTTCTTCCTTGCGGCGGGTCAGGTGCATGCGGTCCGGGTTGCCGGGGACGTAACTGGCCGCCACTATGCGGCCCGCCGCGTCCTCCGTCAGGGCGATGCGCGCGTCCGGGGGCAGAGCCGGGCCCGACTCCGTCCACCAGGCGCCGGCCGACTCCAGCTCCGTGGGGTACGCGGCGAAGGCGACGCGGCCGCTGTGGGCGCGCTGGGCGAGCAGGGTGCAGTCCACGCCGTCCAGCGAGCAGCGGATCGCCGTCACGGGCCCGGGGCCCGCCGCGTCCATCAGGCGCACCGGGGCCTCGTCGCCGCGCCAGGCCCACAGGGCGCCGTCGTCGTCGACGTAGAAGAGCGTGGTGTGCCCGGGCGAGGTGGCCAGGGCGCGCAGGGTGTCCGGGCGGACCGCCACCTGCTGCGGTTTCTCGTCCTCGACCGGGATCCCGCCGGGCTCCTGCTGGCGCCAGCGGAAGAGCCGCTCCTCGCCCGCCGCGTACAGCGTGATCAGGCCCGACTCCCCTGCCACCGCGGCGAGTTCACCCCGTACGCGCCTGCCCTTGAGGTCGCGCCAGGGGCCCCAGCCGCCCTTCTCCAGCTGGGCGCGCATGTTGACGCCGCCGCCCCTGTTGCGGACGAAGACGTGGGCGCGGCCCTGCGCGTCGACGGCCACCGCGGGCGGGCCCGTACGGTCGCCCGCCTTGTTCGGATGGCCGATGGGGGTCCAGTCGAGCGCCGCGAGGTGCGGCTGGAAGTGCGTCGAGTGGACCAGCCCCGACTCGCCGGGGACCGTGGGCCGCCAGGAGACCAGATGAACGTACCGGCCCGGGGCCTGGGCCAGGGCGAGGACGGTGTGCAGGCGCTGGTCGCCGCCGACCGTGCGCGCCTCGGACCAGGGGCCGCCGGGCGTTCGCTCGGTGCGGCAGACGACCGCGTCGCCGTCGGGGGTGTACGCGTAGGCGCCAAGTGCGCCGTCGCGTCCGCGTATCAGCCAGTCGCCGTTCACCGTTCCATTTTAGGTGGCGGCGGGCCCTGCCCGTGTTCCGCCCCCAGTACCGTTTCCCCATGACGACATTGCTGGTGGTGGACGGCGCGAACGTCGTCGGATCCGTCCCCGACGGCTGGTGGCGCGACCGGCGCGCCGCCGCCGGGCGCCTGCGGGACCGGCTCGCCGTCTACGCCGGGCAGCACCCGGACGAAGAGGTGGTGCTGGTGGTCGAGGGGCGCGCCCGCGGTGTCGAGCCGGTGCCCGGCGTCAGGATCGAGGAGGCCCCGGGTGAGGGCGACGACCACATCGTGGCGGTGGCGGCGGGCGCGGCGGGGCCCTGCGTCGTCGTGACGGCGGACCGCGAACTGCGCCGCAGGGTCGAGGGATCGGGGGCGCGCTGCGTGGGCCCGCGGACGGTGTACCCGTAGCGGTCCCCGCCTCAGGGGCGGCGTACGTAGATCACGGCGCCGTCCACGTTCCCCGACACCTCGTACGCCGCCAGCATCCGCCGCAGCGGCCTGATCCGCGGCGCCCCGTACGGCGCTCCCCTGGAGTCGTCCACCACGAGCCGGGGCGGCCGCGCCGCGGCCTCCGCCCGGAAGACGTCCCAGGCCCCGGCCATCGCGTACTTCTCCCCCACCTGCGGCCCGTCCCGCCCTCCGCTGTAGTTCGTGAGCAGCCCCGCCGTCAGATAGCGGCTGGCGGGCTTCCGGTCGGCCAGCCAGTACGTCTCCGGGTGTATGCCCCAGACCAGCACCGGCTCCCGCGGTGTGGTCAGCGCCCGTACCTCGTGGGCGACGCGCTGGGTGTGGGCGAGTTCGGGGCGCGGTGCGAGCAGCCCCCAGGTGACGAACAGGGCGCAGCAGCACGCGGAGGTCAGCAGCGCCGTGCGCAGCCGCTCCCGCGGCAGGACGTGCAGCGCGGCGGTGCCCAACAGGGCGATCGGCGGGACGAGTTGCAGGTAGTAGTGGCCGAAGAAGTGGAAGCCGAGCAGTACCGCGCCGGCGGACGCGCCGAGCCACAGCCACAGTTCGGCGCATCCGGTGCGGGCGACGCGCAGGGCCCGCAGGACCGGGGGCAGGATGCCGGCGCAGGCGAAGCCGAGGATCGCGGTGTTCGTCGACGCCCGTGCCAGTACGTGGAGTTCGGAGCCGGTGAAGGTGGCGTACGAGCCCGATCCGGTGACCGTCCAGAACAGGAAGCCGCCCGGGTCGGTGGCGAGGGCGACGGCGAGCACGGGCAGGGCCGCTCCGGCCGCGCACCGCGCCACGCCCGTCCGGGACGCGCCGCTCCGCCACAGCAGCCAGGCGACGGGCACGAGGACCGCTCCCCCGGTCTGCTTGGTCAGGAACGCGCCGGCGACGGCGGCCCCGCACCAGGCCCACCGGCGCCGATCCGCGCACCACAGGGCCGCCGCGGTCCACGGCAGCATGAACACCTCGAAGGTGGCGGCCTGCGCGTCCTCCGGGTTGAGGCCGATCGAGGCCAACAGGTGGAGCACGCCCGCGGTGCGTCCCGCCGTGGCGCCCCAGCGACGGCGGGCGAAGGAGGCGAGCAGCACCGCCGTGGTCAGTTGCGCGGCGACCGCGCAGATCCGCAGCGGGGTGAGCGAGCCGGAGCCGAGGACGGCGAACACGGCCTCGTACAGCCACGGCACGAGCGGTGGTTTGCGGTCGACGACGGTCTCGTAGAGCCGGCCGCCGTACGCCAGCATGCGTGCCTGGACGGCGAGATAGCCCTCGTCGGGGTTCCAGACGGGTTGGACGAAGGAGGGGACGCGGGTGGCGCAGGCGAGGAGTGCGAGGAGCGGGACGAGGCGCCGCCAGTAGCCGGGCGCCGCGGGTCCGACATCCGATGCGGCGCGGCGGTCGCCGGATACGTACGGTGGTGATGTGGGCGCCTCGGTGAGCATGGGCGCCAAGCTATCCGGCCCCGCACTCCGCATCGAAGCGGGACATACGGGGCCGGGGCGTGCGGTTGACGGTTACGCGGAGTTGCGCCGGCCGAGCTTGCTGTGGGTGCGGCCGTAGACGAAGTAGATGACGAGACCCAGCACCATCCAGGCGAGGAAGCGCAGCCAGGTCTCCACCGAGAGGTTGAGCATCAGCCACACCGACGCGGCGACCGAGGCGATCGGCAGCACGGGCACCCAGGGGGCGCGGAACGCGCGGGGCAGGTCGGGGCGGGTACGGCGCAGGATGATCACGCCGAGGGCGACCACGACGAAGGCGAAGAGCGTGCCGATGTTGACCAGCTTCGACAGCTCTTCGAGGGAGACGAACCCGGCGAGGATCGCGGAGGCGACGCCGAGGATGATCGTCGAGCGGTACGGCGTACGGAACTTGGGGTGGACCTCGCTGAAGACCTTCGGCAGGAGCCCGTCGCGGCTCATCGCGAAGAAGACGCGGCCCTGGCCGAGCAGGAGGATCATCACGACCGTGACAAGGCCGATGATGGCGCCGAAGTTGATGAGGCCCGCCCAGAACGGCTGGTCGATCGCCTTGAACGCGTCGGCGAGCGGGGCGTCCGCGCTGAGCTCGCTGTACTTCTGCATGCCGGTGACGACGATCGACACAGCCACGTACAGGGCCGTGCAGATGGCGAGGGAGCCGATGATGCCGCGCGGTACGTCCTTGGCCGGGTCGACGGTCTCCTCGGCGGCGGTGGCGACGACGTCGAAGCCGATGTACGCGAAGAAGACGACGGCGGCGGCGGTGAAGACGCCCATGAGCCCGAAGGCCGAGGGGGTGTAGCCGAAGGCCGTCTCGAGGAGGGTGGCGCTGAGTCCCGAACCCCCGGCCACGTCCTTCTTCGGCGGGATGAACGGCGAGTAGTTGGCGCCGACGATGTGGAAGCTGCCGACGGCGATGATGATCAGGACGACGAGGACCTTGACGGCGACGACGATCGAGGTGACGTGCGCGGACAGCTTGACGCCCGCGACCAGGACCCCGGTCATCACCAGGATCAGCAGCGCGGCGGCGATGTTGAAGCCGAACTTGCCGTCGGACGGGCCGAGCAGCGCGGTGGGCAGGGGGATGCCCCAGCTGTCGAGGAGGGACTGGACGTAGCCCGCCCAGCCGACGGAGACGGTGGCGGCGCCGAGCGCCAGCTCCAGGACCAGGTCCCAGCCGATGATCCAGGCGACGAACTCACCGAGGGAGGCGTACGCGAAGGTGTACGCGGAGCCTGCCACCGGGACGGTGGAGGCGAACTCGGCGTAACACAGCGCCGCGAGCGCGCACACGATGCCGGCGACGACGAACGCGAGGGCGACGGCGGGGCCCGCGTAGTCCTTGGCCACAGTGCCCGTGGTGACGAAGATGCCGGCGCCGATGACAACGCCGACACCGAAGACCGTGAGGTCCAGGGCGGACAGCGACTTGTTGAGCTTGTGCTCGGGTTCCTCGGTGTCCTGGATGGACTGCTCGATGGACTTCGTCCTGAACAGGCCGTTGCGTACGCGTCCCGCGTCTGGCTGGGTGCTCACCGGCTGCCTCCGTCGCCTTGTCGTCCCCGACATGATCGGGACGAGTAGCCTCCGGCGGGCCGTTCAGTCCTGGGATTCACGCGAAAGAGGGCCTGGCCGGACCACCCGATGGGTGAGTCGGGCCAGGCCCCCGGCGGACCTCAGTCCCGGGCCGGCTCCATCGCGTCGGCCGCGGCGCGCTCGTGGCGGCCGTCCAGCTTCGCGACCAGGCCGGTGACCTGGCGGGCGATGTCGGGGGCGGTGAGGCCGATCTCCGCCATGACCTCCTTGCGGGAGGCGTGGTCGAGGAAGCGGGGCGGGATGCCGAAGTCGCGGAGCGGGACGTCGACGCCCGCGTCGCGCAGGGCCTGGGCGACGGCCGAGCCGACGCCGCCGACCCGGGAGTTGTCCTCCACCGTCACGACGACGCGGTGGCGCTCGGCGAGCGGGGCCATCGCCTCGTCGACGGGCTTGACCCAGCGCGGGTCGACGACGGTCGTCGTGATGCCCTGCTTGTCGAGGAGGCCGGCGATCTCCAGGCACATGGGGGCCAGCGCGCCGACCGAGACGAGCAGGACGTCCGGGCGGTCCGCCTGGCCGGGGGCGGGCTCGCGCAGGACGTCCATGGAGCCGACCTTGCCGACGGCCTCCACCGCCGGGCCGACCGCGCCCTTGGAGTAGCGCACGACCGTGGGGGCGTCCTCCACCGCGACGGCCTCGCGCAGCTGGGCGCGGACCTGGTCGGCGTCGCGCGGGGCGGCGATCCGCAGGCCCGGGACGACCTGGAGGATCGACATGTCCCACATGCCGTTGTGCGAGGCGCCGTCGGTGCCGGTGACACCGGCCCGGTCCAGGACGAAGGTGACGCCGCACTTGTGCAGGGCCACGTCCATCAGGAGCTGGTCGAAGGCGCGGTTGAGGAAGGTCGCGTAGACGGCGAAGACGGGGTGCAGGCCGCCCGCCGCGAGGCCCGCGGCGCTGGTCGCACCGTGCTGCTCGGCGATGCCCACGTCGTAGACCCGGTCAGGGAACTTGTCGGCGAACTTCTTCAGGCCGACCGGCTGGAGCATCGCGGCGGTGATGGCGACGATGTCCTCGCGCTCCTCGCCGAGCTTGACCATCTCGTCGCCGAAGACGGAGGTCCAGTCGGCGCCCGACGCCTTGACCGGCAGGCCCGTGTCGGGGTGGATGGGGCCGATGCCGTGGAAGCGGTCGGCCTCGTCCTGGAGGGCGGGCGTGTAGCCGCGGCCCTTCTCGGTGAGGCAGTGCACGATGACGGGGCCGCCGAAGCGCTTGGCGCGGGTCAGCGCCGACTCCAGGGCCTCGATGTCGTGGCCGTCGATGGGGCCGACGTACTTCAGGCCCAGGTCCTCGAACATGCCCTGCGGCGCGATGAAGTCCTTGAGGCCCTTCTTGGCGCCGTGCAGCGTCTCGTACAGCGGCCTGCCGACGACCGGGGTGCGCTCCAGGAGGTCCTTGCCGCGGGCCAGGAAGCGCTCGTAGCCGTCCGTGGTGCGCAGGGTCGCCAGGTGGTTGGCGAGGCCGCCGATGGTCGGCGCGTACGAGCGCTCGTTGTCGTTGACGACGATCACCAGGGGGCGGTCCTTGGCGGCGGCGATGTTGTTCAGCGCCTCCCAGGCCATGCCGCCGGTGAGGGCGCCGTCACCGATCACGGCGACGACGTGGTCGTCCTTCTCGAGCACCTCGTTGGCCTTGGCGAGGCCGTCGGCCCAGCCGAGGACGGTGGAGGCGTGCGAGTTCTCGATGACGTCGTGCTCGGACTCGGCCTGCGAGGGGTAGCCCGAGAGGCCGCCCTTCATCTTCAGCCGGGAGAAGTCCTGGCGGCCGGTGAGCAGCTTGTGCACGTAGGACTGGTGACCGGTGTCCCACAACACCTTGTCCTGGGGGGACTCGAAGACGCGGTGCAGGGCGATGGTCAGCTCGACGACGCCGAGGTTGGGGCCGAGATGGCCGCCGGTCTTGGAAACCGCGTCGACGAGGAAGGTCCGGATCTCTCCTGCCAGCTGGTCCAGCTGCTCCAGGCTGAGCCGGTCCAGATCGCGCGGTCCCGTGATGCGGGTCAGCAGCGGCACCCGTGCCTCCTTGCAGTAGAGCTGTAGTAGCTGGTTGAGCTGTTCGAGCTTGCCGGGTCTGTCGAGTCTAATGTTCCGCCGCCGGGTGCGGCGGCCGGGCCGGGCGTTGGCTGCCACACGTTCGGCCCAGCACGGGGGCGGCGCACTCCCGCTCCGGGCATGACTGTGCCCGGCGTCGTCCTTGACGCCGGGCACGGTCAGCCAGGTCAGAAGCGGTCAGGCGCGGCCGGCCGACTTCTGGGTCTTGCGGGTGACCGAGTCGATGACGACCGTGGCGAGGAGCACACCGCCGGTGATCATGTACTGGATCGGGGTCTCGATGCCCTGGAGGGCGAGGCCGTACTGGATCGAGGTGATGACCAGCACACCGAGCAGCGCGTTCCACGTGCGGCCCCGGCCGCCGAAGAGGCTGGTGCCGCCGATGACGGCCGCGGCGATGACGTTCATCAGGAGGTCACCGGAGCCGGCGCTCTGGTTGGCCGCCGCGATCTTGGAGGCCCAGAAGAGGCCGCCGACCGCCGCGAACAGACCCGCGACGGCGAAGACCGAGACGCGGACCGCCGTGACGTTGATGCCGGCCCGGCGGGACGCCTCGACGCTGCCGCCGAGCGCGAAGACCTTGCGCCCGTACGAGGTGCGGCGCAGCACGAAGTCGGAGCCGACCAGGACGATCGCGAAGAGCAGCACCGCGAGCGGCAGGCCCTTGTACTGGTTGAAGATGATCGCGACACCGAACGCGGCGATCGCGAGGAGCACCGTGCGCAGGATGATGTCGCTGAGCGGCCGGGACGGGATGCCCGCGGCCTCGCGGCGCCGGTTGGCGAGGAAGGTCGGCACGAAGTAGCCGAGGACGGCGACGACGGCCAGGCCGTAGGCGGCGGCGACATCGGAGAAGTAGTAGTTGGTGAGGTTGCCGACCACTCCTTCGCTGTCGATGTTGATCGTGCCGTTGGAGCCGAGGATCTGGAGCATGAAGCCGTTCCAGAACAGCAGGCCGGCCAGGGTCACGGCGAACGCGGGCGCGCCGATGCGGGCGAAGAAGAAGCCGTGCAGGGCGCCGATGACGGCACCGGCCGCGAGGGCGGTGAGGACGGCGAGCCACTCGTTGACCCCGTGGGTGATGCTCATCACGGCCATGATCGCCGAGGAGACACCGGAGACGGAGCCGACCGACAGGTCGATCTCGCCGAGCAGCAGCACGAAGATGATGCCGACCGACATCATGCCGGTGGCCACCATGGCGACGAAGATGTTGTTGAGGTTCTGCGCGCCCAGGAAGGCCGAGTTGAGGCTCTGGAAGATCGCGCAGATGACGATGAGGCCGATGACGACCGGTATCGCGCCGAGGTCACCGCCGCGCATCTTGCGCTTGAACTCGCCGACGTAGCCCGCGAAACCCTGCTCGCGCACGAGGAGCCGGGGGTCGACGGCGGTCACGGTGGCACCGGCCGCCGCGGGGGCGGCGTCCACGGGTGCTTTGGTCTTGTCGATGCTCACTTCTGAGCCTCCGCGTTGCTGCGCGCCGCACGACGGGTCACGGCGTTGTCCGTGGCGCCGGTGATGGCGGAGATGATCTCTTCCTGCGAGGTCGTACTGACCTCGAACACACCGTTGTTGCGGCCGAGCCGCAGGACGGCGACCTTGTCGGCGACGGCCTTCACATCGGCCATGTTGTGGCTGATGAGGATGACCGCGTGGCCGCGCTCGCGCAGCCGCTCGACGAGGTCGAGCACCTGGGCCGTCTGCTCGACACCGAGGGCGGCCGTCGGCTCGTCCAGGATGACCAGCTTGGGCTCGCCGAGCATGGAGCGAGCGATGGCCACGACCTGGCGCTGACCGCCGGAGAGCGAGGCGATCGGGATGCGCACGCTCGGGATGCGGATGGAGAGGGTCTCCAGGAGCTGCCGGGAGCGGCGCTCCATCTCGACCTCGTCGAGGACGCCGAAACGTTTGATCTCGCGTCCCAGGAAGAGGTTGCCGACGACGTCGAGGTTGTCGCAGAGCGCGAGGTCCTGGTAGACGGTCGCGATACCGAGAGCCTGGGCGTCGTGGGGGCGGTTGACCGCGACGGCCTTGCCGTTCCACTCGATGACGCCCTCGTCGATGGGGTGCACCCCGGCGATCGTCTTGACCAGGGTGGACTTTCCGGCACCGTTGTCGCCCACCAGGGCGACCACCTCACCGGCGTGGACCTCAAGCTCTACGTCGGTGAGCGCCTGGACGGCACCGAATCGCTTGGAGACCCCGCGCAACGCCAGCACGGGCGTAGCGGACACGTGAACCATCTCCTTCGCCGCCAAAGGCCTGACCCGGCGGGAGGTTGAACAGAAGAAAAGACTGGGGGGTGTTCCGTCCGGCGCCCCGCCGTTGAGCTTTGCGGGGCTGTCGGCGGCGGGGCGCCGGACGTGCTCACACGGGAGCGCTACCAGGAGAGGTGCGCAAAACCCGTGCGGGACAAGGGAGTTACTGCAGGGGTTACTTCTTCAGACCGATCTTGTCGCAGGCGGCCTTGTACTTGGCCGTGCAGATCTCGCCGAGGGTGTAGTAACCCTCCTTGATGACCGTGTCCTTGATGTTGTCCTGGGTCAGGGAGACGACCGGGACGATCACCGCGGGGACACCCTTCTCGGTGCCGCTGTCGACAGTGCCGGTGGCGATGGAGCTGTCGAGCTTGCCTTCCTTGGCGATGGAGACGGCCATCTTGGCGACGGTCTCGGCCTCGGTCGGGTAGGACTTGAAGACGCTCATGTACTGGTCGCCGGTGATGATCCGCTGCACACCCGCGAGCTCGGCGTCCTGGCCGGTGACCGGGGGAAGCTTGCTCAGGCCCGCGGCCTTCAGCGCGGTGATGCTGCCGCCCGCCATGCCGTCGTTGGCGGAGTAGACGCCGGCGATCTTGTCCTTGCCGACCGCGGAGATGGCGCCTTCCATGTTGGCGTTGGCGTTCTCCGGCTTCCACTCCTTGGTGTCGTACTCCTTGGCGATCGTCACCTTGCCGTCGAGGACGGAGTGGGCGCCCTTCTTGAACTGGGCGGCGTTCGGGTCGGTGACCGCGCCGTTCATCATGACGATCTTGTTGCTCTTGGTGGCCTTGGAGCCCAGGGCCTTCAGCAGCGCCTCACCCTGGGTCTTGCCGACCTCCTCGTTGTCGAAGGAGGTGTAGGCGGAGATCGGGCCCTCGGCCAGGCGGTCGTAGGCGACGACCGGTATGCCCGCGTCCTTGGCCTTCTTCACGCCGTTGGCGACGGCCTTGAAGTCGACCGCGTCCAGGATCAGCACGTCGACCTTCTTGGTGATCATCGTGTCGATCTGCTGCGACTGGAGGGTCGCGTCCTGCTTGGCGTTCAGGTACTCGAGCTTGCCCTTGCCATTGGTCAGCGTGGAGACCTGCTTCTCAATGATCGGCTTGTCGAACTTCTCGTACCGCGCGGTCTGGTTCTCCGGCAGGAGCAGACCGACGGTGATGTCGTCGCCCTTCTTGCCGCTGGACGCCTTGTCACCGTCGTCATCACCCTTGGACTCCTTGGCGGAGCCGCAGGCGGCGAGCGAGACAGCCATGGCAGTGGCACAGAACGCAACAGCGGCACGACGCATACGCGTGTTCACTTTGAAACCTCCCTGACGAGGCCGCGACGTTGCGGCCGAGGTGGCTGGAAGTCAACTCGGCCGCAACCCCAGCGTCAAGGAGTAAATCCTTAACGAGATGGCAACGGTGTCATGCGTTCTCTAAGTGAAGGCAGGTGTTACTGCGGGCATCGTGCCGTCCAAAAGGGTCGAATCGCCCATCTCGCTGAGGGCCAGCGCGAGCGCGCCGAGCACCTCCGCGCGGCCCCCCAAGGCCCCTGGGAGGACCGAGAGTTGGCGGGCCGCACTCGGGATCGCGTAACGGCCCACGGACTCCCTGATGGGCCCCAGGACCAGCTCCCCGGCCTCCGCCAGATCGCCGCCGAGGACGACCCGGCTGGGATTGAGCAGATTGCAGAGGTTCGCGACGCCCGAGCCGATGTGCCGGCCCACGTCGGCGATCACGCGGCGGCAGCCCGGGTCGCCGTCCCGGGCGAGCCGGACCACGCCCTCCAGGGTCAGATCGGTGCCGTGGCTGGACTGCAGCAGCGGCAGCACGTACCGGGCGGCGGTGAACGTCTCCAGGCAGCCGCGGTTGCCGCAGCGGCAGACCGGGCCCGACTCGTCCAGCGTGATGTGCCCGATCTCGCCCGCTGTGCCGCCGGGCCCCCGGTAGATCTTCCCGTCGATCACCAGGCCGGCGCCGACGCCGCTCGCGACCTTGATGTAGGCGAGGTCCTTGACGCCCCGCCCGCTCCCCCACACCAGCTCGCCCAGGGCGCCCAGGTTGGCGTCGTTGTCGACGTGCACGGGCACGCCGAGGCGCCGGCCCAGCTCCTCGGCTGGCTTGGTGCCGGTCCAGCCCGGCAGGATCGAGGTGGAGCCGAGCGTGCCGCTCTCCACGTCGATGGGGCCGGGCACGCCGAGACCGACACCGGCCACCTTCGAGCGGTCCACACCGGTCGCCGCGACGAGCCGCTCCACCAGCTCCTCGGCCCGGTCGAAGCCCTGCGCGGCGCTGGCGTCCACGTCCAGCGGTTCGGACTCCTCGGCGAGCACCTGGTGGGCCAGGTTGCCGATGGCCACCCGCAGGTGCGTGTGGCCGAAGTCGACGCCGATGACGATGCCCGCGTCGCCGCTGAGCGAGACGCTGCGGGCCCTGCGCCCGCCGGCCGAGGTGGGCGTGACCTCGACCGTCCCGCCCTCCTTCAGCTCCCGGACGATGTTGGAGACCGTGGCCGCCGACAGCCCCGTAGTCCTCGCGATCTCCGCCTGCGTGAGCGAACCGGCGAGCCGCACGGCGCGTACGACCCGCTCCAGATTGGCCCGGTGCAGCGACGACTGCGACCCCGGAGTCTCCATTGACTCTCCACCCTTTGCCCCTGGCCCGTGTCACACCGGGTGACCGGCCCTTGTACAAGTTATGAACTCCAAACTCCGCTGAAGGTGTCTCCGCCGTCAAGCCCTTGACAGAAATCGGTTCCAGCGGGCGCGCACAAGGGTCCGGCCCGGAGAGCATCTCTCCGGGCCGGACCCCAGCGCCACGGGCGGAGCGCTACTTGAGCGCCCCCGCCGTCAGACCTGCCTGCACCTGGCGCTGGAAGATGAAGTACACGATCAGCACGGGCAGCATGGCGATCATCATTCCCGCCATCAGCGCGCCCCAGTCGTTCTCGTAGCCCTGTTGCAGCGCGATCATCGCGAGGCCCTGGGTGAGCACGTACTTCTTCTCGTCCTGGTTGAGCACCATCGGCAGCAGATACTGGTTCCACTGCCCGAGGAAATTGAAGATGCCGATGCTGATCAAGCCGGGCTTGGCCATCGGGAGCATCACCTGGAAGAAGGTGCGGGTGTGCGAGGCGCCGTCGATGAGGGCCGCCTCGGCGACCGATGTCGGCAGCGTGCGGAAGAACGCGGTCATGAAGAAGACCGTGAACGGGAGCGAATACGCGATATAGACGAGGATGAGGCCCTGATAAGTGGCCAGGAGCGACGTTCCGGGGAAGTCCCGCAGCACGAAGAAGAGCGGGATCACCAGCATGAAGACCGGGAAGGACATACCGGCGACGAACAAGTAGTAGATGAACCGGTTGCCCGGGAAGGTGAAGCGGGCGAGCACGTACGCGGCCATGGAACCGAGCACCATCGTGCCGATCACCGAGCCGCCCACGATGATGATGGTGTTCAGGAAGTACTGGCCCATGTTCGCCTTGTTCCAGGCGTTGGCCCAGTTCTCGAAGTGCAGCGAAGTGGGCAGGCCCCACGGATTGGTCAGAATCGCGTTGGAGTCCTTGAAGGAACTCCACAGCACCCACAGCAGCGGTACGCCCACCATGAGCGCCCACACGACGAGCATGCCGTGTGAGAAGACGTTGAGGATGCCGCCCTCGGAGCTCTTCGCCTTGGTCTCGCCGAGCTTCTTGGTGACGCCGCCGCGCTGGCCCGGGACCGTGGGGGGCGCCTGGTCCGACTTGCTGACCTGACCGGATTCGCCGGTTTCGATCGTCATCTGGTGCCCGCCCTTCAGAACTCGATGCGCTCACGCCGCGCGAAGCGCATCGTGAGGATGGCGAAGGCCATGGTGACGATGAGCATCGCGATGCCCATCGCGGAGGCATAGCCGAACTGACTGTTGGTGAACGCGGTGACGTACAGGCGCAGCGGCATGACGTCCGTCGCACCGTTCGGGCCGCCCATGTTGACCGACATGATCTGGACGAGCGCGAAGGCGTCCATCGCGATGATGCCCATATAGACCCAGCCCGTCTGCACGGTGTCCCACAGCAGCGGCAGGGTGATGCGGAAGAACGTCTGGAAGCGGTCGGCGCCATCGAGCAGCGCCGCCTCGTAGATGTCCCGCGGGATCGAGGCCATCGCGGCGGAGAACAGGACGACGTAGAAGCCGACGTTCGCCCAGACCATGACGACCATGATGCAGAGCAGGGCGATCGACTTCTCGCCGAGCCAGGCATTGGTCAGGCTGTCCAACCCCACCGTGGAGAGCAGCGAGTTGAGCATGCCGTCCTGCGGGTCGGGGTTGTACACGTTCCACCAGATCACCGCGATGATGGTGATGGAGATGACCTGCGGGAAGAAGAAGACGAAGCGGTAGAACTTCGTTCCGGCGACGCCGGTGACGACCTCGTTCTTGCGGCGCTTTCCGCCGACGTTCAGCATGAACGCGAAGAACAGGCCGAGGGCGAGCGTGACGATCGGGACGGCGACCAGCATGTAGATGTTGTGCCGCAGCGCGTTCCAGAAGTCGCTGTCGTTCCACAGGCGTTCGAAGTTGTCGAGCCCGACGAACTTCGCGCCGCCCACCAGTCCGGACCAGTCCGTCATCGAGATCTGGAAGGCCTGGACGAACGGCGAGATCACGAAGATCGCGTAGACGATGATGGGTAGGGCCAGGAAGCCCACGATGAATCCGTACTTGCCGTGTTGCATGGTGCTCCCCGGCCCTTCCCTTTCGAGTGCAGTGCCGCCGGACGGCCCGGCGGCGAGGCGCCGCCGGGCTATTGGCCCGGCAGTTCGGTGAACTGCCGGGCCGCGCGGATCACTTGTCGCGTTTGAACTTCTTGATCGCGTCGTCCTTGGCGACCTTGTCGGCGTACGCCTGGGTCTTCTTGATCCAGTCGGCCGCGGAGAGGTCACCGGTGAGCAGGTCGCCGGTGAGACCGCCGATCTTGGAGTCGGTGAGGTCCGGGTACCACTCCTGGAGCTGGAGGCTGATCAGGTTCGTGCCGGCCGCCTTGAACACGGAGCTGGCCGACGCCAGACCCGGCGAGAGGGTCATGCCCTCTGTGGCATCCACGACACAGGTCAGGGACTTCACCTTTGTCGCGAAGTTCTGCGCGTGCTTCTTGGAGAGCATGATGCGCAGCATCTCCATGCCGCCGGCCGGGTTCTTGCCCTTGCTGGCGACGACGTACGGCTCGGAGGGCTCGGCGCGCAGGGTGCCCTGCGGCATCTTGTCGGCGGAGCCGCCGTCGAAGAGGGCGCCGACGGCCATCTTGAAGTCCTTGGGCGTGGTCGGCGCCGACTCGTTCTCCACCCAGGAGCCGTTCGGGATGAAGACGGCCTTGCCCTTGTTCCAGGCGGTCTGCGACTGGATGTGGGTCAGGCCCTGGCTGCCTTGGAGGAAGTAGCCCTTCTTGGCCAGCTCCTCGTAGTGCTCGACAACCTGCTTGACCGCGTCGTTGCTGGTCCAGGCGTTGGGCTCCAGGTTGTCGATCTTGATCCAGTTCTCCATGCCGCCGATCTTGGCGATCTGGGCGAACAGGTTGAAGTGGACGTAGTACGGGTACTTGCCGGCGTACGTCCAGGGCGCGATGCCCTTCTTCTTGATCTGACCGCAGAGCTTGACCATGTCGTCGAGCGACTTCGGGTACTCCCACCCGTTGTCGCTGAGGGCCTTCTCCGAGTACCAGGTGCCGTAGATCGTGAAGGCGTAGTACAGGACGTCGAAGACGTCGCCGTGCAGGCCCTTCTCGTACGTCGAGGGGTGGATGGTGTCCTTGACCGTCTTGGACTTGTCGTCCAGGGACGCGGCCTCCATCAGCGCCTTGAGGTCCTGGAGCTGGCCCTGGCTGGACAGGCGGTTCATGTCCAGGTGGTCGGCGCCGGAGTTGTCGATGAGGTCCGGCGGGTTGCCGCCGGAGAAGCGCGGGGTCAGCTTGGGGCCGACCTGCTGGGTGCCGGTGTGCTTGACGGCGCCGCCCCAGGCCTTGGTGTAGTCGGCCTCGGCGTCCTTGGCGTACTGGTCGCCCAGGCCGCCCTTGAAGATGAACGCCTCGAGCGCGGCGCCCTTCTCGACGCCCAGCGGGTTCGTGGCCGACGTCTTGCCCTTGGGCTTGTCGGTCTTGTCGTCGTCGTCACCGCCGCCGGTGGCACACGCCGACAGGAAACCCATCGACGGAACGGCGATCAGGCCGAGCGCCGCGGACCGCTTGATCAGGTCGCGGCGGTTGGTGCCCGCACCGGTGTTGTTCAGGTCGGAAGTGGATCCCATGCTCAAGTCCTCGCCTTCTCCAGGACTCAGGCGGTGAACCGGATCCTCCCCGGCACCGCGGTGATGTGCTGTGTCGTGCCGGGATCGATCCCGGGCCCCGGTCCGGAATGCCATCTCCGAAGGGTGTCCGGAAATGCCCCGTCCCGAGGGAACGCAGTTGGAGCTGGGTGGTTCTGGAAGTTCCGGGATCGGCAGAGCTGCACCGGCGGTCGGTGCTCCCGCACGTCCCGCCGATTCCCCCTGGTCCCCCCGAGTCCGACCACGGCCTGAACACGGCTGGGGCGGACGCCGACAGGTATAGTCCACTTACTGTGAGCTGGGCAAGATCGAATGCAGGGTTGGGCGCCGGTCTTTTCCGAGTTGAGACCTCCCGGAAATAAGCCGCAGCCCGGTAGATGTCGATCTTCCCAACTCTGTTGCCTACAAAGGATGTAGTGGTATGGCAGGGCCGGAAGCCACCGACGCGTCCAGCCGGGGATGAGCGGTGCGAAATCCTTTTTCTCGGGCATTTTGCAGCGTCATGCGTTCGGAGAGTGAACGAATGGCGCTTCCTTTCCTGGGCGTTCCGGCCACGTTCGGCCGGGGGTGCGACGTGCGGGTCCGATGACCAGCACGGGCGTTCCAGGTCCGTCCGGGGCTATCGGTGCGGGCCGTGGCGGCAGTACCCTTCGTAGCGGTACGTGGACTGTGTGTCGCCGTAAGCGCGGTGATGCTCGTCCGGCGATCGCTTCGGGCCCAGGGAGGCCCCTCCGCCAAGCGACTGCCTCCGCGGGATATGTGATCCCGTTTCATGAGCGCCGCCCAGAGCACGCGTGGCTGAGCCCCTTGTCCGTCACAGGACGGCGCCTGGCCTCCGGGACCCCACATGCGCGGCTACTTCGTCGACGATCTTCTCCTCATGGCACCCCTTCGACAGTGCTCAGGCGTCCGCCTGTCCGGCGAGGTCGTCGGCGTCCACAAGGCGTCCCTTGCGGTCGCCGTGGCCGAATGCAGCCGCTCGGCCGAAGAGGTCACCGTGGACCTGACCCAGGTCCACTACCTGGCCAACAGCGCCCTGGAGACCCTCGTGGCCCTCGCGCGCGGCCTCGCCCCGCAGCATCGCCTGCGGGTCCTGGTCCCTCCCGGGCTCCGCGTCCAGGAGCGGCTCGCCGCCCGCGGGTGGGACCGGATCGAAACGCTCCGGCTGGTCGCCGGGTGACGGCCCGCGCCCGCTGCCGCAGCGGCCGGGGCACTCCGCCGGCCGCACCCTGCGCCCATACGGTCCTGCCTGCTCCCGACCCACGTCAACACCCTTGACACCGCTGACCACTTACCTCCCTACTGGACGTTGCGCAACGAACTGACAACGTTGTCTACTTCGTCGGGAGGGTGCTCAGCCATGCAAGGCAGACCGATCCAGTTCGGCCGCTCCAGCCGATCCAGACACAGACTCGCCACCACGGCGGCCCTGGGAGCGGCCGCGCTGGTGCTGACCGCGGTCGGGCAGGGGGCCGCGGCCGGCGCGCCGGGGCAGAAACCGCGCCCGGCCAAGGAGTTCAGCTCCTCCTTCGAGGAGGGTCAGCCCGCCCCGGACTGGCTGAACACGGTCGACACCGCCCCGGACGGCGCCAAGCGGTCCAGCGGTGTCGACGGCGGCTACAGCGGCGGCATGCCGGGCAGTGTCAACGGGCACGTCACGGAGGTCCGCGCCAGCGACGAGAACGCGGGCGGCGGTGAGACCAAGGAGAACCTGCTCGACGGCGAGTCGAGCAGCAAGTGGCTGGCTTTCACGCCGACCGCCTGGGTCGAGTACGACCTGGACGCCCCGGCCAAGGTCACCAAGTACGCGCTGACCTCCGCCAACGACCACGACGAGCGTGACCCGAAGGACTGGACCCTGAAGGGTTCGGCCGACGGCAAGGAGTGGACGACGCTCGACTCGCGCTCCGGCGAGACCTTCGACGAGCGGCTCAAGACACAGACGTACGCGATAGAGAACCCCGCCGCATACGCCCATTTCCGCATCGAGTTCACGAAGAACAACGGTGCGGGCGACGCCACCCAGCTCGCCGACCTCCAGCTGTCCACAGGGGACGAGCAGTCCCCCACGCCCGAGGACATGCTCTCGCTCGTGGACCGGGGGCCGAGCGGCTCCCCGACGGCCAAGGCGGGCGCCGGCTTCACTGGCAAGCGCGCGCTGCGCTACGCGGGCACGCACAAGGGCGAAGGGCGCGCGTACTCGTACAACAAGGTCTTCGACGTCGATGTGGCGGTGCAGCGGGACACCGAGCTGTCCTACAAGATCTTCCCTTCGATGGCGGACACGGACCTCGACTACGACGCCACGAACGTCTCCGTCGACCTCGCGTTCACCGACGGCACGTACCTGAGCGACCTCAAGGCCGTCGACGCGCACGGCGGGCTGCTGACGCCGCAGGGGCAGGGCGCCGCCAAGCGGCTGTACGTGAACCAGTGGAACGCTGTGAAGTCGGGCATCGGGTCGGTCGCCGCGGGCCGGACGATCGACCGGATCCTGGTCGCGTACGACTCCCCCAAGGGGCCGGCGAAGTTCCGTGGCTGGGTCGACGACATCGACATCGCGCGGGCCGAACCGACGCGTCCCAAGGCGCACTTGAGCGACTACGCGTCCACGACGCGCGGCACCAACTCCAGCGGCGGGTTCTCGCGCGGCAACACCTTCCCGGCGACGGCCGTCCCCCACGGCTTCAACTTCTGGACGCCGGTGACCAACGCCGGTTCGCTGAGCTGGCTGTACGACTACGCGCGTGACAACAACGCGGACAACCTGCCCACGATGGAGGCGCTGGCGGCGAGCCACGAGCCGAGCCCGTGGATGGGTGACCGGCAGACGTTCCAGATGATGCCGTCGGCCGCGGCCACGGTGGACACGTCCCGGACCGGCCGCGCGCTGCCGTTCAAGCACGAGAACGAGACGGCCAGGCCGTACTACTACGGCGTGAAGTTCGAGAACGGCGTGAAGGCGGAGATGGCGCCGACCGATCACGCCGCCGCGCTGCGCTTCAGCTATCCGGGGGACGACGCGAGCGTCGTCTTCGACAACGTCTCCGAGCAGGGCGGCCTCACCCTCGACAAGGAGAACGGGGTCGTCACCGGCTACTCGGACGTGAAGTCCGGCCTCTCGACGGGCGCGACGCGCCTGTTCGTCTACGGGGTCTTCGACAAGCCGGTCAAGGACGCCGAATCCGCGGGCGTGAAGGGGCACTTCACCTTCGACGCGGGCAAGGACCGCACGGTCACCCTGCGCCTGGCGACCTCGCTCATCAGCCTCGACCAGGCGAAGGACAACCTGGCGCAGGAGCTGCCGCGGAAGCGGTCGTTCACGTCCGTGCGGGACGCGGCGCGCGCCCAGTGGGACACGCTGATGAAGAAGGTGGAGGTGGAGGGCGCGACGGACGACCAGCGCACCTCGCTCTACTCCTCGCTCTACCGGTTGTACCTGTACCCCAACTCCGGCTTCGAGAAGGTCGGTTCGAAGTTCCAGTACGCGTCGCCGTTCTCGCCGATGACGGGTCCCGACACCCCGACCCACACCGGCGCGAAGATCGTCGACGGCAAGCCGTACGTCAACAACGGCTTCTGGGACACCTACCGCACCACCTGGCCGGCGTACTCGCTGCTGACTCCGAAGAAGGCGGGCGAGCTGGTCGACGGGTTCTTGCAGCAGTACAAGGACGGCGGCTGGATCTCGCGGTGGTCGTCGCCCGGTTACGCGGACCTGATGACCGGCACGTCGTCGGATGTCGCGTTCGCCGACGCGTACGTGAAGGGCATCGACTTCGACGCCGAGGACGCGTACAAGGCGGCCGTGAAGAACGCGACCGTGGTGCCGCCGCAGTCGGGTGTGGGCCGCAAGGGCATGGAGACCTCGCCCTTCCTCGGCTACACGAGCAGCGACACGCACGAGGGCCTGTCGTGGGCGCTGGAGGGTTACCTCAACGACTACGGCATCGCGCAGATGGGCCAGGCGCTCTACAAGAAGACGGGCAAGAAGCAGTACAAGGAGGAGTCGGCGTACTTCCTCAACCGGGCCCGTGAGTACGTGAACATGTTCGACGACAAGGCGGCCGGTACCGGCTTCTTCCAGGGCAAGGACGCGGCGGGCAACTGGCGCGTGAAGTCCGGCGAGTTCGACCCGAGCATCTGGGGTTACGACTACACCGAGACCAACGCCTGGGGCTACGCCTTCACCGCCGTCCAGGACAGCCGCGGCCTCGCCAACCTGTACGGCGGCAAGGACGGCCTCGCGAAGAAGCTCGACACGTACTTCGCGACGCCCGAGACCGGCTCGTCGAAGGTCGCCGGATCGTACGGCGGTGTCATCCACGAGATGACCGAGGCGCGTGACGTCCGGATGGGCATGTACGGCCACTCCAACCAGGTCGCGCACCACGTCACGTACATGTACGACGCGGCAGGCCAGCCGTACAAGACGCAGGAGAAGGTCCGTGAGGTCCTCTCCCGCCTCTACACGGGCAGCGAGATCGGGCAGGGCTACCACGGCGACGAGGACAACGGCGAGCAGTCGGCCTGGTACCTCTTCTCGTCGATGGGCTTCTACCCGCTGGTGATGGGCAGTGGCGAATACGCCATCGGCTCCCCGCAGTTCACGAAGATGACGCTGCACCTGGAGAACGGCCGCGACCTCGTCATCAAGGCGCCGAAGAACAGCGCGAAGAACATCTACGTGCAGGGCGTGAAGGTCAACGGCCGTACGTGGACCAAGACGTCGCTGCCGAACTCGGTCGTCGCCAAGGGCGGGGTCATCGAGTTCGCGATGGGGTCGAAGCCGTCGAAGTGGGGCACCGGCAAGGACGCGGCGCCCACGTCGATCACGCAGGACGACAAGGTGCCGTCGCCGCGCAAGGACGCGATCACCGGGTCGGGCCCGCTCTTCGACAACTCCTCGGCCACGAGCGCGAGTTCCGCGTCCGTGGAACTGCCGGTCGGCGCGGCCGGTACGAAGGCCGTGCAGTACACGCTGACGTCGGCCGACAAGGCGAAGGCCCCCACGGGCTGGACCCTGGAGGCGTCGCACGACGGCACGGCCTGGAAGACGGTCGACGCACGCTCCGGCGAGTCCTTCACCTGGGACAAGCAGACCCGGGCGTTCAGCGTGGCGTCGCCGGGGGCGTACCAGCACTACCGGCTGGTGTTCACCGGCGGGGCGGCGACGGTGGCTGAGGTCGAGCTGCTGAGCTAGCACCGCCGGATCGGGCACCGGCACCGCGGAGGGCGGGCGTGGAAGGTTCACGCCCGCCCTTCGCGCGTCAGCGCACGTACACCGATACGTGGCTGCCGCTCTCCGAGGTGAACGGGGTGCGGTCCCACCCCTCGTACCGCTGCTCCAGGCGCATCCCGGCCAGCCGGGCCATCAGGTCGAGCTCGGCGGGCCAGACGTAGCGGAAGGGGATGGTCCAGTAGCGGCCGCGGCCGTCGGCGCCGACCGAGACGTAGTTGGAGCTGAAGCGCTGGCGGGCGAGGTCCTCGTACCGGTCGAAGGCGACCCGCTCGCCGGAGAGGCCGAAGATCACCGCTTCCTGGCCGGGCGGGAGCCGCCGCAGTCCGGGCACGCCGACCTCGACGACGAAGCGGCCGCCGGGCGCGAGGTGGGCCGCGGCGTTGCGGAACGCCTCGACCTGGGCGTCCTGCGTGGTCAGGTTGTTGATGGTGTTGTAGACGAGGTAGGCGAGGGCGAAGGTGCCGGCGCCCTCGACCTTGGTCGTGGTCATGTCGCCGACGGTGACGGGGAGTTCGGCGCCGCCGGGTTTGTCGCGGAGCCTCTCCACCATGGCGCGGGAGAGGTCGATCCCCGTGACGGGTACGCCGCGCCCGACGAGGGGGAGGGCGATCCGGCCGGTTCCGACGGCGAGTTCGAGAGCGGGTCCGCCGTCGGCGAGCGCGGCCAGGAAGTCGACGGCGGAGGCGACGGCGCCGGGGTCCTCGCCGTCGTCGTAGCCGACGGCGACACTCTCCGGGAAGTAGCCGTCCTCGGGGGCATCGGTTGCGTGTACGGACGTGAGGTCATCGGTCACCGGGCGACGGTAGCCGCGCCGGTCCTGCCGGGTCATCCGAGTTTCGGGGTACCGTGCGCGAGTTCCGCCGCGGCGGAAGATCGCGGCAGTGCTCGCTCCAGGGAAAGGAGCCGGTGACGATGCAGGTGCCGGACGCCATGCGGGCGACGGCCGCGGCCCTGGCGGTCGCCGCCTCGCTCGGCCTGCCGGCGGACGACGCGACCGTCCTCCATGACTCGAACAAGCTCACGCTGCGGCTGCTGCCGTGTGACGTGCTGGCCCGGGTGGCGCCGGTGGCGGACCAGGTCGCCCGGTTCGAGATCGGGCTCGCACAGCGGCTCGCCGCGGCCGGGAGCCCGGTGGCCGCGCTCGAACCCCGCGTGGAGCCACGCGTCCACGAGCGCGACGGCTTCGTGATCACGCTCTGGACCTACTACGAACCCCGCGGACCGGTCGCCCCGCACGAGGTGCCGCCGTCCGACTACGCCCGTGCGCTGGAGCGGCTGCACGCCGGCATGCGCACCCTCGACGTCCCCGCGCCGCACTTCACCGACCGGGTCAGGCGGGCGCAGCACCTCGTGGCGGACCGCGACCGCACCCCCGAACTCCCCGACGCGGACCGGGAACTGCTCGGCGACACGTTGCGGCGTCTGCGGGGCGTGATCGGCGAGCGCGGCGGCGCCGAGCAACTGCTCCACGGCGAGCCCCACCCCGGCAACCTGCTCACCACGAGGAGCGGGCTGCTCTTCGTCGACCTGGAGACGTGTTGCCGGGGGCCCGTCGAATTCGACTTCGCCCACGCGCCCGAGGAAGTCGGCACGCACTGTCCGGGCGTCGACCAGGACGTGCTGCGTGCCTGCCGCACCCTCGTCCTCGCGATGGTCACGACCTGGCGCTGGTACCGGGACGACCGCTTCCCGGACGGGCGCCGACTGGGCAGGGAGTGGCTGGACGAGCTCCGCCGCACCGGCGGGTAGGCGAACACGGTGGGAGACCACGGAGCAGTGGTGAGGTCCCTGCTGCGCGTGGGCCGGGCAAGGGCGCTCTCCTCGTGCGCACGCCCTCCTGCGCCGCCCCGTTCATAGCTAGAATGCGGCCTCCCTGAGCTGTGCGTCACGCCGGATCGAGGAGTGGCTGATGCCGGAGAATTCTGCGCCGCCACCTCCGCCCCGGCCCTCGCGGCCGCCGGCTGTTCCTCCCGCTGCTCCCGCGGTCCCGCCCCGGCCGCCGTACCCTCCCGCGCCGCCGCCCGCCGCCGGTCCTTCCCCGGTGATCAGCGTGCTCGACAGCCGGATCCCCGGGTTCGCCGGGGCCGGCCGGCGGGGCCGCCGGCGGATCCTGGCCGTCACGGTCGTGCTGGCGCTCGTCACCTCCGTGCTGACCAGCTACTTCCAGTTCGGCTTCAACCTGCTGACGATGAGCGCCACCGCGCGGGCGGAGGATTCGGCCGGGGACGCGATCGAGGCCGGGAAGGAACCGTTCACGACAGCGGTGGCCTCGTCCGACGACGCGGATTCCGTCATACGCGACAACAGGCTCGACGCGCAATGGATCGTCTTCGACGAACCGCTCACCCCGGCGGAGCAGACCGCCGTCGTCACACACCCGCTGGGCACCGAGACGACCATTCCGGAATTCCTCTCCATGCTGAACGGGTTCGCCCACAAGCCCCACCTGGTCTATCCCGGCGACAGCGGTCGGCAGGACAACGGGGCCTCGCCCCGCGCCGCCTTCCCCTACAAGCTGACGCTCCAGAGCGACCGCTCACACGCCGTGTCGGTCAGGGCCATGGACGCGACCGACGTGCACTGCTCCGACTCCTCCGCGCCCACGGTCATCCACCTGCCACCGGAGGGCGGCGAAGAAGTCGACAACGTGGCGGTGGACCTGGCCGACGGTGTCGCACCCCTGCTCCGTCAGTCGCGGGACGGGACCTATCCGTACTTCTCCCGCGGCTACATCGAGCTGGGGAACGGCCAGACCTCCTGGGCCGCCAACCTGGACGTCCTGACGGGTGCACGCGCGTGCACCTGGTCCTTCCAGGTCTCCTACGTCAATGAGGGCGCCCAGTACACGAAAAGTATCCGCTCACCCCGGTTCCGGACCACCGGCCTTCCCGCGCGACCGGCCCAGTTGATCGAGTTCCGGCCCGACGGTGTCGGGAACGGATGGCGGTGCTGGGGCGAGCGGATCGCCCCGGAGACCCTGTGCACGGAGCGCGCCGCCGCCGACGACCCGAGCGTGGGCGAAACCACCCTGCGCTACTGGGGCAGCCGGCGCGGAATGCCCTGAGCAGCCACCTCGCACCACACCACCTTCCCCGGGTCCCGCGCCCCCACGCCCCACTTGTCCGCCAGCGTCTCCACCAGGAACAGGCCCCGGCCGCCCTCCGCGTCCCGGGCGCCGTGGGGCACGGCCGGTTCGCCGTCGCCGCTGTCGTGGACCTCCACGCGGATGCCGCCCCCGTACGGGATGACGCACAGCAGGAAACCGCGGCCGAGCGGGACTCCGTGGACCAGGGCGTTCGTGGCGAGTTCGCTGACGCAGAGCAGGATGTCGTCCACCCGTTCGCCGTCCACGCCCCAGTCGGTGAGCGCCGCCCGTACGAACGCCCGTGCCGCCGGGACCGACTGGCGTTCCCGCCGGTAGAACCGCTCGCGGGCGCCGGGGAGTTGGAGTGTCTGCTTCGCCTCGTTCACGCGAAGAGCGTCGCGGACGGTGACGGCGCGTATACAGTACGCCAACCCCGACAGATTCTTTGTCGGGGTTCGCATGGGGTCGAGTCAGATCGGAGGCGGGGAGATTGTCCGTCATGAGCCCCGGCAAGCGCCCGCAGCGGTATCCCCAGAAGAACACGCCGAAGAACCCGTCGGCGATAAGGATGGTGGCCGATCTCGTCGCCCTGTTCCGCAAGGCCGCCGGGTTCACGCAGGCGGGGCTCGCGGAGCGCCTTGTCGTCGCCGAGGCGACCATCGCCGCCATTGAGCAGGGGCGGCGGCCTTTGTTGCCGGACCTGGCCGTCACCATGGATGAACTGCTGCAGACCAAAGGGGCGTTGGCCGTCGCGGTGGCCAACCTGCCGGAGATCGACCAGTTTCCGTTGTACGCCGAGCAGTACATGGCGCATGAGCGGCAGGCCATCGCACTGTCCTGGTACGACGTCCTGACCGTGCCCGGCATCCTCCAGACCGAGGAGTGCGCGCGCACCGTACTGCGCAACCGTGTCCCCGCCTACGACGAGGACGAGATCGAGGCGAAGACGGCGGGCCGTGTCCAGCGGCAGGAAGTCCTGCACCGCAAGTGTCCGCCCACGCTGAGCTTCGTCGTCTGGGAAGCCGCGCTCAAGCTGGCCTACCTCGAACCACAGGCTCGGTCCGAACAGTTGCGCCACCTGCGCGCCTGCGCCGAATTGCCGGGCCTGACCTTGCAGTTCCTGCCACTCGACGCTCCAACACATGCAGGTCTCAACGGCCCATTCACCCTCCTGGAGACACCGGACCATCAGCACCTCGCGTACACCGAGTCGCAACGCGGGAGCCAGTGGGTTTCCGACGCCGACGAGGTGTCCATCCTGGCGCGCAAATATGCGATGCTGCGATCACAGGCCCTCACGCCCGAGCACTCGAAGGGCCTGCTGGACCGGCTGCTAGGAGAGCAATGAGCACCGCACTGAACTGGTTCAAGTCGAGCTACAGCGGCAGTGAAGGCGGCCAGTGCCTCGAAGTCGCGTACAACTGGCGGAAGTCGAGCTATAGCGGCGACGAGGGCGGCCAGTGCGTCGAGGTAGCCGCCCACCCCACCGCCATCCACGTCCGCGACTCCAAGAACCCCGACGGACCCCACTTCACCGTCAGCCCCGCCGCCTGGGCCACCTTCCTGGATCGCTGAGAGAGAACCGAGAGAGAGAAAGGGCCGCACCCCCGGCGTTCCGGGGATGCGGCCCTGAACTGCTCTACCTGGCCGCTTAGTTGCGGATCAGGTTACGCAGCACGTACTGCATGATGCCGCCGTTGCGGTAGTAGTCCGCCTCGCCGGGGGTGTCGATGCGGACGACCGCGTCGAACTCCACGCCGGTGTCGGTGGTGACCTTGACCGTGCTCGGGGTGGTGCCGTTGTTCAGCTCCTCGACGCCGGTGAAGGAGAAGGTCTCCTCGCCGGTGAGGCCGAGGGAGGACGCGTTCTGGCCCTCCGGGAACTGGAGCGGCAGGACGCCCATGCCGATGAGGTTCGAGCGGTGGATGCGCTCGTACGACTCGGTGATGACGGCCTTGACGCCGAGGAGCGCGGTGCCCTTGGCGGCCCAGTCGCGGGACGAGCCGGAGCCGTACTCCTTGCCGCCCAGGATGACGAGCGGGGTGCCCTGCTCGATGTAGTTGCGCGAGGCGTCGTAGATGAAGGAGACGGGGGCGTCCTCCTTCGTGAAGTCACGGGTGTAGCCGCCCTCGGTGCCCGGCGCGAGCTGGTTGCGCAGGCGGATGTTGGCGAACGTGCCGCGGATCATGACCTCGTGGTTGCCACGGCGCGAGCCGTAGGAGTTGAAGTCGCGACGCTCCACACCGTGCTCGGTGAGGTACTTGCCGGCCGGGGTGTCGGCCTTGATCGCGCCGGCCGGGGAGATGTGGTCGGTGGTGACCGAGTCGCCCAGCTTGGCGAGGACGCGGGCGCCCGTGATGTCGGAGACCGGGGTGGTCTCCATCGTCATGCCCTCGAAGTACGGGGGCTTGCGGACGTAGGTGGACTCGCTGTCCCACTCGAACGTGTTGCCGGTCGGGATCGACAGCGCCTGCCACTGGGCGTCGCCCGCGAAGACGTCGGCGTAGGACTTGTTGAACATGTCCTCGCCGATGGCGTTCGCCACGACGTCGTTGACCTCGGCCTCGGTCGGCCAGATGTCGTCCAGGTGGACGGGCTTGCCGTCCTGGTCGACGCCGAGCGCGTCCTTGGTGATGTCGACCTTCATCGAACCGGCGAGGGCGTACGCGACGACCAGCGGCGGGGACGCCAGGTAGTTCATCTTGACGTCGGGGTTGATGCGGCCCTCGAAGTTCCGGTTGCCGGAGAGGACCGAGGTGACGGCGAGGTCGTGGTCGTTGACGGCCTGGGAGACCTCCTCGGGCAGCGGGCCCGAGTTGCCGATGCAGGTGGTGCAGCCGTAGCCGACGAGGTTGAAGCCGACCTTGTCGAGGTAGGGGGTGAGCCCCGCCTTGTCGAAGTAGTCGGTGACGACCTTGGAGCCCGGGGCGAGGGTGGTCTTGACCCACGGCTTGCGGGTCAGGCCCTTCTCGACGGCCTTCTTCGCGACGAGCGCGGCGGCGACCATCACGTACGGGTTCGAGGTGTTGGTGCAGGAGGTGATGGCCGCGACCGTCACCGCGCCGTGGTCGAGCTCGTACGTCGAGCCGTCGGGGGCGGTCACCGTGACCGGGTTCGACGGGACGCCGTCCGTGGTGGCGGGGGCGTCGGAGGCCGGGAAGGACTCCTTGCCCGCCTCGTCGACCGAGTCGACGTAGTTGCGGACGTCGACCTTGAACTGCTCGGCGGCGTTGGCGAGGACGATGCGGTCCTGCGGACGCTTCGGGCCTGCGATCGAGGGGACGACCGTGGCGAGGTCGAGCTCCAGCTTCTCGGAGAAGTCGGGCTCGGCGGCCGGGTCGAGCCAGAGGCCCTGCTCCTTGGCGTACGCCTCGACGAGCGCGACCTGCTGCTCGTCGCGGCCGGTCAGGCGCAGGTACTTCAGCGTCTCGTCGTCGATCGGGAAGATCGCGGCGGTGGAGCCGAACTCCGGCGACATGTTGCCGATGGTGGCGCGGTTGGCGAGCGAGGTGGCGGCGACGCCCTCGCCGTAGAACTCGACGAACTTGCCGACGACGCCGTGCTTGCGGAGCATCTCGGTGATCGTGAGCACGAGGTCCGTGGCGGTGGTGCCCGGCTTGAGCTCACCGGTCAGCTTGAAGCCGACGACGCGCGGGATGAGCATGGAGACCGGCTGGCCGAGCATCGCGGCCTCGGCCTCGATGCCGCCGACGCCCCAGCCGAGCACGCCCAGGCCGTTGACCATCGTGGTGTGCGAGTCGGTGCCGACCAGCGTGTCGGGGTACGCCTGGCCACCCCGGACCATGACCGTACGGGCCAGGTGCTCGATGTTGACCTGGTGGACGATGCCGGTGCCCGGGGGGACGACCTTGAAGTCGTCGAAGGCGGTCTGGCCCCAGCGCAGGAACTGGTAGCGCTCCTTGTTGCGGCCGTACTCCAGCTCGACGTTCTGGCCGAAGGCTTCCTTCGTGCCGAACTTGTCGGCGATGACGGAGTGGTCGATGACCAGCTCGGCCGGGGAGAGCGGGTTGACCTTCGCCGGGTCGCCGCCGAGCTCCTTGACGGCCTCACGCATGGTGGCGAGGTCCACGACACAGGGCACGCCGGTGAAGTCCTGCATGATCACGCGGGCCGGCGTGAACTGGATCTCCTGCGAGGGCTGCGCCTGGGAGTCCCAGCCGCCGAGCGCGCGGATGTGGTCGGCGGTGATGTTCGCGCCGTCCTCGGTGCGGAGCAGGTTCTCCAGCAGCACCTTGAGGCTGTAGGGAAGGCGAGCAGAGCCCTCGACCTTGTCCAGCCTGAAGATCTCATACGACTCGTCGCCCACGCGCAGCGTGCTGCGGGCGTCGAAGCTGTTCGCCGACACGACAGTCTCCTTCATATATGTGCGCGTTCCACCGCGATCCTGCCGCCACGCCACGTTGCCTATCCGCTGAGGTAAGGCTAAGTTAGGCAAGCCTTACCGTCAGAACCATCCGGTTCGGCGGTGCCGTGGGGCCGCGGTGCGCCTCGGCAGATATCTCGATGTCGAGATAACTCTAATACATCACCCGGTGGTGCCATCAAGCGGTGCCCTCCGACGCTTCGTCGCGCACCCCCGGCCGACCCCTTCATCGTCGTACGAGGCCGGGTCGAGCACCAGCGCTACCCTGGTCCCGCCGACTGGCGAGGGGGTGGCGGTGGACGCGCTTTTCGGGATCGCGGTGGTGGCCGCGGGGGGTGCGGTCGTGGCGTTCGGCCTGGTGGCCAAGGGGCGCGCGATCCGTCCGCTGAACCTCCGGCGCGCGCATGCCGTGGCCGTGCGGCGCTACCCGGTCGCCCTGGCGCGGGCCTCGGACATGGCGATCGCCTCGGCGCGGCGGGCGGCGCGGCCCGGGGAGCCCGCGATCGTCACCACCGACGCGGTGCTGGACCTCGCGCGGGAACACTTCGGCTTCCCCCACGCCCGGCGCTCCGACGCCCAGGCGGCACTGCGGCGGCGGTTCGCGGAGCGCGGGTGCACGGCGGACTGCGTCACCGACGCGTAGCCGGCGCCGTCCGGCGCGCCGGGCGCCGAGGCCCGTGGCGCCGGGCGCCGACTGATCGCGGCCCGCCGGGGTACGCGTAGGGCTCCGCACGGAAGGAGCCCTCCCTCATGCCGCTCACGTTCCGCAAGAGCTTCCGGATCCTGCCGGGAGTACGCCTCAACATCAACCGCAAGTCGTGGTCGATCACGACCGGCGGTGGCTCGCACGGGCCGCGGCAGACCCACAGCAGCACCGGCCGCCGCACCACCTCCATGGACCTGCCCGGCCCCTTCGGCTGGCGCAGGACCCGGAAGGGCAAGCGACACTGACGTCCCGTCAGAAGCCGTCCCTCATGCGGACCCCTCGGGATGCGTCATCTCATATCTGAGATAACCTGCCGCCATGGCAGACGACTACCTCGTACGCATCGGCAAGCTCATCCGCGACGCCCGCCAGCACCGGGGCTGGACGCAGACGCAGCTCGCCGAGGCGCTCGGCACGAGCCAGAGCGCCGTGAACCGCATCGAGCGCGGCAATCAAAACATCAGCCTTGAGATGATCGCCCGAATTGGCGAAGCACTCGACAGCGAGATCGTCTCGCTGGGCTACGCGGGGCCGATGCACCTGCGGGTGGTCGGCGGCCGCCGGCTGTCCGGCTCGATCGCCGTGAAGACGAGCAAGAACGCGTGTGTGGCGCTGCTCTGCGCGTCGCTGCTGAACCGGGGGCGCACGGTACTGCGGCGGGTCGCCCGGATCGAGGAGGTGTACCGGCTCCTGGAGGTGCTCAACTCCATCGGCGTGCGGACCCGCTGGATCAACGACGGGGTGGACCTGGAGGTCGTGCCGCCGGCCCGGCTCGACATGGACGCCATCGACGCGCAGGCGGCCCGCCGCACCCGCTCGATCATCATGTTCCTCGGCCCGCTGCTGCACCGTATGGACCGCTTCAAGCTGCCGTATGCGGGCGGCTGCGACCTCGGTACCCGCACGATCGAGCCGCACATGATCGCGCTGCGCCGGTTCGGTCTGGACATCACGGCCACCGAGGGGCTCTACCACGCCGAGGTGCGGTCCGACGTCGTACCGGACCGCCCCATCGTCCTGACCGAGCGCGGCGACACCGTGACGGAGAACGCGCTGCTCGCCGCCGCCCGGCACGACGGCACCACGGTGATCCGCAACGCCTCGTCCAACTACATGGTCCAGGACCTGTGCTTCTTCCTGGAGGCCCTGGGCGTGCGAGTCGACGGCATCGGCACGACGACCCTGACCGTGCACGGCGTGCCGCACATCGACGTGGACGTCGACTACTCGCCCTCCGAGGACCCGGTCGAGGCGATGAGCCTGCTGGCCGCGGCCGTGGTCACCGAGTCCGAGCTGACCGTGCGCCGCGTGCCGATCGAGTTCCTGGAGATCGAGCTGGCCGTCCTGGAGGAGATGGGGCTCGACCACGACCGTACGGCCGAGTACGTCGCCGACAACGGGCGGACCCGCCTCGTGGACCTGACGGTCCGCCCCTCCAAGCTGGAGGCGCCGATCGACAAGATCCACCCGATGCCGTTCCCGGGCCTGAACATCGACAACGTCCCGTTCTTCGCGGCGATCGCCGCGGCGGCCCAGGGCAAGACCCTGATCCACGACTGGGTCTACGACAATCGCGCGATCTACCTCACCGACCTGAACCGGCTCGGCGGGCGCCTCCAGCTCCTCGACCCGCACCGGGTGCTGGTCGAGGGTCCGACGCGCTGGCGGGCCGCCGAGATGATGTGCCCGCCCGCGCTGCGCCCGGCCGTCGTCGTGCTCCTCGCGATGATGGCGGCCGAGGGCACCTCGGTGCTGCGCAACGTCTACGTCATCAACCGCGGTTACGAGGACCTGGCGGAGCGGCTCAACTCCGTGGGCGCCCAGATCGAGACGTTCCGGGACATCTGACCGGCCCGGGCCCGGCCCGGCCGCACGGCACGAGTGCGGGGCCGGGCCCGGCTACGGGGTTCTAGTGCGGGACCGGGCACACCCCCGGGGCGGCGACCGTGTTGTAGGTCGGGGCGGAGAGCGTCGTCACCGTGGTGCTGCCGAGCTGCTTGAGGATCTCGTCGGAGAGCAGGTCCTGCTGGCCCTTGAGGGCGTCGGCGACCGTCGTGTCCTTCGGGAAGACCATTTCGGCGGCGATGTTGTCCTGCACGATGCGGGCGAGGTTGTCCAGCGCCGTGAAGACCGGGTCCGCCGGCGGCTCCAGGCCGGGCAGGTCGATGAGGTGCGTGGACACCTTCGCCGCGTTCATGCAGTCCTTGAGGATGATGGTGTTCTGGTTGAGGACGCTGGTCGTCCACTGGGAGAGCACCACGCAGTAGAGATCGGCCCACGCCGTCTCGCCGACCTTGCCGCGCCAGGTCTTCATGATGTCCTGCACGCCCTTGATCTGGGCCTGGGAGGCGTGCTCCATGTTGGTGCGGATGGCGGGGTAGACGCTGCCGGAGAAGTCCTCGAAGGACTTCATGTCGAAGTGCTTCGCGGCGATCGACGTCTCGATGAACTTCAGGCCGCCGTCGAGGATCGTCCCGCAGGACGCGGTCAGCGTGGCGGGCAGGGCCGCCGCGGCCAGATTGGCGCGCGCGGTGGTGAGTTTGGCGGCGTAGGCCTTGAGGGGTTCGATCCAGGCGGTGGACGTGTCGTCGTTGAACGCGACCATCACCAGGTCGTGCGGGTCGATGCGGTTCGCGTTGGGCAGGTTCGGGATCTTGTCCGCCAGGTAGGAGGCGATCACCGAGAAGATACCCAGCGGGACGTGCGCGATGGACTTCGCCAGCTCGAACGTCTGCGATACCGGGTTGGCGGACTCCTGTCCGTCCTTGGTCACGAGGGTGAACCGGCCGCCCTTGGCGTCGTTCTGGACCACGACCACCGGGGCGAGGTGTTTGATCAGCTCGGCTTTGAGCGTGGCGTAGTTGGCCCGCATGCCGGCGTTGACCGCGAAAAGCGATTCGCGCGCCTGCGCCTGGGTGACCGTGGTCGCCGCCGCGGTCGCGGCACCGCCGTCCGCGGCACTCGGGGTCGCCGAGTAGCCGAGCAGGGCGGCGGTGCTGATGCCGGTAGCGCCGCCTATGAATCCTCTGCGCGTAGCCATCTTCGTTCTCTCCATGGGGATTTCGAGTGGGGTTGCTCGTGCATGGGGGGGATGACGTTCATGGGGGGAAGCCTTTGTCTGGGGGGATCGGGGATCAGAGATCGGGGATCGCGGATCGGGGAGCGGAGACGTGCGGGTGGGGGGTTGGGGGGAGGGGCGGTGGTGCTACGTCACTTGATGTCGCGCTGCTTCGGCACGACGACGCCGAAGCGGTCCTGGATCGTGGCGAGCGCCGACTCGTGCACCTGCTTCGCCGGGATGCCACGGGGGTTGCCGTTCACCGGCAGCGGCCGGGTGGCGGAGGCGTCACCGACGACGGTCGGGGCGTAGCCGTGGTAGACGGCGCCCTCGGTGGTGAACAGGGTGCACATGTGCGTCATGAACCCGGAGATGATGACGTTCTTGCGGCCGGTCTTCTTGAGCACCGCGTCGAGGTTCGTGTCGTGGAAGCCGTTGGGGACGGCCTTCTCCACGACGGTCTCGCCCTTGGCCGGCTTGAGCGCCGGAATGATCTGCCCGGCCTTCGACGTGAGGTCGTAGCCCTTCTCCACGATGTGGACGACCGGCGTGTGGGCCTTGCGGGCCCGGTCGAGGAGCGTCTTGGTGTTGTCGACCGCCGCGCGCCAGCCGGTCAGCTCCATCGCGCCGCCGGTGTAGACGTTCTGGTAGTCGACGAGGACCAGCGTGGAGTTCGACAGCTTCGCCGGCGTCTCGTCCAGCTTCATCAGCTGACGCAGCGTCGTCGTGTCCTTCGCGTAGTTCTTCTCGTCGTTCTTCTCGTGCCGCTGGTCGCGGGCGTCGGTGCGCGTGGCGGCCTCGGAGCTGCCGCCGCACGCGGTCATGGTGGCCGCGAGAACGGCGGCGGCGCCGAGGGCCGCGGCGGAACGGAGCAGCTTCATCGGACGATCTCCTTCTGGGACAGGACGACGACCCCGTACAGGTCGGCGATGGTGGCGAGGGCCGACTGATGCACCTGCTCGGCGGGTACGTCGGTGCCCGCGACCGGGAGCGAGCGGGTGGCGGTGGCCTCGGCGACGACGGTGGGCCGGTGGCCGCCGAGGAACGCGCCCTGCGCCGTGAACGCCACGCACATGTGGGTCATCCAGCCCGCGATGACGACGTCCTGGCCCTCGGTGAGGTGCGTGGCGAGGTCCGTGCCGACGAACGCGTTCGGGGCCTGCTTGACGACGACCGGCTCCCCGTCGAGGGGCGCGACCTTCGGGTGGATCGCGCCGATCTCCGCGCGGATGTCGTAGGGGGTGCCCTCGCCGCCGTCGTTGATGACGTGGACGACCTTGGTGCCCGCCTCCCGCGCCCGGGCGAGGAGCTGGGCGGCGGCGTCGAGGGACGCCTCCCAGCCGTCGAGCTCCATCACGCCCTGGGTGTAGGTGTTCTGGAAGTCGATGAGGATCAGCGTCGAGCCGGCCAGCTTCGCGGGCGTCTCGTCGAAGCCGTTGAGCTCGCGCAGCGTGGTTCGGGACATGGGCGTACCGCCTTCGGATCACGGGAGGGGGCGCGGTCCGGACTGTTCTCCGGGCCACGTCCATAAAGCTATGACCCCGCTGTGACGTCGGCAATGACGTCTAACATGCAGATACCGACATGCCTGATGTCGGCGTACCCGTGGAGGGGGAGGTCCGTGCCGGACACCGTCGGACGACTCATCGTGATCGTGCTCTTCGAGGGCGTCGATCTGCTCGACGTCACCGGGCCGCCGGAGGTGTTCTCACTGGCCCTGCGCGAGACCGAGGAGGCCGCGGGCTACCGGGTGCTGCTCACCGCCGCGACCCTGGACCCGGTCACCACCGGTGCGGGGGTGCGCATCCTGCCGGACATCACCTTCGCGCAGGCCGCCGCGGGCACCATCGACACGCTCATCGTGCCGGGGGCGGTGGAGATCGACGAGGAGCACCGCGTCCACCCGGTCGTCGAGCCCGCACTGGTCGAGTGGGTGCGCAGGCTCGCCGGGCGGGCGCACCGGATCACCTCGGTGTGTGTCGGGGCGCATCTGCTCGCGGCCGCCGGGCTGCTCGACGGCAAGCGCGCCACGACGCACTGGTCCACCGCGCAGCAACTGGCCGCCGCCCACCCGGCCGTCGAGGTCGACGCCGACCCGATCTTCATCCGTGAGGGCAACGTGTGGACGGGGGCCGGGATCAGCGCCTGTCTCGACCTCTCGCTCGCGCTCATCGCCGACGACCTGGGCGAGGCGGTCGCCCTGCGGGTCGCGCGGCAGCTGGTGATGTACCTGAAGCGGCCCAGCGGCCAGAGCCAGTTCAGCGTCCCGCTGGAGCAGGTGTCGACGACGCGGCGCATCGAGGACCTGCGCCACCACATCCTGCGCCACATCGGCGGACCGCTCACCGTCGTGGACCTCGCCGAGTACGCCCATGTCAGCGACCGGCACCTGACCCGCCTGTTCAAGACCGAGCTCGGGACGACCCCGCACGCCTACATCGAATCGGTGCGCGTGGAGAAGGCCCGCCATGAACTGGAGTCGTCCGACGCCACCCTGGACCGCGTCGCGACGCTGTGCGGGTTCGGTACGACGGACACGCTGGTACGGGCCTTCCGCCGGCGCCTGAACACGACACCGACCGAGTACCGGCGCCGGTTCCGGGTGTCGGCGGGGCTGTGACGGGTCCGGGTGCGGTGCCCGGCCGGGCGCGGGTGCTGTGCCGGGCGGCGGGGCCGTGACGGCGTGGCTCTCAGGTCGTGGCGAACTCCCTGATCGCCTCCGCCAGGGCGCGTGGCCGGTCCAGGGGGATGAGTGTGCCGCACTCGTCCAGCTCCACCAGCCGTCCCTGCGGCAGCAGTTCGGCCAGCCGGCGGCCGTGGGCGGGCGGCATCATCCGGTCCTGCCTGCCCCAGACGACGAGGGCCGGGCGGTCGTACGTGCGCAGGGCGTCGGCCGCCTCCAGCAGCTCCGACCTCACCGTCGCGCGGAGGTAGTGCCGCAGGACGGCGCGGGCCGCCGGGTCCTTGCGCAGGGGTTCGACCCAGCGGTCGATCAGGTCGTGCGGGACGGGGCGGTGGGACATCACCGCGTACCCGGTGCCCGGCACCCGGCGCAGGGCGCGTACGGAGAGGACCCGCGCGAGGGCCGCGAGGCCGCCCGGGACGCGGGACGCCACGTCGAGGAGCTTGCCGGCCGGGCCCGGCGGGTAGTTGTCGAAGGCCTCGCAGCCCGCGATGACCAGGCGTCCCACCCGGTCGGGCCGCTCGGCGACGAGCTGCTGGAGGCGGCCCCCGTCGTTCTCCACGAACACGGTGTCGTCGCCCAGTTCCAGGGTGTCGGCGAACTCGCCGATGAGCAACGCCATGGTGCGGGGCGAGAGTTCGGCGCCGGGCCGCAGCGGGGTGCGGTGGCTGCCGTACGGGAGGGTCGGGACGACGCACCGTACGGATGTGCCCAGTTGGTCCACCACGTGCCGCCACACCGTGCCGTCCTGCGCGAGCCCGTGCAGCAGGACCACGGGCGGGCCGTCGCCGCCCGTGTCGTCGTACGCGATCGGCCCTACGGAGAGTTCCGCCTGTTGCGTCATGGGCCGAGACTATGCGGCCACTCCGGTCACGGCAGGACCGCTGTGCCGTCGAGTTCGACGAGGGCCTGTTCGTCCCAGAGGCGGACCACGCCGATCACCGCCATCGCCGGATAGTCGCGTCCGGCCAACTCGCGCCAGAGACGGCCGAGTTCACGGACGTGGGCGCGGTAGTCCGGCACGTCCGTCGTGTAGACGGTGACGCGCGCGAGGTCCGCCGGGCAGCCGCCCGCGTGCCGCAGGGCCGTCAGCAGATTGGTCAGGGCCCGCTCGAACTGCTCGGGCAGGGTCGTGCCGGTGATCTTGCCGTCGGCGTCCAGGGACGTCTGGCCGGCCAGCAGGACGAGGCGGCTGCCGGTGGCGACGACAGCGTGCGAGAAGCCGGTGGGCGGGGAGAGTTCGGGCGGATTCAACCGCTCGGGGCCCTGCCTCAGCTCGGAGCCCGCTCCCCCCACGGGGCCCTGCCCCACCTCGGAGCCCGCTCTCCCCTCGGGGCCAGGGGCGGCCCCCGCCCCGCGGCCCCCGCTCATCGGGAAGCCTCCCTCTCGCGCGACTGCTCCCGGTACAACTCCTTCGCGATGATGGCCCGTTGAACCTCCGACGCGCCCTCGTAGATGCGCGGCGCCCGCACCTCGCGGTACAGGTGCTCCAGGAGGTGGCCGCGGAGCAGCGCCCGCGCACCGTGCAACTGCACCGCTGTGTCGATGACTTGCTGGGCCGTCTCCGTCGCGAGGAGCTTGGCCATCGCCGACCGCCGGGGCACGCCGTCGGCGCCCTCGTCGTACGCCGCCGCGGCCGCGTAGACCATGAGGCGGGCCGACTCGACGCGCAGCGCCATGTCGGCGACCTGATGCGCGACGGTCTGGAGGTCCTTCAACGGGCCGCCGAAGGCGCGGCGTTGGGCCGTGTGGGCGAGGGTCGCGTCGAGGGCGGCCTGGGCCATGCCGACGGCGAACGCGCCGACGCTGGGCCGGAACAGGTCCAGGGTGCGCATGGCGACCCGGAACCCGCCGCCCACCTCGCCGAGCACATCGCCCTCCCCCACCGGTACGCCGTCGAAGGTGAGCGAGCCGATGGGGTGCGGGCAGAGCATGTCGAGGTGGTCGCCGGTCAGGCCCGGCCGGTCGGCGGGGACCAGGAACGCGGTGACGCCGCGGGCGCCCGTGTCCGGGCCCGTCCGGGCGAAGACGGTGTAGAGGTCGGCCTCGGGGGCGTTCGAGATCCAGTACTTCTCCCCGGTCAGGCGCCAGCCCGAGCCGCTCGCGCCCGCTCCTTCGGCGCGCAGGGCGAGCGCCGCCGCGTCGGACCCCGCGCCCGGCTCGCTCAGCGCGAACGCGGCGACCGCGCGCCCCGCGGCCACCTCGGGCAGCCAGCGCTCGCGCTGCTCCTTCGTGCCGTGGGCGTGCACGGGATGCGCCCCGAGCCCTTGCAGGGCGAGCGCCGTCTCGGCCTCGGAACAGACCTGGGCGAGGGATTCCCGCATCAGACACAGGTCGAGGGCGCCGGAGGTGAACAGGCGCTCCAGAAACCCGAGTTGGCCGAGCTCGGCGACGAGGGGACGGTTCACGGCGCCGGGTTCACCCTTCTCGGCGAGTGGGGCGAGGCGCCGCTCCGCCAGTTCGCGCAGCTCCGCGCACCAGGCGAGTTGGTCGGGTGCGAGCGAGAACGTGCCCATACGCGGGAGCTCCTCTCACGACGGCGGCCGGCCGGCCCCTCGATCCCGCACCGTATCGCGTGCCGTTGACTGTCGTCACCATCACGATACGCTCGATGCGCGACCACGCCACGGCAAGGGGGCGCCCCAGATGAGCCCGCAGTCCCTTCAGTCCCTGCACCCGTCCGCCCACACCGACACGTTCGCGCGCGACCACCTGCCCCCCGCGGAGCTGTGGCCCCGCCTCCTCCTCGACGGGCCGGGGCCGCGCTACCCGGAGCGGCTCAACTGCGGCGCCGAACTGCTGGACGCGACCGTGCGGCGGTACGGCGCGGACCGGCCCGCCTTCCTCTGCCCCGGCCGACCCCCGCTGTCGTACGGCGAGTTGCGGGAACAGGTCGACCGGATCGCGCGCGTGCTCACCGAGGACCTCGGGGTCGTGCCCGGCAACCGGGTGCTGCTGCGCGGCCCCACCACGCCCGACCTTGCGGCCTGCTGGCTCGCCGTGATGAAGGCGGGCGGCGTCGCGGTGACCGTGCTCGCGCAGGCGCGGCCCGCGGAGCTGGCCACGATGTGCGAGATGGCGCGGGTCCGGCACGCGCTGTGCGACGTACGGTCGGTGGACGATCTGACCAAGGCGGGCATACCGGGGCTGCGGGTCGTCACCTTCGGCGGCGCCGGGGCCGACGACCTGCGCCACCTGGCCGCGTCGAAACCGCCGGCCTACGAGGCCGTGCCGACCGCCGCCGACGATGTGGCCCTGATCGCCTTCACGTCGGGGACGACCGGGCGGCCCAAGGGGTGCATGCACTTCCACCGGGACGTGCTCGCCATCGCCGACACGTTCGCCCGGCACGTCCTGAAGGCGACGCCGGACGACGTGTTCGCGGGCAGCCCGCCGCTCGGCTTCACCTTCGGGCTCGGCGGGCTCGTCGTCTTCCCGCTGCGCGCCGGGGCCAGCGCGCTGCTGCTGGAACAGGCGGGCCCCCGGCAGCTGTTGCCCGCCATTGCCGCGCACCGGGTGTCGGTCCTGTTCACGGCGCCGACGGCGTACCGGGCGATCCTCGCCGAGCTGCCCTCGGAGGCGTACGACATCACCTCGCTGCGCCGTTGTGTCTCCGCCGGGGAGAACCTGCCCGCCGCCACCTGGCACGCCTGGCACGAGGCGACGGGGCTGCGTGTCATCAACGGCATCGGGGCGACCGAGCTGCTGCACATCTTCATCTCCGCCGCGGACGACGCGATACGGCCGGGCACCACCGGGCTCCCGGTACCGGGCTGGCAGGCGCGCGTCGTCGACGCCGACGGGTCCGAACTCCCGGACGGGGAACCGGGGTTGCTCGCCGTGCGCGGCCCGGTCGGCTGCCGCTACCTCGCCGGCGAACGGCAGACGACGTACGTGCGCCACGGCTGGAACATCACCGGGGACACCTACGTCCGCGACCCCGACGGCTACTTCCGGTACGTCGCCCGCGCCGACGACATGATCATCTCCGCCGGGTACAACATCGCAGGCCCGGAGGTCGAGGAGGCGCTCCTGCGGCACCCGGACGTGACCGAGGCCGCGGTCGTCGGCCACGCCGACGAGGCGCGCGGCCGGATCGTCGTCGCGTACGTGGTGCTGCGGCCCGGGGCGCGGCAGGCACCGGAGGCGCTGCGGGAGTTCGTGAGAGCGGAGCTGGTGCCGTACAAGTGCCCGCGCCGGATCGTCTTCCTGGACGCGCTGCCGCGCACCGCGACCGGGAAGCTCCAGCGGTTCCGGCTGCGCGAGCCCGGAACCGTACAGTGATCACGTGTCCGAGCAGCAGACCCCGCCCACCGGCCAGGCCCACACGCCGCGCTCCCTCATCGTCACGCTGTACGGCGCCTACGGGCGGGGTTTCCCCGGCCCCGTGCCGGTCGCCGAGCTGATCCGGCTGCTCGGTGCCGCCGGGGTCGACGCGCCCTCGGTCCGCTCGGCCGTGTCGCGGCTGAAGCGGCGCGGGCTGCTGGTGCCCGCGCGCAGCGCGTCGGGGGCCGCCGGGTACGCGCTGTCCGACGCCGCGCGCCAGCTCCTCGCCGACGGCGACCGCCGGGTCTACGGGACCTTCGCGCAGGACACGGAGCCGGAGGGCGGCTGGGTGCTCGCCGTGTTCTCCGTCCCGGAGTCGCAGCGGGCCAAGCGGCATGTGCTCCGCTCCACGCTGGCCGGTCTCGGCTTCGGCACCGCCGCGCCCGGCGTGTGGCTCGCCCCCGCGAAGCTGTACGACGAGGCGCGGCACACGCTGGAGCGCATCGGCTGCGCCGGGTACGTCGACCTGTTCCGCGGCGAGCACCTGGGGTTCGACGCGACGACCGACGCGGTGGCCCGCTGGTGGGACCTGGCCGCCCTGGCCAAGCTGCACGAGGCGTTCCTCGACGAGCACGCGCCGGTGCTGCGGGCCTGGGAGGCGCGCGCCGACACCCCGCCGCAGGCGGCCTACCGCGACCATCTGCTGGCCCTGGACTCGTGGCGGCACCTGCCCTACGCGGATCCGGGGCTGCCGGCTCGGCTGCTGCCGGACGGCTGGCCGGGACTGCGTTCCGCGCAGGTCTTCCGGGCGCTGCACGAGCGGCTGCACGAGGCGGGCGGCCGGTTCGTGCACGGTGCCTGAAGAGGTGCCTGAAGAGGTGCGTGAAGAGGTGCGTGCCAGGACCTGAGGGGCGCCCGCGCAGAACACCCGAGGGGACGACCACGGAGGGCCCACGGTGATCCCCGCCACACGCGGGGCCGTCATCAAGCCCCTGGGTAAAGCTGCCGAGTTGGCGGCGAACGATCTGGGCCGCGTGGAGCTGCGCACGGCCGAGCCGGTGGTCGTCGACGACTACGCGGAGATCCGGTGGACCGGCGCGTTCCTGCTGGTCGACCCGGAGGACGGGACGACGCTGACAGCGGGGATGGCGGAGCTGCCCCGGTGACGCGGCCCCGCCGGTGAGCCCGGTTGCCCGCAGGCGGTCGCGTCACCCCGGCAGGACGAGGCGCGGCTTCGGGGCGTCCGGGCGCCCGGCCCGGGGGCGGCGGCTTCCCGCCCGGTACGGTTCGGGCCACGTCACCCCGGGGCCCGCATAGCCCTGCTCGGCGGCGGCGTGCAGGGTCCAGTTCGGGTCGTACAGGTGCGGGCGGGCCAGTGCGCACAGGTCCGTACGGCCCGCCAGGACCAGGGAGTTGACGTCGTCCCAGGAGGAGATCGCGCCGACCGAGATCACCGGGACGCCGGTCTCGGCCCGGATCCGGTCGGCGTAGGGCGCCTGGTAGGAGCGCCCGTACACGGGCCGCTCCCCGGCCACGACCTGACCGGTGGAGACATCGATCGCGTCGGCCCCGTGCGCGGCGAACGCCCGTGCCGTCGCCACCGCGTCCTCGGCGCTCGTGCCCCCTTCGGCCCAGTCCGTGGCGGAGATCCGTACCGTCATGGGGCGGTCCTCGGGCCACACCTCACGCACGGCGTCGAAGACCTCCAGGGGGAACCGCAACCGCCCCTCCAGGTCTCCGCCGTACGCGTCCGTGCGCCGGTTCGTCAGCGGCGACAGGAACCCGGACAGCAGGTAACCGTGCGCACAGTGCAGCTCCAGCAGGTCGAACCCGGCCCGGGCCGCCCGCCGCGCCGCCGACACGAACTGCTCACGGAGGTCGGGGAGTTCACGGGTTGTCAGGGCGTGCGGGGTCTGGCTGCCCGGCTTGTAGGGGAGCGCGGACGCCGCCACCAGCGGCCAGTTGTCCTCCGGCACGGGCAGCGGTTCGTCGATCCCCTCCCACATGAGCCGGGTGGAGCCCTTGCGGCCCGCGTGCCCGAGCTGGACGCCGATCGCCGTACCGGGCGCCCGCGTGTGCACGAACTCGGTGATCCGGCGCCAGGCACCGGCCTGTTCAGCGGTGTAGAGACCGGCGCAGCCCGGGGTGATGCGGCCCTCGGGGCTGACACACACCATCTCCGTCATGACCAGGCCCGCCCCGCCGAGCGCCCGCGCGCCGAGGTGGACGAGGTGGAAGTCGCCCGGGACGCCCTCGGCCGCGGAGTACATGTCCATCGGGGAGACGACGACCCGGTTGCGCAGCCGCAGCCCCCGCAGCTCGAACGGCGTGAACATCGGGGGTGTGTCCGGCGGGCAGCCGAACTCCTCCTCGACCGCCGCCGTGAAGCCGGCGTCCCGCAGCCGCAGATTGTCGTGGGTGACCCGCCGGCTGCGGGTGAGCAGGTCGAACGCGAACTGCCGTGGTGGGCGGCCGAGATGGCGCGGCAGGTCCTCGAACCACTCCAGGCTGGCCCGCGCGGCGCGCTGCGTGGAGGCGACGACGGGCCTGCGCTCGGCCTCGTACGCCGCCAACGCCGCCTCGATCGTGGGCTGTTCGTGGAGGCTCGCGGTGAGCGCGAGCGCGTCCTCGACGGCGAGCTTGGTGCCGGAGCCGATGGAGAAGTGCGCGGTGTGCGCCGCGTCCCCGATCAGGACGCAGTTCCCGTGCGACCAGCGTTCGTTGACGACGGTGCGGAAGGTGAGCCAGGACGAGTTGTCGGACTTCAGGGCGCGTCCGCCGAGCGCGTCGGCGAAGACCTTGGCGACCTGCTCGACGCTCTCGCGCACGTCCAGGTCGGCGAGGCCCGCCGCCCGCCACACCTCCTCCCGCATCTCGACGATGACCGTGGACTCCTGGCCGCTGTACGGGTAGCCGTGCAGCTGCATCACGCCGTGCCCGGTCTCCGCGATCTCGAAGCGGAACGCGTCGAGGGCGAAGTCGGCGGCGAGCCAGATGTACCGGTTGCGATGCTCCTCGACGCGCGGGCGGAACACGTCGGCGTACGCCTCGCGGGTCCGGCTGCGCACCCCGTCCGCGGCGACGACCAGGTCGTACGTGGCGCGGAGCTCGGCGACCGGCGGCGCCTGCGTACCGAAGCGCAGGTCGACGCCGAGCCGGCGGCAGCGGTCCTGGAGTATGGCCAGGAGCCGGTGCCGGCCGAGGGCCGCGAACCCGTGGCCGCCCGACCTCTGGCGCACGCCGCGGTGCACCACGTCGATGTCGTCCCAGCGCACGAACGCGTCCCGCAGAGCCGCGTACACGACCGGGTCGGCGTGCTCGATGCCGCCGAGGGTCTCGTCGGACAGGACGACGCCGAAACCGAACGTGTCGTGCGGCGCGTTCCGCTCCCAGAGGGTGATCTCGCGGTCCGGGGCGAGACGCTTGAGGAGTGCGGCCGCGTACAGGCCGCCCGGGCCGCCGCCGATGACGGCGACGCGCTGCGCGCGGGAGGTCACGCCGCGATCACCTCCCCCGCCACTTGGGTGGCCGCTTCTCGGTGAAGGCGGCGTGGAACTCGGCGTAGTCCTCGCCGTTCATGAGCAGCGCCTGCGTCGCGGCGTCCATCTCGACGGCCGCGGACAGGGGCATGTCGAGTTCGGCGGTGAGCAGGGCCTTCGTCTGCGCGTGGGCGAGGGCGGGTCCATCGGCGAGGCGCTGGGCGAGCGTGAGCGCCGCCTCGTCGGCGCGGCCCTCCTCGGTCAACTCGCTGATGAGGCCGATGCGTTCGGCCTCGGGGGCGCGGACGGCGTCGCCGAGCATGAGCAGCCGGGTGGCGTGGCCGAGGCCGACCACGCGGGGCAGCAGATAGGCCGCGCCCATGTCGCCGCCGGAGAGACCGACCTTGGTGAACAGGAACGCGAAGCGGGCGCTCGGGTCGGCGACCCGGAAGTCCGCGGCCAGGGCGAGCACGGCGCCGGCGCCCGCCGCGACCCCGTGCACGGCCGCGATCACCGGGAACGGCGCCTCTCTGACCGCCCGCACCACCTGGCCCGTCATCCGGTTGAAGTCGAGCAGCTGGGCGGTGTCCATGGAGAGGGTGACACCGATGATCTCGTCGACATCGCCGCCGGAGCAGAAGCCGCGCCCCCGCCCGGCGAGGACGAGGGCGCGCACCGTCCTCTCGCGGGACAGCTCGGCGAGCAGGTCGCGCAGGTCGGCGTAGGCGCCGAAGGTGAGGGCGTTGAGCTTCTCCGGCCGGGCGAGCGTGACGGTGGCGACGCCGCGCGCGTCCACGGCGTAGGTCAGATGGCGCCAGGTCCCGGTGGGCGGAGTGGAGCCGGTGAAGGGACTCATTCGCGTGCGGCCTCCTACTGGGGCGGGCGTGCGCGGCGGCTGTCCCTCGAAGTTATCACCGGTTCGTGACTGCCGTCATCAGGACGCGATAGCCGTTCCGCGCGTGACCCTAAGGCCCCGCATAAGCCTCACGTCAGGCGATAAGGCCCAATGTCCCGAGGAACACCACCCGGAGCCTCTATCGGTGCACGCCGTACCATTCATAAGGTTGAAAGCAGGACGGCGGCCCCGGTCGTCCTGCCAGCCCGTCCCCGAGCCGCCCCACTCAGGACTCGCCTTGCCCCTTCCTTCCGGCCCCCCGACGCCCACCTCCTGGCGTCTGGCCCTGCCGCACACGGCTGCCGCCGTACCGGTCGCCCGCGCCCTCGTCCGCACCGCCCTGGCCGAGATCGAGTCGCCGGTGACCGACGCGTACACCGCCGAGCTGCTCACGGCGGAGCTGGTGGCGAACGCGGTGGAGCACACGACGGGCGAGACCCCGATCGAGCTGGTCGTGGAGGTGCTGGAGACCGGCTGCCAGGTCGAGGTGCACGACCCGGACCCGTCGCCGCCCGCGGATCTCACCAACCCGGACGACGCCGAGATGCCCGACCCCTGGCAGGAGCACGGCCGCGGCCTGCTGCTCATCCGCACGCTCAGTTCGTCGTGCGGGCACCGCCCCACCGCGTCCGGCAAGGCGGTCTGGTTCACCCTTCCCGCAGTGCCGTGCCAGCGTCCGCCGTCGGAGTAGCGGCGGCGACGGCGAGGACCGGGCCGAGCGGATACCGGGGCGGAGGGGGCGGCCGCCGTGAGCGGCTCGCTACTTCTGGCCGAGCGTGGCGACCATGATGGCCTTGATGGTGTGCATCCTGTTCTCGGCCTCGTCGAAGACGACGGAGTGCGCCGACTCGAAGACCTCGTCGGTGACCTCCAGCGAGTCCAGCCCGTACTTCGCGTGGATCTCGCGCCCGACCTTGGTGCCCAGGTCGTGGAAGGCGGGCAGGCAGTGCAGGAACTTCACGTCCGCGTTGCCCGTGGCGCGCAGCACGTCCATGGTGACCGCGTACGGGGCGAGCGACGTGATGCGCTCGTCCCACACCTCCTCGGGCTCGCCCATCGAGACCCAGACGTCGGTGACGACGAAGTCCGCGCCCGCCACGCCCTCCTCGACGGTCTCGGTCAGGGTGATGCGGGCCCCGCTGCCGGCGGCGAGCTCGCGCGCCTTGGCGATGACCTCGTCCGCGGGCCAGTAGGCACGGGGCGCGACGATCCGCACGTCCATGCCGAGGAGGGCGCCGGTGACGAGGTAGGAGTTGCCCATGTTGAAGCGGGCGTCACCGAGGTACGCGAAGACGATGTCGGTCAGCGGCTTGTCACTGTGCTCGGTCATCGTCAGCACGTCGGCGAGCATCTGGGTGGGGTGCCAGTCGTCGGTCAGCCCGTTGTAGACGGGGACGCCCGCGTACGCGGCGAGCGTCTCGACGGTCTCCTGCGCGTCGCCGCGGAACTCGATGGCGTCGAACATCCGGCCGAGCACCCGGGCGGTGTCCTTGCTCGACTCCTTCTTGCCGATGTGCGAACCGGCGGGGTCGATGTACGTCGTGGAGGCGCCCTGGTCGGCGGCGGCCACCTCGAACGAGCAGCGGGTGCGCGTGGAGGACTTCTCGAAGATCAGGGCGACGTTCTTCCCGCGCAGGTACTGCGTCTCGGCGCCCGCCTTCTTGGTGGCCTTCAGCTCCGCGGCCAGGTCGACCAGACCGCGGAACTCCTCGGCGGTGAAGTCCACCTCCTTGAGGAAGTGGCGGCCGGTGAGGCCGGGACGCTGGTCAGTCGCCATGGGGGCGCTCCTGGGGTACGACGGGGCAGAACAAGAGAACGATGGAAGTCTATACGACCATCCACATTTCTATACGTCCGGCCTCGGCGCACCGGACCGGCCCGGCCTCGCCCCGGGACGTGCCGGGACGGCTCAGGTCACCGGGTCGCGCTCGACCGGACAGCTCATGCAGCGAGGCCCGCCCCGCCCCCGGCCCAGCTCACTGCCGGGGATCTCGATCACCTCGATGCCCTGCTTGCGCAGATACGTGTTGGTGGTCGCGTTCCGCTCGTACGCGACCACGACGCCGGGCTCCACGGCCAGCACGTTGCAGCCGTCGTCCCACTGCTCGCGCTCGGCGGCGTGCACGTCCTGGCTGGCGCTCAGCACGCGGACCCCGCTCAGCCCGAGCGCCGCGGCGATGGCCCGGTGCATGTGCTCGGGCGGATGGTCGGTGACCTTCAGCTCCCGGGCCGAAGCGCCCGGTTCGATGGTGTACGAGCGCAGCATGCCGAGCCCCGCGTACTGCGTGAAGGTGGCGCCGTCGACCATCGTCATCACGGTGTCCAGGTGCATGAAGGCCCGCCGCTTCGGCAGGTCGAGCGCGACGATGGTCCGCGCCGAGCCCGCCGCGAACAGCTTGTGGGCGAGCATCTCCACGGCCTGGGGCGTGGTGCGCTCGCTCATCCCGATCAGCACGGCACCCTGCCCGATCACGAGCACGTCCCCGCCCTCGATCGTGGACGGGTAGTCGGCCTGCCCCTCGGACCAGACGCGGAAGTCCTCGTCGCGGAAGAGGGGGTGGTGCCGGTAGATCGCCTCGAAGTGGACGGTCTCGCGCCGGCGGGCGGGCCAGCGCATGGCGTTGATCGAGACGCCGTCGTAGATCCAGGCGGAGGTGTCGCGCGTGAACAGGTGGTTGGGCAGCGGTCCGAGCAGGAAGTCGTCGAGCTCCATGACGTGGAACCGGACCGACATCGGCTCCGCGTGCCGGTCGAGGAACTCCCGCTTCGTCATACCGCCGATGAGCGCCTCGGCCAGCTCCCGCGCCGGCAGCGTCTCGAAGGCGCCCCGCAGCGCGCCGGTGGCCAGCGGGCCGTACTCCTTCTCGTCGAAGACCCGGTCCAGGACGAGGGAGCGGGCGGCGTCGGACTCCAGCGTCTCCGCGAGCAGATCGCCGAAGAGGTGCACGGTGACGCCCCGGTCGCGCAGCACGTCGGCGAACCCGTCGTGCTCCTGCCGGGCGCGCCGCACCCACAGGACGTCGTCGAAGAGGAGCTGGTCCTTGTTGCTGGGCGTGAGCCGTTTCAGCTCCAGATCGGGCCGGTGCAGAATGACGCGGCGCAGCCGCCCTGACTCGGAGTCGACGTGAAATCCCATGGGTTCCATCCTTCCCCGCGCGGGCCGCTTTGCGCGGGCCGCTCGGCGCGGGGCGATCGGTGGGGGGCGATCGGTGGGGGGGTGAAGGGGGTGGTGGGCGAGTGCGGGTCCGGTGGGGGCTGGTCGCGCAGTTCCCCGCGCCCCTGCGAGGCGCACTGCGTGCGCGCTCTTGGTGCTGCGGCGAAGCCGCACGCTCCAGGGGCGCGGGGAACTGCGCGAGCAACCACGACGAAAGCCGCACCCGCACACCATCGTCATCCCGCAACGGCGCGAAGGCCGGCGCGTCACAGTCGAGGATCGACCGGCTCCGACTCGAGGGCCAGCACCGCGAACACCGCCTCATGCACCCGCCACAACGGCTCCCCGCCCCCGAGCCGCTCCAGCGCCTCGAGACCGAGCCCGTACTCCCGCACGGCGAGCGACCGCTTGTGCCCGAGGAACCGCTGCCGCAGCTTCGCCAGGTTCTCCGGCCGCGTGTACTCGGGCCCGTAGATGATCCGCAGGTACTCCCGCCCCCGGCACTTGACGCCGGGCTGCACGAGCCGCCCCTTCTCGTCCCGGACGAGCGCCCCGAACGGCTTGACGACCATGCCCTCACCGCCGCGCCCGGTCATCTCCAGCCACCAGTCGACGCCGGCCCGCACCGACTCCGGGTCCCCGGTGTCGACGTACAGCCGCCGCGTGGTCCTCAGCAGTCCGCTCCCGTCGTGCTCGACCATCCGGTCGATGAGCGCGAGCTGCTCGTCGTGCGGCAGCGCGGCGAGCGACCGGCCGCGCGCGGCGAGTATCTGGAACGGCGCGAGCAGCACCCCGTCGAGCCCGTCCGTGTTCCAGCAGTAACGCCGGTACGCGTCCGTGAACGCGGCGGCGTCCGCGGCCCGCCCGTGCTGGCGCGTGCGGAGCGCGGCCACGTCGACACCGCGCGCGGCCGCGGCCCCCAGTGCGCCGAGCACCCCGGGGAACACGGCGCCGGCCGCCGCGCCGACCGCCGCGTACTGTGAGCGCAGCAGCCCGGAAGCCTTCAGCGACCAGGGCATCAGCTCGGCGTCGAGCAGCAGCCAGTCCGTGTCGAGCTCGTCCCAGAGCCCGGCCGCCGTGGCGGCGTCCCTGACCCGGCCGAGCACGTCCTCGGTCGCCTGCGGGCTGTCGAAGAACGGGCGTCCGGTGCGGGTGTAGAGCGAGCCCGTCACCGTGCCGTCCTCGACGCCGAACCGCTCGCGCGCCGCCGCCGCGTCCTTGCAGACGAGGGCCACGGCCCGCGAGCCCATGTGCTTCTCCTCGCACACGACGCGGGCCACGCCGTCGGCGGCGTACTGGGCGAACGCCTCGGCCGGGTGCTCCAGATAGCCGGGGATCTCGGACGTCGCGGTCGGGGCCATCGTCGGCGGCAGGTACGGCACCAGGCGCGGGTCGACCGCGAACCGGCTCATGACCTCCAGCGCCGCCGCCGCGTTCTCCTCGCGGACGGTGACCCGGCCGGTGTGCCGGGTCTCCACGGTCCGGCGGCCGTGCACGTCGGCCAGGTCGAGCGGCCTGCCCTCGTGCCCGCCCGGCGCCTCGGACGCGAGCGGCCTGACCGGCTCGTACCAGACCTGCTCGGCAGGTACGTCGACGAGCTCGCGCTCCGGCCAGCGCAGCGCGGTCAGCTTGCCGCCGAAGACGACGCCGGTGTCGAGGCAGATGGTGTTGTTGAGCCAGGTCGCCGTGGGCACCGGGGTGTGGCCGTAGACCACGGCCGCCCGGCCCCGGTAGTCCTCGGCCCACGGGTAGCGCACGGGCAGGCCGAAGGCGTCGGTCTCCCCGGTCGTCTCCCCGTACAGCGCGTGCGAGCGCACCCGGCCCGAGGTCCGCCCGTGGTACTTCTCGGGCAGCCCCGCGTGGCACACGACGAGCCGGCCCCCGTCGAGGACGTAGTGGCTGACGAGGCCGTGGACGAACTCGCGCACCTCGGCGCGGAACTCCTCGCTCTCCTTCCCCAGCTGCTCGACGGTCTCGGCGAGTCCGTGCGTGTGCTGCACGTTGCGGCCCTTGAGCCAGCGCTCCAGCTTGTTCTCGTGGTTGCCGGGCACGCACAGCGCGGTACCGGCCTTCACCATCCCCATGACGCGGCGCAGCACGCCCGGGGTGTCGGGGCCGCGGTCGACGAGGTCGCCGACGAACACGGCGGTACGGCCCTCGGGGTGCACCCCGTCCTCGTACCCCAACTCGGTGAGCAGAGACTCCAGTTCGCTCGCGCAGCCGTGGATGTCGCCGACGATGTCGAACGGCCCGGTGAGGTGTGTCAGGTCGTTGAACCGCTTCTCGCGTACGACGCTCGCGCCCTCGACCTCCGCGACACCGCGCAGCACGTGCACCTTGCGGAAGCCCTCGCGCTCCAAGTACCGCAGCGAGCGGCGCAGTTCGCGGGTGTGCCGGGTGATGACGCGGCGCGGCATGTCGGCGCGGTCGGTGCGGGCCGCGTTCCGCGCGGCGCACACGTCCTCCGGGACGTCGAGGACGACGGCGATCGGCAGCACGTCGTACTTCCGGGCCAGCTCGACCAGCTGACGGCGGCCGTCCTGCTGGACGTTGGTCGCGTCGACGACGGTCAGCCGTCCGGCGGCGAGCCGCTTGCCCGCGATGTAGTGCAGCACGTCGAACGCGTCGCCGCTGGCGCTCTGGTCGTTCTCGTCGTCGGCGACCAGACCACGGCAGAAGTCGCTGGAGATGATCTCGGTGGGCGCGAAGTGGGCCCGGGCGAACGTGGACTTGCCCGAGCCGGACGCGCCGACCAGCACGACGAGGGAGAGGTCGGTGACGGGCAGCGTCCGCGCGCTCTTCTTCTCGGGGCTCTCGGGGTTCTCACTGCTCCCGGTGTCGACGCTCATGCGGCCTCCACCTCCTTCTTCTTCTCAGTCGTGTCGTTCGGGGTCGTGCTGTGCGGCTCGGTCAGGGTGAACACGGCCATCTGGGTGGGCGGCCCCACCTCGGGGTCGTCGGGCCCGACCGGCACGTACCGCACCTGGTACCCGTGCCGCCCGGCGACGCGCTCCGCCCACTCGCGGAACTCCGCCCGGGTCCACTCGAACCGGTGGTCGCCGTGCCGGACGTGCCCGGCGGGCAGCGTCTCCCAGCGCACGTTGTACTCGACGTTCGGCGTGGTCACGAGGACGGTGCGGGGCCGCGCGCTCCCGAACACCGCGTATTCGAGCGCGGGCAGGCGCGGCAGGTCGAGGTGCTCGACGACCTCGCTCAGCACCGCCGCGTCGTACCCCGTGAGCCGCTTGTCGGTGTAGGCGAGCGAGCCCTGGAACAGCTGCACGCGCGCCGCCTGCCGCTCCCCCATGCGGTCCAGCTTGAGCCGCCTGGCGGCGATGGTGAGCGCCCGCACGGACACGTCGACGCCCACGATCTCCGCGAACCGCACGTCCTTGAGCAGCTCCTGCACCAACTGGCCCTGCCCGCAGCCGAGATCGAGCACCCGCGCCGCGCCGGACGCGCGCAGCTCGGCGAGGATCGCCTCGCGCCGCCGCACGCCGAGCGGCGCACCCCGCTCCTCGGCCCCGCTCCCCTCCTCGACAGCTCCGACACCATCACCGGAATCACCGGAATCACCGGCATCACAGGCATCTCGGGCTTCCACGGCTTCCACGGCTTCCACGGCATTGTCGAGGTTCTCGACCTCCATGTCGTCGGCGTCCGCGAGCCGCACCAGTTCCAGCCGTTCCATCGCCTGCCGGGTCAGCGACCAGCGTCGCGAGAGGTACCGGCTGGTGATCAGCTTCTGCTCGGGGTGTGCGGCCAGCCATCCCTCGCCCGCACGGAGCAGCTTGTCGACCTCGTCGGCGGACACCCAGTAGTGCTTGGCGTCGTCGAGGACCGGCAGCAACACGTACAGGTGCCGCAGCGCCTCTGCCAGCCGCGACTCCCCCTCCAGCACGAGCCGCACATACCGCGACGCCCCCCACTCGGGAAACCGCTCGTCCAGCGGCACCGTCTCGACCTCGACGGCCCAGCCGAGCGGCTCGAACAGCTTCCGTACGAGATCGGGGCCGCCCCGCGCGGGCAGCGCGGGTATCTCGACGCGCAGCGGCAGCGTCTCCTCGGCGCGCCTTGCAGACCCCGCGCAGCGCACTGGAGAACACGCTGCTCAGCGCGACCGCGAGCAGCGACGACGCGGCGTAAGGACGGTCGTTCACGTACTGCGCGAGCGACGCGTCGGGGGCTCCGCCGCGGCCCTTGCCCTTGCCGCGCCGGACCAGCGCCACCGGATCGATCTCCAGGAGCAGCGCGGCCGTGCAGCGCTCCGCGCTCGCCTCGGGGTAGAAGACGTGCGCGGTGCCGTAGGAGGTGGCGAACTCCTGCGCGCTCTCCGGGTGCTTGTGCAGCAGGAACCCGAGGTCGGTCGCGGGGCGTTCCGGGGTGCCGGTGGTACTGATCGTCAAGAACACAAGGCCGAGTCTCCCGCGCCGCACAGCCTCTGGCCAGCGAGTTTCGCCGACCGTCCGGCCGGGGCGCGGGGCCCGGACCTCCGCCGCCCTACAGCTGCGACTGCACCTGGGAGGAGATCAGCTCCAAGTGGTCGAGGTCGTCGAGGTCGAGGACCTGGAGGTAGACGCGCCCCGAGCCGATCGCCGCGTACCGGCCCAGCTTGTCGACCACCTCGGCCGGTGAACCCGCGAGCCCGTTGGCCTTCAACTCCTCCACATCGCGGCCGATCGTCTCCGCCCTGCGCTTCACCTCCTCGTCGTCCTTGCCGACACACACCACCAGCGCGTTCGAGTACACCAGGTCGTCGCCCGCGCGCCCGGCCTGCTCGGCTGCCGCCCGCACCCGGCCGAACTGCCGCTCGCTGTCCTCGATCGACGCGAACGGAATGTTGAACTCGTCCGCGTACCGCGCGGCCAGCCGGGGCGTGCGCGTCGCCCCGTGCCCGCCGATCAGCACCGGCACCTTGCCCTGCGCCGGCTTGGGCAGCGCCGGGGAGTCGGTCAGCTGGTAGTACGTGCCGTCGTAGCTGAACGTGGAGCCGATCTCCGTGGACCACAGGCCGGTGACGATCGCCAGCTGCTCTTCGAGCCGGGCGAACTTCTCCTTCGGGAACGGGATCCCGTACGCCTTGTGCTCCTCCTCGAACCAGCCCGCGCCCAGGCCGAGTTCGACCCGGCCGCCCGACATCTGGTCGACCTGGGCCACCTGGATGGCGAGCACGCCGGGCAGCCGGAAGGTACCGGCGGTCATCAGCGTGCCGAGCCTGATCCGCTTCGTCTCCCGGGCGAGACCGGCCAGGGTGATCCAGGCGTCCGTCGGGCCGGGGAGCCCGTCGGACGTGCCCATGCGCACGTAGTGGTCCGAGCGGAAGAAGGCGTCGAAGCCCAGGTCCTCCGTCGCCTTGGCGACGGTCAGCAGCGTGTCGTAGGTGGCCCCTTGCTGAGGCTCCGTGAAGATTCGAAGATCCATACCTCCATCCTGCACGGTCATGGTCGGTCGTGCGGTGACCCCAGTGGTCCCGCCGCGCCTGACCTGCCCGTGCCTGGGCAACTCGCCCCCGCGCGACCCGCCCCCCAGCAGCACGGTGCGCCCACCGGGCTGTTGCGGCAGATGGAAGAGCTGGTGGCCGCGCTCAACGCGGATCTGTCGCAGCTCGGCGCCGACCTTCGGGAAGCACCCGGCGCCCCCGGTCCGGTCAGGGGGTGCCCGGCGATGTCTGACGCGCCCCGGTCAGGCCGCCGAGTCCGAGCCGGGCTCCGCGTCATGCCGGCGCGGGCGGCTGTCCCATTGCGGAAGGCGCCGCAGTATCTCCAGGACGCGGTCCCGGGACTCGTCCGCCGCGTCGATCGACTCCATGCACTGCCAATAGGCCCCCTCCTCGAACGACGCGCTCGCCACGGCGACGAGCGCGATACCGACATCGCCGAGCAGCGCGCCCAAGCTGCGCAACGCCTCGCGCGCATCGCCCAATTCGGTCATCTGCGCCGCCCGGATCCCGCCCGCTCCCACCACGGGTATCACCGAGCCGCCACTGCCGCGCGCCCCCGCCTCGGTCAGGGCGCGCGCCTCACCTCGTAACTCCAACGGCCCTTGCAGCGCGAGCCGACTGCCGATCGCCTGAGCCAATGCCTGTGCCTGCCACGCCTCCCTCATGATGTCCGGCGCGTCCTGGCTGTGTGCCAGGGCCCGTCGGCCGACCCCGATGAGCCGCACCGCATCCATTCGCGTCCCCGTCCGTCCCGCTCGAACTCCCTTGCTCACTACCCAGAGTGAGGGTCTCCGAGACGAAAAGCCAGAGGAAGTCCGAAATCTGTGCACGTCGAGTTCGATGTGGATATTTCTATGACTCCGGAGAGTGACAATCGGCGATGTCCGGAGCCATGGAATCCGGGCCGCGCGGACCTACGCGCCCGGGGCCGGGAAGCGGCTCTCGTTGCGGTCGATCTTCGCCGCCAGCGCGGCCAGCGCGTCGATGCCGAGGACTTCGCAGAGTTGCAGGAGGTACGCGAGGACATCGGCGACCTCGTCCTGGACGCGGTGCGCCGAGTCCGGATCGTCCATCACGTGGGCCGACTGCTCGGGGGTCAGCCACTGGAAGATCTCGAGCAGTTCGGACGCCTCAACGCTGAGCGCCGCGACCAGGTTCTTCGGGGTGTGGAAGGGCTCCCAGTCCCGGGCCGCGGCGAACCGCGCGAGCCGGGCCTGGAGGCCCGCCACATCCAGGGGGCGGTCTTCTTCGCGACCCGCCCCGGGCACCTCATCCACCCCGGCCGCCTCACCTGCCCCAAGCGCCTCGCTCACGCCGGTCACCTCACCCGCACCCAAGACCTCACCCGCACCCTCACCCGCCACGCCGCCCGCCTCACTCTTCTCGTCCGTCACGGTTTCAGGTCTACCACCGCCGCGCCCTGCGCCCGCGCCGCCTGTTCCGCGGCGCCTGACTCGGTCACCGAGGCGACGAGGCGGATATGGCCGCGGGCGCACATCCGGCCGGCCAGGGCGATGAGTTCGGTGCTCTGCCTCGGGTCGAGGCCCCGGTCGAGGCCGTCCGCGAGGATGGTGAGGCTCTGGTACGCCTCGGGCACCTCGGCCGCTGGGTCGACCTCCAGGACACGGGGCCCGGTGAGCAGGACGAGGGCGAGGGCCAGGTAGCGCAACTCCCCGTCCGCGAGCCGCTCGACCGGGGTGCGCGGACCGTCGCCGCGGTCGATGACGGCGCGTACGGCACCGTCCCGCTCCTGCTCGGCCAGCACGTCCGCCACCGGCCCGGCGAGGCCCGCCCGGGCGGCGGAGACCAGGAGGGAGTGCCGGATGCCGCATTCGGCGCGGGTGCGGCGCAGTACCGTCGCCAGGTTGTCGCAGCCGCCGGAGAGCCGGTCGGCGTGGGCCCGGCCCGGGGCCCGCATGCGGGTCGGGGCCGGATCGCAGGCGAACACCGAGCGCAGCCCGACCACGACCTGCTCGGCGGCGGCGAGGACCAGGCGCTGCCCTTCCGTCCGGCCGGCGACGCGCAGCGGGAGCAGGGCCGTGCCGAGCAGGTCGTCGGGGAGCGGCCCGCGGGTCACGGGCACCGACCCCGCGGTGTGCCAGGCGGCCTGGACGTCGCGGCGGTCGGGGTCGCGCAGCGCGGTCTCCAGGTAGGTGATGCCGGGGCCGGTCAGCCGCTCGCCCACGACGCGGAGTTCGGGTTCGGCCTGGACGGCGAGGTCGAGGCGGGCGGGTCCGGCCGGCCCCTCCACGGTGCAGCCGATGCGGAAGCCGCGGCGGTGCTGGGCGTCCGGCCTCGCGCGTTCGGGAACGTAGCGCGACGGGTCGGGGAACGCCTGCGCCAGGGTCGCTCCGCCACCGAGTCCTGCGAGCGCCTCCAGTGCCCGCAGCGCGCTGGACTTGCCGCTGCCGCTGGGGCCGGTCAGTACGGTGAACGGGCCGAGCGGGACGGTGACTCCGCGGTGGCGGCCGAAGGCCGAGAGCCGCAGTTCGGTCACGCGCGGGCGGTCCGGGGACACGGCCGGGGTCGGCGGGGGCGTGCCCCGGTGGAGCACTGTCATGCGGTGAACGTAGGCGGAGGGGCGCCAGCAGAACCGTTCATCCCCCAGACCTTCCTACGATCGGGGGACTATGCCCTGCGGGCTTGCCATGAACCGCGCCCGTCTTCCCCTGCGGAAGCCGCCACCGGGAACCTCCTCCGGAAGCCGCCGCTGGGGGCCGTCGCCGGAAGCCCCCGCCCGGAGCCACCGCCGAAAGCCCTACCCGAAGCCGCCCCCGCCGGGGGCCAGGTCAGGAAAGGGCGTTCGCCCCCGCCACCAGCCCCTGGACCTCGGTCCCGGGCGGCGCCAGCAGGAAGACGTTGCGGTCGACGCGGTGCATGCCGCAGCCGAGGCCGAGGACGACGCCGCTGCTGAAGTCCAGGACGCGCTTGGCCACTTCGGTCTCGGCGCCCGACAGGTCGAGCAGGACCGGGATGCCCGTCATGACGGTCTCGGCGACCTCGCGCGCGTCGCCGAAGACGTTGACCCGCAGGACGACGAAGCGGCGGCGCGGCTCCGTCTCGGGTTCGGGGATCGCCCGGTGGCCGACCGCCGACGGCCACTCGTTGCGGCTGCGCAACGGTACGACCTGGGCGAGCCCTTCCCACTGTTCGTCGGTGACGTCGTGGCCGTTCACTGCCCCCACCCCGTCCGGGCTCGCACTGATGTCTGCACCCGACCAATTCTTACGCCATGTCACCCGTTCAGCCCAACACCGACACGGACCGAAGCCTCACGCCGCCAGGGTGACGGCCTCCACCGCGGGCACCCTGACACCGCGTCGCGCGGTGGCCAGGCTGGTGACCGAAGTGGCTGCGGCGGCTATGGCCACCACCGCGATCCAGATGCCGGGGCCCCGGTCGGGCAGCAGCCCGTCGGAGCGTACGGCGGTGAAGGGGACGATGCCCGCGAGCGCCGCGAGTGTGCCGAAGAACACTCCGGTGACGGTCAGGACGACCCCTTCGACGGCGACGGTCGTCAGCACCTGGGCGGGGGTCGCGCCGGCCAGGCGCTGCTGCCCGAACTCGCGCACGCGGTAGGCCGTGGCGGCGTACAGGGAGTTGATCAGCATGATGCAGGCGAAGACGACGATGATGCCGACCACGGTGAGGTTGAGCGTCTCCAGGCTCTTGTCCTCCACCGACCTGGTCAGCCCGGACGCCTTGATCGCGTCGTTCTCGACGCCCTGCATGTACAGCGTCGCGGTGGCCACGCCGGTGAAGAGGATCAGCGGCATGAGGACACCGGCGAGTTCGGGGGCGCGTCGGCGCATGGTGCGTACGGTCAGGTAGCCGCTCGCGCCGGCCAGGGCCGTGAGGAGGGGCTCGATCCGGCCGAGGACGGCGCGCAGCAGGGACGTCGAGACGAGGGCGAAGCCGACGGACAGGAGGATCGCCCCGTAGGCGGGGGCCGCCATCAGGGCGGCGTCGGTGGTGTTCATGGCGAAGGTGCTGCTCACGGCGAGCGCGCCGACGAGCAGGGCCGCCCAGGACGCGAACTTCCGCCCGCGGCCCGCCCCCTGGCGGATTCCCGCGGCCGCCCTCGTGGCGCGGCGCACCGCGAGGAAGGCCGCTCCGGCCGCCGCGAGGAGCGTCACGCCGGTGCCGGACAGCAGGGCGATCGGGCCGAAGGAGTAGTCGACGGAGTCGGCGACCTGGCCACTGTCCTTGAAGACGTCGAGCAGGATGCCGCCGCCGAGCATGGCGGGGCCGATCGCGAGGAGCACGCCCACCAGGGCGACGGCCACGGATTCGCCGACGACCATGCGTTTGATCTGGGCGGGCGTGGCGCCTGTGGTGCGCAACAGGCCAATTTCCTCGGTGCGTTGACGGACATTGACCGTCAGTGTCGAGGCGATCGCGAAGAAGACCAGGAGGGTGCCGTAGCCGCCGACGACGCTCGCCGCCGTGGTGAGCGTGTCCGCGCTGACCTTGTCGACGCCGTCCGCGCCCGCCGTGTCGTGCATGGAGTTGAACGTCATGATGATCGCCGCGCCGAGGAACGCGGAGAGGAGGGTCGCCAGGAAGCGTCCGGGGCGCCCGCGTACCGAGCGCGCCGCGAGGCCGAGCATCGTGAACATGGTTCACGCCCCTGTCATCGTCGTGGCGGAGGTGCCGTCGACGTCGTCGACGTCGTCGCCGAGGTGGGCGAGGCGTTCGGCGATCTGGTCGACCGTCGGGGCGCTCATCTGCCCGGCCAGGCGCCCGTCGGCGAGGAACTGCACGGTGTCGGCGTACGAGGCCGCCACCGGGTCGTGCGTCACCATCACCACGGTCCTGCCGTGCAGCCGCACCGTCTCCTGGAGCAGCCGCAGCACGTCGCGGGCGCTGCGGGTGTCGAGGGCGCCGGTGGGCTCGTCCGCGAAGATCACGGCGGGTTCGGTGACCAGGGCGCGGGCGATCGCGACGCGCTGGCGCTGGCCGCCGGAGAGCTGGTCGGGGGTGTGCCCGAGCCGGTCGCCGAGGCCGACGTCGGCGAGGATCTGCTCGGCTTTCGCCCGGTTCACGCGCCGCCCCGCGAGCCGCAGCGGCAGGACCGTGTTCTGCGCGACGGTGAGCGTGGGCAGCAGGTTGTACTGCTGGAAGACGAAGCCGACGCGGGTGCGGCGGAACCTGGTGAGCGCGGCCTCGCCGCGGGCCGGTCCCGGGCCGCCCGTCATCTCTTCGCCGTCGACCACGACGAGGCCGTTGTCGGGGCGGTCGAGTCCGGCCGCGCAGTGCAGCAGCGTCGACTTGCCGGAGCCGGACGGGCCCATCACGGCGGTGAAGCTGCCGGTGGGGAGGGTGAGTGTGATGTCGTCGAGGGCCCTGACCAGGGTGCCGGTGGCGCCCGTCGTCTTCGCGCCGGAGTCCGCGGCGCCGTACGTCTTGGTGACCCTGACCAGGCGGAGCGCCTCGTCGCGGCCGTACTCGGAAGTTGGTGCCTGGCCCTGCCGATGGTGCTTTCGCATGTCGCCGATCCCCTCGTCCGGCGCCCTGTGCGCCTCGCCTACGACGCTAGGGACGACGGGCGCGCGGGGCATTGGGTGTACGGCCCGGACCGGGGTGTCGCTACGTACACCCCGCCGTGGGGGCCCTACGGGTGTCCGCCCGAGCGGGCCAGCCAGCGGCCGGCGTGCCGCGTGACCTCGATGGGGCGGCCGAAGCACGCCGTCATGCGGTCGGCCGTCAGGACCTCCTCGACAGGGCCGCGGGCGAGGACGCGGCCCTCGCGCAGGAGCAGCGCGTGGCTGATCGCCGGGGAGAGTTCCTCCAGGTGGTGGGTGACGGTGATGGTCGCCAGCTCCGGGCGGTTCGCGGCCAGTTGGCGCATGGTGTCGATGAGGTCCTCGCGCGAGGGCAGGTCGAGCGCGTTGAACGGCTCGTCGAGCAGGAGCAGCGACGGGTCGGCCATGAGGGCGCGGGCGATGAGGATGCGGGCGCGCTGGCCGCCCGAGCAGACGCCGTACGGGCGGTCGGCGAGGTCCTTGATCTGGAGTTCGGCGAGCAACTCGTGGGCGCGGCCGCGCACTTCGTCGTCGTAGGACTTCCAGAGCGGCTGGACCGTGCCGGTGTGGCCGGTCAGAACGACGGTGTGGCCTGCGAGGTCCTGCGGGACGCGCTGGGACGTGGAGACGTGCCCGAGGTGCGCGCGCAGTTCGCGGACGTCGACGCGGCCGAGCCGGTGGCCGAGGACCTCGACGGTGCCGGTGGTGGGGAACGTGGTGGCGCCGACGAGCCGCAGGACGCTGGTCTTGCCCGCGCCGTTGGGTCCGAGCAGCGCCCAGTGCTCGCCGGGGCGGACGGCCCAGTCGATGCCGTCGAGAATGACCTGGCCGGTGGTGAGGCGGCGCATGCTCACGCCGTCGAGGGCGGCGACGACGCGCCCGCCCCGTGCGCTGCCGGCCCGCTCGTCCGTCCCGTTCATGGCGCCTCCCGCTTCGTCGCGTACGGGACGGAGAGTAGCTGTAGGTCGCATTTATCCGTCGCCGCGTCCGAGTCGTGGACGTCCCGCTCCGGGCCCGGTCCTGGGGCGGCGAACGTAGGCTGATCACCATGGACCTGAGCCGGCAGTCCGTCGTCGACGCCCCGTTACCGCCCGTGTCCGCCGTCCCCGCAGCGCACCGCTGGAACGCGGTGGTGTGGGTGCTGTGCGGACTGGTGCCCCCGGCCATCGCGGTGTCGGACGCCGCCGGTGGGACGAAGTACACGACGTACGCCCTGCTGGCGGTCCTCACCGCCTCCTACGCGGCGGTCGCGATGTTCCCCGGGAACGCGGCCCTGCGGCCCGCCGGGTACCTGACGGTCCTGGCCGCGGGGGTCGGCGCGGTCGCGTACGTGATGGGCAGCGGCGCCGCCCTGTTCATCGTGGCGCTGCCGCACTTCTGGATCTACGCGTCCGGCCCCCGGGCCGCCCTCTCCTTCAGCGGCGCCGCGGCGCTGCTGACCGCGCTCGGCAGCGCGCTCGGCCGCGACCAAGGGGCCGCGCTCCTCACCGGCGACGAGGGGTTCGTCGTCGCCGGGTACGTCGTGGGCGCGGGGGTCGGTCTTCTCGTGCACCGGGTCAGCGAGCAGGGCGAGGCGCGCGCCAGGCGGCTGTCCGACCAACTCGGCGACGTACAGGCCGCGTTGGCCCGGGCGCACCGGAAGCAGGGTGCGGCGGACGAGCGGGAGCGGCTGGCCCGCGAGATCCATGACACGCTCGCGCAGGGCTTCGCCTCCATCATCGTGCTCGCGGAGGCCGCACGCGCGGGCCTGGAGTCCGAACCGGGGCGCTCCGCCCAGCAGTTGACGTCCATCGAGCAGACCGCGCGGGAGAACCTGGCGGAGGCACGCGCCCTGGTCGGGGCGACGCCGCCGCCGGGCGGTGCGGTCCAGGGCTCGGTGCCGGCGATGTTGCGCCGGACCCTCGACCGGTTCACCGAGGACACCGGTGTCGCGGTGGAGGCGGATCTCGCGGACACCGGCTGCGACCAGCAGACCCGGATCGCGCTGCTCCGCTGCGTCCAGGAGTCCCTGGCCAACGTCCGCAAGCACGCCGGGGCCTCCACGGTCCACGTGGTGCTCGCGTCCGGCCCGTACGGCGTCGAGCTTGAGATCACCGATGACGGGCGGGGCTTCGATGTCGGCGCGGCCCGCGGCTTCGGGCTCGACGGCATGCGCAGGCGGCTCGCCGAGCTCGGCGGCGAGCTGACCGTGACCAGTTCGCTCGGCGACGGCACCCGTCTCCTCGCCTCCCTGCCCGCCTTCGCCCCCGGCCACGAGGAGCTCGTATGACCGTCAAGGACCAGCCCGGGCTGCGGGTCGTCGTGGTCGACGACCACACCGTGATGCGGGCCGGTGTCGTCGCGCTGCTCGCGCCCGAGCCCGGGATCGAGGTCGTCGGGGAGGCGGACGACGGCCGCACCGGGATCGAGGTCGTCGAGGAACTCAGCCCCGACGTGGTCCTGTTGGACCTGCGAATGCCGGTGCTCGACGGTGTCGCGGCGACGCAGCGGATCGTCGCGGGGCCGAGCGGTACCCGGGTGCTGATCCTGACGACGTACGACACGGACACGGAGATCGAGCGGGCGGTGGAGGCCGGCGCGATCGGCTATCTCCTCAAGGACACCTCGCGCGAGCGGCTCGTCGACGCGATCCGCTCGGCGGCCCGCGGCGAGACGGTACTGGCCCCGCGCGTCGCGCAGAAGCTCGTCGCGAAGATGCGCCGGCCGGTCCAGGCCGCGCTCACCGCGCGCGAGGTGGACGTGCTGGCGGCGGTGGCCGACGGCCTCTCCAACGCCGAGATCGGCAGGCGCCTGGTGATCGGGGAGGCGACCGTGAAGACGCATCTGCTGCGGGTCTTCGCCAAGCTGGACGTCAGCGACCGGACGCGGGCGGTCGTGGTGGCGCTGGAGCGCGGACTGCTGGAGCGCGCCGACCGGGACTGAACGCCCGGCCGGCGCCCCGCCGATTTCAGCTGCGGCCGGTCAACTCCCGCAGCGCGATGTTGAGTTCGAGCACGTTGACGCCGGGCTCGCCCATGAAGCCGAGGACGCGGCCGTCCGTGTGGTCGTCGACGAGTTGGCGCACCCGCGCGACGGACAGGTGGTTGCGCTCCGCGACGCGGTGGATCTGCAGGGCGGCGTAGTCCGGGGAGATGTGCGGGTCGAGGCCCGAGCCCGAGGAGGTGACGGCGTCGGCCGGAACGTCCGACGGCCGCACCGTGTACGTGGCCGTGGAGTTGTCCGCGACGACGGCGGCCCTGGCCTCCTTCACCTGCTTGATCAGGCCCTGGTCGGCGCCGGAGAGGTTGGTGGCGCCGGACAGGATCAGCTTGTACTGCGTGTTGACGCTGTTGGTGCCCAGGCCGTTGGAGGGCCGCGGCTGGAACCAGTGCGGGTCGGGTTCGCCGTCCTTGGTGAGGTAGGTCTGTCCGATGAGCGCCGAACCGACCACTTCCTTACCGGACGTGAGCTCCGAGCCGTTGGCCTTGTCGTGGAAGAGGACCTGGGCGACGCCGGTCACCGCGAGCGGGTAGAGCACGCCGCACACGACGGTGAGGAGGATCAGGGCGCGCAGTCCCGCCCCGAGCAACCGGACTGTGTTCGCTACCGAGTTGTTCATCGTCATTGACCGATTCCGGGGATGAGGGAGATGAGTACGTCGATGACCTTGATGCCGGCGAAGGGCGCGACGAGGCCGCCGAGCCCGTAGATCCCGAGGTTGCGGCGGAGCATCCGGTCGGCGCTCACCGGCCGGTACCGGACGCCCTTCAGGGCGAGCGGGACCAGCGCGACGATGATGAGCGCGTTGAAGACGACCGCGGACAGGATCGCGGAGTCGGGGCTGGACAGGCGCATGATGTTGAGCTTGTCCAGGCCGGGGTAGACCGCCGCGAAGAGCGCCGGGATGATCGCGAAGTACTTCGCGACGTCGTTGGCTATGGAGAACGTCGTCAACGCACCGCGAGTGATGAGGAGTTGCTTGCCGATCTCGACGATCTCGATGAGCTTGGTCGGGTCCGAGTCGAGGTCGACCATGTTGCCGGCCTCCTTCGCGGCGGACGTGCCGGTGTTCATCGCGACACCGACGTCCGCCTGGGCCAGGGCCGGTGCGTCGTTGGTGCCGTCCCCGGTCATCGCGACGAGCTTGCCGCCCGCCTGCTCCCGCTTGATGAGGGCCATCTTGTCCTCGGGCGTGGCCTCCGCGAGGAAGTCGTCGACGCCCGCCTCGGCCGCGATCGCCTTCGCCGTCAGCGGGTTGTCCCCGGTGATCATGACGGTTCTGATGCCCATGCGGCGCAGCTCGTCGAAACGCTCCCGCATGCCCTCCTTGACGACGTCCTTGAGGTGGACGACGCCGAGCACGCGGGCACCGTCGGCGTCCTCGACGGCCACGAGCAGTGGCGTACCGCCGGCCTCGGAGATCTCGTCCGCGAGCCTCCCGGCGTCCCCGGCGACCCGGCCGCCCCGCTCCCCGACCCAGGAGACGACCGAACCGGCCGCGCCCTTGCGGATCCTGCGCCCGTCGAGGTCCACGCCCGACATGCGGGTCTGTGCGGTGAACTCGATCCAGTCGGCGCCGGCCAGCTCGCCCCCGGGGGACCCTTCGAGGCCGTACTTCTCCTTGGCGAGGGCCACGACCGAGCGGCCCTCGGGGGTCTCGTCGGACAGCGAAGAGAGGCGCGCGGCGTCGGCGAGGTCGGCCTCGGTGACGCCCTTGACCGGGATGAACCCGGCGGCGCGGCGGTTGCCGAGGGTGATGGTGCCGGTCTTGTCGAGCAGCAGGGTGGACACGTCTCCTGCGGCTTCGACGGCGCGCCCGGACAGGGCGAGCACGTTGCGCTGCACCAGGCGGTCCATGCCCGCGATGCCGATGGCCGAGAGCAGCGCGCCGATGGTGGTCGGGATGAGGCAGACGAGCAGTGCGACCAGGACGACCAGGCTGAGGTCCTTGCCCGCGTAGTGCGCGAACGGCGGCAGCGTGGCGACGGCCAGCAGGAAGACGACGGTCAGGGACGCGAGCAGGATGTTGAGGGCGATCTCGTTCGGCGTCTTCTGCCGGGCCGCGCCCTCGACCAGGTTGATCATGCGGTCGATGAACGTCTCGCCGGGCCTGGTCGTGATCTTGATGACGACGCGGTCGGAGAGCACCTTCGTGCCGCCGGTGACGGCCGAGCGGTCGCCGCCGGACTCCCGGATGACCGGGGCCGACTCGCCGGTGATGGCGGACTCGTCGACGGAGGCCACGCCCTCGACGACGTCACCGTCGCCGGGGACGGTGTCACCGGCCTCGCAGACCACGAGGTCGCCGACGCCCAGCCGCGTACCCGGTACCAGCTCCTCGGCCCCGCCCACGACCCTGCGGGCCACGGTGTCGGTCCTGGCCTTGCGCAGCGTGTCGGCCTGGGCCTTGCCGCGGCCCTCGGCGACGGCCTCCGCGAGGTTGGCGAAGATCACGGTCAGCCAGAGCCAGCCGCTGATGGTCCAGCCGAACCAGTCGGCGGGGTCCTTGAAGGAGAACACCGTGGTCAGCACGGAGCCGACCAGCACCACGAACATGACCGGCGATCTGACCATCACTCGCGGATCGAGCTTGCGGCAGGCGTCGGGGAGCGACCTGAGCAGTTGCTTCGGGTCGAAGAGACCCGCGCCGACCTTGCCCTTCGTGGGCGTGGGGCCGGTCGGCGCGGTTCCCCGCGGCGCCCGGGTGGGGGTGGCTGTGGACATCGCGTCCTCGGTGGTGTCGGTCGTTGCGGTCATGAGGCGAGCCCCTCGGCGAGCGGTCCGAGCGCGAGCGCCGGGAAGTAGGTCAGTCCGGCGACTATCAGGACCGTGCCGACCAGAAGACCGCTGAAGAGCGGCTTCTCGGTGCGCAGCGTGCCCGCGGTGGCCGGGACAGGCCGCTGTTCGCCCAGCGAGCCGGCGAGTGCGAGCACGAACACCATCGGCAGGAAGCGGCCGAGCAGCATCGCGAGCCCGATCGTGGTGTTGAACCAGTTGGTGTCGGCGCTCAGACCGGCGAAGGCGGAACCGTTGTTGTTGGCGCCGGACGTGAACGCGTAGAGGATCTCGGAGAATCCGTGCGCGCCCCCGTTGAGCATGGAGTCCTTCGGGGTCGGCAGGGTCATCGAGAGGGCCGTGAGGACGAGGACGAGCGCGGGCGTGATCAGGAGGTAGCAGGCGGCGAGCTTGATCTCGCGGGTGCCGATCTTCTTGCCCAGGTACTCGGGGGTGCGGCCCACCATCAGTCCGGCGAGGAAGACGGCGATGACCGCCATGATCAGCATGCCGTAGAGGCCGGAGCCGGTGCCGCCGGGCGCGATCTCGCCGAGCTGCATGCCCAGCATGGTGAGGCCGCCGCCGAGGCCGGTGAAGGAGGAGTGGAAGGAGTCCACCGCGCCGGTCGAGGTGAGCGTCGTGGCGACCGCGAAGATCGAGGAGCCGCCGATGCCGAAGCGGTTCTCCTTGCCTTCCATGGCGCCGCCCGCGAGGTCGAACGCGGGGCCGTGGTGGGCGAACTCGGTCCACATCATGAGGCCGGTGAAGGCGATCCAGATCGTCGCCATCGTGGCGAGGATCGCGTAGCCCTGCCGCAGTGAGCCGACCATGCGGCCGAACGTGCGGGTCAGCGCGAACGGGATCACCAGGATCAGGAAGACCTCGAAGAGGTTGGTGAAGCCGTTCGGGTTCTCGAAGGGGTGGGCGGAGTTGGCGTTGAAGTAGCCGCCGCCGTTGGTGCCGAGTTCCTTGATGGCCTCCTGGGAGGCGACGGCGCCGCCGTTCCACTGCTGCGAGCCGCCCATGAACTGGCCGACCGCGTGGATGCCGGCGACGTTCTGGATGGCGCCGCAGGCGACGAGGACGAGCGCGCCGAGCACCGAGATCGGCAGGAGGATGCGGACGACGCCGCGCACCAGGTCGGACCAGAAGTTGCCCAGTTCACCGGTGCGGGAGCGGGCGAAGCCCCGGACGAGGGCGACGGCCACGGCCATGCCCACGGCCGCCGAGACGAAGTTCTGCACCGCGAGGCCGCCGGTCTGCACGACGTGGCCCACGGCCTGTTCGCCGTAGTACGACTGCCAGTTGGTGTTGGCGACGAAGGACGCGGCCGTGTTGAACGCCTGGTCCGGGTCGATCGACCGGAAGCCGAGCGAGCCTGGCAGCGAACCCTGGAGCCGTTGCAGCAGGTAGAGGAAGAGGACGCTCACGGCCGAGAAGGCGAGGACGCCGCGCAGATAGGCGGTCCAGCGCATCTCGGTGTGCGGGTCGGCGCCGATGCCCCGGTAGATCCACTTCTCCACCCGGAGGTGTTTCCCGGAGGAGTAGACCCGGGCCATGTGGTCGCCGAGGGGACGGTAGGCCAGTGCCAGCGCCACGCACAGGGCGAGGAACTGAAGTGCTCCGGCGAGTACGGGGCTCATGTCGGCGCTCAGAACCTCTCCGGGTGGAGGAGGGCGAGGACGAGATAGCCCAGCAGGGCGACGGCCACGACGAGGCCGACGATGTTCTCGGCGGTCACAGCTTGGTCACCCCCTTGGCGACAAGGGCCACCAGCGCGAAAACCGCGATCGTGGTGACGACGAAGGCCACATCGGCCATCGTGAGCTCCCGGATGAGGTGCGACAGGGGACAGGGACGGGGACGGACCCCGGGCGCCCGAACCGCTGAAATGTTCGGACGACTAGAGGAAACCCCCGGTCATGACCGCTTCCGCACCTCGTTGACGCCTCCCTTACGGAGGCGCCCCCGCCCTTGACGCCTCTCTTACGTCGCCGCCCACGCCCGCAGCACCGGTGACCTGTCCTCGACGGCCTGCGCGGCGTCCAGGACCAGGTCCTCCGTGAAGCGCCCGCCGACGAGCTGCACCCCGAGCGGCAGCCCCTCGTGCAGCGCGACCGGCACGGTGACGGCCGGGAAACCGAGTACGGGCACGGCCGTCATCGGCCACATCGCGGGGAAGAGCTCCGCTGAGCGCCGCTCGCCCGCGAGGTCGGCGTCCTGCTCGAAGGGCGGCTCGGCACAGACCGGGGTGAGCAACAGCCGCCCGGCGCCCAGGAGTTGCTGGAGCCTGGTGATCAGGGTGGCGCGCCGCCCCCAGCCGTTGATGTACGTCTCCAGGTCCGGGCGCTCGCCCCAGACGGTGGCCGCCGCCGCGAAGTGCCCGGCGAGGGCGGTACGGATCGCGTCGTCGCCGATCCGCTCCACGACGCGCAGCAGCGGCCGGGTGTCCTCGGTGATCAGCAGCAGCCACAGCCGGGCCGCCTCCGCGAGCAGCGATCGGGCCGCCGCCTCGTCGGTCTCGTCGACCTCGTACCCGGCGTCGGCGAGCCGGGCCGCGGCGTCGGCCACGGCCGCGTCGACGGCGGGATGGTTCTTCACGCCCTCGTTGCCGCGCACGACGGTGACCCGTACAGGACCCGCGCCCGGCGCCCGCTCCGCCGCACCGGGGACGCCCGGCACGCCCGCGGGGTCGCGCAGGTCGGGCGTGGTCATGGCGTGCAGGGCGAGCCGCGCGTCGGCCACGGTCCTGGCGAGCGGGCCCTGCACGGCGCACGCGTGCACGGTCGGCGGGAAGTCCAGCGGGACGGGCCCGTCGGGGGTCTCCGCGAACGCGGGCGGTCCCCAGCCGGAGACCCGGCCGACGGTCGGCCGCACCCCGACCACCCCGCAACAGGCCGCGGGGAAGCGGATGGAGCCGCCGATGTCGTTGCCCTGGGCGAGCGGCGTCAGTCCGTCGGCGATCCCTGCGGCGGCGCCGCCGCTGGAGCCGCCCGGCGTCCTGCCGTGGTCCCAGGGGTTGAGGGTCCTGCCGTGCAGGTCGTTGCCGGAGAACCAGCGCAGCGAGAACGCGGGGACGTTGCTGCGCCCGAGCGGGATCGCGCCCGCTTCGCGCAGGGCCGTGACGCAGGCGGCGTCCTCGTCGGCGACGTTGCCGGCGAGCGCGGTCAGGCCGTTCGTGGTGGCGTACCCCCGCTGTTCGGTGTTGACCTTGATGGAGACCGGCACGCCGTGCAGCGGGCCGAGCTCCTCCCCCGCGGCGACGGCGGCGTCTGCCCGGTGCGCCGCGGCGAGGATGTCACCGGGGCGGACCTCGACGAGCGCGTTCGTCGTCGGGTTGGACTCCTCGACGCGGGCGAGGCAGGAGGCGGCGACCTCGACGGCGGAGACCTCCCGGTCCCGTACGGCGGCGGCGAGTTCGGTGGCGGTCCACTGCCACAGCTCTCCGGGCTGACCTGGACTTCCCATGGGGCACCTCTTCGGGGCGGGTGGCGGGGGTGCGGATCGGGTCACGTGCGGCGCCGGGCAGGGCAGGTGCGGCGGCGTCCGGCACGGCGGCGGGTGGGCCGCTCGGCGCGGGTGGGCACGGACCCTGTCATACAACGGCGTTTTATTTCGCGCACAGACTGCGTCCCGGCGCCGGGCGCTGTCAACCCCCGCCCGACAACCCGGCCGGCCCTTTCAGCTTCCCCTACAGCCGACCTCTCAACCGGTCGGCCCTTTCAGCAGATCGACCACGGCGAGGATCGCCCGCTCGCCCCGCTCGGCGGTCCAGCTCTCGGGGTCCTCCAGCGTGGACAGCCAGTAACCGCGCAGCAGGAGATGGAGCACGTCGCCGCTCAACCCGCCGTCGGCCAGGCCGCCTTCGCCGGCGAGCGCGCTCAACTCCTCCTGACTGTGGCGCGATGCGGCCCGGCGCGCCTCCTCGACCTCGTCGCCGGCGCCGGAACCCGCGCCGGCGATCTCCATCATGAGGCGGCGCAGCACCTCGTCGTCGCGCTCGGTGGTGCACATCCAGCGGACGGCCGCGCGCAGCCGCTCCTCGCCCTCGGCGCCTTCCAGCGCCCGGGCCATCTCACGGCCCCAGTCGGCCTCGGCGCGGCGCATCGCGTTGGTCATCAGGGCGGCGCGGCTCGGGACGTAGTTGGTCACCATCGCCGTCGATCCACCGAGCTGGCCGGCGACGGCCCGGATGGTCACGGAGCGGACGCCGCGCTCGCGGGCGACCTGGATGGTGGCGTCCGCGATCTCGTCGAGCCGCCTGTCCTCGTCTACCTCGATCGGCATGTCGCCGACCTTAACCCAATGGGTTGACCCCGTTCACACGGAGCTGCAATGTTGTCATACAACGTTGTTACATCACGGCGTTGTTCATCCCTGCTCACGGGAGATCACCCTCATGACCTTTGCTTTCGAGCGCGTCGGCCCGGCTCCCGTGCCCGCTCGGGCCCACGAGTTCCGGGTACGGATGCGGGACGGCGTCCGCCTCGCCACCGATGTCTACCTCCCCGGCCCCGCGGAGCCCGGCGCCCCCGGCACCGCCGCCTCCGCCGCCCCCGCCGTCCTCGTGCGGCTGCCGTACGACAAGAACAGCCGCTACGTGTACTTCGAGGAGATCGCCGCCCGCTTCACCGCCCGCGGCTACGCCGTCGTCGTGCAGGACGTGCGCGGCAAGTTCCGCTCCGAGGGCCCGACCGTGCCGTTCCTGCGCGAGCCCGAGGACGGCTACGACACGATCGACTGGATCGTCCACCAGCCCTGGTCGGACGGGCTGGTGGGCATGTTCGGCGACTCGTACTACGGCTTCACGCAGTGGGCCGCGGTCGCCTCCCAGCACCCGGCGCTGCGCGCGATCGTGCCCCGGGTGACCACGGTCGACTTCAACGCGACCACGCAGAGCGGCGCCCCGGTCGGCCGGCCCGTGTGGCTGGAGGGCATCGAGTACTACGCGCACTACTGGATCGACCAGGGCGTGTACGAGTACGAGCCGGACCGCGCCGTCCGCCCGGTCATCGACCAGTACGAGCAGGCGTTCCGCGCCATCGGCGCCCGCTCCACCTGGTTCGATCTGCTCGCGCCGCGCTTCACCGACCTGTTCCCGGCCCGCGGCAGGCACCCGTTCGACGCGCGCCCGGTGCCGGTGCTGCACTGCGTGGGCTGGTTCGACAACATCGTCACCCCGCACATGCGGGACTACACGGAGCTCGCCGCGCGCCCCGGCTGGGACGCCGTGCAGTACCTGTGGGCGGGCGCCGTCGACCACGAGAACTACCGGCTCGCCGACGCCCCCGCGACCGGCGAGAGCGACCACGCGACGAGCGCCGCCGCCCTCGACCGGATGCTGCCGGGCTATGTCGATCCGGCACTGGAGTTCTTCGACGTGTTCCTCAAGGGCGTACGCCGGGCCGACGAACTGGCCAAGGTGCGCTGGGAGTTGGGCCACGGCGGATGGCGGACATCGACCTCGTGGCCACCGCCGGGGGCCGTGGAGCACACCTGGTGGCTCGACGCGGCGGCGGACGCCCTCGGAGCGGCGGCGCCGACCGCGGCCGAGCAGGCGCAGTGGGCGTACGACCCGGAGGAGCTCGTCCCCTCGCTCGTCGCCAACTCCTTCGCCGTGCTGCACAGTTACCCCGACTTCGCGCCGGTGGCCGCCCGCGAGGACGTGCTCCGCCTCTCCGGTCCCGTACTGGACGAGGCGCTCGACCTCGCGGGCCCCGTCCGCCTCGATCTCCATGTCACCAGTACGGCAGCTGAGTTCGACGTCTTCGCCAAGCTCGTCGATGTCTTCCCGGACGGCCGGCTGCGGCCGGTCGCACGCGGCGAGGTCCATGTCCGCACGGACGAGGCACCGGACGAGGTACGCGTCGACCTCGGGCACACCGGCTACCGGATGCGCGCGGGGCACCGGCTCGCCCTGCTGCTGGCGAGCAGCGACTACCCGCTCTACCTGCCCGCGTCGGGCAGTGGCGAGAACCCGTGGACCACGCTCGCCCCGAAGCCGAGCACCCAGACGCTGCGCACCGGCGGCGCCCACCCCTCACGCCTCGTAGTCACCGTTCTGCCCGAGCAGCCCTGAACGCCTCCCCCACGCGCTCGCTCCCCCACCCCGAAGGACCCGGCACCACTCGGAACTCTCCGATCAGGAGCACCTCATGCACGCTCCCCGACGCACCGCCCTGCCGCTCGCGGCGCTGGCAACGGTGGTCACGCTCACGTCCTGTTCCTCCGGCGGCTCCCCCGCCGCGGGCTCCTCTCCCGGCGCGGTGCGGCTCACCGCCACGACGCCCGCCGCGCACGGCACCGTCGACCAGGTCACCTGGAACCTGCCACTGGGCGAGCCGACCACCCTCGACCCCGCGAAGGTCGGCGACTACTCGCCCAGCACCGTCGCCTCCAACCTCTGCGACCCGCTGGTGCGCCTGAAGCCCGACTACTCCACCGCGCCGGGGCTGGCGACCTCCTGGCAGCGGCCCGATCCGAGGACGCTCGTGCTGAACCTGCGCCGCGGCGTCACGTTCTGGGACGGCAGCCCGATGACCGCAGGCGACGTCGTCGCGAGCCTGGAGCGCCAGCGCGTACCGGCCACGCAGAGCGTCAACATCCAGGTCCTGGCCAAGGTCACCACCATCAGGGCGACCACGTCCCACCAGGTCACCGTCCGTTTCCGCACCCCGGACCCGCTGTTCCTCAAGTACCTCGTGAACGGGTTCGGGGCGGTGAGCAAGGCCGCGTACCTGAAGAAGGCGGGCGCCTCCTACGGCACTGCCAAGGGCGGCCTGATGTGCACCGGCCCGTTCGAGCTGACCGGCTGGCGCTCGGGCGAGTCGATCACCGCCGTGCGCAACACCGCGTACTGGGACCCGGCGCTGCGGCCGAAGGTCAAGAAGCTCACGTTCCGGTTCGTCACCGACAACGGGACGCTGACCAGCGCCCTCATGTCCGGTCAGATCGACGGCAGTTACGAGATCCCGTCGACCGCCGCCAAGGCCCTGCGCACGTCCGACGAGGGGCACCTCTACTACGGGCCGTCCGCGCAGACCGTGTTCCTCACCCCGACGGCCCCCACGTCACCGCTCGCCGACCGCCGGATCGCCGACGCGCTCTCTCTCGTCCTCGACCGCGACGCACTCGTACGGAACGTGTACGACGGTGCCGCCCAGCGGCAGAAGACCTTCATCCCCTCCCTCGTCTGGAAGAACAGCGAGGCGAAGGACGTCTACGCGAAGGGGTACGCCGCGCTGCCCGAGTTGCCAGGACCGGACGTCGCCAGGGCGAAGAAGCTGGTCGACGCGGCCGATCCGAAGCAGCGCACCCTCACCGTCGCCATGGGCGCGGGCGACCAGCAGTCCCTGCAGACCCTGACGTTCCTCCAGGCGGGCGCCAAGAAGATCGGGCTCAAGGTCGTGATCCGGCAGCTCCAGCCGACCCAGATGTCCGGCATGTTCTACAACCCGGCGCTGCGCGAGGGGCTCGACGCCACCATGGTCCTCGGCTACGTCGAGATCGCCGACCCACTCTCCTACGCGGACATGCTGACCGACCCGAAGTCCCCTTTGAACTGGACCAACTACCGCAACCGTCAGGTGACTTCGCACATCCGGGCCGCCAAGTCCACGGCCGACGAGCGGGCCGCCGCCACCGAGTTCACCGAGGCGCAGGCGCGCTACGCCAAGGACCTGCCGGTGGTGCCGATCGTCTGCCCGTACGAGCGGCTCTTCCTCAACAAGCGGCTCAGCGGCGCCCCCGCCTCGTTCGCCTACATCAACATGCCGTGGGCGGCGCGCCTCGGCGGCACCGGGCAGGGAAACTCATGATCTGGCGCTTCATGGCCCGGCGCGCCGCGACGCTCGCCGTGACCGCGCTGGTGGCGAGCGTCGCCGTGTACGGGGCGCTGTTCGTCTCACCGGGCGATCCCGCGACCCTGCTGGTGGGCGGCGGCAGACCGCCGAGCGCGCGGCTGCTCGCCGAGATCCATCACCAGTACCACCTCGACGACCCGTTCCTTCGGGGCTACTGGCGCTGGCTGACCGCCCTGTTCCACGGTGATCTGGGGCAGTCCCTCAGCTACCGGGACTCGGTCACGCACCTGGTCGGCGACCGCATCGGCAACACCCTGTTCCTCGTGGCGTTCGCGGCCGTCCTCATCATCGTGGGAGGTGTCGCGCTCGGCGCGTTCGCGGCGCTGCGCGGCGGCTGGGGCGACACCGTGGTGACCGTGGTGACGACGACGCTGATGGCGGTGCCGACGTTCGTGATGTCGGTCCTGCTGATCTGGTGGCTGTCGGTCCGCTGGGACCTGTTCCCCGCCTACGGCACCGGCGAGGGGTTCACCGGCCGCCTCGAACACCTCACCCTGCCGGCGCTCGCGCTCGCCGCGACCTGGCTCGCGTACGTCGCCCAGGTGACGCGCTCGGCGGTCCGCTCCGAACTCGCCTCGGAGCATGTGCAGACCACGCGCGGCCGGGGCCTGCCCGAGCGCCTCGTGGTGCGCAAGCACGTCCTGCGCAACGCGTCCGCGCCGATCTTCTCGGTGTCCGGGGTGGCTGTCGCGGGGCTGATCGCCGGCTGCGCGATCGTCGAGCAGGCCTTCGGTATCAACGGCATCGGGGCGCTGCTCGTGCAGAGCGCCGCCAAACAGGACCTGGCGGTGGTGCAGGCGCTCGCGCTGATCAGCGTCGTCCTCTTCGTCGGCGTGAACACCGTGGTGGACATGGTCACGGCGCTGCTCGACCGCCGCACGCCGCTGGAGGCCACCGGATGACCACCTATCAACTACCGGTACAGGTACGCCTGTTCAGCAAGGGCAACGGGGTGCTGCTCGTCTCCGGGACCGTGGTCGCGTTCGTCGTCCTGCTCGCCGTCTGCGCCCCGCTCGTCGCCCCGTACGACCCCGAGGCCGTCGACCCGATGGCCGTGTACCAGGGCAGTTCGGCGGCGCACTGGTTCGGCACCGACGACACCGGCCGCGACATCCTCTCCCGGATCCTGTACGGGGCGCGGCTCAGCCTGTTCGCGCCCGCCGTGGTGACCGTCGCCGCGAGCGTCGTCGGCACGGCGCTCGCGATCGCGGCGGCGTGGCTCGGCGGCTGGTACGACCGGGTCGTCTCCGGCCTGCTGAACGTCGTGTTCGGCTTCCCCGGCCTGATCCTCGCCGTGGTCGGCGCGGCCGTCTTCGGGGCGGGCCTGCACGTGGCGGTGGTGACGCTCTCCGTCGCCTATCTGCCCTATGTCGCCCGCACGGTGCGCGGCGCCGCGCTGCGGGAGGTGCAACTGCCGTACATCGCGGCCCTGCGCATGCTCGGCATGCCCGGGTGGCGGATCTGTCTGCGGCATCTGACGCCCGCGCTGCTGCCGCTGGTCCTGGTGCAGGTGACGGTCTCGTTCGGGTACACGCTGCTCGATGTGGCGGCGTTCTCCTTCATCGGCCTCGGCGCCCAGCCGCCCACGGCCGAGTGGGGGCTGATGGTCGCGCAAGGAGCCTCGGGCGTCCTGGCCGGCCGGGCCGAACAGTCGCTCTACGCGGGCCTGGTGATCGTCGTCTTCGTCATCGCCTGCACCCTGCTCGGCAACAGCCTGTCCCGACGGCTCCTGGGGGACGAGCGATGACGCTCCTCGACATCCGCGGCCTGCGCGTCACCCTGCCCCTCGACAGGGCCGAGCGCACGGTCATCCACCGGGTCGACCTCTGCGTACCGGAGGGTTCGGCGGTGGGCCTGGTCGGCGAGTCCGGCTCGGGCAAGTCCCTCACCGCCCGGTCCGTGCTGCGGCTGCTGCCGCCCGGCGCCCGCGTCGAGGGCGACATCCGCGTCGACGGTGTCTCCGTGCCCGCCATGGGCCCCGCCGCACTGCGGGCGCTGCGGGCCCGGGACCTCGCCATGGTCTTCCAGGACCCGCGCGCCCACATCAACCCGGTACGCACGGTCGGCGACTTCCTCACCGAGGGCCTGATCGCGGGCGGCGCCCGGCCGCGCTCCGCCACCGCCACGGTCACCGCGCTCCTGCGCGACGTGGGCATCCCCGACGCGGAGCGGCGGCTGCGGCAGCGCCCGCCCGAGCTGTCCGGGGGGCTGCTCCAGCGGGTGATGATCGCCGCCGCCCTCGCCGGCGGGCCGCGTCTGCTCCTCGCCGACGAGCCCACGACCGCGCTCGACGTCACGACGCAGGCCGAGGTCATGGCGATCATCGACGAGGCCCGCGCCGCCCGGGGCCTGGCCATGCTGTTCATCACGCACGACCTGGCCCTGGCCGCCGCCGTGTGCGACCGGGTCGCCGTGATGTACGCGGGCACGCTGGTGGAGGAGCTCCCCGCCGAGCAGCTGCACAAGGCCGCCCGGCACCCCTACACCCGGGCGCTGCTCGCCTCCCGGCCCGCGCCGGATGCGGCCGAGCAGCGGCTGCGGGCGATCCCCGGCCGGCCGCTGTCGGCGTTCGAGGCCGGGCCCGGCTGCGCGTTCGCGCCGCGCTGCCCGGCGGCCCGGGACCTGTGCCGCGCCGAACGGCCCGAGCTGCGGCCCGCCGGCGACGGACTCGCCGCCTGCCACTACCCCGCGGAGCCGACCGATGACTGAGCCGACCGACCCGTACGTGCTCCACGTGAGCGGGCTGCGCAAGGAGTTCGGGGCGGTCGTCGCCGTCGACGACGTCGATCTGACGCTGGCCCCCGGCGACTCCCTGGCCGTCGTCGGCGAGTCGGGCTCGGGCAAGACGACCACCGCCCGGATGATCGCGGGCCTGGAGCGCCCGACGGCCGGCACCGTACGGCTCGCCGGACGCGACAGGACCCGCCCGCCCCGGCGGACCGCCGAACGGCGCCGCGCCGCCCGTGAGATCCAGCTGGTCTTCCAGGACCCGTACGCCTCTCTGGACCGCCGCCAGCGCGTCCGTGACTGTCTCGGCGAGGTCGTCGCGCTCCACACGGAGCTGCGCGGCTCCGCCCTCGACCGGCGCGTCGCCGACCACCTCGACCAGGTGGGCCTGGACGAACGCCAGGGCGACGCGCTGCCCCGCGCCCTCTCCGGCGGCCAGCGCCAGCGCGTCGCCATCGCACGGGCGCTGGCGGTCCGGCCGCAGGTGCTGGTGCTCGACGAGGCCGTCGCGGCGCTCGACGTGTCCGTGCAGGCACAGATCCTCACGCTGCTGCGCGACATCCGCGAACGGACCCCGGTGGCCTACCTGTTCATCACGCACGACCTCGGCGTCGTCCGGCACGTCTGCGAGGACGTCGTGGTCATGCGCGGCGGCCGGATCGTCGAACGCGGGCCCGTGCGCCGGGTACTGACCGAGCCCTCCCACCCGTACACCCGGACCCTGCTCGACTCGGTGCCACGCCCCGGCTGGAAACCGGTCCGCAGGGCCTCGACCCCCACCGTCTGAAAGGCAGCACACCATGACCGACGCGGTTCCCACCCTGACCTACGCCTTCGAGATCCGGGCCGAGATCGACCCGCCGCTGCACATCGGGCACGGCAGCGGCGAGATCACCGATTTCACCCCCATCACCGGCGGCACCGTGCGCGGCCCCCGGCTGACCGGCACCGTCCTGGCCGGCGGCGGCGACTGGTCCAGTACCCGCGGTGACGTCTGCCAGCTGGAGGCCCGCTATCTGCTGCGCGCCGACGACGGCGCCGTGATCGACATCGTCAACCGGGGCTACTACACGGAGTCCGACGCGGGCGTCTACTTCCGCACCGCCCCGGTCTTCCGCACCGACGCCGCCGCCCATCTCTGGCTCACCTCGACCGTCTTCGTCGGCCTGGCGCACGACGACGGGGGCGCCATCGTCATCCGCTGCTACAGCCTGGACTGAGCCGCCCCGGTCCTCAGGCCCCGACGTACCGCGCCAGGTGCTCCCCTGTGAGGGTCTTCCGCTGGGCGACGAGCTCGGCGGGGGTGCCCTCGAAGACGACCTCGCCGCCGTCGTGGCCCGCGCCGGGGCCGAGGTCGATGATCCAGTCGGCGTGCGCCATGACGGCCTGGTGGTGCTCGACCACAATGACCGACTTGCCGGCGTCGACGAGCCGGTCGAGGAGGCCGAGCAGCTGCTCGACGTCGGCGAGGTGCAGCCCCGCCGTCGGCTCGTCGAGGACGTAGACGCCGCCCTTCTCGCCCAGGTGCGTGGCCAGCTTGAGACGCTGCCGCTCGCCGCCGGAGAGCGTGGTGAGCGGCTGGCCGAGGGTGAGGTAGCCGAGCCCGACGTCCTTCAGCCGTACGAGGATCTTGTGCGCGGCGGGCGTCCGCGCCTCGCCCGCGCTGAAGAACGCCTCGGCCTCGGCCACCGGCATCGCGAGCACCTCGCTGATGTCACGTCCCCCGAAGCGGTAGTCGAGGACGGAGGCGTCGAACCGCTTCCCTTCGCAGTCCTCGCACGTCGTGGAGGTACCGGCCATCATCGCCAGGTCGGTGTAGACGACGCCGACGCCCTTGCAGGTGGGGCAGGCGCCCTCGGAGTTGGCGCTGAACAGCGCGGGCTTCACACCGTTGGCCTTCGCGAACGCCTTGCGGATCGGTTCGAGCAGGCCGGTGTAGGTCGCCGGGTTGCTGCGCCGCGAACCGCGGATCGCGCTCTGGTCGACCGGGACGACGCCCTCGCCTGCCGGGATCGAGCCGTGCACCAGCGAGCTCTTGCCGGACCCGGCGACACCGGTCACGACGGTCAGCACCCCCAGCGGGATGTCGACGTCGACGTCCTTGAGGTTGTGCGCCGAGGCGCCGCGGATCTTCAGCGCGCCGGTCGGCTCGCGGACCGCGTCCTTGACCGCGGCCCGGTCGTCGAAGTGGCGCCCGGTGACGGTGCCGGAGGCCCGCAGCCCGTCGACGGTGCCCTCGAAGCAGACGGCGCCGCCGCCCGCGCCCGCGCCGGGGCCGAGGTCGACGACGTGGTCGGCGATCGCGATCATCTCCGGCTTGTGCTCCACGACGAGCACGGTGTTGCCCTTGTCCCTGAGCCTCAGCAGCAGCTCGTTCATCCGCTGGATGTCGTGCGGGTGCAGCCCGGTGGTCGGCTCGTCGAAGACGTACGTCGTGTCGGTGAGCGACGACCCGAGGTGGCGGATCATCTTGACGCGCTGCGCCTCGCCACCGGAGAGGGTGCCGGCGGGCCGGTCGAGCGAGAGATAGCCGAGGCCGATCTCCACGAACGACTCCAGGGTCTGTTGCAGTGTCTCCAGGAGCGGGGCCACCGACGGCTCCTTCAGCTCCCGCACCCAGGTGACCAGGTCCCGGATCTCCATGGCGCAGGCGTCGGCGATGTTGATGCGCCCGATCTTCGACGACCGGGCCCCTTCGCTGAGCCGTGTGCCCGCGCAGTCGGGGCAGACGGTGAAGGTGACGGCGCGCTCGACGAACGCCCGGATGTGCGGCTGCAACGAGTCGACGTCCTTGGAGAGCATCGACTTCTGGATCCTCGGGATCAGCCCCTCGTACGTCAGGTTGACGCCGTCGACCTTGATCTTGGTCGGCTCCTTGTGGAGCAGGTCGTGCAACTGCCGCTTGGTGAACCGGCTGATCGGCTTGTCCGGGGGGAAGAACCCGCAGCCGGTGAAGATGCGGCCGTACCAGCCGTCCATGCTGTAGCCGGGGACGGTGAGCGCGCCCTCGTTCAGCGACTTGCTGTCGTCGTACAGCGCGGTGAGGTCGATGTCGGTGACCGCGCCGCGGCCCTCGCAGCGCGGACACATGCCGCCGGTGATGCTGAAGCTGCGCCGCTCCTTCACGTCCTGTCCGCCGCGCTTCACGGTGACCGCGCCCGCGCCGCTGATCGAGGCGACGTTGAAGGAGAACGCCTTGGGCGAGCCGATGTGCGGCTCGCCGAGCCGGCTGAAGAGGATCCGCAGCATCGCGTTGGCGTCGGTCGCCGTACCGACCGTGGAGCGCGGATCGGCGCCCAGCCGCTGCTGGTCGACGGTGATCACGGTCGTCAGCCCGTCGAGCACGTCGACCTCGGGGCGTGCGAGCGCCGGCATGAAGCCCTGCACGAACGCGCTGTACGTCTCGTTGATCAGCCGCTGCGACTCCGCGGCGATCGTATGGAAGACCAGGGAGCTCTTGCCCGAACCGGAGACACCGGTGAACACCGTGAGCCGCCGCTTGGGCAGCTCGACGCTGATGTCCTTCAGGTTGTTCTCCCGCGCGCCGTGGACCCGGATCAGATCGTGGCTGTCGGCGGCGTGCCGCCCCGACGGCGGTGTACCGGTCCCACTGGCCTTGGTCATTCACGTCTCCATACGTCGGGCACCCGGATGCGAGCAGCAGTATCGCCGCCCGGCCGGGCTCGGGTCAGCTCGTCCGAGCGGATCATTCTGCCCGCGGGGCCCCGCCGACGCTTCTCCGTTCCTGACGGAAGGGGGGCGTGGTGGGCGGCCTACTTCTCCGGGTCGTGGCCCCAGTTCATGAGGGAGTACCGCCACCGGGTGTCCGTGACGTCGCCGGAGGGCCGCTGACGGAGGTGCCGGTGCACGTAGCCGACGACCTTCCGCATGTGGGCGAGGTCGTCGTCGGTGAGGTCGGCCTTCTTCTTCTCCAGGAGGCCGACGATGCGGCGCCCGGACGCGTGGCCCACGCTCTCGTCGCCGCCGTCCGACTGGCCCACGCTCTTGGAGTCGTCCGTGGCCAGCCACTTCTTGAGGGCGGCGGGCGTCATGTTCACGGCCTCGCCGAACTCGTCGATCGTTTCCTGCCGGCTCGCGTCGCTCTTCCCGCTCATGAGCCGCCGTTCCTCTTGCGCAGCGACTCCGGCTTGTGGACGGCGTTGCGGCCGGACTTGTCGCTCGTGACCTCGTACTGCGGCTCGTCCTTCGAGGCGTCGACGGTACGTCCCGCCACCTCGGCACGGCCCGTGATCTTCTTCTTCACCTTCCCCGGAACGGTCTGCCCGTGGCTGCTCCAGGAGACCTTGTCGCCTTTGCCGAGCTTCTTTCCCTTTGCCATGACGCGCACGCTCCTTCGGTCCGGTGACCCCCCGAGGGACGACGCCTTTCACTTTCCCGCCGTTCAGGGCGCGGCGCACTCCGGCGGGCCCCGGTGGCGGGCGCACTCGCCTGTCCGATCAAGCCATTCCCGCCGGGGCCGCCGGCGGAAAAACTGCGAGGCTACGCGCGTTCCCGCCATCTGACGGAGGGCGAGTCCCGGGAGAGCGCGGTCCGCCGTCCCGCGCGTCGCCCCACGGCCGGCGCGGTGACGCCCGACGCGGTACTGACGGCCGTACGGGACTCGCCGACGCCTCTTTCGGCAGGTCAGGTCGGTGCGCTCAGCGGAGTCTCGCGGGCGGCGGTCCAGCGCTGTCCCGCCTTGCGCGTCTCCTTCGGCCTGCTCCGCATGAGCCCGTGCCACGGGACGACGGGGCGCCCGGAACAGGAGTACCGGATGCCCTGACCCGCGCGGGGTCGCCGAGGGCGCTCACCGGTCTATCGAGCCAGTCTCAAAGGTTGAACACAAATTACATACATCCCCTCTTCATACCGGCTCCGATGGTCTAGATTGACCGTGCTTCACATGTGGACACGAGGCGACAAATGATGATCTATAAGTCGGGCGTCACGGACCGCGCGCAATCGCGTCCCTGACGCCGGCGTAGGGGGGATCGATTCCAGGAGCCCGAGAGGGCGCCTTGGGTGTGGGGAGCACCCGAGATGCCGCCGGGCTTCCGTGCACCTCGAGATCCGGGCAGGCCGTACGAGACCGCTGCCGCCCGGACGGGGTGTTCACGCAGCGCTGCCACAGCCGAGACGTCATGCGTGGGAGGCGGGGGCCTCCCGGGGGAGGAACAGCGCGGCACGACGGGGGGCGGGGGCCTCCCGAGGGGCGGAACAGTGCGGGGGGCGGGGGCGCCTTCCGGGGGGAGGAACCGTGTGGAGTAACCACGTCGAGCCCGCTGGTGACCTGGGGGGGTCCGTGCAACAGGGGGAATTGGTCAGACCGTTGCCATCGACGCGCGGGCGTCCGGGGCACGGGTCGATGCGCCAGCCCGCGACCGACTGGGAGCAGCGGTACAGGCGTGCCGTGATCACCAGTGACAGCGTCGCCACCGCCCTGGTGGTGGCGGGCATAGGCAACTTCTTCGGGGCCCGGGACGCGGCCAACTGGCACGAGAAGTGGGGCATTCTCGCCTTCGGCACCGAACTGCTGGTGCTCGGAGCGCTCGCGGTGAGCCGGGCCTGGGCACCGGCCGTGCTCGGGCAGGGCGCCGAGGAGTTCCGCCGGTTCGGCCGGTCGCTGTTCGCGGCGACCGTCGTCCTGGCGCTCGGCGGGATCGCTCTCACCTCCCGCAACATCAAACTCTGGATATTCGTCGCGATCCCCGCGATCGCTCTCGTCACCATGACCGCGCGCTATCTGCTCCGCCTCTCGCTGCACAAACAGCGGAAGGAAGGACGGTGCCTGCGCCCGGTGCTCGCGGCCGGGAGCCCGGCCACCGTGCGCGACCTGATCAGCCGCACCCGCAAGTTCCCGCACCTCGGCTGGCGCGTGGAGGCGGTGTGCACATCGGACGGGCGCGGCCTCGACGGTGACCATCTGGACGGCGTGCCGGTCGTCGGCCCGCTGGCGGACGTCGCGGGGCACGTCCGCCGCGACGGCTACCGGGTCGTCGCGGTCACCCCGGACCCGCACTGGTCCCCGGACCGGCTGCAACGGCTGGCGTGGAACCTGGAGGGCAGCGACGCCGAGATGGTCGTCGCCCCCGTGCTGATGGAGGTGGCCGGCCCTCGGCTGCACGTCGACGCGGTGCTCGGGATACCGCTGCTGCGGGTCAGCATGCCGACCTTCACCGGAGGCCGCCGGGTGGTCAAGGGCTTCGTCGACCGGACGGGCGCGGCGGCCCTGCTGCTGCTGTTCGCACCGCTGCTGGTGCTCGTCGCCCTGCTCGTGATGGTGGACAGCCGGGGCGGGGCGGTCTACCGCCAGCGCCGGGTCGGCAAGGACGGACACGAGTTCACCATCTTCAAGTTCCGCACCATGGTCGCCGACGCCCACCGGGCACGGGCCGAGCTGGCCGAGCAGAACGAGGGCGCGGGCCTGCTCTTCAAGCTGCGCCGGGATCCTCGGGTGACCCGGGTGGGGACGGTGCTGCGCCGGTACTCGATCGACGAGCTCCCGCAGCTCTTCAACGTACTCACGGGTTCGATGTCGCTCGTCGGCCCGCGGCCCCCGTTGCCGGAGGAGTCCGCCGCCTACGGCCCGGACATCCGGCGCCGGCTGCTGGTCAAGCCCGGGCTCACCGGCCTGTGGCAGATCAGCGGACGCAGCGACCTGCCGTGGGACGAGGCGGTCCGCCTCGACCTGCGGTACGTGGAGGACTGGTCGCTCGCCCTGGACACGGTGATCTTGTGGAAGACGCTGCGTGCCGTGCTCCACGGCCAAGGGGCTTACTGATGCGCGGGGGTCGCCGTCCGGCGAGCGCGCGGACCGCAGGCCCGAAGGGCCTGCCTGGGGGGAGGGACGGGTCATGAGAGTCAGCGTTTTCGGGCTCGGCTACGTGGGCTGTGTGTCAGCCGCGTGCCTGGCCGGCATGGGCCACGAGGTCATCGGGGTGGACGTCAACCAGGTCAAGGTCGACCTGGTCAACGACGGCAAGGCCCCGGTGGTCGAGGAGCGGATCGGCGAGCTGATCGCCGAGGGGGTGGGGAGCGGGGCGTTACGCGCCACCGATGACGTCCGTGAGGCGATCATGGGCAGCGAGATATCCCTGATCTGCGTGGGCACGCCCTCGGAGCCCAACGGCAGCCTGTGCACCACGTATCTGGAGCGGGTCACCGAGGAGATCGGCGCGGCGCTGGCCGAGCGGGGCGGGCGGCACACCGTCGTCTTCCGCAGCACCATGCTCCCGGGTACCTGCCTGGACCTTCTGGTACCGATCCTGGAGAAGCACGTCGGCACCGCCGGGGTGGACTTCGGGGTCGCGGTCAACCCGGAGTTCCTGCGCGAGGGCACGAGCGTGCGGGACTTCTTCGACCCGCCCAAGACCGTCGTCGGCGAGCTCGACCCGGCCAGCGGCGACGCGGTGGCGGCGCTCTACGAGAGCCTGCCCGGTGAGGTGTTCCGGGTACCGGTGCCGACGGCCGAGGCGATCAAGTACGCGGACAACGCGTTCCACGGCCTCAAGATCGGCTTCGCCAACGAGCTGGGCGCGGTGTGCCAGGCGCTCGGGGTGGACTCGCACCAGGTGATGGATGTCTTCCTCGCCGACCGCAAGCTGAACATCAGCCCCGCCTACCTGCGTCCCGGCTTCGCCTTCGGCGGCTCCTGCCTCCCCAAGGACCTGCGCAGCCTGGTCTACGCGGCGCAGCGGGCCGACGTCTCGGTGCCCATCCTCTCCCACGTGCTGCCCTCCAACTCCGCGCATCTGCAACGCGCGGTGGAGCTGGTCGAGCGCACCGGCAGACGCCGCGCGGGCCTGTTCGGGCTCTCCTTCAAACCCGGCACCGACGACCTGCGCGAGAGCCCGCTGGTGGAGTTGGCGGAGCGGCTCTTCGGCAAGGGGTACGACCTCAAGATCTACGACGCCAACGTGAGCCTGTCCCGGCTGCTCGGCGCGAACCGCGAGTACATCGAGACCCGGCTGCCGCACCTGGCCCAGCTGTTGGCGGACTCCGTCGACGAAGTACTGGACCACGCCGACGTGTTGCTGGTCGGGACCAGAGACCCGGCCGTGCTGTCGGCGCTGCCGCACGGCGACGACGGCCCGATCCTCATCGACCTGGTCCATCTTCCCGACGCCGACGAGCGCCGGACCGAATCGGGGTACGTCGGCCTTGCTTGGTAACACATCGTCCGAAGACACAGCCAGCGGCGACCGGCCCGGAGGGCGGGCGCTGATCCTGGTGGAGAACCTGTCGGTGCCCTTCGACCGGCGGGTGTGGCAGGAGTGCACGACGCTGCGCGACGCGGGCTGGAAGGTGCACGTCATCTGCCCCCAGGGCAGCAAGCGGGACACGGAGGCGGAGACCGAGATCGACGGGGTGCGGATCCACCGCTACCCGCTGCGCGCGGCCACCGGCGGGCCTGGCGGCTATCTGCGGGAGTACGGATCGGCGTTGTGGCACACGGCCCGGCTGGCCCGCAAGGTCGGCCCGGTCCACGTGGTCCACGCCTGCAACCCGCCGGACCTGCTGTTCCTGCCGGCCATGTGGCTGAAGCGGCGCGGCGCGCGGTTCGTCTTCGACCAGCACGACCTGGTGCCCGAGCTGTACCTCTCCCGGTTCGACCGCGGCGAGGACCTGCTCTACCGCGCCGTGTGCGCGCTGGAACGGCTGACCTACCGGGCCGCGGACATCGTGCTCGCCACGAACGAGAGCTACCGGGACGTCGCGGTGCGCCGCGGCGGTCAGCGGCCCGCGGACGTGTTCGTGGTGCGCAGCGCGCCCCAGACCGACCGGTTCCAACCGGTGCCGCCCGAGCCGGAGTTGAAGCGCGGCAAGGCGCATCTGCTCTGCTACCTCGGGGTGATGGGCCCTCAGGACGGTGTGGACTACGCCTTGCGGGCTCTGGCGAAGCTGCGTGACGAGCTCGGCCGGACGGACTGGCACGCCGTGTTCGTCGGCTCCGGTGACGCCTTCGACGCGATGGTGGAGCTGTCGCGGGAGCTCGACCTCTGCGATCAGGTGGAGTTCACCGGGCGCATCCCGGACGCCGATCTGGTGCGGCACCTGTCCACCGCCGACGTGTGCCTCTCCCCCGACCCGCGCAATCCGCTCAACGACGTGTCGACCATGAACAAGGTCCTGGAGTACATGGCGATGGGCCGGCCGATCGTCTCGTTCGACCTCCGGGAGGCGCGGGTCTCCGCCGGTGAGGCCGCCGTCTACGCGCCCGCCAACGACGAGTCCGCGTTCGCGGGGCTCGTCGCGGAGCTCATGGACGACCCGGAGAAGCGGGCCCGGATGGGCAAGATCGGCCAGGAGCGGATCGGCGGTGAGCTCTCCTGGGGGAACTCGCAGGCGTCGCTGCTCGCCGCCTACGCCGCTGCCTGCCGCGGCCGCACTCCGGTGTCGCCGGGCGGGTCGCCGCCGGCACGGAGGAGGAAGCGTCGTTGAGCGAAGACCCGATACGCCTGGTCACGATCGGGCGGATCCTCCGTAGGCGCTGGCGGCTGCTCGCCGCCCTCGCCGTGGTGGGCGCACTCATGGGCTACGGCACCTCCCTGCTCTTCCCGCCGAACTACACGACATCGACCTCGGTGCTCCTGGCGGGACAGTGGGAGGAGCGCGAGCTGCTGACCCAGGCGGAGATCGCGGCGAGTTCGGCGGTGGTCGACCGCGTGGCGACCACGCTCGACTGGAGCGGCGTCAACGGCAGCGAGCTGCGCAAGCAGGTGACCGCCAAGACCGCGGACGGGAACATCATCAAGATCTCCGGCACGGCCGAGACCCCGGAGCGCGCGCAACGGCTCTCCGACGAGGTGGCCCGGCAGTTCGTCACCTTCGCCGCGCGGATCGCGGGCGACACCACCGACACCACCGGCGCCGACGAGGCGACGGGGCCCGAGGCGCTGCGCAAGAAGGTCGCGGAGACCAACCGCCGCATCACCGAGCTGGCCGACGCGGCCGATCCGGGGCAGACCGTGGAGGGCGTACAGGCCCGCACCGAGCTGGAGAAGCTGCGTACCGCGCTGCAAGAGGCCATGAAGAAGCTGGACGAGGCCGACCCGGCGAGCAACAAGGCGGGCATGGTCGTCATGGGTCCCGCGGCCCTGCCGACGAGCGAGGCACCGCCGACGAGGACGCAGTTCGTCGTCGCCGGGGCGCTGCTGTTCTTCCTGTTCTCGGTCGTCGGCCACCTCGCCGCCGCCCGGACGAACCGCCGGCTGCGCACCGAAGCCGAGATCACCGCGGCGCTGGGCTCGGCGCTGCTCGGCGCCGTCGACGTACCCGGTGAACTGGGAGCGCGGCAGCCGGAGAAGGGCGCCCGGGCCATGGCACGCCGGCTCCTCGGCCTCGACACGCGGTGGGACGTACCGGCCCCGCGGGTCTCCGGCGACGAGGCCGACGTACTGCTCCGCTACCGGCGCGTGTGCGCCCGTCTCCGGGACCGGCTGCCCGCTCCCCGGCGGCTGCTGGTCGTCGTGCCGGACGGGGACGAGACCGCTCGCCGCGCCGCCGGGCAGCTCGTCGCCGAGGCCGGCAGCGATCCGCTGCTGCGGGTCGTGGACGTCTCGGTGACCCAGCCGTTGGTGCCGGACCGCGACACCGAGGCGGGCGCCCTGGTCGTGCTCAGCGCCGGCAGCTGGAGCGCGGAGGAGCTCGGCGGCCTCGCCCGGGCGTGCGCCGACGGCAGACACGAGGTCGTGGGCGTCGTCGTCGCCGGCACGGTGCGCGCCCGTCGTCCGGCGCGGCCCACCGTGCCCCCGGCCCGTCGGGCCACCCCGGCGATGGCGGCCGGCGGCGACGCGCGGGGAGGTGCGGGGTGACGACGAGCAAGTACGCCGAGTCGTCGGGCGCCTCGCCGCTCCTCGACCTCCAGTCGCTGGTGGTGGCGGTGCGCAGGCGCCGTCGTCTCTGGTGCGCCATGGCCCTGCTCGGGCTGCTGGCCGGTGCGGCGATGGCGGTCCTGATGCCGTCTCCGCCGTCCGCGGTGACGAAGGTGCTGGTCGCTCACAAGGAGGACCAGCCGAACGACACCGGGACGCTGATCCGCACCGACGTCGAGCTGCTGGGGACCACGCGGATCGCCGACAAGGCCCTGCGGGCCCTCAAGTCCCCGGAGAAGCCGGAAGACTTCATGAAGGAGTACCGGGGCACCGGCCTGACCAACAACCTGCTCCAGATCGATGTGACGGGCGACAGCGACGCGGACGCGGTGGCCCGGGCCCGGGCGCTGGCCGACGCGTTCGTCGCGGACCACGTCCGGCGGATGCGGGTGAGCGCGAAGGCCGAGGCCAAGGCGCTGATGGACCAGCGTGACCGGATGCAGGACGAGCTCACCGAGGTCAACAAGACGATCGGCGGCCGGTCCCCGGAGAGCGACCCGGAGTCGTCGGCGAGCAACGAGTCGCTCTTCGCCCGCCGCGCCGAACTCACCTCGCGCATCGCCGACTTCAACCAGCGGGCCGAGGACGCGCGCGTCGGCACGCCGCAGGTCGTCGCCGGTACGCAGATCGTGGACGCCCCGCGCGCGATCGAGCGCTCCGTGCCCAGGGCCCTCGCCACCAACGCCGCGATCGGGCTCGTCCTCGGGCTCGTCCTCGGCCTCGTGCTGGCCTCGGTCGGCGCGGTGGTGGCCGACCGCCCCGTGCTGCGCCGGGAGATCGCGGCGAACCTGGGCGCCTCCGTCATCGCGGAGCTGCCCCTGCGGTGGGGCAGGCCCTGGCACCGCGGACGGACCCGAAGGGCGCGCGAGCGGCTCACCGGAACGCTGGCCCGCACCGTGCACGGCTCCGCCGAACCGGTGTCACTGCTGGAACTGGGCTGCGCGCGCACCACGGGCGAGATCGCCCTGGACGTCGCCCGGGCGCTGTCGGTGGAGGGGCCCGCGGTCGTCGTCGACGGTCTGCCCGGCTCGGAGCTCTCCGGCAGGCGGCAGCAGCCGGGCGATCCGGCGGTGGTCGGCGTCGACCGGGCCGCGGCCGTGCCGCCCCAGGAGCGCCGGATCGGCGTCGGCTCGATCGCGCCCGGCACCCCGTGGACGGACCTGCACCACCTCGGCGGCCAGACCGTGCTCGTCGTACGCGCCGGGCGCGGCAGCGCCGCGTGGCTGCACACCGTGGCACGACAACTCGCGGAACAGGGCATCCCGGTGGTCGGTGTGGTGCTGATCGACCCCGATCCGCGGGACAGGACCGACGGCACGTTGTGGGACGGGCTGCACACCGCGCTGCGCGGCCCTTTTGACCGGCCGACCGCCCGCCAGAACCCGAAGGCGCCCGGACGGCGGCGGACGGAGCGGGCTCCGATGTGGGCCGCACGGGTCCCGGACAGCAACCAGGAAGCGCGGTAGGACATGTGTGGTATCGCAGGCACGTACCGATGGCCGGACGGCAAGATCGTCACCGACCGGCTCACCGACACCCTCGCCCACCGCGGCCCGGACGGGGCGGGCCGGTACAGCCACCCGCTCGGCGACGGCGACGTGCAGCTCGGGCACCGTCGCCTCGCCATCATCGACCTGTCCGAGACCGGCGCCCAGCCGATGGTCTCGGACGGCCTCGCCCTCACCTACAACGGGGAGCTGTACAACGCGCCCGAACTGCGCGCCGAGCTGACCGCCGCCGGGGTGCGCTTTCGCGGGACCTCCGACAGCGAGGTGCTCCTGGAGGCCTGGCGGCGCTGGGGCACGGAGTGTCTGCCCCGGCTGCGCGGCATGTTCGCGTTCGGCGTCTTCGACGAGCGCACCGGTGAACTGGTGCTGGCCCGCGATCAGTTGGGCATCAAGCCGCTGTTCCTTCTGCGGCGCGGCGCGGGCCTGGTGTTCGCCTCCGAGCTCAAGGCGCTGGCCGCCGCGACCGGCGGGACCCTGGAGGTGGACCACGCGGCGCTGGTGGCCTCCCTCCTCTACTACTGGGTACCGGACTCACGCTGCGCGCTGCGCGAGGCGGAGAAGCTGCCGCCGGGGAGCTGGCTGCGCTGCCGGCCCGACGGCCGGGTGGACCGCGGCCGGTTCTGGAACCTGCGGGACGTCGCCGCCGAGGGCCGGGACCGGGCCCTGGCCGGCGAGGTGCCGGACATCGCCGCCGTCGTCGAGGAGTCGACCCGGCGCCACCTGCTCTCCGACGTGCCCGTGGCGACGTTCCTCTCCGGCGGCCTCGACTCCAGCTATCTGACCGCGCTGGCCGCCCGCGACCGGCCCGGGATCTCCGCGTACACGATCGGGTTCCGCGCCGAGGACGCCAAGTTCGAGGCGATGCCGGACGATCTGCGCTACGCCCGGCAGGTGGCCGCGCAGTTCGGTGTCGACCTGCACGAGATCGAGATCGCCCCGAACGTGCTCGACCTGCTGCCGCAGATGACGTACCACCTGGACGAGCCGATCGGCGACCCCGCCGCGATCAACACGTACCTGATCTGCATGGCCGCCCGGGAGGCCGGGGTCAAGGTGATGCTCTCGGGGATGGGCGCCGACGAGCTGTTCGCCGGGTACCGCAAGCATCTGGCCAACCTGCTCGCGCTGCGCTACCAGCGCGTCCCGCGGCCGCTGCGGCGCGGCGTGTCCGCGGCCGTGGACCGGCTGCCGGTGGCGACGGCCCGCCGCGGGTACCGGTCGGTGCGGTTCGCGAAGCGGTTCCTCTCCTTCGCCGATCTGCCGGAGGAGACCGCCTTCCGGCGCAGCTACACCATGTACGACCAGGACGAGTTGCTCGGCCTGATCGATCCGGACCTGGCCGGGACGGTGGACGACGTGCTGACCGAGCACGCGGACATCTACCAGGACAACGACCTGGACGACTTCGTCAACCGGATGTGCCTGGGCGACGCCCGGATGTTCCTGCCGGGGCTCAACCTCGCCTACACGGACCGCTCCAGCATGGCCGCGTCGACCGAGGTGCGGGTGCCGTACGTGGACGTCGAGGTGGTCAAGGCGGCGTTCGCCGTGCCCGGCGACCGAAAGATCGCCGGGCGGCAGGGCAAGGCGGTGCTCAAGGAGGCGGCCACCTCGGTCCTCCCCCGGGAGATCGTGTACCGGCCCAAGGGCCTGTTCAGCGCGCCGCTGCGCGCGTGGATGAGCCGGGACCTGGCACCGCTGGTGCGCGAGGTGGTGAACGACGGGGTGCTGGTCAACTCCGGGTTCCTGCGCCGCGACGCGCTGGCGCGGATGGTCGCGGAGGACGCCGCGGGACAGCGGGACTTCTCCAAGCACCTGTGGCATGTGCTGACGCTCGAGTACTGGTATCGCGGCGCGACCTCCGGCTCCGGCCAGGGGCCGGCGGCCTGACGGCATGGAAAACAAGAGGAGCTCCGGTGAGACAGGTTGTGCAGAACTACAAGAGCGGCGAGTTGGCGCTGCTCGACGTACCGGCGCCGGGGTGCAAGCCGGACGGTGTGCTGGTCCGCAGCGCCTTCTCGCTGATATCCACCGGGACCGAGCTCATGAAGGTCTCCGAGGCCGGCATGTCGATGCTGGGCAAGGCCCGCTCGCGCCCCGACCAGGTGGCCAAGGTCATGCAGAGCATGGCCACCAACGGGGTGCCCGCCACGTACCGCAAGGTGATGGGCAAGCTGGACTCCTACACGCCGCTGGGCTATTCGCTGTGCGGGGTGGTCGAGCAGGTCGGCGCCGGCATCGACGATGTGGCGGTCGGCGACCTCGTGGCCTGCGCGGGCAACGAGCACGCGCTGCACGCCGAGTTGAACTGGGTGCCGAAGAACCTCTACGCCCGGGTGCCGGACGGCCTCGAACCCCGGCACGCGGCGTTCGGCACGGTCGGGGCGATCGCCATGCAGGGCGTCCGCCGCGGTGAACCCCAGCTCGGCGAGGTGGCGCTCGTCATCGGCCTGGGCCTGATCGGGCAGCTGGTGGCGCAGCTCCTCACCGCCGCGGGGGTCCGCGTCGTCGGCGCCGACCCCGACCCGGCGCGCTGCGAGCTCGCCGAGCGCCTGGGCGCCGCGGCCTGCGGCGACCCCGCGTCCGCGGCCGTGGAGAGCGCTGTCGCCGAACTCACCGGCGGCCACGGCGTGGACCAGGTGTACCTGGCCGCCGGTGGCGGCAGCAACCAGCCCGTCGAGGTGGCCGCCCGGCTGAGCCGGGACCGCGGCCGGGTCGTCGACATCGGCAAGTGCAGCCTGGACCTGCCGTGGAACGCGTACTACGAGAAGGAGCTCGACGTCCGCTTCTCCCGCTCCTACGGCCCCGGGCGCTACGACCCGGAGTACGAACTGGAGGGGCGGGACTACCCGATCGGCTACGTGCGCTGGACCGAGCGCCGCAACCTCGCGTGCTTCCTCGATCTCGTGGCCCGGGACCGCGTCGACGTGGAGCCCCTGATCTCCCACATCGCCGACTTCGACGACGCCGTCGACACCTACCAACGCCTCAAGGACGGTGAACTCAAAGCCGTGGCGGTGCTGTTCCGCTACCCCGGCACCGAAGAGGCGCCGCAGGCGGAGCCCCCGGCGGTGGCCGTGCCCGCGGTGCGCCGCGGCGACGCGGCGTCCGCCCCGGCCCGGACCGCCGGGGCGCCGGTGCGGCTGGCGTTCGTCGGCGCGGGGAACTACGCGACGTCGATGCTGCTGCCGCATCTGGCGCGGCGCGACGGCGTCGAGCTGTCGACCGTCGTCACGACGACGGCGCTGTCCGCGGCCAACGCGCAGCGCAAGTTCGGCTTCGCCGAGGCGACGACCGACCTCGACGCCGTGCTGGGCGACAAGTCGATCGACGCGGTCTTCGTGGTCACCCGGCACAGTTCGCACGCCGAGCTGACCCGCAAAGCGCTGCTCGCCGGCAAGGCGGTGTTCGTGGAGAAGCCCCTGGCTCTCTCCGAGGACGAGCTGGCGGGCGTGCTCGCGGCGGTCGAGGAGTCCGGCAACGACCGGTTGCAGGTCGGCTTCAACCGCCGGTTCGCGCCGCTGCTGCACGAGGCCAGGGACCGGTTCGGCGTCCGGACCGGTCCTGCGAGCCTGCGCTACCTGGTCAACGCGGGCCCGCTGGCGCACGGCAGCTGGTACCTGCAACAGGGCACCGAGGGCTCGCGTTTCGCGGGCGAGGGCGGGCACTTCATCGACACGGTGAGCTGGCTGCTCGGGTCCGACCCGGTCTCGGTGTACGCCGTCGCCACGTCCGGCAACGAGGACCTCCAGGTCGTGCTGCGCCACCCGGACGGATCCACCGCCACCATCAGTTACGTCACCACCGGCGCGGCCGGGTTCCCCAAGGAGACGCTGGACCTGGTCGCGGACGGCAAGGTGCTGCGGCTCGACGACTTCGTGCGCGCCTCCGTGTACGACGGCGGCCGCAGGCGGTGGGTCAGTTCGCGGCTGCCCAAGGCCCGGGACAAGGGGCAGAACGCCGAACTGGCCGCGTTCGTGCGGGCCGTGCGGACCGGCGGGCCGATGCCCGTGCCGCTGGAGTCGCTGGTCGCCACCACGGCGGCCACGCTCGCCGTACGCACCGGCCTGGCCGGCGGGGCGCCGGTGACGTTGGCGAGGACCCGATGACAGTGCCTTCAGGGGGGCCGGGCTGGTACCTGCGGCGGTTGTCCCGGATGGGGCCGCGGGAGATCGGCGGCCGGGCGGGCGACACCGTGCGCAGGCGCCGGTGGCGCACGACGCCGCCCGACTGCCCGGACGTGACCGGTACCCGGTTCACGGCGGTCCTGCCCGCCGGGACGATCGCCGCGGTACCGCCGGACGCCGCGAAACGCCTCGTCGCCGAGGCGGACCGGCTGCTGGCCGGGCACGCCGAGTTCTTCGGGGTGGCCCGTGACGACCTGACCGACCCGGACTGGTGGTACGACCCGAGGACCGGGCGCCGGGCCCCGGCGGGTCACGCCTTCGACGTGCCGTACCGCAGCGAGGACGCGGTCGGGGACATCAAGCAGATCTGGGAGCTCTCCCGGCACCAGTACCTCACCGTGCTCGCCGCCGCCTACGCGGTCACCGGGGACGAGCGGTACGCCGAGCGCGTGGCGGCGCACCTGCGGTCGTGGTGGGCGGCCAACCCGCCGCTGCGCGGCGTGCACTGGATCAGCGGCATCGAGCTGGGCATCCGGCTGCTGTCCTGGGTGTGGGTGCGCCGGCTGCTCGACGGGTGGCCGGGCGCGGCCGCCCTCTTCGAGGAGAACCCGGTGGCGCGGAGCCAGATCTGGCACCACCAGCGCTGGCTCGCCGCGTTCCCCAGCCGGGGTTCTTCGGCCAACAACCACGTCGTCGCCGAGGCCGCGGGGCAGTTCGCGGCGGCTTGCGCGTTCGACTGGTTCCCCTCATCGGCGCGCTGGCGGACCGACGCGCTGCGCTCACTCGACCGGCACCTGCGGAGCAACACCTTCCTCTCCGGCCTCAACCGGGAGCTGGCCACCGAGTACCACGGCCTGGTCCTCGAACTCGGCCTGGCCGCGGTGGCCGAGGCGGACGCCACCGGTGTGCCGGTCCCCGCGACCGTCCGGCTCGTGCTGCTGCGGATGACCGACGCGCTCGCCGCCGTCGTGGACAGCCGGCTGCGGCCGCCCCGCCAGGGCGACGCGGACGACGGGCACGGTCTGGTCCTGGACGGCGCGGGCACCGAGCGCTGGGCCTCGCTCCTCGCCACCGGGGAGGCCGTCTTCGGCCGGCTCGACTGGTGGCCCGAGGTGACCGGCACCGATGTGCGCACGCCCCTGCTCGCCGCGCTCGTGCGGCCGTACGGGAAAGAGCCGCACGGGGAGGAGGGGACGCCTCCTGCCGTGGCCCGCCCCGCGCGCCGCCCGGGTCACTTCGCCGACGCGGGCCTGACGATCCTGCGCGGGCCCGCGGGGATCTGGTGCCGCTGCGACGGCGGTCCGCACGGCTTCCTGTCGATCGCCGCGCACGCCCACGCGGACGCCCTGTCCGTGGAGGTCCGGCACGACGGGGTCGAGGTGCTCGCCGACCCGGGCACGTTCTGCTACCACGGCCGGCCCGAGTGGCGGCGCTACTTCCGCTCGACCCTCGGCCACAACACGCTGGAGCTGGACGGCGAGGACCAGTCGGTCTCCGGCGGGCCGTTCCTGTGGACGCGGCACGCCCGCAGCCGCGTCCTGGTCGCGGAGGAGACCGACGCCTCCGACGGGGGCACGGCCCGCTGGTGCGGCGAGCACGACGGGTACCAGGGTGCCGTGCACCGCCGCCGGGTGGAGCTGGCGGCCGCCGGCCAGGAGCTCACGGTGGTCGACGAGATCCGCGGGCGGCAGGACCCGGCCCGCGCCGTGCGCCTCGCCTTCCACCTGGGCCCGGCGATCGCCGCGGACCTGGTGGGGAACCGGGCGATGCTCACCTGGATCCGGGACGGCGAGGGGCGCTCCGCGGTGCTCGACCTGCCCGGGGAGCTGTCCTGGCGGGCGCATCGCGGCGAGAGCGCCCCGCCGCTGGGCTGGTACTCCCCCGGCTTCGGGCGCAAGGAGCCCACCACCACGCTGATCGGCACCGGATCCGCCGGTGGCGGGTCAGGGTTCACGACCGTACTCAGGTTCCGGGGCTAGGGGGCACACGTGGGGAGCAAGTGGGGGCACTGGGCGTTACCGGTGGCACCGGTGGCGCTGGCCCTGCTGGCGGTGACCGGCTGTGAGAGCACGCCGAGCGCGGCGCCTGAGCCGGCCGCCGCGCCCTCCGCGGCCTCGTCGGCGCCCGCGACCGTGTCGACGGCGCGGGTGTGCGCCAAGCCCGCGGCCGGTCCGGCGAAGGCGCCGGCGGGCGCGGTGACGGTCGACCCCGGGGTCGTCGGCGACCTGGCCGCGAAGACCAAGAAGAGCCCGCCGAACACCACGTTCTGGCTGCGGCCCGGCACGCACCGGCTCGACCCGGACCGCTACTCGCAGGTCATCCCCAAGAAGGGGGACCGCTATATCGGTGCGCCGGGCGCGGTGTTCGACGGCCGCAAGAAGAACCAGTACGCGTTCGGCGGCAGCGCCGACGACGTCACCATCCGCTATCTGACCGTGCAGCGTTTCGTCGCGCCGCACGACCAGGGGGTGGTCAACCACGACTCGGCCGACGGCTGGGTGATCGAGCACGCGACGATCCAGTACAACTCCGCCGCCGCGCTGATGGCCGGCGCCCGCCAGCGGGTCCGCGCCAGCTGCCTGCGCGGCAACGGCCAGTACGGCATGAACGCGTACAAGGCCGACGGCCGGATCACCGGCCTGGTGATCGAGGGCAACGAGATCGTGGGCAACAACACCGGCGACTGGGAGCGGAAGCGGGAAGGCTGCGGCTGCACCGGTGGCGTCAAGTTCTGGGCCGTCGACGGCGCCGACATACGCGGCAACTGGGTCCACGACAACCGTGGGACCGGCTTGTGGGCGGACACCAACAACAACGACTTCCGCATCGAGAACAACGTGATCGAGGAGAACGACGGCGCCGCGCTGATCTACGAGACGAGCTACAACGCGGTCATCCGGAGGAACACGATCCGCAAGAACAACTGGGTGGAGGGCCGCCGGGAGGCCGACAAGGGCGACGACTTCCCGTTCGCGACCGTCTATCTGTCCGAGTCGGGCGGTGAGCCACGGGTCCGGGCCCGCACGGACAGGATCGAGCTGTACGGGAACGTGCTGGAGAACAACTGGTCGGGGATCACCCTGTGGGAGAACGCCGACCGGTTCTGCAACAGCCCGGCCAACACGTCGTCCGGCGACTGCACGCTGCTGGTGCCGAAGACCGACCGCTGCGTGAAACCGGCGATCGCCAAGGCGCCGCTCTACGCCGACTGCCGGTGGAAGACCCAGCGGGTGGACATCCACGACAACCGCTTCGTGCTGGACAAGTCCGTCCTGGACTGCACGGCGAAGTGCGACCGCATGGCGGTGCTCGCCAACTACGGCACCTACCCGAACTGGTCGCCGTACAAGGGCGAGGGGGTGGCCGAGGCGATCACCCGCAAGCAGCACAACCGCTGGCACGACAACGACTACACCGGGCCCTGGAAGTTCGTCGCCGGCGACCCGAGCACGGTGCTCGACTCCGGTGAGTGGCAGGGCACGCCGTACCGGCAGGACGCGGGCAGCACCTTCCGCGCATCGGCGGGTGGTTGAGGTGAGCGGGGACCTGCGGCCCGGCGCTGCGGAGACGACGGCGGCCGGCCGGCCGGGCGCCGGGGAGCGCCCCGCCGGCGCACCACGACTCGTCGGGGTCGTCTGGGGCCTGCTGATCCTCAACACCCTCGGCTCGGCCGGGGCGAAGACCATCATCCCGCTGCCCCGCTCCCTCATCCAACTGGTCACCATGGGGTCGCTGGTCGCCGCGTTCACGCTGGCGCTCGCGCTCAATCTCCGGCTGCGCATCCGGCCCAGCGCGTACGTGCTCCTGCTGACGCTGCTGCTCGTGCCGAGCCTGATCTCCAGCCTGCAACTGGAGGCCGGTCTGGGCGCGTTGTTCCGCTGCACCCGGCTGGCGCTCTTCGTCGCGACGCTGTGGCTGCTCACCCGCTGGTGGGACGGGGGCCTGTCGTTCGTCCGGCACCACATCCGGATGTACTTCGCGGTGCTCGGCTCGGTCGCCGCGGGCGCGCTCGTCTCGCCGGGCGCGGCCATGCCCGAGCTCTACGGCGGGCGTCTGGTCGGCGCGCTGTGGCCGCTGACCCCGCCACAGATCGGGCAGTACGCCGCGGTGATCATCGGGCTCACGGTGCTGCTCCTGATCGACCGCCGCACCGACCGGGCGAGCGCGGCGGTGATCATCGTGCCGTCGCTGGTGCTGCTCGCGCTGACCCATACCCGTACCGCCACGCTCGGCATGCTCATCGGGCTGGCGCTGGCCATCGGTTCGCTCGTCATGACCAGCGCCGCGGCCCGGCGGTTCTTCACCTGGGCGGTGCTCATCGTCGTGGTGGCCGCGGTCGGGTTCGCCTCCGCGCTGCGGGCGTGGTTCCTGCGCGGGCAGAGCCAGGAGTACCTGACCAGCCTCACCGGCCGGGCCAAGGTCTGGGACGCCCTGCTGGCCGCGCCCCGGACGATGGCGGAGGAGCTGTTCGGCACGGGCCTGGGCGACAAGTCCTTCGGCGGGCTGCCGATCGACAACAGCTGGCTGGCCGTCTACCACGAGCAGGGCTGGACGGGGATCACGCTGGTCGCCTCGGCCATCCTCGTCCTCGGCGGCGTCGCGTTGCTGCGGCCCCCGTCGCTGGCCCGGGCCGGGGCGATCTTCCTGATCAGCTACTGCGCAATCGCCTCGTACACCGAGGCCGGGCTCGGTGACGCCTCGCCGTATCTGCTGCACCTGGGCGTGGCCGCCTCACTGCTCGCGGCGCCCGCCCCGGCCACCGCCCCGGCGACGCCCGAACTTCCCAGGCGGCGCGTCCCCCGCTGGGCCCGTAGAGCGGAGATGAGCTGAGCATGCACGTCCTCGTGGTGCACAACCACTACTCGTCGGCGCAGCCGAGCGGGGAGAACAAGGTCGTCGACCAGGAGGTGGAGCTGCTGCGCGCGGCCGGCCACCGGGTCGAGGTGTTCGAGCGGCGCAGCGACGACATCGCCGCCCGGTCCCTCCTCGCCAAGGCCGCGGTGCCGCTCCTCGTGCCGTGGAACCCGGCGGTCCGCAAGGAGCTGACCGCCCGGCTGCGCGCCGAGCGGCCCGACGTGGTGCACGTCCACAATGTCTTCCCGCTCCTGTCGCCGGCGGTGCTCGCCGCCTGCGCCGACGCCGGTGTGCCGGTCGTCGCCACGCTGCACAACTACACCCAGGTCTGCCCGCCCGGCACGCTGCAACGGGACGGGCGGCCGTGCACCGACTGCGTCGGCACCGCGCCGCTGCCCGCCGTCCGGCACGGCTGCTACCGGAACTCGCGGCTGGCGACGGTGCCACTCGCGGTCAGCCTGTCGGCGAACCGGCGGCGCTGGTGGGCCGGGGTGGAGCGGTTCCTCTGTATCTCCGCGGCGCAGCGTGATGTCCTGGTGGGGGCCGGCATGCCGGCCGAACGCCTCGCGGTGAAGCACAACTTCGTGCCGGAGCCGGACGCCCGCCGCACCGGCGACGGCGAGCATCTGCTCTATCTGGGCCGGCTCGCGGAGGTCAAGGGTGTGCGGCTGCTGATGGCCGCGTGGGACGAGATCGCGGCGGGCGGCGGTGTGGGCGTACCGCTCGTCATCGCCGGGACGGGGCCGCTGGAGCGGGAGGTGACCGCGTGGGCGGCGGGCCGGGACGACGTGCGCTACGCGGGTCTGTACGACCCGGCGGAGTGCCGCAAGGCCGTCGCGCGGTCGGTCGCCGTGGTGGCTCCCTCGACGTGGCTGGAGGCGTTCGGCCTGGTGGTCGTGGAGGCCATGGCCGCCGGGGTCCCCGCCGTCGCCGCCGGTCACGGCGCCTTCGTCGAACTCGTCGAGGACGGGGTCACCGGCCTGCTGCACCGGCCGGGCGACTCGGGCTCGCTCGCCGCCCGCATCCGGGGGATCGCGGCCGGGCAGGCCCGCAACCGGGAGATGGGCCGGGCGGCCCGGCACCGCTACGAGCGGGGCTTCAGCCCGGCCGTCGGTCTCGGGCGCCTGGTGGAGGAGTACCGCACCGCGATCGCGGGTCGGTCCGGCGGCGGGGAGAGCCCGCCGCCGACAGGGAGGGAAACAATGGGGGGAAGCAGATGACACGATGCCGACTGTGCGGCTCGGCGGCGCTGGCGAGCGTCGTCGATCTGGGGGCGACGCCGCCGTGCGAGAGTTTTCTCGCCGCGGACCGGCTGGACGAGCCGGAGCCCGCGTACCCGCTGCATCTGCGGGTCTGCACCGACTGCTGGCTCGCGCAGATTCCACCGCTGATCACGCCGGAGGAGACGTTCAAGGAGTACGCGTACTTCTCCTCGTTCTCGACCTCCTGGGTGGAGCACGCGCGCACCTTCGTCGAGGGCGCCGTGCAACGCCTCGGTCTGGGCCCTGACGCCTTCGTGGTCGAGGTCGCGAGCAACGACGGATATCTGCTGAAACACCTGGTGGACCGGGGGGTCCGCTGCCTCGGCATCGAGCCGTCGGTGAACGTCGGCGCGGCGGCGCGGGAGGCGGGGGTGCCGACGCTCACGGAGTTCCTGAGCCCGGAGACCGGCTCGGCCGTCCGCACCGAGCACGGCCCGGCCGGCCTGGTCGTCGCCAACAACGTGTACGCGCACATCCCCGACGTGGTCGGCTTCACCCAGGGGCTGCGCGCGCTGGTCGCCGATGACGGCTGGGTCTCCATCGAGGTGCAGCACCTGCTGACCCTGATCGAGGAGAACCAGTACGACACGATCTACCACGAGCACTTCCAGTACTACACGGTCGCCTCCGCGATGCGGGCGCTCGAAAGCGGTGGACTCGCGCTGGTGGACGTGGAGTTGCTGCCCACGCACGGTGGCTCCATCCGGCTCCTGGCCCGGCCGGCCGAGGTGGCGGGCGAGCCGACGCAGCGGGTGACGGACGTGCTCGACCGGGAGAAGGCCGCCGGGCTGCAGGAGCTGTCCGGGTACACCGAGTTCTCCGCCCGGGTGGCCAAGGTCCGCCGGGACCTGCTGCGCTTCCTCATCGACGCGGCGGAGCGCGGTGAGACGGTCGTCGGCTACGGCGCCCCCGGCAAGGGCAACACCCTGCTCAACCACTGCGGCATCCGCCCCGATCTGCTCGCGTACACGGTCGACCGCAACCCGTACAAGCACGGCAGGTTCACCCCGGGCACCCGCATCCCGATCCTGGCGCCGGAGCAGATAGCCGCCGACCGGCCGGACTACGTCCTCGTCCTGCCCTGGAACCTGCGCGACGAACTGGTCGAGCAGCTGTCCTTCGTGCACGAGTGGGGCGGCCGGCTCGTCTTTCCCATCCCGGAACTGAGCATTGTCGAGGTCCAGTCATGAAGGTCGTTCTCTTCTGCGGCGGTTACGGGATGCGGATGCGCAACGGCGCGGCCGACGACGTGCCCAAGCCGATGGCGATGGTCGGGCCCCGGCCGCTGATCTGGCACGTCATGCGCTACTACGCGCACTTCGGGCACACGGAGTTCATCCTGTGCCTCGGCTACGGGGCGCACCACATCAAGGACTTCTTCCTCAACTACGAGGAGACGACGTCCAACGACTTCGTCCTGCGCGGCGGTCGGACCGAGCTGCTGTCCACCGACATCTCGGACTGGACGATCACGTTCGCGCAGACCGGTATCGAGTCGCCGATCGGGGAGCGGCTGCGCCGGGTGCGGCACCACCTGGACGGTGACGAGATGTTCCTCGCCAACTACGCCGACGTGCTCACCGACGCCCCGCTGCCGGAGATGATCGAGAAGTTCGCCGGGCGTGACGCGGGCGCGTCGATGATGGTGGTGCCGCCGCAGTCCTCGTTCCACTGCGTGGAGCTGGGCGAGGACGGCCTGGTGGGGGGCATCACCGCGGTGAGCGAGCTGCCGCTGTGGGAGAACGGCGGCTACTTCGTGCTCCGCCAGGAGGTCTTCGACCACATACCGGAGAACGGGGACCTGGTCGCCGACGGCTGCGCCCAACTGGCGAAGCAGGGACGGCTGGTGGCGCATCAGCACCGCGGCTTCTGGAAGCCCACCGACACCGTCAAGGAGCGGGCCGCGCTCGACCTCGGCTACAGCCGGGGCGACCGCCCGTGGGCCGTGTGGGAGCGGGACGGCGCCGAGGTGGGCGCGTGATCCGGCTCGCCGGGCGTCCGGCGCGGATCGTCGCGCTGGGCGCGCACTGCGACGACATCGCCATCGGTGCGGGCGGCACGCTTCTGACGCTCTGTCAGGCCCGGCCGGGCCTGCGCGTCGACGCGCTGGTGCTCTCCGGCGGCGGCAGCGAGCGGGAGCAGGAGGAGCGGGCCGCGCTGGCCGCCTTCTGCCCGGGCGCCGATCTGCGCCTCACCGTGCTCAAGCTGCCGGACGGCCGGATGCCCGTGCACTGGGACGAGGCCAAGGCCGCGATGGAGGAGCTGCGCGGGCGGACCGAGCCGGACCTGATCCTGGCCCCGCGCGCCGACGACGCGCACCAGGACCACCGCGGCCTGGCGCGGCTGGTGCCCACCGCCTTCCGCGACCACCTCGTGCTCGGCTACGAGATCGTCAAGTGGGACGGCGATCTCGGCCGTATGGCGGCGTACCAGCCGCTGTCACCGGAGAACGCCGAACAGAAGGTGCGGCTGCTGCAGGAGCACTACCCCTCGCAGCGGCACCGGCCCTGGTACGACCGGGAGGCGTTCCTCGGGCTCGCCCGCATCCGCGGTATCGAATGCCACGCGCGTTACGCCGAGGCGTTCGCCGTCACCAAACTCACTCTCGACCTGGGGGAATGAACCTTGCGCGTACTGCTGACCGGACACCAGGGCTACCTCGGCACCGTGATGGCCCCGGTCCTCGCCGCCGCCGGGCACGAGGTCGTCGGTCTTGATTCCGGCCTGTTCGCCGACTGCGTCCTCGGCGACCCGCCCGCCGACCCGCCGGGTCACCGGGTGGACCTGCGCGATGTCACGGCCGAACACGTGGCCGGGGTGGACGCCGTGATCCACCTGGCCGCACTCTCCAACGACCCGCTGGGCTCCCTGGCACCGGAGCTCACGTACGACATCAACCACCACGCGTCCGTACGCCTCGCCCGGCTGGCCCGCGAGGCCGGGGTGCGGCGCTTCCTGTACGCGTCGACCTGCTCGGTGTACGGCGCCGCGGGCGGCGGAGAGCTGGTCGGCGAGGACGCCCCGCTGCACCCGGTGACGCCCTACGCGGAGTCCAAGGTGCGGGTCGAGGACGACCTGCACGCGCTGGCCGACGGCGATTTCAGCCCGGTGTTCATGCGCAACGCCACCGCCTTCGGCTACTCGCCGCGGCTGCGCGCCGACATCGTGCTGAACAACCTGGTGGGCCACGCGCTCCTCTCCGGTGAGGTGCTGGTCCTCTCCGACGGCACCCCCTGGCGCCCGCTGGTGCACGCCGGTGACATCGCACGGGCCTTCACGGCGGCGCTGACCGCGCCCCGGGAGGCGGTGCACGACCGGGCGTTCAACATCGGCAGCGAGGTCAACAACGTCACGGTCGCCGAGATCGCCGAGCAGGTCGCCGATACGATCTCCGGCGCGCGGGTGCGGATCACCGGGGAGGCCGGCGCCGATCCGCGCTCCTACCGGGTGGACTTCTCCCGGTTCCGCGCCGCGATCCCCGGTTTCGACTGCGAGTGGACGGTGCAGCAGGGCGCGATCGAACTCGCCGACGCCTACCAGAAGTTCGGGCTGACCAAGGAGAGCTTCGAGCAGCGTTTCACCCGGCTCGCCGTGCTGCGCGCGGGGACCGAGGCGGGCACCGTCGACGACACCCTGCGGCGGCGCCGGTGACCACGACGGGCGAGGAGATGCACGCTCTGGTGGAGCGGTTGTACCCGCTGTGCCGGAGCATCACGGGGGACGGCGTGCGCGCCACCCTGGACATCGTCGGCGAGTACATCCCGCTCCAGGTGCACGAGGTGCCGACGGGGACGCAGGTGCTCGACTGGACGGTGCCGCAGGAGTGGAACATCCGGGACGCGTACGTCGCCGACGCCACCGGGCGCCGGGTCGTCGACTTCGCGGCGTCCAGCCTGCACGTGCTCGGCTACAGCGTGCCGGTGTCGGCGACCATGCCGCTGGCCGAGCTCCGCCCCCACCTGCACACCCTGCCGGACCATCCGACGTGGGTGCCCTACCGCACCAGCTACTACACGCCGGAATGGGGCTTCTGCCTGTCCCAGGAGACCCTGGACGCGCTGCCGGACGGCGAGTACGAGGTGCGGATCGACTCCACTCTCGCCGACGGTCACCTCACCTACGCCGAGCACGTCGTCCCCGGGCAGGTGCCCGACGAGGTGATCGTCTCCTGCCACGTCTGCCACCCGTCGCTGGCCAACGACAACCTGGCCGGCATCGCGGTGGCGACGTACCTGGCCAAGGCGCTGGCGGAGAGGACCCCGTGGTACACCTACCGGTTCATCTTCGCGCCCGGCACCGTCGGGGCGATCACCTGGCTGGCCCGCAACGTGGAGCGGATCGAGCGGGTCAAGCACGGCCTCGTGCTGGCCTGCGCCGGTGACCGGGGGCAGCTGACGTACAAGCGGAGCAGGCGCGGTGACGCGGGGATCGACCGGGTGATGGGGCACGTCCTGCGGGCCTCCGAACGTCCGCACCGGGTCACCGAGTTCACCCCGTACGGCTACGACGAGCGCCAGTACTGCTCGCCCGGGTTCGACCTCGGTGTGGGCTCGCTCAGCCGGACCCCGTACGCCGGCTACCCGGAGTACCACACCTCGGCGGACAACCCGGACTTCGTCACCCCGGAGGCGATGGCGGACACGCTCGCCGTCTGCCGCGAGGCGTTCTCGGTCCTCGACCGCAACCGGCAGTACGTCAACCTCAGCCCCTACGGCGAACCGCAGTTGGGCCGGCGGGGGCTGTACGACTCGCTCGGCGGCCGGAGCGATGCCAAGCAGGCCCAGATGGCCATGCTCTGGGTGCTCAGCCTCTCCGACGGCGAGCACGCCCTGCTGGACGTCGCCGAGCGGTCCGGGCTGCCGTTCGACACCGTCGCCGCCGCGGCCGACGCCCTCCAGGGCGCCGGACTGATCAAGGCATGACGCCGATGACCGCCGAGGGGGAGAAGACACCACCGGCCGGGTCCGCCAGGCGGGCCCTGGTCGGGCGGCTGTCGTGGGGGCTGGCCGACCAGGCGGCCTCCAGCGTGAGCAACTTCGTGGTGGGCATCTATGTGGCCCGCTCGCTGGGGGTGACCGCGTTCGGCGTGTTCAGCCTCGCCTGGGTGACCTACGGCGTGGTGCTCAACGTCTCCCGCGGCCTGGCCACCGATCCGCTCGTGGTGCGCTTCAGCGGCGTGCCGGAGGCGTCCTGGCGGGGGGCGGTGGCCCGGTCGACGGGTAGCGCCCTCGGCCTCGGCACCGCCCTCGGGGTGTTGTGTCTGGTGGCCGGGCTGGCTCTCGGCGGAAGCGTGGGTCCGGCCTTCGCCTGCCTCGGCGTCATGCTGCCGGGGCTCTTGCTGCAGGACGCCTGGCGCTTCTCCTTCTTCGCCGCCGGCATCGGGCGGAAGGCGTTCTTCAACGACGTCGTGTGGGGCGTCGCGCTCCTCCCAGCCATGGTCGTGGCGGCCCACGTGGGCACCGTGCCCGCCTTCGTGCTCGCCTGGGGCGCGTCCGCCACGGTCGCGGCGGGGTACGGCTGCTTCCAGTCCGGCATCCGGCCCCGGCCGACCGGGGCGCGCGGGTGGCTGCGCGAACAGCGCGACCTCGGCTACCGGTACCTGGTCGAGAACGTCGCCCTCAGCGGCGCGAGTCAGCTCCGGGCGTACGGGCTCGGCGCGATCGTCGGGGTCGGCGCGGTGGGCGCGGTCCGGGGCGCCGAGCTCCTGCTCGGCCCGTTCCTCGCCGTGCTGATGGGGCTTTCGCTGGTCACCGTCCCGGAGGCGGCCCGGGTCCTGCGCCGGGCCCCGCACCGCCTCGCCAAGTTCTGTCTCCTGCTGGGCGGCGGGCAGGCCACCGCCGCGCTGCTCTGGGGCGGGGCGCTGCTGCTGATGCCGGACCGGTTCGGCGCGTTCGTGCTCGGCGACGTCTGGCACTCCTCCGCGCAGCTCGTCCTGCCGGTCACCCTCGGCGTCGCGGGGGCCGGCCTCGGCACCGGCGCGGCGGCCGGACTGCGCGCGCTCGGCGCAGCCCGCCGCAGCCTGCGCTCGCAGCTGTTCTCCTCCGCCTGCTATGTCAGCGGCGGGCTCGGCGGGGCCGCCGTCGCCGGCACGGTCGGCTCGGCCTGGGGCGTCGCCGCCGCGACCGTCGGCGGCTCGGCCGTGTGGTGGCTGCAACTGCGGTCCGCCCTGCGCGAGCGCCACCACCACACCATCCCCGAAGTGAGGACCTCATGACCGCGCACCCCAGGCTGAGCATCGGCCTGCCCGTCTTCAACGGCGAGGAGTACCTGGCCGAGTCGTTCGACGCCCTGCTCGGCCAGGTCTACGAGGACTTCGAGCTGATCGTCTCCGACAACGCCTCGACCGACGGGACCGAGGAGATCTGCCGCCGCTACGCGGCCAAGGACTCACGCATCCGGTACCTCCGGCTGCCCCGGAACATCGGCGCCACGCCGAACCACAACCGTGTGCTCGACGAGGCCCGGGGCGAGCTGTTCAAGTGGGCGTCGCACGACGACCTCTACGGCCGCGACCTGCTGCGCCGCTGCGTGGAGGCGCTCGACGAGCGGCCGGAGATCATCCTCGCGCACACCGGCCAGGCCGTCATCGACGGCGACGGCCAGGTCAAGGTCCCCTACGAGTACACGCTCGCCACCGACTCGCCGCACGCGCCGGAGCGCTTTCGCAGCCTGCTGTTCGAGCCGGGCGGCGACGACTTCTACGGGGTGCTGCGGACCGATGTGCTGCGCCGGGTGAAGCCGATGGACAGCTACCACCACGCGGACCGCACGTACGTCGCCGAGATCGCTCTGTACGGGCCCTTCCACCAGGTGCCCGAGCTGCTGTACTTCCGCCGCGACCACCCCACCCGCGCCGAGCGGGCCAACCCGTCCAAGCGCGCCCGCTGCGTCAACCTGGACCCGCGCCGGGCCGGCCCGCTGCACCCGACGCCCCGGCTGCTCGCCGAGTACGTGTGGGGCTTCGCCTCGGCGATCCGGCGTGCGCCGCTCTCCTCGGCCGACCGGCGCGCGTGCTTCCGCCACCTGGCCGCGTGGCTGACCAGCCGAGCCCGGCCGGGCGCCGGCGAGCGGGTCGAGGACCGCGCCCCGGTCGACCCGGCCGGGCTCACCGTCTCCGTCGACGCCCTCGTCGCCGGCCGTGAGGGGAGGCGCGGATGACGGCCACGGGCAGGGCGCCGGTACGCGTGGGGCTGTTCGGCCTGCTCGGCTCCGGCAACCTCGGCAACGACGGTTCGCTGGAGGCCGTGCTCGGCTACCTCCGCGCCGCGCACCCGGACGCGGTCGTGGACGCCCTGTGCGGCGGCCCCGAGACCGTCACGGCCCGGTACGGGATCCCTGCGACGCGTTTGCACTGGTACCGCGGGGAGTACCGGACCGCGTCCCGGGCGGGCGCGGTCGCGGGCAAGGGCCTCGGCAAACTCGTCGACGTCTTCCGCACCGCCGCCTGGGTGCGCCGGCACGACGTGGTGATCGTGCCGGGCATGGGCGTCCTGGAGGCCACGCTGCCGCTGCGGCCGTGGGGCTTCCCGTACTCGCTGTTCCTGCTCTGCGCGAGCGGCCGGCTGCTGCGCGCCCGGGTCGCGCTGGTCAGCGTCGGCGCCGCCGAGATCGGCAACCGGCCGACCCGGGCCCTGGTCCGCTGGTCGGCGCGGCTGGCCGCGTACCGGTCCTACCGTGACGCCCCGTCCCGTGACGCGATGCGGGCGATGGGCGTGGACACCGCGCGCGACGAGGTCTACCCGGACCTGGCGTTCGCCCTGCCGACGCCGGCGTCGAGCGCGCCCGCGGAGCAGGCGCCGGGGACGCCGGGCCCGGTCTGTGTCGGTGTCATGGACTTCCACGGCGGCAACGACGACCGCGCCCGGGCCGAGGAGATCCACCGGCGCTACCTCGACGGGACGATCCGGTTCGTCCGCGCGCTGGTCGAGGAGGGCAGGCCCGTCCGGCTGCTCACCGGTGACGAGTGCGACGCGTCGGTGGTCGCCGCGATCCTCGACGCGGTGCGCTCACCGCTGGTCACCGCCGCCGAGCCGGCCTCGCTCGCCGACCTGATGAAGGAGATGGCGGCCGCCGACAGCGTGGTCGCGGTCAGGTACCACAACCTGATCTGCGCGCTGAAGACCGGCACCCCGGTGCTCGCCCTCTGCTACGCGGCGAAGAGCGACGCGCTCATGGCGCGGATGGGTCTCGGCGCGTACTGCCATCCGGCGCGCGAGGTCGACGCCGACCGGCTCCTGGAGCAGTTCCGGGCGCTGGAGGAGCACTCGGCCGAGCTGCGCCTGACCCTCACCGAGCGGAACCTGGCCGCCGCCCGCGACCTGGAGCACCAGTTCGCCGCGCTGACCGCGGCCCTGTTCCCGACGAGCGACCACACCCACGTACACGCCCTGCGGGAGAGCCGATGAAAGCCACCGAAGTCCGGGAGATCTCCGGCGCCTACCTCTTCGAGTCGACGCCCTACGCCGACGAGCGCGGCTTCTTCTGCCGCACCTTCGACGCCGACGTGATCCGCTCGGTCGGTCTCGACCCGGCCGCCTTCGTCCAGGACAGCGTCTCCCGCTCGGCGCGGGGGGTGCTGCGCGGCCTGCACCTGCGCTCCGGGGCGGGCGAGGCGAAGCTGGTGCGCTGCTCGTACGGGAAGATCTTCGACGTCGTCGTGGACCTGCGGCCGCATTCGCCGACCTACCGGGGCCGGGCCTTCTTCGAGTTGTCCGACGCGACGCAGGCGACCCTCTACATCCCGGCGGGGTGCGCGCACGGCTTCCAGGCGCTGACCGGGACCGCCGACACCTCCTACCGGATCGACCGCCCGCACGACCCGGCCGAGGACGTGACGATCGCCTTCGACGACCCGGAGCTCGCCATCCCCTGGCCGCTGCCGGCCGCGTCGATGTCCGAGCGGGACCGGCGGGCGCCGAGCCTCGCCGAGGTCCTGAAGCACCAAGAGAACTGAGGGCGCCGTGAACGAGGACTTCCTCCTGCCCCGGTCGCGGCTGGCGAACGAGCGGCTGCACGCCCTGATCCCCGGCGGCGCGCACACCTACGCCAAGGGCGACGACCAGTACCCCGAGGGCCTGGCCCCGGTCATCAGCCACGGCCGCGGCGCCCACGTGTGGGACATCGACGACAACCGCTACATCGAGTACGGCTCCGGGCTGCGGTCCGTCAGTCTCGGCCACGCCCACCCGCGGGTGGTCGAGGCGGTACGGCGCGAACTCGACCGCGGCAGCAACTTCGTCCGGCCCTCCATCGTGGAGGTCGAGGCCGCCGAGTGCTTCCTGGCGACCGTGCCGACCGCCGAGATGGTGAAGTTCGCGAAGAACGGCTCCGACGTCACCACCGCCGCGGTGCGCCTCGCCCGTGCCGTCACCGGGCGCCCGCGGGTAGCCGTCTGCGGCGACCATCCGTTCTTCTCCGTCGACGACTGGTTCATCGGCACCACGCCGATGTCCGCCGGCATCCCGGCGGCGATCACCGAGCTGACCGTGGCGTTCCCGTACGGGGACCTGGCCGCCACGGAGGAGCTGCTCACCCGGTACCAGGGCGAGATCGCGTGCCTGATCCTCGAACCCGCCGGCCATACCGAACCGCCACCCGGATACCTCGCCGGGCTGCGCGAGCTGGCCGACCGGCACGGCTGCCTCCTCGTCTTCGACGAGATGATCACCGGGCTCCGCTGGTCCGAGGCGGGCGCCCAGGGCCTGTACGGCGTCGTCCCCGACCTCTCCACGTTCGGCAAGGCGCTGGGCAACGGGTGCGCCGTCTCCGCGCTGGCCGGGCGGCGCGACGTGATGGAGCAGGGCGGGCTGCGGCACTCCGGGGACCGGGTGTTCCTGCTCTCCACCACGCACGGGGCGGAGACGCACTCCCTGGCGGCCGCGATGGCCGTGCTCACCACCTACGTCGAGGAGGGCATCACCGCTCGGCTGCACGCCCTGGGCGAGCGGCTGGCCGCCGGTGTCCGCGCGGTCGCGGCCGGCATGGGCGTCGCCGACCACGTCCTCGTCCGGGGGCGGGCCAGCAACCTGGTCTTCGCCACCCTCGACGAGGCCGGGCAGCCGTCGCAGCGGTACCGCACCCTGTTCCTGCGCCGGCTCCTCGCGGGCGGGGTGCTGGCTCCGTCGTTCGTGGTGTCCAGCGCGCTCAGCGACGCCGACATCGACCGCACCGTCGAGGTGGTGGCCCAGGCGTGCGCCGTGTACCGCAAGGCGCTGGACGCCGGCGACCCCACACCGTGGCTGGGCGGGCGGCCGGTGAAGCCGGTCTTCCGCCGCCTGGTGTGAGACGGGGCCGACGCGGCGTCAACGCCGCTGCCGGTGGCCGGAGTCGGAGATGCGGTCGGCCAGCCGGTCGACCAGCCACGCGGTCACCGGCACCACCGCGAGCGCGGTGCACCAGCCGCCGACGGCGTCGGTCGGGTAGTGCGCGCCCAGAGCGACCTGCGCCCAGCCCATGACGGCGCCCGCGACCAGTGCCGCGCCGAGCACGAGCGACAGGCCGGCCGTCCTTCCGAGGCCGAGCCGGCCGGACGCGAGCAGCGCCGCCATGACGGCGAGCGCGGTGAGGAAGGCGGTGTGCCCGCTCGGGTAGGACAGGTTCCCCGCACCGTGGATGGTGCGTCCCACCAGGTGCTTGAGGAGCGTCGCCGTCCCCACGGTCAGACAGACGCCGGCCACGACGAGCGCCGCCGCGCGAGGGCGGCGCAGCAGCAGGCAGCACGCCACGGCGGCCAGTATCAGCACGGCCGCCCCTGCGGGCTCCCCCAGGAAGTCCGTGGCCAGCGCGGGGCTCCGCCACGGCGGCCGCACGCTGTCCGCGGTCGGTCGCACGAGCCACCTGTCCACCCTGCCGGGCTCGCCGCGGCCCGCGTACAGGACCCCGAGCGCGAGGACCACCAGCGTGGCCAGCGCCGCGGTCAGTCCGAGCCACCCGCACAGCGCCGGAGGCAGCACCGCGGGCTCGGGCCCGCGAGCCGGACGCCCACCGCGCCCGGTGTGCCCGGTGTGCCCGGTGTGCCCGGTCGGCCCGCTCCCCCTCGCGGCGACCGGCGCGGGTAAATGGTGCTCCGGATCCTGGCTCCCCGGGGCAGGGCGAGGGTGCGCCTCTTCGTCCGTCCGCCGGCCAGCCATGAATCAGCGCCTTCCTGTTCGCCCCGCTCCGTTCCGGGTCCTCCAAGAATGCCCGGTGCCGTCCGGCGACGTGGCGGCTTCCCGGAACGCGCGCTGTCAGGACCAGCCGATCTCGCCATGGCGGGAGACGAAACGGCCGGTTCCCGCGCCCGGCCCCTCGGTCGCGAGGGCGACGATCGCGTCCGTGCCCTCGGTGACGGTCTGGGGGCCGCTGTGCGCGTTGAGGTCGGTCGCGGTGTACCCGGGGTCGGCCGCGTTGACGCGGATGTCCTTGAGCGCCTTGGCGTACTGGGTGGTCAGCATCGTCAGCGCCGCCTTCGACGAGGTGTACAGCGGTGCGACGACACGTGACTCGGGGCGCTCGGGGTCGTGGGTGAGGGCGAGGGAGCCCATGCCGCTGCTGACGTTGACGATCACCGGGTCGTCCGACCGGCGCAGCAGCGGCAGGAACGCGCTGGTGGTGCGGACGACGCCGACGACGTTGACGTCGAGGACGGCGAGGGCCTCGGCGGCGGTGAGGTCACCGGGGTCGCCGGTGGGGCCGTGCACGCCGGCGTTGTTGATGAGGACGTCGATGCGGCCCTCGTGTGCGGCGACGTTCGCGGCCGCGGCGGCCACGGACGCGTCGTCGCGGACGTCGAGCGGGACGTGGCGGGCGCCGAGCGCGGCGGCGGCCTCCTCGCCCCGCTCACGGTCGCGGGCCCCGATGAGGACGGTGTGGCCCTGCTCGATCAGGCGGCGGGCGGTCTCGCGGCCGAGACCCTTGTTGGCTCCGGTGATGAAGGTGATCGTCATGCCGTCGAGGATCCGGCAGCCAGGAGGCACGGGCCAGGGAGACTTCGACGGTAGGAAGGGCGGTACCACCTTCGCGGCTGCGCCGGGGGCCGCGAAGGCGGGAGGATGAGGATCATGACGGCGAAACCCGCGACCGGCCTCGGCGCGATGATCCGCATGTGGCGCGACCGGCTGCCCCCGGCGGCGGCCGGGCTGCCGACGGCCCGCGGGCGCCGCGCGGCCGGGCTGCGCCGCGAGGAGCTGGCCGACCTCGCCGGAATGTCGGTCGACTACGTCGTGCGCCTCGAACAGGGACGCGCCAGTACGCCCTCGGCGAGCGTGGTGGCCTCCCTGGCGCGCGCCCTGCAACTGTCCACGGCCGAGCGGGACCACTTGTACCGGCTGGCCCGGCTCGTCCCCCCGGCGCCCGGCGCGGTCTCCGACCACCTTCCGCCCGGCGTGCAGCGGGTCCTCGCCCGGCTCGGGGACATCGCGGTCGCCGTCTTCGCAGCGGACTGGCAGTTGATCTGGTGGAACCACGGCTGGGCCGCGCTCCTCGGCGATCCGTCCGCCTCGCCGCCGCGGCTGCGCAACTTCGCCCGCGACCGGTTCCCGGTCGACGACAGCCCCGCCCGGCTCGCGCTGTGGCCGGTGACCGAGACGGACCGGGACGCCACCGACGCCGCCGTCGTCTCCGACCTGCGCCGCGCCACCGGCCGCTTCCCGAAGGACCCGCGCCTGGGCGCCCTGATCCGCGAACTGAACGCGGGCAGCGCGAGATTCGCCGAGCTGTGGGCCAGGGGTGAGGTGACGGCGCACCGGGAGGACCACAAGACGATCGACCACCCGTCGGTGGGGCCGGTCACGGTGGACTGCGACGTCCTGGCCGACGGCGAGCTCAAGATCGTGATCATGACGGCCGTCCCCGGCAGCGCGGACGAGACCAAGCTCCGGCTGACCGCCGTCGGCGGCCCGGGCGCGAGGACCGGGAGGACCGCGGAGAGCGCGGAGCACGCGGAGGGGGCGGGGAGGGCGGCGGACGCGGCTCCTCACTCCTCCGCCGGCTGACCCTCCTGGTCTTCCCGGAGCATCCGCAGCACCGCCCGTTCGACGGGCCCGTGGGTGGCGGGAGCGCCGGCGGTGCCCTCGTCACCGAGGTGGGCGAGGGCGTCGGTGACCGTGACGCCCTCCTCGTACAACTCGATGACCCGCGGGTTGATGTAGGAGGCGCGGCAGACCGCGGGGGTGTTGCCGAGGTAGCCGGCCACCTCGCGCGCGGCCCTGGCGACGGCCCGGCGCCGTGCGGTCTCGCTGCCCGCGACGGGCTGTGAGACGGCCAGCGCCACCGCGGCCAGGACGGTGGCGTGCCAGGTGCGGAAGTCCTTGGCGGTGATCTCCAGTCCGGCCAGTTCCCTGAGGTAGGTGTTCACGTCGCCGCCGGTCACCGCGTGCCAGGAGCGCTGTTCCCAGTAGGCCAGCAGCCGCTCGTCGCCGCCGCGGCGCCGCAACATCGCCGTGAGGCTGCGGCAGGCGGCCGGGTCCGTGATGGCCTGGTCGATCTCCTTGCCGTGTTTGCCGGTGTAGGTGAACGTGGCCGCCCCGCCCCGGTAACGGCACTGTTCGCGCAGCAGCGTGGTGAGGCCGTAGCTGTTGTTCAGTTCGGTGTAGCGGTCGCTGCCGATGCGGAAGAAGCCGAGGTCGAGCAGGCGCACGGCCGTGGCCAGCACCCGCTGCCGGGTCAGTCCGCGGTCGTTCAGATGCCCCTCGACGGCCTCCCGTACCGCGGGCAGCGCCTCGGCGACGTCGAGCACGTGCTCGTGCTTGGCCCGCTCCTGCTCCCCGCGGAACTGTGGGTGGTACAGGTACTGGCGGCGGCCGGCGGCGTCGGTGCCGACAGCCTGAAGATGCCCGTTGGCCCGGGTGCAGATCCACACGTCCTGCCAGGCCGGCGGGATGACCAGGGCCCGGATCCGGTCCAGCTCGGCGGGGTCGCGCAGCGGCTCCCCCTGCGCGTCGAGGTAGCGGAAGCCCCGGCCATGGCGCAGTCGGCGCAGCCCGAGGTCGGTGGGACGACTGTGGTAGAGACACATCCGACCTCCTGAACGGGTCCCGCCGCGGTGAACGGTGGCGCCGTCTCGAACACTGTTACCTTCCCCATAGGGGCTTTTGGCCATTTTTCGACCGATAACAACCGATATCTACCGTTACACCCACCACAGCCCGCTGGAGGAACCATGACCACCGAGCAGTCCGCCGGGCACGAGTGCGCCGCCGGGCAGGAGTACGACGAGCGTGGCGCGGTGCCGCTCGCGGGCTACGCCGTCGTGGCGACGACGTTCGTGGCAGCGGCCGGGGCCTTCGTGGCCGTGGCGCGCCGGCGCGGGGTGACCCTGCCGGAGCAGGTGCCGCCGTGGGACGTGGCGCTGCTGGGTGTGGCGACGTACAAGACGGCGCGGCTGCTCTCCAAGGACAAGATCACCAGTTTTCTCCGGGCTCCGTTCACCCGCAGGGTGCGGGACACGACCGCGGGCGAGGCGATGGACGAGCCGCGCGGCAGCGGCGTCAGGCTGGCGGTGGGCGATCTGGTGGCCTGCCCGTTCTGCGTGTCGGCGTGGACGGCGGCGGCCCTGGTGGGCGCCTACGCCGTCGAGCCCCGGGCCGCGCGGCTCGCGGGGGCCGGTCTGGCCGCGATGACCCTCGCCGACTGGTTGCAGTACGCCTGGGCGTGGACGCAGCAGAGCGCCGAGGGCTGAGCGCTCCGCGGCCGGCCCCGTGGAAGGGGCCGGCCGCGGATTCGTACGGCACGCGGAGCTCTCGGCGCGCGGGTACTCAGCGGGTGACGACGTGCCGCTCGTCGGGGACGCAGTGCGTCATCGTCAGGCCGCTGACGTCGCGCGGCGGATTCTCCCCCAGGTGGGGGAGGCGCTCGCGGTCCTCCTCGCTCAGGTCCTGGCTGGCCAGCGGCTGGAGGTCCGCGACGTCCTTCGGGCCGATGCCGAGCCCCTCGCCGACCTTGAGCCCCAGCTCGTTCTCCACGAGGAGGAAGTGCCAGACCATCCGCTCCTGGACGGGCCGGTCGCACTGCGACAGCAGGTCCACGAAGTTCGCCACGAGATCGTCGCGCTCCCACTGCTCCATCAGGAGGTAGCGCTGCCCCGCCTGGAGGTAGTCGTTGGTGCGCGGGATGCGCTTGCGGGTGAGCCGGCCGTGGATCTCGGGGCCCACCTCGTCGTGGGTGGGGTACTGCGCCTCGCGCAGGCCACCGGTGATGGACGGCTCGTAGTTGACGATGGGGTTCTCGCCGCCCCCGTCGACGTGATAGGTCATCAGGCCGTCGCGCTGGTTGGTGCGCACGTCGGCGTTCTTGGCCTGGTTGACGGGGAGTTGCAGGTAGTTGGGGCCGACCCGGTAGCGCTGGGTGTCGCTGTAGGAGAAGGTGCGGCCCACCAGCATCTTGTCGTCGGAGAAGTCGAGACCGTCCACGAGGACGCCGGTGCCGAAGGAGATCTGGTCGTTCTCGGCGAAGTAGTTCTCCGGCATCCGGTCGAGGACCATCCGGCCCACGGCCTTCGGCGGGAACTGCTGCTCCGGCCAGACCTTCGTGTCGTCGAGCGGGTCGAAGTCCAGCTCGGGGTGGTCGTGGTCGTCCATCACCTGGACGAGCAGCTCCCACTCCGGGTACTCGCCGCGGCCGACGGCCTCGTACAGGTCCTTGGTGGCGTGGCCCAGCCCCTTGGCCTGCACGTTGGCCGCGTCCTCCTCGGTCATGGAGCGGACGCCCTGCTTGGGGATCCAGTGGTACTTCACGAGGAGGCTCTCCCCGTCCTCGTTCACCCACTTGTACGTGTTGACGCCGAAGCCCTGCATGTGGCGGTAGTCCGCGGGGATGCCGCGCGGGCTGAAGAGGTTGATCAGCATGTGCATGGACTCGGGGGTCTGCGACATGAAGTCGAAGATCCGCCGCGGCTGCTGCTCGAAGGTCACGGGGTCCGGCTTGAGCGCGTGGATGACGTCGGGGAACTTGATCGCGTCCCGGATGAAGAACACGGCCAGGTTGTTGCCGACGAGGTCCCAGTTGCCGTCCTCGGTGTAGAACTTCACCGCGAAGCCCCGGGGGTCGCGGGCGGCTTCGGAGGAGTCACGGCCGCCGATGACGGTCGAGAAACGCACGGCGACATCGGTGCGCTTGCCGCGCTCCTGGAACAGCTTGGCGCGGGTGAAGCGGGCGATCGGCTCGTCGCCGAAGGTTCCGTACGCCTCGAAGTAGCCGTACGCGGTCACACCGCGCGCGTGGACGACGCGCTCCGGGATGCGCTCGCGGTCGAAGTGGCTGATCTTCTCCAGGAACTGGTAGTTCTCCAGCGTCGCAGGGCCGCGGGCGCCGACGGTGCGCTGGTTCTGGTTGTCGTAGACCGGATGGCCCTGCCGGTTGGTGAGCGTCTCCCGGTCGTCGTCCGGGGCGGGACCCTTGCTCGATACGTCCGTCACGTTCGTCGACTCCTTCGACCCGTGTGCGTTCCTTTTGCTCCGGTTTATCAAGTTGTTGTGCCAGGCGTCGGCCGCGAAAGCCGGGCGTTTCCCTTCACGTCACACTTCACGTCACAGCAGCAGGACGAGCGCGTAGACGAGGAAGAACGCCGCGATCAGCACCACGAGAGCGATGATCACCGCCAGGGGACCCTTCGCCCAGCCCTTCGGCGGATTGTGCGTCTCCTGGGGGCCCGCCCCGGGCATGCTGCTCTCGGCGGGCGGGGTCTCCCCCGGCGGCACGCTTCCGCCCGGTTCCAGTCCTGTGGAGCTGCTGGGGTCCGGATCCGGGTCCGGAGGGTGGGAAGAGGTCATGCCTCCCAAGTTCCCACGACACGCCAGGACTCACCTCCCGTCCCGGCGCGACCCGCGACCGCGCGGCACGGTTGGTTCCGGCTCCCCGGGAGACCCGCGAACCCGCACGGCCCGACCAGGGGCCGGGGCCGCCGAACGCAAGGAGACTCCATGACCGTCCCCACCGGATCCACCAACGGAGTGGCCGTCGTCACCGGATCGGACTCCGGCATCGGCCGGGCCACGGCGGTCCGGCTCGCCGAAGCCGGGATGGACATCGGCATCACCTGGCACAGCGACCGGGAAGGCGCCGAGAGGACGGCGCGGGAGGTGCGCGGCCACGGCCGTCGCGCGGCCGTCGCTCGGATGGACCTGTCCCGGCTGCCCGATGCCGCGACCGTGATCGACGATCTCGCCGGAGAACTCGGCAGGCTCGACGTCCTCGTCGACAACGCCGGTACGGGGACCGCGACGCCCTTCCTCGATCTGACGCACGAGGACATCACGCGCGTGCTCGACGTCGACCTCGTCGGCCCGTTCCTGTGCGGCCAGCGCGCCGCACGCCACATGATCCGGCAGGGCGGGGGCGGCCGCATCATCCACGTGACCTCCGTGCACGAGCACCAGCCCCGGGTGGGCGCGGCCCCCTACTGCGCCGCCAAGGGCGGCCTCGGGCTGCTGACGCAGGTGATGGCCCTGGAGCTGGCCGAGCACGGCATCACCGTCAACTCCGTGGCGCCCGGCGAGATCGCCACGCCCATGACCGGGCAGGAGGACACGGACGTGCACGGCGAGCGCCGCCCGGGCATCCCGCTGGGCCGGCCCGGCGACGCCCGGGAGATCGCCGCCGTCATCGCGTTCCTCGCGGGCCCCGACGCCTCGTACGTCACCGGCGCCTCCTTCGTGGCCGACGGCGGCATGCTGCGGATGGGCCCGCAGGCCGGATCCCACCTGCGGAGCGACGAATGGCGGCGTCCCTGAGCGCCGCGCCGCCCGCACCACGCGCTGCATGCTCTTCGCCCGCGCCATCCGCACCGCCCGCTCCGCCCGCGCCATCCGCGCCATCCGCTCCGCCCGCTCCGCCCGCTCCGCCCGCTCCGCCCGCTCCGCGCGAAGAGGTGGCCCACGCACCCCTGCGGTATAAGGGAAATCCACGTACGGACACTGGCCCGTGTCGAAACCGGCGGACCGGGTACCGGTGCTGCCTGGAGCAGGGATCGTCGAAGACGGCCGCCCCGCACGCCGAGTGCGGCAGCCGGCGTCCGGAAACGGAGCGACAGGTGACGCGGAACGCAGAGAACGCCACGGAGGAACGACCCGAGCTGCCGGTGACGAAGCTGCGTCCCGCCGTCGGCCCCGCCGGGACGCCACCACGGCACGACATCCCGGCCACCGAGCTGCCGCCCGACCTCAACCAGGCCATCCTGGAGGCGGCCAAGCAGGTCGGCGCCGTCCTCAAGCGGAACGGCCACGCCTTCGCCCTCGCGGGCAGCGTCGCCGTCTACGCGCACGGCGGCACCGGCAACCTCCAGCACGACGCGGACTTCTGCATCAAGCCGGAGGACGCCGAGGCGGTCGCCGCCACCCTGGCGGAGGCGGGCCTGACGGTGTACACGCCACCGGAGGACTGGCTGTTGAAGGCCAAGTGCCTCGGCCAGGACATCGACCTCATCTTCCAACTGGCCCACCAGCCGGTCACCGACGAACTCCTCGGCCGGGCCATCCAACTGCCGGTGGACTCGGTGCGCATGCCGGTCCTCGCGCCGACCGACCTGATGCGGTCGCTGCTCGCGGCCTTCTCCGAGCACCACTGCGACTTCGGCGCCGTCCTGCCCATCGCGCGCCAGCTGCGCGAGAAGGTCGACTGGCAGGCGCTGCGCCGGGAGTCAGGGGACGGCCCGATGCCGGCCGCCTTCCTCTTCCTGCTGGAGCGCCTGGGAGTCATCGAACCGCAAGGAGCAGCACCTCAGGGAGCACCGCAAGGAGGAGACCGATGACCGACCCCGCCAACGTCGAGTACCGCATCGCCCACCTGAAGGAGCGGCTCGCCGCGGAGGAAGTGGGCGATCTGGGCATCCGCGTGGAGCACCGCGGCGCGTCCGTGACGGTCATCGGGACCGTGCCCTCCGCGCACTGCCGTGAGGAACTCCTGCGCACCGCGCACGAGGAACTGGACGGGCTGACCGTCCACTTCGACATCGTGGTGGCCGAATCGGCGGCCCCCGACCACCCGGAGGAAGTCGCATGATCCGCGTCGCGGCAGTGGGGGACATCCACATGGGCGCCGACAGTCAGGGCGTGCTCAGGCCCGCGTTCGAGACCCTGCCGGACTGTGCTGACCTGCTGCTCCTCGCCGGTGATCTCACCCGTCACGGCACCCCCGAGGAGGCGCGGGTCGTCGCCAAAGAGGTGGCCGGCCTGCCGGTGCCCGTGGTCGCCGTCCTCGGCAACCACGACCACCACGACGAGAAGCCCGACGAGGTCACCGCCATCCTGCGCGAGGCGGGCGTACGCGTGCTCGAAGGGCAGGGCACCGTCGTCGAGGTCGACGGGGCGCGGGTGGGCATCGCGGGCACGAAGGGGTTCGGCGGCGGGTTCGTCGGCCGCAGCGGCAGCGAGTTCGGCGAACCCCTGATGAAGGAGTTCATCCGCTACACCCGCCGCTGCGCCGAGGGCCTCGGCGCCTCCTTGCGGGAGCTGGCCGACGACCGTTGCGACACCCTGGTGGCGCTCACGCACTTCTCACCGGTGGCGGACACCCTGGCGGGCGAGCCGCTGGAGATCTACCCGTTCCTCGGCAGCTATCTGCTGGCGGAGGCGATCGACTCGGCGGGCACCGACCTGGCCGTGCACGGCCACGCGCACGCGGGCACCGAGCACGGCATGACCAGCGGCGGCGTACCGGTCCGTAACGTCGCCCAGCCGGTCATCCGCAAGGCGTTCAACGTCTACCACCTGCAGGCCCACGCCCGCGCCGCCCAGCCGTCGTAGCCGAGCGGGATCGGCAACGCGTGACCACCGTTCTCCCGACCATTTGCCGGAGCATTTCCGGAACGAAACGCGGTGGGCCCGCAGCAGCCGTCACGGCTGCCGTATCCAGTCGTATCCATCCGCATCCATCCGCATCCTTCGGTGAATTCCGGTGAACCTCCCGAATCCGGTGGCCCTCCCAGAATGACGCAGGGCGCATGGCCGCCGCACGGCCTGTGATCACGCGCGGGTGCCGGGACGGACCCGGCGACGCCCTGCCGGGCCCCTGACAGCGCTTCCGACAGCGCCTCCGGCGGCCGCACCCGCCCGCGGTCGCGTCAGCTGCCGAGGCCGCCGCTGCCGAAGCTGCTGCCGTCGTCCTTCCGGTGGTCGGCAGGGTCCTGCGACGGGCTCAGGTGCGTGCTCGACTCGCCGTACCCGTTCTCGAGCTCATGCGGCAGCAGCCGGCCGCCGTCCCGCGGCACCTCGTCCGCCTCGCGGTACTCCCGGACCTCGAAGACCGGGCCGCCCTCCGGCATCTTCGGCTGCTCCTCCGGCCTGGGCCGCCGCGACTCACGGTTCTGGATACGCCGCCCGAGAATAAAGGCGCCGATAAGGACCAGGACGACGACGACGCCCGCGATCCACATGAGCAAAGCAGCGGTCGACGAAATAGCGATTTCCCACTCCATCTTTTCCATAGAAGTGTTGTACCCGTCCTGATCAAAAATTAGCTCACGCTTACGCCTGCCAGTTCACCAGCGAATGGCGCAATGGCGGTCGCAGCGACACAGCGACACGGATGCTGCCCGACCAGGCGGTCGTCGTGGATCCGGACGCTGATCGCTGGACAGGCGGCCCCACTCCCCAACCCATGTACTTCCAAGGGCCGTTGACAAGGGAAGTCGCAGGGCGTTGACTGACGGCACGGCGTAGGGCTATGTGAATACCGGGTCCATCGGGTGAAGCATCGCCACTTCCCGCTTCGCCCGGGCCCCGCGGAAACCAGCGGCACTTCCGCGTTCCAGAGGCCGGGCGAGGACAGCCATGATCACGGTCGTCATCATCATCGTGCTCGTCATCGGGGCAGCAGCTCTCTTCTACCTCGGTCGCGGCCGAGCCCGGAGCGGAGGCAGAGGCGCTCTGCAGCGCCGCTTCGGACCCGAGTACGGCCGCGCCGTCGCTCTCCACAACGGTGACGTCCAGGCGGCCGAGCGGGAACTCACCGAACGGGTGAAGCGATACGGCTCCCTCCAGGAGCGGCCACTGTCACCCAGGGCCCGTGAGCAGTACGCAGCTCGATGGGCCGCCGCCCAGGAACAGTTCGTCGAGTCGCCGCACAAGGCTGTCATCGAGACCGACGCGCTGCTGTCGCGGCTGGCCGACGACCGGGGCTTCCCCGGCGGCAAGCAGTTCGAGGAGCGGATGGCCGCGCTCACCGTCCACCACTCCCACCATGCCCATGGCTACCGCGTCCTGCACGCGGCGGCCCGCAGCCAGACCAGCGGCCAGACCAGCAGCCAGACCAGCGACCGGAGCGGAACCGAGAGGATGCGGGAGGCCATGACCGAAGCCCGCGGTCTCTTCGAGGCCCTGCTCACCGGGCCACCCACCGCCCCGGCCCGGCGCGCTCCACGATCCGCCGACGACCGCGGCCGTGCGCCGCGGACACCGAGTCGACGCCATGCGAAAGGAAGCGACACAGAATGATGTACGACCAAGCACGCGCACAACAGCCTCGGAGCGAGGGCCCGGACCCCGCGAGGCGGCACGGCCCCCAGCCGTCCCGCACCGAACCGGCCCGCCCCGGCCGCACCCCCGGCCCGCCGCTGCTCCCCCAGGACGAGCGGGACAAGCTCGCCACGGGGCTCCAGCACGCCCTCGACACCTTCGGGGAGAGCCCGCGTCAAGCGATGACGGAGGCCGAAGGGGTGTTCGACGAGGCCGTCGCCCGCCTGACCGAGACCCTCGCGGAGCGGCGCCGCGTCCTGCGCGCGAGCTGGCAGGACAAGGACGCCGAAGCGCAGACCGAGGAACTGCAGCGCGCCCTGCGGCAGTACAAGGAGACGATGGAACAGCTGCTGCACATGTAGCGCCCCGGGCGGTGGGGGCCGCACGCCCGCCGCACGGAAGCAACTCCGCCGCCACCGGCCTGGTGCACAGCCGCCACCCGGCCCGGTGCGCGGGCGCGTCCGGCCCGGCGCGCGGCGGCTGTGCTCCGGTATCCGTAATCGGCCGGATACCGGGGCCGTGACGGCGCTCGCCTCACCGGTCAGCCAGGAGGCGTCCGCCACGTGCTCCGCGGCGGGCCGGTCCGGCCGGCCGGGTGACGCCGCTGACGCCGCTGACGCCGCTGACGGCCAGAATCCGGTCGGCCGACACGGCGTTCTCATCCTCTACAGCCATGCCCATCGCGGCATGCGCGGCACCGGGGCCGGCCGACGACGGGATCACCAGGAACAGGAAGTGGTCCCGGTCGCCACGGGTGACGATCATGGTGCTGTCGCTCACGGCGGACCAGTCGATGCGGACCATGTGCCCGTCGACGAAGAGATGACCGGGGGTCTCGTCCCAGTCGCTCGCGTCGAGGCCCACACGGGCGAGGGGGCCCAGGCGGGCCGTCAGCGCGGCGAGGAGACCGGACAGCTGGCTCCTGAGGTCGCGCGTCCGAGGCCACCACGCGCCGTCGAACGTCCCCGCACGCTTGGCTGTCGTCTCCATCCGCAGGACCGCACTGCCGGGAAGTACCGCCTCGGCGCTGGTGTCCGCCAGGAGCCTGACGGTGTTCATGGCAGTCATGACGCGAACCTTGCTCCGGGCCGACCGGAGTCGGCCCGGCATGATCAGATCGCCGAAAGCGGTGACGACATCGAAGCCGTCGCACGAACTACCCTCGGTAACACCAGCGTACTCCGCTGACGACCCGGGCGGATGCGCTGCGCGCGCCCCGCAAGCCGCAGAGCCGCGGCAGGGCCGTAGGGCGGTCTCAGCCTGATGGGCGCGCGGACGGAGTCAGAACCGCAACCGGGGTCAGACCTCGGACGGGGTCAGAACCTCAACCGCGGTCAGACCTCGCGGACGACGACCACCGGACAGGCCGCGAGATGGACGCAGTGCTGGCTCACCGAACCGAGGAGGGCCTGCGTGAATCCGCCGTGTCCGCGATTGCCCACCACGAGCAGGTCGGCTTCCCGCGCCGCGGTGATCAGGGTCTCGGCCGGGTTGCCTTCCGTCACGGTCTGCCGCACCTCGACGCCTGTCTCATCCTTGGTGATCTGCGCCACCGCTTCCGCCAGGATCTTGCCGAAGGTGCTTTCGAAGTCGTCGGGGAGAGGCAGTACGGGCCAGCCCGCAGTCGTCGGGTAGTCCCACGCGATCACCGCCTCGACAACGCTGTTCGTCAGCCGGGCCTGACGCACCGCCCACCGCAACGCCGCGCGGGACGGGGGCGATCCGTCGACCCCGGCCACGATCCTTCGCTGATCTCCTACCGGAACGTCCATGGCAAACCTTCCTTGCGGTCCTGGGTTGTTCGAGGGACGGTCGACACGAGCCCGGGCACGGAGGGAACCCGCGCCGTACGCCGTTGCCCGCGCCGTACGCCGTTGTCCGCCCGTGTCCGGCGGCGGCCGTTCGCGATGCGCAGCTCAGTGCTCTGCGGTCCGGGCCGACCGAGACGGTCGCGTCGTCCCGGGCGGCCCGGATCGATCAGCCGCCCAGGGCCTCCTCGGCGTCCCGTCGCGTCGGCCAGTTGTCCCGTCGGCCCCGGGCCACCTCCGCCCGGCTGCCGGCCGACTCACCGGGCACGGAGACCGACCGGGCGAGCGCGGGCGCGGAGGTGACGGGCTTCTGTGTCACCGCCTCCGCGGAGAGCACGGCCTGCCTGTCGCTCCGGCGCGCGAGCCGTTCGTCGGACTCGCCGCCGCTGTCCCTGCTCTGGTGCTCGAAGAAGCGGAGCATCTCCACGGGGAACGGCATCACAAGGGTGCTGTTCTTCTCGGCGGAGACGTCCACCACGGTCTGCAACAGGCGCAGTTGGAGCGCCCCGGGCGTGTCGGCCATGGTCGCGGCGGCATCGGTCAGCCGCTGGGACGCCTGGAACTCTCCGTCGGCCGCGATGACCCTGGCCCGACGCTCCCGCTCGGCCTCGGCCTGCTTCGACATCGAGCGCATCATCGACTCCGGAAGGGCGATGTCCTTGATCTCGACGCGCTCGATGCGCAGCCCCCAAGGCTCCTCGGTGGGGGCGTCCATCACCTTCTTGAGCTCCGCGTTGATGTGGTCACGGTCGGAGAGCAACGTGTCCAGGTCCGCCCTGCCGATGACCGAACGGAGCGACGTCTGGGCGATCTGGGAGACGGCGGCCCGATAATCCCGCACGTTCACCAGAGCCTTGACCGGGTCGATGACCTTGAAGTAGACGACCGCGTCGACGGTGAGGGTCACGTTGTCGGCCGTGATGGACCCCTGCGGCGGGATGCCGAGTACCTCGGTCTGTACGGAGACCTTCCGCATCCGGTCCCCGATCGGCCGGATGACCCGCAGGCCCGGCCCGCGGATGTCCGGCAGCAACCGTCCGAAGCGGAACACCACGCCTTTCTCGTACTGCTGGACGTTGCGCACGGCGAGCGCGAGCAGGACCAGCCCGGCCACGGCGCACACAGCCAGCACGGTGATCAGAACACCCATGGTTCTCACATTCCTTACGTGGATGACGGCCCGGACCCGAACGGCCCGGGTGGCACACGGCCCGGGTGGCACACGGCTCGGGAGGGACTCCCGGCCCGGCGCCCGCGACGCGGCCGGGAACAGGGCCTGCTGCCGAGGCTCGGGCGGCCGCGGCTCCGAGGAGAACCACGAAGTCCGAGGTCCGGCAGCGCGACCGCAGAGCACCTGCCCGCCACGGCCGTCGGCCGTCAGTGGAGTACGGCTCCGGGCCCCATGCTGTCCTGCGGAGTGATGGCCATGCTCTCCATGAGGAGCCCGGCCTCCGCGTCCGTTGCGGTGGGCGACACCACCAGCAGGTCCCACCGGCCGCGGCCGGGCGCCAGCAGGCAGGCGGTGGACGGGGAGCGCTGGGTGGTCGTTCGGCGCAGGCGGACCACCTGGTTGGCGACGAGCAGCCGGCCCGGGAACGGGGACCACACGTCCTCGTCCACGAGGACGCTGGTGACCTGACCCCAGATGTGCGGCAATCCGCCCAGCAGCTTGGGCAGTTCGGATGCCAGATCGGACGAGCGGGGCCACCAGACGCCGTCGATGCGCCGGGGCATGCGGCCCTGGGCCGGCTGGGGCACCAGGCGCAGACGGAGGGCGGACGAGGAGGAGAGCGGGGGCGGCGGGGCGAGTGTCATGGTGACTCCTGGAGGGGGTGCGATCGCCCCGACTCGTGCGCGGGCGGGCGGCGATACGGTCCGATGTGGGGCGGTGCGCGCCCGGGCCGAGGCGTGCTAGGCGGCGGAACACGACGACGGGCGGATCCGCTCGGCGGCGGTCCACGCCGTGCCGGACGCGGACGGGGTCGGCGTGGTGCCATGCGGGAGGAGGACGGCCGGGCCCGTGGCCCCCGGGAACAGCCGCTCGCTGCCGGTGCGTTCGGCCCTGACCACCGCGCGCGAGGTGCGCAGCGGCCGTACGGGATCGGGCCGCGGTGGAGGTCGACCGTGATGCCGAGGCCCATGCCGGTGTGGAGCACGACGGGTACCGCGGCGAGCGAGACGCCGGCGGGACGGGCCGGCAGCCAGGGGCGGCGCACGGGAGGCGGAAAATGGGGAGCGACATGCGACGCCGTCCTTGACCTCGGTGACGACAGTGCGGCCGGGGTCTTGGGCTGCGCCTTTTGGACAATGAGTGCGTACGGCATCGGTGAGACCGGATGCGCGTGGCACGGGCGGAGAAACGGGGGAGCTTGGACCGGCCAGCTCAGGGCCCGTGGGGCGGCAGGACCGTCAGGCGGTCGTGCCCCGAATCGGGCGGTGCGCGGGAGCCGAGCCGGGAACGGGGCGGGCCGACGGTGTGCGGGGCGCCCCGCGTGAGGTCTCGGACGTCATAGGCCGAACCTGACCCGGACCTTCAGCGGCCCGCTCTTCATCACCCGGCGAGGACGAGGCCGGCTCAGTCACCGGCGTACGACATGCCCTCGATGAAGCCAGCCTACTCCTGCCGCTCGGGGCAGCCCGGCGCTTTCCGGGCGATGGGTGGCGGCCGGCCCCACCGGACGACGCCCGGAGGCGGCAAGAGGCGGCAAGAGGCGGCAGGAGAGTCGCACGGGCGAGTGCCCTCATGCCGGTCGGCGGGCCGAGGAGTCTCCGTGCTGCGAGCGATCGACGAGCCGTCCCTGTTGCCCGGCTGGGTGGCGAGACCGGCCCGAGCCCCCCCCCGACGGTCCCGACGCCCGTATGTCTGGTCCCCCAACACCACGGCCGCCTCAGCCAGATGACCGAAGGAGTACGGTGAAGAGACCGAGGGCATTTCGCACACCGGCTTCCACGCCGGGTCGTCCTCGGAGAGAGACAAAACCCGGGCCGCACCCTCAGGGACGGCCCGGAGACGGGTCCGCATCATGACCGCGACCTTCGAAGCAACCCTGCCGCGACCCGCACCCGTCACCGACCTCCCCGCCCGGCTCGTACTGAAGCCGGACGGCCCCTCCCGTGGTCTCCTGGACGGCGCCTGGTGGCCGCGCTCGCGCGACCTGCTGCGTGAACTCCCCGCGCTGACCGCCGTGTTGGACCCCGTATGGGGCCGCATCACCCGCGTCGCCGTCAACCCCGAGCACTGGCCGGTCATCCCGCGCAAGGTGCCCGTCCACGGCCATGTCGTCAAGGTCGGCTGGTTCACGCCGGAGATCGACCCGCACAAGCTGCTGCTGCTCTCCTACGGCACCGGACGCTGGGACCTGCTCATCATCCCGCCCGAGACCGGTACCGAGGCGGCCGCCCGCCTGATGACCGCCGCCTCCGCCTACGACGGTCCGCCGCTGACCGCGAGCGCGCTCATCGCCGCGGACCACGCCGGGCACGCGGCCTCGACGCCCGACCGGCCACTCGGCCCGGACGAGACATGGGAGTACGAGGGCGGCGCCTGCGCGGCGTCACCCGCCGGGGCCGGTGACGTCAGCCGCCTGATCATCGGCGTGTAGGACAGCCGTCGGTCGACGTGAACGGCCGACGCCGGACGGGCCGGCCCGACCCTGCTCCGAAGGCGCCGCGGAACGAGCATCACGGCCCTGAGCATCCACCGGGTGCGGTACTCATGCGGGGCCCAGCCGCACATCGAGTGCGGCGCCGACGTCAGGGCAGTTTCCGCGGACGGTGTCGAGGAAGGCGCCCAGCGCCGGGGAGCGGTCCCCGTCGGCGAAGGACAGGACCAGGTCGGGCAGCGCCGTCTCCGGGGTCACCTCGCAGAACCGGATCCCCGGCCGCTGAGCCGACCGCATGCGAGAGGGCCCGAGACCCACGCCGGCCCCGCAGGCCGCCAGGCCCATGATCGTGTGCACGTCCCGGGCCACGGTGGCACCCTCCAGCGCGGCGGCGTCCTCGCCCAGCAGGACGCGCAGCCCGGCGGCGACGGCGGGTTCGTCCTCCCCGGCGGCCACGATCAGCGGCTGTCGTCGTAGCTGGTCCACGCTCACCGACGCCTGTCCGGCATAGGGGTGCGCGCTGCCCACCACGGCGATCAGATGGTCGTGCCCGACCGGGGCGGAGACCAGATGCTCGGCCCCGGCGCCCTGGGGCGGTCCGAGGGTGACGGCCACGTCCAGTTCTCCGGCGACGAGAGCGGCGGTGCTGCGGCGGGACGCCATCTCGTGCAGCTCCAGCCGTACCCCGGGCCGCTCGCGGCCGAACCGGCCGAGGACGTCCGGGAGCGGGTCGAGCAGCGCGGAGGCGATGAACCCCAGCCGCAGCCGGCCCGTCTCGCCGCGTGCCGCCCGGCCGGCGTCGACCGTGGCCGCCGCCATCTCGTCGAGCGCCCGCCGCGCCCGGGCGAGGAACGCCTCACCCGCGTGGGTCGGGAAGACGCCCTGGCGCGTCCGGTCGAACAGCCGGGCCCCGATCTCGCGCTCCAGGTCGGCGATCTGTTTGGAGAGCGGAGGCTGCGCGATGCCGAGCGCGCGGGCCGCGCGCCCGAAGTGTCCGTGCTCGGCGAGGGCGAGCGCGTACCGCAGATGCCGTGCTTCCATGGCCGCCCCCTCCATATACACAAAGTATCGCCACTCGGCTTTCCATATCTTGCACTGGATCGAACACCATTTCACCTCTGGGATGAGGGTCATGCACCCCTCTTCGAACAGCGTGAACCCCGATCCGAACGACACCGTCTTCGTCCTGGTCCACGGCGCCTGGCACGGATCGTGGCAGTGGGCGGCGACGCAACGGGCGCTCGCCGGTCTCGGTACCGCGAGCGTCGCCGTCGACCTGCCCGGGCACGGCTTCGGCGCTCCCCTGCCCAGCGGATACCTGCTGCCCGGCCGCCCCGGCCTGCTGACCGAGAGGTCGCGACTCGCCGGGGTGACGATGGACGACTGCGCCGACGCCGTCCTGGACACACTGCGCCGGGTCCGCCGCTACGGCCGTGTCGTGCTCGTCGCGCACAGTGCGGGCGGCGGCCCTGCCTCACTGGCCGCGGAACGCGCGCCCGAGCTGGTGGACCGCGTCGTCTACCTCTCCGCGTTCGTCCCCGCCGGCCGCCCCCGGTTCTTCGACTACCTGAACGCGCCCGAGAACGCGACCGCGGGCGGGCAGAGCCTCAACCTCGGCGATCCCGGGGAGCTGGGCGCCGTACGCATCGACCCGCTCTCGCCGGACCCCGCCTACGTCGAGGAGCTGCGCCGGACCCACTACCACGACACACCCGCCGACCGCTTCGACCGCTGGCGCTCCGCGCTGAGCCCCGATCTGCCACTGGCCGTCCCGACGACCCCCGTCCCCCTGACCGCGGCACGATGGGGCCGAATCCCGCGTACCTTCCTGCGCTGCGCGGACGACCGGGCGCTACCGCCGGCCACGCAGGATCTGATGATCGCGGAGGCGGACCTGGCCCTGCCGGGCGAGCCGTTCACCGTCCATACCCTGCCGGGCAGCCACAGCCCGTTCGCCGCCCGCCCACGGGAACTCGCGGCGGCTCTGGTCCGGTGAACACCCGACGCCGCTGACAGCCGCCGCGCTCAGTTCCCCGCCGGCGCACGGCTGCATGCTCAACTCCTGAGCCTCATCCGGCCGGATGGAACCCTGCACAGCCCGTGCCACAGCCGCGTCCTTCCTCCGACGAGCAGCCCGCGCCTGCAGGCGGTCGTCGCAGCACGGCAGCGATCACCTGCCCGGATCCCGTCCTGCGGAACACCGGGGCGCGGGAAGGGCGGTGGGTGTGGAGGACGAGCAGGGCCAGGGCGCCGGTCGCCGCGGACCAGGCGAGGGAGAGCAGGCCGTGGGACCAGGGGAGGTGCGGGGTGAGGGCTGAGCTCAGCGCCAGCTGGTTCACGCCGTACAGAGGGAGGGCGGACACGCCTGCCACATCCATGAGGGTGTTGAAGACGGGGTTCTGCAGACCGGTGTCGACCAGACTGAGCATGATGATGATGAAGAAACCCTCCAGCTCGCCGCGGACCAGAGAGCCGAGCAGAAGGCCGATGCCGCCGTAGGCGAGGCCCGCGCCTGCGAGGGCCAGTCCCAGGGGGACCGCGTGGCGCACGGGCAGGGAGACCCACAGCAGCGTCGTGGTGTAGAGGGCCAGCAGGGCGGCGGTGAGGGCGACGGCGGCGAGTTTGGCCAGCAGCATCGGGAGCCGGGGGTAGCCGGCCAGCAGCAGACGGCGGTCCATCTGCCGGGACTGGAAGGTCTCCGTGAAGGTGACGAAGCCCGCGACGATGGTGACGGCGCCCAGCGCGCTGGCCACCTGGGCCACCCGGCTCGCCGGGACGGGGACGGAGGCGCTGATGGCGTCGAGCGGGATGCGCACCACCGCGTCGGAGGTGCACAGGCGTGCCACGGCGATCCAGAGCGGGATGAACGCGACCGCCAGCGCCAGCGCCAGCCGGTTGCGCAGGTTGCCCAGCAGAGTGCAGCGCAGCAGTTCGGTGAATGCCGTCCAGGTGAGCCTCAACGGTCGGTCTCCTCGAAGTGCAGACGGCCCTGGCGCAGGTGGGCGATCGAGTCGAAGTGGCGCCGGTCGTGCAGCAGGTGCGACACCACGATGATCGAACGGCCCTGATCACGCAGACAGGCGGCCAGAGTCCAGAACCGCTGATGCGTGTCCCAGTCGAAGCCCTGGTAGGGCTCGTCCAGGACCAGCAGCTGCGGATCGTGCATGAGAGCGACCAGCAGGTTCAGCTTCTGCCGCGTCCCCCCGCTGAGTTCACCGACTTGTTGTCGCCGACAGCCGGTCAGTGCCAGCAGCTCCATCAGCTCGGCGACGCGTTCTTGCGTAGGCAGTCGGTAGGCCATCTGGAACAACCGCAGATGCTGTCCGACGGTGAACGCGTCGTTCAGCACCGCTCGTTGCGGGCAGTACCCCACCGCCCCGGCCCGTGTCACCGTTCCGCGGTCGGGCGCGAGGTGTCCCACGGCGATCCGCAGCAGAGTGCTCTTGCCCGCCCCGTTCTCACCGACGACTCCCACCAGCTTCCCGGCGGGCACATCGAGGTCGACGTCGCGCAGGACCTGCCTGCCGCCGTATGCCTTGCAGACTCCGCTGATCCGCAACCGCGGAAGGTGGTGGCGCGTCGTCACTGCCTGCACATGAGCCCCTCGAAAGATCGGACAGGTGCAGCGAGCCGCCTCCGAGTCCACCGCGGAGGCCGGGCCGCGCGGGCTCATGTCCCCTCGCCTCTTTGGCTCATGGCCGCTCGGCCGCGCTCGGCCGAAGGGGTGCGGGCCCTGAGCGGCCCCCGGGCAGGGCAGGCGTGCTGCTGCCCGGTGTGCAACGAGTCCGTACCGCCGGTGTAACGGCGGCCACCCGCTGTTCCGGCCAACAGGGCATCGCCCTCCAGCGGCTCATGCCTTCCCGTCGAACGTGACGTGAGCCGCGGTCTGCCGTTGTAGAGGCCGATGCTCTCGACACCACAACCAGACGTCCACGCTCCCACGATCGTGATCGGAGCCGGTCCCCACGGCCTGGCGGTCGCCGCGCTACTGCGCCGCTCCGGAGTACCGGCCGTGGTTGTGGAACGGTCGGACCGAGTCGGGGCGAGCTGGGCGCAGCGCTACGACCACCTGAGACTGCACACCACCCCCGGCACCTCAAAACTCCCCGGCCTGCCGGTGCCGCGCCGGGCGGGCCCCTGGGTGAGCCGGGACGACTATGTGCGATACCTGGAGGAGTACGTCAGCCATCATCGACTCGATGTCCGGGTGAGCACCCCGGTGCAACGCATCGAACGGGGCGAGGCCGCTGCGGGCGCCCGGTGGCTGGTCCGCACCCCCGACGGTCCGGTGCCCGCGGACGCGGTGGTGGTGGCCACCGGCCGCTGCCACACCCCGAACCTCCCCCAGTGGCCCGGGAGTTCGCGCTTCACCGGCACCCTGCTGCATTCGGCGCACTACCGCTCTCCAGCCCCCTACAGCGGACAGCATGTCCTGGTGGTCGGCGCAGGCAACAGCGGTACCGAGATCGCGAGTGTCCTGGCCGGGGCCGGAGCGGGGCGGGTACAGATCGCGGTCCGTACCCCGCCCAACATCCTGCCCCGCTCCAGCGCCCGATGGCACGCGGCCGGCCGGCTGACGGAGGCCCTCCCCCTCACGTGGCGCGATCGCACCTCCCTGCTCACGCAACGTCTCGCGGTGCCCGACCTGACCTCCCGAGGGCTGCCCCGGCCCCGCACGGGCCTGTACACCCGCAATATCCGTGACGGGGTCAACCCGGTGCTCGACCACGGCTTCGCCGACGCCGTCCGGTCCGGGCGGGTCGAGCCGGTCGCGGCCGTCCAGGCGTTCGAAGGCCCCGAGGTGGTACTGGCCGACGGCACACGGCTGCGACCCGACACGGTCATCGCGGCAACCGGCTATCGACCCGGCCTGCACGACCTGGTCGGCTCCCTGGGCGTACTCGACCAGGCCGGGCGCCCCCTCGCCGTAGGGGCACAGACCCACCCCGAAGTCGCGCGCCTCTACTTCGCCGGATACACCAACCCCCTGACGGGCGTCCTCCGTCAGGCGGGCATCGAAGCGCACGCCATCGCCCGCGCACTACGACGCGAGACAGCGCGGGCACCTCTTCCCGCCGCCCGCGTCGGCGACCGCACGGCCGACACACCCCACAGAGGACACGCTTCACGTTGACGGGACCGCGAAAGCTCGACCCGTCAGCGGCGGGCCCCCGCAGGACGAGGGGATGGCGTCGCGTGCCGGGCCGGTGTCGGGGATACGGGTCGAGCCGCCGATGTCGGACGCGGAGGCGAGCGTCGCCGTACCGGCCGCGACGTGCAGCTCGGGTGGAGACACCGAAGAGAGCGATGCTCCCGTAAGCGAACTGGGTCCCGGAGAAGGCGGAACCGGCAAAACGAACCGGGCTGTCCGAAGGACCGCGACCAGGCCGTGGCAGGTGCTGCGCCGGCCGGCCCAGTCCGCCGCGAAGCCACCCAGGAGTGTGCCCAAGAAGTAGCCGACATCGCGTCTCCCCGAGAGCGACGAGGGGCCGGCTCAGGTGGAGGCAGCGGTGCGGGACAGTGCGGTGTGCAGCGCGAAAGCGCCGAGCAGGCCGCCTGCCGTGAACCGCTGGGCGGTCAGGACGCGGGGGCGGGTGGCCAGAAACTTCGACATGCGCGCCGCGCCCAGCATGATCAGCGCGTTCACAGAGACTCCCACGATGATCTGCACGGCACCGAGCTGAAGCAGTTGCCCCCAGGCCGGGCCGGCCTGCGCGTCCAGGAACTGGGGCAGTAGTGCGGCATACATGAGAGCGATCTTGGGGTTGAGCAGGTTGGTCAGCAACCCCATCGAGAACAGGCGGGCGTCGGAAACCGGAGGCAGGTCCTGGGCCGGGGCGAAGGGCGAACGCCCCCCGGGCTTGAGCATGTCCCAGGCGAGGTACGCCAGATAGGCGGCCCCGGTCAGCTTGACCACCGTGAATGCCACCGGCACCGCGGCGAACAACGCGGACAGGCCCGCAGCCGCGGCCAGCAGGTAGCACACGAATCCCACGGCGGTCCCACCGAGGCTCACCAGACCCGCCCTGCGGCCTTGGGTGATCGCCCGGGAGGCGAGGTGAATCATGTTCGGCCCGGGAGTCAACGCCATGCCCAGTTCGATGAGGGCCACTCCTCCGACTGCGGTCAGAGTGATCACCGGTCGACCTCCGAGAGTTCATCGGGAGCCCCCGCCGAAGTAAGGCCACCCGGTTACAGAGAGCATGGTCACAGCACGAGCTGCGCCTGCCTCGCCCGGCCCAGCATATGACTCCGCCGCTCGGTATCCCTATGCACCCTGTTGCCGGCCCGACATCAAGATGAGCCCGCATTTGCCACAAGGCTGACCGATCGGGTCTGGCCCTCGTAGGGTCCACCCGCCGCGCCGTGGCGGCTCTTCCGTATGCAGCACCGTGGCGGTGGTGGTGCGGGTCGCTGTCCGGCCGAGGACAGGGCCGAAAGCGACCCGAATCCGCAGGTCAGTCGCCCTTCTTCACCGGCTCCAAAATCGCCACGCACTCCACGTGATGCGTCATCGGAAAGACGTCCGATCTGAGGGCACCTTGGGAAACTGCAGGTCAGACCGCATCACAGCATCCCCTGACATGCCTCGAAGGGGGCGAGCGTCAAACGAGCGCCGCGGGTCCAGGCTCCGTACGTCGCACCTCTGCGCCCCAGTCCCCCACCGTCCTATCGTGGCCCCATGAACACGCGCCGTCCAGGACCATCCATGCGGGAGAGCAGCGCGGAGTCCGGCAGGCCGAGGTCCGACGTCCCGGCCGGGTCCCGACCTCAATCAGCTGCCGACCGACCGTCCGACTGACCGTCCTCACCAGCGGCACCGTGATCCTCCCCCTGCACCTCGCCTGTTCCGGCCCGCGTACGTTCGCCCTCTCGGACGCGACTCTGGGCCTCGGCACGTACCGCATCGTCCTGAACACCGGCCTGTACGAAGACCACGTCCGCTACCTTGACGGCGACCTGCTTGCCCGCTCTGACCCCGGCTGCAGAACATGGCCGGGCCCTATCATCACCGGCGGCTCTTCACCGAAACCTTCGACCTGGGACTCCCCTGCGGGCTGGCCCTCGAGGGCAGCTACACGGTCCGGACCCACGGCATCGTCCACCGCCCCAGGCCAGGGCCTCGGCTTCTCCACCTCCCACCCGGCCAACCTGGCGCACAGCACTGTGCGCTCCTCCATGGTCTGCGCCACCGCGATCCCGCGTACGGAGCGATGCGCGCCTTCGACCGTATGCAGCACGAGGTCGGCCGTGGATGCGACATCACGCCTTTCAGGGGCGCGGTTCAGCGACCGGTGTAGAGGAATAGCAGGTAGCGCACGAGGGACAGCCTGCGCCGGTGTGCCTCCGCAATCTCGGCAGCAGAGCTCAGTGCCGCATGGCGCGCACTGTTCCGTTGGAGCATGACCGCGCGCCGGCTGAACTCCTGCCGCTGTCGGCGGGCCCGGTCGCCTGCCAGGGTGTTCTCCCGGGTGAGCTGCGCCTGGCCCTCCTCCATCTCCTTCTGTGCCTTCATCCGTGAGGCTTCAGCTGCCGCGTCCACGGAGCGGAGCTCAGCGGTGAGGAGGGTGCGCCGGACCTCGATGCCCTGGTCGATCGACTGTCGTTCCTGTGCGGTGAGCGCGGTGGGCTGACCGGCTTCGGCAGCGGCGACCAGTTGCCTGCGCCAGACATCGAGCGCGATGGCCTTGGCCTCACCGATACCCGGGACGTCGATACGGCGGCCGTTGCTGAGCACCAGTTCGGCACCGACGCTGTTGTAGTGCGCATTGTGCACGGTTCGGTATCCGGTGAAGTCGGCTGCGGTACGGACTCCCGCTGCCGCGAGCCGCGCGGCCAGTTTCGGTCCGATGCCGTACGGCGGATTCCGGGCGATCAGCTGTCGCCCGAGCCGGTCCCGCACGTAGGCGGACTGCCGGGCCGCAAGCGCCGTTCTCAGGGCCTTCCCTCGTTCCTCCGAAAGCCCAGCGATCCTCTTGTCCAGCTCCTGCCGCTTACGGACCCGGCGCTTCTCGATCTGTTGGAGCTCGCCGTGGTAGCTCGCGGTGAGCTTGCTCTGTGCTCGCGGGTGGTCCGCAGTGCGCTTCGCCTCTGCGGCGTCGAACTTCGCCCGGTCCTTGCGTAGCTTCCCCTCGGCCTTGACCGGGTCGTCGAGCTGGTCCAGTTCTGCTGTGAGCCCGGAGAGGACGGCCCGTATCTGAGCCCGCTCCGTGCGTCGGGCCCGCCCGAACACCGAGAACACGGCAACGGCCAGCACCGGGACTGCCGGACCGAACGGGACCGTCGTGAGGCCCACGACAAGAGCCAGTGCAGTCACTGCCAGCATCAGGGGCCAGACGACAGCTACGGCGACGTCCAGTGGCGTCCTGACCTGGAATCTGTCCGGCGAGGCGACCGAGGGCGCGGGCTGCGTCGGCGACGCCGCAGAGGCGACGTGTCCCGCCATCCAGCCGGGCAGACCGCCCGTACCCGGGGCGGCAGCCCCGGTGTGAGCAGTGGTGTCCGTGATCACCGTTGCGGCCGGCCGCTGCCTGGGCAGGGCCATGGTGAGCGGCGGCAGCATGTCCAGGGGCTGGCAGGCCAGGGTCCGCACCTGGTCGGCGAGTCCGCTCACCATACGGTCGGGATGAGTGAGCAGTGTCTGCAGTCGTGCAGACCCGGCCGGACTCGTGAAATCGTCCTCGGTGAGCAGGAGGAACTCGCCGCTGGGCTCGTGCAACCGGGACCACAGGGCCGGTTCGGAGGCGATCGCTTTCAACGAGAGGAGGATGACCCAGGCGGAGAACCGGTCAAGCTCCACTCCGAAGTCGTCGTTCCCCCGCAGGGGCGACTGATAGTTCCGGTGCCCTCGCTCGGTCCCGCCCATACCGTCCAGTGCCGGAACGTACATGCCGTCGTAGTCGACCAGCCGCAAGGTGTCGTCGCTCGCCACGAGCAGGTTGCCGTGCTGCAGATCGCCGTGGGCGATCTGGTGGTCCGCCAGGTCCCGGGTCAGTTCCTCGAACCGGTCGGCCAGGCGGTCGACGGCGATCCGGTCTGCATGGTTTTCGTCGAGCCAGGAGGACAGGGTGACAGCCTCGGCCCACTCCATCTTGAGCACCGGGTAGCGTTCCCGCCCGACGCTTATGGCATCGGGAAGGTACTCGAAGCCGAGGTTCCACGGTTGGGAGAGTTCCGCCGGATCGAGCAGGGCGAGTTGGGAGCTGATGGCCTCGTACCGGCGTTCCTGGTCCGGGACGTGACGGGTGAAGCATTTGACCGCGTACCGGCGGCCGGATGAGGGCGAGGTCAGGGAGAAGACACTGGCGAAGGCGCCGGAGATGGGGCGCGGCAGGCCGAGTCCGGTCAGCTCGGGCCGGGCTCCCTTGAGTTCCGGATGATGGAAGCACAGCTGGGTGTGCTGCAGGGCTTCCGCGTACTCGGCGCCGCTGGGGAACCGGCGCTGCGAACCGGTGGCCGGGCCCATGTTCACCGTCCCTCGAAATCGATCCGTACGAATGCCACGTCGTCGTTGCGCAACTGCCGGCTGTCCCGTAGCCCGTTCAGCCAGTTGTTGAAATCGTCCAGATCGTCGGGCCCGGCGTACTCGAGGAGCTGGCCGACGGCGTCGGCCTGGTCCGGAGCCGACATGAGCCAAGCAGCCAGGGCATCCGTCATCAGGAGCAGGCGGTCTCCCGGGCGACAGTCCCCTCCAGTGAATCTCGTGCGGTCGGCAAGGAGCGCGGCGTCACGGTTGCGGCTGCCGAAGAGATCGGGAGTGGTGCCGAATTCCTCGACGGCCGACACTGGGAACGTTTGTATCAGCTGGTTGTCGCGCAAATGGAACAGGCAGCTGTCCCCCAGCGCAGCGGCACGCCACCGCCAGGACGGTGCCGCTGCGTCGTCGTGGGCACCGCTCTCTGGGTCGACGCGCACCGTGAGCAGCGTCGCGTAGGCACCCTCCGCAAGTTTGGTGTGCTCGTACCACTTCAGTGGACGCCCTTGAGCCTGGCGAGCCAGTGTGTAGTCGGCCAGCCAGGGATCCCACCGGTCCACCACGGCTGCTGCGAACTGCTCGAAGGCGGTTCCGCCCGCCAGCGCGTCCGGCAGCGCCATGGCATGTTCGGCCGCGACGCGGGACAGCAGCCTGGCCCAGTCCTTGGCCAATGCGCTTTCCGTGGCTCCGTCGCAGACACCTACCGCAAATGGCTCCCGCAGCATGTGATCGTGCGGATGCCCGGGAAGCACGGCGACGGCGTCCTCACATTCCGCTGCCGTGCTTCCTTTCTTGGGGGCCACCAGGTGCGTGACGTACACGCAGGAAGTGGAAGTCGTCACCGCAGTTCGGTGGCCCGGGTACCGATGTCGAGGAACTGGACGACCGTGGTGATGTCGGCGTTGTAGACGAAACCGCGAGTGGTCTCGCTGACCCGCTGCCCCTGCGAGGCCGCGTACGAGCGCATGTGGCTCGGCAACGGGCTGGACATGCCGAACAAGGTTCGGGCGTAGCTGTCCGGAAGGCTGTCCGCCGAGTCGGGGAACGCGGTCGGTGTGCCGCCTGCTGCGGACACATGCAGGTTGAACAGCAACGCCGCGCCGTCAGCTGTGGCATGGGAGGTGACGGCCTCTGCGGCCGCGGTGGGGTCGCCGTCGGTCGACTCGCCGTCCGTCAGGTTGATGACGATGGGCGGGAATCCGGCCGGATACCGCTCGGTCCAGCCGGCGACGAGTCCCTCCGCGTACTGCAACGCACGGTTCATCGGGGTCCCGCCATGGGCGACCGGATCCATCCACAGAGGAAAGTTGACGGTGGTCTCCGCCAGGCCGCCGGCACCGTCAGGGACCTTCTTGCTCCGCTCGTCGATGCGGGCAGGGTTGTCCGCCACCTCGCTCAGGGGGACGAGGTCCCGTCCTTCGAGCGGCCCCGCGAGCGCCGAGCCCACGGTGGCTCCGTAACCGATGACCGCGACGTGGAAGTAGTCGCGTACGCCCTCTTCCTTGGCGCACTTGACGGAGAGTTCGGTGAGCAGGCGGTTGATGGCATCGGCGACGACATCGGCCTTCTGTTGCGGTACTTCACCACCGATGGGATCGCTCATGGAGGTCGACTGGTCAACGAGGAAGATGATGCTCGTCGGGTTCGAGCGGCTGATCTCTGCCGTGTACGGCACGGTGAACTCCTGGCGGAATGAAAGGAAACCGGTCGTCGGAGAAGCTCGTACGGCATGCCGACGCAGCGGTCTCCGGCGTGCGGGCCGGGACACCGAGATCCCCCGGTCCGATGATAGGGACAGGCTTCGGCCGTCGCAGTCGTATCGCGCTTCGCGCTCATCCCGGTCCGTTCGCCAGCGCTGCCAGTCCCTCCCTGCGCATTTTCAATTGTCGAGCCGGCCCACCACCCGTTCCGTCCGCCCGTCCCACACCTGCCAGGCAGGGATTCGCACGCCGTTGGGCAGCAGGGCCGTTCGGCCGAGTGCCAATCTCAGGTGCCGTGCGGCCTCTGCGCCGGTGGACGCACCGTGGTCGAGTCGGATCTGAACGCTCTTTGAGCTGCGGCGGACGTCGAAGTCGTAGGGATAGCCGTCCACCGAGGCATTTCGGTCGATCAGGACTCCCGGAATCTTGTCCGTCAGCAGGTACTGCAGCCGGTCACCGACGTCTTCGTCGGAATGTTCCGGGTGAACGCCGAGCGAAGGGAGGCCGTCCTTCGCCTCTGCCGCGTCGAGAAGTGCGTGCGGCATGCCGGGTCGGACCGACCAGAAGTCGCGGTCGCCGAACACGATGAGATGTGAACGAGCCCGTGTGATGGCCACGTTCCAGAGGTTGACCTCGTGGGAGAGCCAGTTGACCGCGCTCGGACGCATCCGGTCGGACGCGACGAGGGACAGGAGGATCACATCCTGCTGACCTCCCTGGAAGGTGTGCACCGTGCCGACCCTGACCCGTGGCTCGTGCTGCCAGCGGTCGGCGATCAGTTCCTTCTGGGCCCGGAAGGGAGTGACGACGCCTACGGTGGAGCCGTGCGGAAGCCGCTTGAGCAGGCGCTCCACCGAGAGATGAACGCGGTCGGCCTCGTCCTGGTTCAGCCACGATCCCTGGTGGCCCCTGCGCGCCGTTCCCTTCACGTCGAGCCACTGCACGGCGTCAACTCCCTCGATGCGCCGCAGCGACCGGGGGTCGGTGAGGACGGTCAGCCGGCCGCCATAGCAGTGCCGGTTCGCGATGCCGACGATGTCGGGGTGGCAGCGGAAGTGTTCGTCGAGCAGCAGCGTCTCCCCTGCCGCATGGGCAGCCGCATGGAAGGAGGAGTAGCGGCGGTGCTCGAGCCGGTGCTCGTCGAGCCAGCTCGCCCGCAGTCCTGCTCCCCGGTGCGCCTCCGCCTCTTGGCGTGGCTGCAGTGTGGTGATGTGCTGCAGCTGCATGGGGTCGCCGATCACCAGGGCACGCCGGGCGCGGAAGAGCAGCGGCAGCACATCCGGTGCGGAGCACTGACTGGCTTCGTCAACGATGACCAGGTCGAAGAGGGCGGCCCGGTCCCGGAACCGCCGTGCGGACCGCGCGGTGACGGCCCAGCCCGAGACCTGCGGCAGAATGCGGTCCAGGGTCGACCACTGCCTCGGTGATCGTGCCCGCACCGCCTCGATGCGCTCGTGGATGGCAGCGCGGGCGGTCATCGCCTGCTCCGCCACCGACGATTGCAGCAATGCTGTCGCGGCCTCACGGACTCGTCGGTCGGCATCCTGGAGCGTGGCGTGGAGCTGGGCGTCGTCGAGCGCCGCTTCGGCTGCGGTGCGCATCCGCCGCCAGTCGGCTTCCGCTTCGGCGAACATCAGCAATTCGGCGAAGTCCTGACGATCCGCGACCTGGACCGGCACAGGGTCGAGCCTGCGCACGCACCGGCCGCGCAGCCATCCCCCGAAGATCCCGAGACGGGCGGCCGTACGGGCCCGGCGCAGCCACCGACCCAGGGAGACATCGTCGCCCAGCACGGTGGCGAGTGTCTGGGGGTCCTGGTGGCGCTTCTCCGCATAGGCGGAACGCAACCGCCCGAGGTCGGCGAGTTCCCGCTCCCGGCGGGCGATCTCCGCGAGCTGGTGCCGCAACGACTCCTGTGTCCGGAGATGGTTCCGGAGTTCGCCCCGGTACGTCTGGGAGGACTGCCGGGACCGGACGCTGCGAGCGAGTTCCTCCAGTGTGCTCACCTCCTTGTCGACGACTGACTGCGCGCCTGTCCGCACGAGAAGCCCGGGGGTGAGTTCCTCGCACCGCTGCCAGACCTCGTCCACCGCCTTGTTGTTGGTGGAGGCGACGAGCACGGTCTGTCCGGCCGCCCTGGCGGTGGCTACCGTGTTGACGATGAGCTGGCTCTTGCCTGTGCCGGGTGGTCCGGTGGCGACCGTGAGCCTGCGGACCATGGCGGCCCGGATGACGGCTTCCTGTCCTTCGTTGAGTTCCAGTGGCGCGACGATCTGCACGTCCTGTTTGGCGCCCGGATCCGTTTCGCCCTGTGCGGTGAACGCTCCAAGTGCCGTGTCCGGGAACTGCCCGATGCTCCGCTGCAGCGTCGTGTAGTCCTTCATCAGCTGCGCTGTGGCCGCACTGTCCGACCGGGCCGCATAGACGACCGCCACATTGCGGGCGCCCTCGTGTGCCGCGCGCAGCGAGCTGCCGTCGCCGAGTGCCCCGGGGTCGAGGTGTTCGGTGTCGGGCAGCCCGAGTTCTTGCAACAGACTGCGCAGGTCGCGGATCATGTCCTCACGGAATCCCGGCCGCCAGTTGGGCTGGTAGACGGTGAGCAGTTCCCGGCCTTCATCCTTGCCCAGCCGGTTCAGGACGAGTTCGGGGTGGAGGACGATCGGTCCGGAAGGCGTGACGACGCTCCGTCCCTGTGGTCCGCGTTCGACTTCGATCCGGCGCATGGCGAGCGGTGCGCACACCTGTCGCGTGCCGTCGTACAGCACGGCGACGGGATATCCGTACCAGAGATCGGCGCCGTCTTTCTGCGCCTGTTCGGCGAGGTCCACGACGCGCTGTGGTGCCTGCACACTGGATTCCGTGCCGGAGAGAAGGAGTTCCTCCCCGGATGGCCAGACCGTTCGCGGCGGGTCGCTCCCCGCCAGCGGCAGCAGTTCGCCGGTACGGCCCTCCACCTCCAGGCATTGCTGGTAGTAGACCAGCAGCCGGGCCCATTCGGTCTCGGTGAAGGCGGAGTCGTCGTGTGCCGCCTCGGTGGGCTCGACCGGTGCCGGCGACTTGTCCCCTGCGGGGTCTGTCACTGCGGTGAGCTCGGCGGGCAGTGGCTTGAGCGCGGGGATCTGACGGCCGGCGGCGGCGCGCGCGAGATAGATGTCGCCGGTCACGGACAGGGCGGACTGGGTCGGCGTCTGCCGACGGCCGTCCGGGGCCTTCTGCAGATCCCGACTGATGTGACGGAACAGGTCGTTCGCGGAGATCTGCCCGTCACCGTCCAGGTCCGCTCGTCCCGAGTGCAGGCCTTCGACGATCGCCCGGGTGAACTGCGAAGGCTGGTCGGCATCCGTGGTGAACGCCTTCTCCCAGTGCTGGGAGGCGGTGATGACGTGTACCCCTCCGGCTTCGACCACCGGCGTGGCGGCCGTCGCGGGTGCCCCCTTGCTGCGGAAACCCTGCACCGCGCTGCCGCTGAAACAGCAGTCGAGCAGCAGCACCTTTCGGCGGGCCGCGCACTTCTCCAACTGGTCGATGACAAAGGCTGCTTCGAGGGCTGTCTGCCGCTCCCGGCCGGCCTCGGTGTCCGTGGTGACGAAGTAGAGCTGACCGTCCTCGCGGTCGTACGCCCCGTGGCCGCTGAGGTAGACCACCGCCAGTTCATCGGGTTCCCGCGCGCCAAGGAATGCCTCGATGGCCTGCTTGACCGCCACTTTCGGCGAGTCCTCGACCCGAAAGCACTTCTCGTACCCTCCGACGGCGGGCATCTCCAGCACCTGGCCCAGGAAGTGAATGTCCGCGCGCACCGAAGGCAGGGCGGGGAAGCTCACGTCCTGGTGGGTGGCGGTACCCACGAGCAGGGCATGCTTTCGGCTCACCGCCCGGCTCCGGGACCGGGGCCCGAACTGCCGTTGCTGCCACCGTCCCGCAGCTTCCTGATCTCGCGCCCGGAGACGCCGCCCTGGAACTCCGTGACCGTGCCGTCCGGGTGCAGGACGCGCACCTTGCGGCTCTTGCGGACGGCGACCCACGCTTTGATAGCGGTCCCCGTCAGCGTGAAGGATCCTCCCGTGAGAACGAGCACGACCTCCGGGGTCAGCAGCGCGGGCCCCTTCGTGCCCTCCGCGTCGTGTGCTGCTTCCGGTGGGGCGAAGCGCACCTCGGTGTCGTCCAACCGGCGCAGAACGTCGCGGAGTTCTCGTGCCTCCAGTTCCGCGTGACGCGGGTCCGCCCCGGACACCTGAATCCGTACGGACTCGATCTGGCCGGTCATACTCCTCCTCGGTCGTAACTCATTGGTCTATGCGGCGAGTTGTGCTGTCCGCTGACGCGGTGTCACCCTGGCGATCTTCTTGCGAGCCAAGGTCCGGGGCCTCGATTTCGGCTCCGTGCCTGCTCATCGGGGATTCGGAGAATTCGGTACAACGGCTCCCCCAGGTCGGCCCACCGCTCCAGCGCGTCTCGGTCGACCAGATGGATCCCGTAGCGCGGGCCACTCTCGCGGCTGTCGTGAACCCTCCGGTGGTGACGATCACAGCGAACTCGGCACCATGGTCGTGGCGGTAGGTTCCGTTGACCCGCTGGACGTCCTGGTCTCCGACCTTTCGGTCCGGTCGCAGCCGCTTGCACTGCACGACCACCCGTCGCCGGGACCCGTCGACGACCAGTACGTCAGCTCCCTTGTCCCCGGCTCGGCCGACATGCTGCGCAGCCAGTCCGTCCCTGCGCAGCAGGGAGCAGACCGCCAGTTCGAACGCCGTGGGGTCCAGTGAATCGAGATGTGCCAGCGAATAGCGCACGGGTACTGCGGCAAGCGCCGAGCGGCCGGCCCGCGCCAGCAAGGCCGATCGCCCCGGCTTCAGCGCCAGCCCGACGGCTGCGGAAGCCAGCCCGAACCCGGTCCACACCGGCCATTGCTGGGCCACCTGCCACAACCCGATGAGCCCTACCAGGCCTCCGAGCCCCCACACCCACCAAGGAATTGCGGCCCACCCTCCTTGGCTGCGGCTACGCCGCATCAGCCGGCTGCCCCGAAGAGCGTCCACACTCCGAAGGCCAGGCCGAACAGCGCGAGTCCCGCCAGGTCGGTGACCGTGACAAGCGTGAAGCCGTGATCCTGGCAACGGGCGAATAGCCCTTTTCGCCTGCGGCGGCACGGCCGGTGGTACTGCGTCGGTCCACCGCAACGGGACACCAGCACGCATCCGCCTATGCCCAGTAATCCCACGACAAGCAGCACTGAACCCCCCGATCCCCCGCTCAATCCTTCATATGTATCGGAGAGTCGTGCGTTCCGACCAGTACGTCTTCGGACGAACCACAGGGCCCGCGTTCCGGTCACTCGCCCACGCTCGTATGGCCGCTGTCGCTGCTGGGCCGCCTGGTGTCAGTGTCACCGTCTAGGATTTCTTCCAGGGAATTCAGCCGGGTTGCCTGGGTCGCACCAGCAGGAATGCGACCGGCACACACGCACATGAGCTGAGACGGGGCAGGAGCCGCATGGAGGATGGCCGGTGGACGACGGTCACCGAGTCCGAGTTCGAGCACGAGCGCCGCGGTCTTGAGGCGATCCGCAGGCTCCTGCCGAACGAGGAGCCTTGGCGCGCCTGGTCAAACTTCACCTTCACGGCGAACAGTGGGCACGTCCGCGAGATCGACCTCATGGTCACCGCGCCGGCCGGTGTGTTTCTGGTCGAGCTGAAGGACTGGCACGGGTCGGTGAGCGGCGGGGGCAACAGCTGGGTGCAGACGACCCCCGGCGGCACCCAGCGCCGGCACGGCAATCCGCTGCATCTGACCAATCAGAAGGCCAAGGAGCTGGCTGGCCTGATCGGGAACGTCGTGGGGCGGGGCCCCGGGCGGCCGAGGATCTGGGTGGGCGAGGCGGTCTGCTTCACCGACGACAGGTTCCAGGTGAACCTGACAGGCGCCGACCTGAATGGCGTCTTCAAGATCAAGAAGCTGGTCGAGATGCTCGCCGTTCCGCCGGAGGGCGCCCGGGGGCAGGTGACCGCCGGGGTCTCGCGCCAGGTCGACGCGGCCCTCAAGCAGCTCGGCATCGCGTCCGTCCGCCGGCAGCACGAAGTCGGGTCGTATCTCCTGGAGACGAAGTCGTTCGACTCCGGCCCCACCTGGGCCGACTATCTGGGACGTCACACCCAGTTGCACGACCTGGCGCGGGTGCGGGTCTTCCTCAGCGAGCGGGGTGCTTCGGACACCGAGCGCGCCTCGGTGGAGAAGGCCGCCGCGCGCGAGGCCACGGTGCTCAGCCGGTTCCGGCACCCGGGCGTCGTCCAGCTGAAGAGCTACCTGCCGTCGGGGCATCCCGCAGGCCCGACGATCCTCTTCGACTACCACCCGGAGACCCTCAGACTCGACGACTACCTGGTGGAGCACGGCGAGCGACTCGGCCTGCCGGGCCGCCTCGCGCTGGTCCGCCAGCTCGCCGAGACGCTCCGCTCCGCGCACTCCAATCGGCTCCATCACCGCACGCTGTCGGCGCACGCCGTGCACGTGATCCCGCGCAACCGCGGTCCGCGCGGGCGCGACCTGGGTGAGGAGCAGCGCTGGATGAGCCCCCGGTTGCAGATCGCGGACTGGCAGATCGCTTCCGGGCACAGCGCCAGCCAGGGCAAGCCGCTGACGCTGGCCACCTCCCATGTGTCCGGTCTGCACGTCTCCCAGCAGGCCGACCCGTATCTTGCCCCCGAGCTGCGGATCCCGAAGGCGGACCCGGTCCGGCTCGATGTGTACGGACTCGGTGTTCTCACGTATCTCCTGGTCACCGGGCAGGCGCCGGGTGCGACCCAGAGCGAGGTCCTGTCCCGCTTGGAGGCGGGTGAGACGCTCGCCCCGAGCGCGCTGGTGGACGGTCTCAACCCTGACATCGACGACCTGGTGGAGGCGTCCACCGCTTACGAGCCGAACCGCCGTCTCTCCACAATCGACGACTTCCTGGAGATGCTGGAATTCGTCGAGGAGACGTTCGCCGAGAAGGAGCCTTCAGGCGGAGAGCCTGCTGCCGCCGCAGCCCTTGAGACCGGCGAGGAACAGACCGAGCCGGAGAAGGACCCGCTGGAAGCCGTGGCCGGTGATGTGTTCGCCGGGCGCTGGGAAATCGTGCGCCGTCTCGGTACGGGCTCGACGTCGCGCGCGTTCCTCGTCCGTGACCTGGCCGGTGAGCCCCGTCGCAGCGGCAGCCTGCCGGTCGCGGTGCTCAAGGTCGCGCTCAGCGAGGCCAAGCACGCGGTGCTCGACCGGGAGGCCGATGTCCTGGGCCGGATCCACCGGGATTCCAGCATCATCGCGCTGTACGAGCGGGAGCCGCTGACCCTCGGGGGCCGCAGGGTGCTCGCCCTGGAGTACGTGGGCGACATCCGCGCACTGGACACAGAGGGCACGGGCTCGGGCAAGGCCGCGCGCAGACGCGAGGACACTGTCGCCCGTCAGCTGCGGGACTACGGCCGCCTCCGCATGGACCAATTGGAGACGTACGGAAAATACCTGTTCGGCGCGGTGGAGCATCTGGAGGCGGAGGGCATCTGGCACAGGGATCTGAAGCCGGACAACATTGCGATCCGGATCCGTCCCAACGGCACCCGCCAGCTCGTGCTGATCGACTTCTCGCTGGCCGGGTACCCCACGAAGGAGATCGAGGCAGGCACCGAGGGTTATCTCGACCCGTTCGTCGGGATCATCACGCGCGGTTCGTACGACGGCCACGCCGAGCGGTACGCGCTGGCTGTCACGCTGCACGAGATGGCGTCCCGCGAGCTGCCCCGCTGGGGCGACGGCTCGGTCACGCCCCGGCAGACCGATCCGAAGGAGTGGCCGTACCCGCAGCTGGCCGCCGACGCCTTCGACGACCCGGTGCGGGACGGCCTGGTGGCCTTCTTCCGCAAGGCCCTGGCCCGGGACGTGAAGAACCGCTTCCCGGACCTGAAGCCGATGGAGCGCGCCTGGAACGCGATCTTCCTGGACGCCCAGCGGACGACAGCGCCGAGCTCCGGGCACGGCAACAAGGTGGTGGCGGTAGAGAGCGCCGCGCCACAGATCGGCCAGGGCGACGACGACACCTCGGCCGAGGAGATCCGCGACGAGCAGGCGGAGCGGGCCGACCGTTCCACGCCGCTGTCGGTGGCGGGCCTGACCCTCGCCGCACAGTCCCAGCTGTTCGACCTGGGCCTGAACACCGTGGGGGACGTCCTCGACTACTCGTTGCGGAAGTTCCTGACCGCACCGGGCATGGGCGCACGGACCCGCACGGAGATCCAGAACCGGCAGAAGCAGTGGAACCTGCGACTCGGCAAGACACCGGCGCCGATGAGCAAGGAAGCGCTCAAGGCCGCCCGCGAGGAGGTCACCGAGCTGGAGGAGGCGGTCGCCGAATCGGTCGCGGCGGGCGGCGACACCGGTCCGGAGGTGCTGCGCGCGCTGAGCCTGGACGCGCTGGCGTCCCGCCTGGTGCCGCGCTCGTCGGGCGGCAACGCCCGTTCCAACGCGAAGGAGCGCGAAGCCGTCCGGTTGCTGCTCCGGCTACCCGATGAGAACGGTGACCTGCCCGAGGGACTGCCCTGGGTCCGGCAGACGGACGTCGCCAAGGCCCTTGGCCTGACGTTGGGCCGCATCCCCCAGATCGTAAGGAAATCGCGCGAGCGCTGGTACAACGATCCCGCGCTGAAGCTGCTGAGCGACGAACTGATCGACCTGGTCGCCGAGCGCGGCCGGGTCGTGCCGGTGCTCGAACTCGCCGATGCGCTGCTCGCCCAGCGGGGCAGCAAGGTCGCCAAGCGGCGCGACCGGCGTGCGCTGGCACTGTCGCTGCTGCGTGCCGTGGTGGAGCGAGAGCAGTTCCGGGAGCAGTACGAGGAGACGCCGCCACGGTTCCGCTACTTCCACGCCCGGCTGCCCAAGGGCGCCGAACCGGTGCTCGGTCTTATCGTCATCGACGTCCGCGACGGAGAGGACAGTGACGACGGGGCGGACACCCCGTCCCTGCCGGCCCTCCGGGAGTACGCGCTCAAGCTGGGCACGCACGCGGACGAGCTGGCGGCCCTGGAGTCCCTTCCGACGGCAAGCACGGTCCTCACCAAGCTGGCCGCGGTCCGGCAGCCGCCGGGGGCGCTCGGCTGGGACGAGCGGCGGACGGCCGAGATCGCGGTCGCGGCTTCCCCGGGGGCCGCGCTCACACCCCGCCTGGAAATCTATCCACGCGATCTGGATCTCGTACGTGCACTGCGCATCACTCAGGCCGGTGTGGTCGCCGTGCAGCCGGGTGTCGAGGAGGAGCGTCAGCCGGGGCTCACCATCGACGCCCTGCACAAGCGGGTCACGACCCGGTTCCCGGAGTTGGGCGAGGATCCGCTGGTGCCGCGTGAGCTGCCGACGGGCAGTGCGCTGGTGCGGTTGTTGAAGGAGGCCGGTTTCGAGCTGAAACTGGCGACCCGTTACGACAAGATCCTCCGGCTCGTCCCGGACCGGCCCGCCGGGGAGTTCACCGGCGGGCTGACGTCCGCGAGTTGGGGCGTCGCGGCCTCGGAGGCGCGGCGATCCGCGCCGACGCGGTACGACGCGGATGCGGCGGTCGCGGCGGCGGTGAAGGCAGAGCAGCGGCTCGTGCACTCGGCACGGCAGGACGGGTTCCGGGTCCTGACCGTGCCGCACCAGGGTGCGGAGGCGGCGGCACGACGGCTGGCGGGCCAGCCCTACGGGGCGACGGTGGTGTCGCTGACAGGACTGTTCCTGGCGGAGTTGCGCGGCGTGATCGCCGAGGCGGCCAAGCCGACCTGGGAGACTGTCCTCAAGGCGGACGCCGCCGAGGCGGGCACGCGGCCCCATCAGCAGTTGCGGGTCCGTACGGACAAGGCGTGGGGGCGCGTCGAGCCGCTCCTCCGCGAGCGTCTGGCGGGCACGGGCGGCGGTCCCCTCCTCCTCACCGACACGGCGGCACTCGCCCGCTACGACGCGTTCGACCTCCTGGGCCGGCTCGCGGAGGAGTCGCGGCAGGGCGGCAGCCCGCTGTGGCTGCTCGTCGCCCAGTCCGACCCGGCGCGCGCGCCGAGGCTGGCCGGGCAGAGCGTTCCGTACCAGGCTGGGTTCGACGAGTGGATCATCGTGCCGGACGCGTGGGTGGCACGGAAACATCTCGCGCCGGACGCCGTCTGACGTAGGGCGGATCGTCGCCTCTTCTCTCCTCCTTCTCGTCTTTCTCTCCGCCTTCTCGTCTCGCTTTTAGTCACAACTTCGGGAGCAGTCCGTGATCGACCGCAAGAGCCTCCTCAGCGACCTACAGAAGCAGGTCAAGGCGGCAGAGACCGACCTGGATGCACAGGTCAAGGCGGTTCCCGAGGTCGGGGCGCGCCTGCGGAGTGAGTACGAACAGGCGAAGAAGCTGGGGCGGACGGCGGCGACCTGGAACTCCTGGCTCGGAGAGCGGGTCACGCAGGTCGCGGTGGCGTGGGTGCTCGGCACGGTCTTCGTCCGGTTCAGCGAGGACAACCGGCTGATCGCGGAGCCGTACATCACAGCGCCGGACGTGGCGGGGCGCGAGGTCGCTCAGGCACGGTACGAGGAGTACATGGCGAAGGACGCCGACCCGACGTACCGCGGGTGGCTGGAGACGGCGTTCGCGGAGCTGGGGGCGGGGCAAGCCGGGCGGCTACTGTTCGACCGGAATCACAATCCGCTGTACCAGATCCCGCTGTCGCACGACGGGGCGGGCGCGCTGCTGGCGTTCTGGCGGAAGCAGAAGTTGGTGGAGGCGGGGGCAGAGGCGGAGGACGGCTCCGGCAGCACGTCGGTGCTGGTGCACGACTTCACGGACCCGCTGAGCAAGGACGGCACGGAGGGCTGGGACACGCGGTTCCTGGGCGACCTGTACCAGGACCTGAGCGAGGCGGCGCGAAAGACGTACGCGCTGCTCCAAACGCCGGAATTCGTCGAGGAGTTCATCCTCGACCGGACGATGACGCCGGCCGTGCGGGAGTTCGGCTTCGAAGAGCTGCTGATGATCGACCCGACGTGTGGGTCCGGGCACTTTGTCCTGGGCGCGTTCCGGCGGCTGGTGCGGTTGTGGGCCGAGGAGCGGCCGGAGGTGGGCCCGTACGAGCGGGTGCGTGCCGCCCTGGAGTCGGTGCACGGGGTGGACCTGAACCCGTTCGCGGTGGCGGTGGCGCGGTTCCGGTTGCTTGTTGCGGCGATGGCGGCGAGCGGGATGCGGACGTTTGGGGCTGCGCGGGAGTATGAGTGGCCGATCCAGTTGGCGGTTGGCGACTCGCTCATCAAGGACCGGCAGTTGGAGCTTCAGCTGGGCCTCGGGGAGGAAGGTGCTGCTGGAGACCCGCTGGCCGAGTTCTCGTACGCGACGGAGGACGTGCACGAGTACCCGGGGATTTTGCAGCAAGGGCGGTACCACGTGGTGGTGGGGAACCCGCCGTACATTACGGTCAAGGACAAGAAGCTCAACCAGCTTTATCGGGAGCTGTATGACGCGTGCGCGGGGACGTATGCATTGTCCGTGCCGTTTGCCCAACGGTTCTTCGAGCTGACGAAGCAAGGCGGGGGTGAGGGGAACGGCTACGGCATGGTCGGCCAAATTACGGCGAGCTCGTTTATGAAGCGGGAGTTCGGCGCAAAGCTGATTGAGGAGTTCTTCGCACACAAGATCGAGCTGACCGAGGTCATCGATACGTCGGGGGCCTATATCCCGGGGCACGGGACACCTACGGTAATCCTGGTGGGGCGGCCGGTGGGGGGCTCCCCACGGCATACCACAATCCGGACGGTAAGGAGCGTTCAGGGAGAACCCTCGGCCCCGGTGAAAGCTGCGGATGGGTTCGTCTGGCGGGCTATCCTGGAGCAGATCGATAGGCCGGGGAGCGCTAGCCGGTGGGTCTCGGTGGACGATCTGGAACGAGGACGGTACTTCGGAAAGCAGCCGTGGATCTTGGCTGACGGCGGACTTGAGATGACTGAGCAGATCAATACTGAAGCCACGACCCAACTCAAGTTGGTAGCCGATGAAATCGGCGCAGGCGCTGTCACGCGCGAGGACGACGCATACATGATTGGCTCAGGAGCCTTGAGGCGCGCCCAAATCGCTAGCCCATACGGGCGCGACCTCGTTGAAGGAGTAAATGTTCGCGACTATCTCATCGATGGAGCCGAGTGCTCCTTGTGGCCGTACGACGAGAAGTCCCTGCAGCCTAGTGCCCCTGAGTCCGTAGGCCGATTCCTTTGGCCTATGCGTAAAAACCTGATCAGCCGAATTGCGTTTGGGCAATCTCACCTGGATCGCGGCCTCCTGTGGTTCGAATACTCAATGTTCTTCACAAAGCGTTACTCTACACAGCTTTCGATCGCATTTGCCGAGATTTCGACGCACAACCATTTCACGCTGGACCGCGGCAGCAAGGTGTTTAAGCAGACCGCTCCCGCGATCAATCTCCCGCAGGGAACGACAGAAAAGGAGCACCTTCGACTGCTCGGGCTCCTGAATAGTTCTACCGCTGCACTCTGGCTCAGACTAAACTGCCATCAGAAGGGCGGGAGTCCGGAGTCCGGCGGTGGCGAATCTGATCAGCCGTGGTCATGGAGCTACCAGTTCAACGGCACAAACGTCGGCAAGTTCCCTCTGCCTTCTGCCTACCCCACCGCCCTCGCCTCTGAGCTCGACGCCCTCTCCCAGGAGCTCTCCAAGGCAACCCCCCTCGCACTTACCGCCGAAGCCCTCCCCACCGCTCCCGCGCTCCGTGACGCCCAGGTACGTTATGCCTCCACGCGCGCCCGCATGATCGCCCTTCAGGAGGAACTCGATTGGCAGGTCTACTCCCTCTACAACCTGCATTCCGAGGACCTCCGCCTGCCCAGCCCTTCCGCCGTCCCCGAGCTCGCCCTCGGCGAGCGCGCCTTCGAAATCGTTCTCGCGCGCCGGGTCGCGGCAGGCGAGGCCAGCGGCGAGTGGTTTAAGCGCCACGGCTCCACCCCTATAACCGAGATCCCCACCCACTGGTCCCCCGAATACCGCGCCCTCGTCCAGAAGCGCATCGACGTCATCGAGTCGAACCGCGCCATCGGCATGATCGAGCGCCCCGAGTACAAGCGCCGCTGGGCGTCCGAGGGTTGGGATTCGATGCGGCAGAAGGCGCTTCGCTCCTGGCTTCTCGACCGGGTCGAGGACCGCTCGTACTGGTTCGACGCTAACGGCAACCCCACCATCACCACCCTCGCCCGGCTGACCGAAGCCCTGTCCGCCGACGAGGACTTCACCTCCGTCGCCGACCTCTACGCACCCCGCCAGGACCTCGCCAAGACCGTCCGCGAGCTGCTGTCCGAGGAGCACGTCCCGTTCGTATCGGCGCTCCGGTACAAGCCCGCCGCGCTCAAGAAGCGGGCCGACTGGGAGCACGTATGGGATCTCCAGCGGGAGGAGGACGCCGCGCCGGACGAGCCCGCCAAGCGGAAGATCCGGGAGCGGACGCCCGTACCGCCGAAGTACACCTCCGCGGACTTCCTCAAGCCCAGCTACTGGCGCGCCCGGGGCAAGCTCGACGTGCCCAAGGAGCGGTTCGTCTCGTACGGCACAGTGAACGCGCAGTCGCCCGAGCTGTACGGGTGGGCCGGCTGGGATCACCTGGAGCAGGCGCTCGCGCTGGCCTCGTACATCCAGACCGCCGGTCTCGGCAGCGAGGAGATCGTGCCGTTCCTGGCCGGGCTGCTTGAGCTCCAGCCGTGGCTGGACCAGTGGTACGGCGAGTACGACGCCGAGTTCGGCGCGTCCCCGGCTGCCGAAATCCTCGCCTTCCGTCAGCAGAAGCAGGGCGAACTCGGCCTGACCGACGACACGTTGCGCGCCTGGCGCCCCTCCCCCGCCACCCGCGCGAAGAAGGCCGCCGCCCCAAAGAAGAAGGCAGCGTCCTCCGCAGAGTCCGACTGAGTAGTGCATGCGTCTGTGGGGCGGCCGATCTGCCGCCTCACAGACGGCAGTTCAGGATCCTGAAACGTGCGCGGTGAACGCAGCCCAGGCGTCGGAGGCAACGGCGAACGAGTCGCGGCCAAGATCCTTGGAGTCCCGGACGCGGACCACTTCGGCGTCCAGCGCGACCTCGATGCAATTGTCGCCTTCGCTTCCGCTGTAGCTGCTCTTGAACCAGTCCAGGTCTTCCGTGGTGCTCATAGCGCTCCTCGCATCTGTTCCAGCAAGCTCACCGTAGCCCGGCAGTCCAGGGCCTGGGAACGCAGCTTGCCATAGCGTTGGAGGAGAACGCTCACGTCGTTCGGGGCGGCGATCAGGCTGCTGGAGCGCTGGCCTTCGACGTAGCCGATCCACTGGTGGCCAGGCCGCTCGGCCAAGTACATCTGGCCGTCGACGCCGGTGTGATCCTCCTGCCGAAGCGGCATCACCTGGATCTCCACGTTGCGCTGACTCCCAACGCCAAGTAGGTGGTCGATGACGTTGCGCGTGACCTCGACTCCTCCCAAGCGGCGTTCGAGGAGCGCTTGCTCGATGACGAAGCTGAAGGCTGTGTTCGGCCGCTGAGTGAGGAGTTGCTGACGGTCCAGGCGAGCGGCGACCTCGCGTTCCAACTGCTCTTCGGTGACAGGCGGGAGCCTGCGGTCGAACACCGCCCTGATGTATCCCTCCGGCTGCAACAGCCCCGGAATCCCCCGGCACTCATACGCGTACAGCGTGATCGCCTCTTCCTCGATCCCCGCCCATTGCAGGAACCAGGACGCCAGCCCTGCCTTCCTCCGCAAGCTCTTCGCCGCTGCCGCGAGGACCTTGCCAGCGACCGGCCCCAGCACTTCGGCTGTCCGGTCCGGAAGGTTCTCCGGAGGGAACCGCTTGCCCTGCTCGATCTTCGCCACGTACGCCGCCGAGTAGCGCACGCGCGGCGCGAACTCCTCCTGGGTGAGGCCGTCAGCCTCCCGCAGCGCCTTCAAAACGGCCCCGAACGTCTTGAGGCTGTCCGACAATTCGGGTTCGCCGCTCGCCGCCGTACCGCCGCCGTCCTGATCCGCCATCATCGCCGCCCCGCTTCCGTGCCCCTGCGCCCCGCGCCCCGCGTCGCCCAACCTGCCCATGGTTACGGGGAGTTATCCGCCCAGTCCAGGGCGTGAACCAGTACAGATGGATCTGTATGGGTGGCGTTCCTGTCAGCGAGCCGGGCACGGCCGGAAGGCTGGCTCCATGACGACATCGCAGGTCCAACCACCCCTGGCCATCCGCGAGTTCACGCACACCTACCCCACCACCCACCTCGGCGCGAGCCTCGCCCGCAAGGCCGCCATGGCCCGGCTCGACGACTGGGGCGTCCCGCCCGGCAGCCCGCTCTCCGACACCGTCGCCCTCCTCGTCGCCGAGCTCTCGGCGAACGCAGCCCGCCACGGCCGCGTACCGGGACGCGACTTCGAGCTCCGCCTCCTCCACAAGTACGCGAACACGCACACGCACACGCACACGCACACAACCGAGGTCGTGCGCGTCGAGGTGTCCGATACCCACCCGCAACGCCCCGACCCCACGACGGTCACCATGGCCGCCGCGAACGCCGACGGCGGCCGGGGACTCGCTCTCGTGGCCGCCATCGCCGACGGCTGGGGCGTCGAGGACCGCACCGGCCCCGGCAAGACCGTATGGGCGCAGACCAGTCAGGCCGACCACCCGGACCCGAGCGGACCGGGCCGCCCCTGACACCGGCATCCGGCATCATTCGCCGACGCTCGGCCGAAACCGATCGGCTCAGAGCAACACGCGCTTGCCCGCAAGGAATCCCGCCAGCTCAGGCACCGGCAGGATCCGCACGCCCGTGCCGCCCTGATCCAGAGCGTCCCGATAGGCGCACAGATCCCGCGGGTCGGACGTGACCACGACCGCCTCCGGGTGACGTGCAGCGACGACGACCGCGAGCGCGTCTACCGCGTCGGGGCGCTTCTCGTCCGGCAGACCGGCCAGCGCGAGCAGCTGCCCGGCGCGCTTGGCGTCATCGGTGACATGTCCGCCCTGGCACACGCCGCACGGCGGCGGCTCCGCGCTCCGGGCTCCGAAGACCACGCACTCCGGGATCAGCCGGGTCAGCGGCGTCCACCTCCCGGGCCGCCATGCCTGCGCAAGGACGGGCAGCGGGATCACCGGCGGGTGGCCAGGGCCGAGCAACGCACGGTGCAGGAGGTGGGCCGGGCGGTCCTGCCGGTCGACGGCGATGAGCATTCCCGCGTCGTAGACGAACACCGGATGGTTCACGCGGCGTGATCCTCCGACGCCGCCAACGCCTGGGCCATGCCGGCCCGTGCGGCCGCGACGTCCTCATCCGTGATGTCCACGGTCGCGCCGGACGGCACGGGAGCGGTGTCCGTGGCTGCGATCGCGGCGTCTATGCCCGCGAACCGGCGCACCACGACCTCGTCTTCCGCCATCTGCCGCCGCACCGCGGCCGTGACGTACGCCGAGACATCGAGGCCCAGCGCCTCGGAGGACTTCTTGACCGCCGCATGCAGCACGGGGTCCATGCTGATACTGAAACGCGTCTTCGTAGCCATACCTCAAATCGTAACACGCCGTGTTACGCAGTTCTCGCGCATCGCACGGCCCGCTATCAGTACCACCCCCTACGATTGTTCGCACAGCTCAGTTCCTGATCGAGCTGAAGGATCCGCAGGGTGAGGAGCCACAGACAGACCATGGCGTTCATGAGCAGGAACACCCCTCGCCCCGAGGACCGGCCCCTCCTCCGCGAGCTGATCGACATCCCGGAGCGGGTGTCGACGTCCGACTTCGTACTGAAGCTCGGTGAAGCCGTCACGCCCAAGGGCGCCGAGGCGGCCCTGCGGGACTACGTCGTCACCGACCGCCTGCGCGGCAACTTCGACGAGGCCCTTGACCTGATCAAGTCCGCCCTCGACAGCCACTCCTCCAAGGCTGCCTACCTCCACGGCTCGTTCGGTTCCGGTAAGTCGCACTTCATGGCGGTGCTCTACGCCCTGCTCTCCGGCCACCAGGCCGCCCGCGCCAAGAAAGACCTGGACCCCGTCCGTGGCAAGCACCCCTGGCTGGACGCGGGAGATCGCAAGTTCCTTCTCGTCCCGTACCACATGCTCGGCGCCAAGTCCCTTGAGCAGCGCATTCTCGGCAAGTACGTGGAGCACGTACGCAAGGTGCACCCCGGCTGCGATCTGCCGCAGGTCTACCTGACCGACGGCCTCTTCGAGGACTTCGCCGCCCATCGCCGTGGCAGCGGCGACGACCGTGTGATCGCGCAGCTCGCCGAGGCCGACAGCGGCGAAGGCGACGAGTGGGGCGAGGCATTCGCCTGGACCACCGAACTGCTCGACCAGGCCGTCGCTGCGCAGGAGGAGCACGAGAACACCAAGGGCTTCGACCTGGACAACCCGACCACCCCGCAGGAGCTGCGGGCCCGGCTCGTCCAGGACCTGACCAAGACCCTCTTCCCGTCCTTCGCCCGCAACGCCTCGGAGAACGCCGACGGTTTCGTCTCCCTGGACAAGGGCCTCGGCATCATCGCCGCGCACGCCAAGTCCCTCGGCTACGACGGCCTCGTCCTCTTCATGGACGAGCTCATCCTGTGGCTGGCCACCCTCATCCACGACCAGAAGGCGCTCGGCCGCGAGGCGGGCAAGGTCACCAACTTCGTGGAGGGCGCCGACGAGCGCCGCGCCATCCCCATCGTCTCGTTCATCGCCCGCCAGCGTGACCTGCGCGAGCTGGTCGGCGAGGAGATGTCCGGCGCCGCCGAGGCCGCCGTGCAGGACACACTGAAGCTCAACGGCGGCCGATACGACTCGATCGTCCTTGAGGACCGCAACCTGCCGACGATCGCAAAGGCCCGTCTGCTGAGTGCCGTCGACGACGAGGCCGAGGCGAAGGTCGCGGCGGCCTTCGACGAGGCCAAGAAGCTCGGCCCGGACGTCTGGCAGACCCTGCTCGGCCACAAGGACTCCACCACCGGCTCGGACGAGGACGCCTTCCGGCGTACGTATCCCTTCCCTCCGGCGTTCATGGACACCTTGGTGCACATTTCCGGGGCGCTGCAGCGCTCACGCACCGGCCTGAAGCTGATGAGCCAGCTCCTGGTCGACCACCGGGACGACTGGCGACTCGGCCAGCTCGTACCGCTCGGCGATCTGTACCCGGCGATCGTCGGCGGCGGCGACAAGGCGTTCAGCGGAGAGACCAGCGTCCACTTCGAGGCGGCGGACAAGCTGTACCGCGAGAAGCTGCGCCCGTACCTGCTGAAGACCAACCAGGTGACCGAGGACGACGTGGAGACGTACAGGCGCCGTCCGGAGACGATCGACGACCCGCAGCTGAAGGCCCGTTGCCGGGACTTCACCGGTGACAGCCGACTGATCCAGACGCTGCTCCTGTCCGCGCTCGCGCCGAGCGTCCCCGCCCTGTCCGACCTGACTCTGGCCCGGCTCAACGCGCTCAACCACGGGTCCATCACCACCCGGATCGCCGGAACCGAGATCGGCCGCCTGGAGCAGAAGGCGAAGGAATGGGCGGCGACCTTCCCTGAGATCAAGGTCGCCGGCACCGGCCCCGGCGCGGTCGTCCGCCTCGAACTGACCGGTGTCGACCTCGACGCGGTGCTCGCCAACGCCCAGGTCCACAACAACCTGGGCAACCGCCGGACCAAGATGCGCACCCTGCTCAAGGAGGCGATCGGCGTCACCGACGGGACCGGCGGGTTCGACCCGTACGACACACTTGACCTGGTGTGGAAGGGCACCGAGCGGCAGGTCGAGGTGGTCTTCGGGAACGTCGCCGATGTCGACTCGCTGTCGGATGCGGCGCTGCGGCCCAATCAGGAAGACGCCTGGCGACTCGTCGTCGACTTCCCTTACGACGAGGGCGAGTTCGGGCCGATGGACGACCTCCAGCGGCTGCGTACGCTGCGGGAGAAGACGGGCGGCGACTCGCGCACCCTGGCCTGGCTGCCCACTCATCTCACCGACGCCACCCGCGGCGACTTCGAGCGTCTCGTCGTCATCGACAAGGCACTGTCCGACGAGGCCCGCTTCGACTCCGAGTTCGCGCGCAGTCTGAACGCCGACGACAAAGCCCGCGCCAAGGGGATGCTGCAGTCGCAGCGGGAGGTCCTCACCGAGCGGGTCCTGGGCGCGCTGAAGCAAGCGTACGGACTCTCGCAAAAGCAGGAAGGCGTCGTCGACCTCAGCTTCAGTAACCATCTGGAGGCCCAGCAGCAGGTGGCAGACCTGCTGCCGCCGATCGGCGCGCAGATGGACGACGCCGCACGTCAGCTAGCCCGGAAGCTGCTCGCCCACCAGTTTCCCGCTCACCCCGAGCTGGATCCGGAAGGCACCGGGAAGCCGCTGCGGGCCGCCGAAATCAAGACCGTCTTCGAGTACGTGCGCAGGGCCGCCGAGGACCGTGACGGGCAGGTGGAGGTCGAGGCGAAGGACCGCAAGGTCATGGCGCGGATCGCGGGCGGCCTGGGGCTCGGCGTGATGCAGGAGGCGTTCTACCGGCAGTCCACCGCCTGGCTCGACCACTTCAACGCGCAGGCCCGCCGGGCCGGGGTCGCCGAGCCGACCCTGGTCAAGCTCGCCGACTGGAGCGACCAGCCCGACCCGCGCGGCCTGCCCGACCCGCTGCGTCGGCTGCTCGCCGCCGCGTACGCGGAAATGTCCGACCGCGTGTGGGTGCGCGGCGGGGTCGCGGTCGAGCCCGCACCGCTGCCGAGCGATCTGAAGCGGGACTACGCGCTGCGGGAGCAGCCGCTGCCCACCGAGGAGGACTGGGCGGAGGCCCGGAAGCGGTACGAGACGGTGTTCGGCACGCCCGCCCCGCAATTGCGGCGCGGGCGGATCGTGAACCAGTTCGCCGGGGAGATCCGCAGGGCTGCGAACGCGTTCGCCACCGACGCGGGGCGACTCGTCACGGAGCTGGAGAAGCACCGGCGGTTCCTGCACCTGGACGATTCTTCACCCCGCCTCGTGCTCGCCCGGCGGGCGAAGGAGCTGGTGGAATCGGTGGGGGCGGAGGGCCTCGGCGCCAAGGCTGTGGTGGACCGGCTGGCGGGCTTCGACCTCGGCGCCTTCACCGCACACCGGTACGGCATGTCGCTGACCAGTGCCAAGGCCGTGGCCGACGCGCTGCAGAACACCAGCTGGGGTGAGCAGCTGGAGCTGGCCGACACGCTCGGCCGGGACGGTGCAGCGATCCTGGAGCGAGTGCGCGACGCCGCAGCCGGCGACCCCGGCGACTACCCCGACCTGCCGGCCGTACTGAAGAAGGGCAGCCGGGAGGTGATGACGCTGCTGCGGTCCCGGCAGAGTCCGCCGGTGGCGCCGCAGCAGCCCGCCGACTCGACGCCCAGCTCCGACACGGTGCCCCTGGACGGCGGCTCCGCCCATCCGCAGGTGCTGCCGACGCCGCCGCCCGCACCGCGTGATCCGGCGCGCCCGGTGGCTCGCTCCGGTGGCGGCCGGACGACGGCCGCCCGGGCGGCTGCGGAGCTGCAGGCCGAGATCGCGGCACTCGCCGCGGCACACCCCCACGCCACCGTCGAGGTCACCTGGAAGGTCGTCGACTGATGTCCGGTCCAGAAGCCACGATGTCCGCCTCGACACGCCCCGGTCCCGTCGTCGACGCCGCCTGGAAGGTCGCCCACTGATGTCCGGCACGATCACCACCGCGCCCGCCGCCGGGCCGGGGCCCACAGCTGCTGGTCCCGCCCGGCTGTCCGTGAGCACAGTCCGTCAGTTCGTCGCCGCGCGCAGCAAGCTCTTGGACGGCGCTGTCCGCGTCATGCTGCTGCGGGCCGCCCCGCAGTGGGACGGGGCTGCCCAGCAGCCGACGGTCGGCGGGACGCAGGTGCGGGTGACTGTCGCGCCGTCCGTCCTCGCGGTGCACGAGCAGATCCTGGACCACCTGGAGGCGCAGGTCCCGCCGGAGCCGCGCGTCCTGGTCGTCCTCACCGACCGGGAGAACACCGAGCTCGACCCCGGTCTGCTCGCCCGCGTCTACAGCCGCCGCATCAGGTCCGTCGACAACTGGGAGGTCGTACAGGAGGCGTTCGGCGCGAACGGCCTCGACACCCGCCTGCGCAGCGAGACCTGGGCGGCCGAGGCGCTCCTGGACGCGGCCGGCACCCGGGGCTGGCGCTCGATCGGCAGAGGCGTGCTCTCCCGCGACGAGGCCCTCACCCGACTGACCCGGCGGCGACTGCGCCTCGACGACGGCAACGGCGACACACCGGCGGGACGCGTCCTCCCGGGAGAGACGGACCGGGTCGACCCCGTCGCCCTGTTCCGGTGGACCCTCACCCCCGACGGCCCGGACCTCCTGCGCGAGCTGCGCGGACCGGAGAAGTCCGGCCTCGTCCATTTCCTCGCCGCACCCGAGCAGGGTGGCTCCACGGGCAGGGTGATCACCGCCCTGGTCGATGCCGAGCACGGCCCCGACGCGGCTGCGTACGCGCTGGTCTGCGCCACTCTGTGGGGACACGCGGAGGCCGACCACGATCTGTACCGCGCACGCGGCCGGGCCGAACGGTGGCTCGGCGAGCAGCCGCCCGCCCAGGGCGACGAACTCGACCGTCTCCTGGCCTCCTTCGCCCGCAGCGGTGAGGCGTACGTACGCGATCTCATCAACCGGGGTGAGCACCGTCTCGCCGACCCGGTCCTGGCCCGGGCCGCACAGCTGGTCGCCCAGTTCGGGGCGCAGGCAGCCGCCACCGCCAGTCCGCTCCTGCCCGCCGGGCTCGACGCCCGGTTCACCGCGGCCGGTCACGCGCTGGCCAGTGGCTCCACCGAGGCAATCACGGACACCGTCACCACCCTCCGCGCGCACGCCCTTGCCACCGTCGACGGCGAGACCCGGGCCCGGACCGAGCGTGCCCGGATGGCCGTACGGCTGCAGAGGTGGCTGGCCGGGAACCCGTCGGACAAGATCGAGTCGGTGTCCGACGGGACGGACCGCCAGATCCGCGAACTCGGCTGGGTCGACCGTGCCCTGGAACACTTGGAGGCGGGCGGCGACCCCGACGCCGTACTCGCCGCCGCGTACAACCGGATCGGCGACCAGGTGCGGCGGACCCGTCGCGCGCTCGACCACACCTTCAGCGAACTGCTCGCAGTATGGACGGCGGACGGCAGCTCCCCCCGTTCGTTGCTCACCGTCGAGTCCCTCCTGACGCGAGTCGTCGCGCCGGTCGTCGCGGAGCCGGGGCGCCGGGTCCTGCTGCTGCTCCTGGACGGGATGAGCGCAGCCATAGCGGCCGAGCTGGGGCAGGAACTGCGCCAGCAGTGGGCCGAGTTCGACCCGCTTCCCGGGGCTCACGGTGCACCGGTGCGGCGTGCCGTGGCCGCAGCGCTGCCCACACTCACCGCTGTCTCGCGCACTTCGCTCTTCACCGGAACCCTGATGAAGGGCGACCAGAACGACGAGAAGCGGCTGTTCCCTCAGCACTCCTGCTGGCAGGGCGCCCCGGCGGCCGTCTTCCACAAGGACGACCTGCGCGGCCCCGACACCGGCTCGCCTTTCTCCGCCGCCCTCGGTGACGCTCTCGCCGACGAGCGCATGCATGTCGCCGTCGTCCTCAACACTGTTGACGACCGACTTGCCAAGGAACAGAAGCTCGGGGACGGCGCCTGGCAGGCCAAGGAGGTCAGCGGTCTCGAACCGCTGTTGCGGGCCGCGCGTGCGAATGGCATGACCGTGCTCCTGACCTCCGACCACGGCCATGTCATCGAACGGCGGGGCAGCAAGCTCGACGCGCCCGCAGGCACCGTCGGTTCGGCCCGTCACCGCGACCCCGGCGGCCCAATCGCACCCTCCGAGATCGCACTGGCCGGGCCGCGGGTGGTCTGGCCGGAGCCCGGCTCCCGCATCGTCGCTCTGCGCGACCACGACGCCCGGTACACCGCCCTCAAGGCCGGTTACCACGGCGGCGTGACCCTCGCCGAATTCACCGTCCCGCTGCTCGCCCTGCTGCCCTTCGGGGCCGAACCACCGTCAGGATGGCGGGAGTTGGGCGATCCGGCTCCGCTGTGGTGGTCGGACGAGACGGGCATCGAGACGGAATCCGGTGCCGAGGCCGTCACCTCGTCCGGCACCGCTGCCTCCGTCGCCACGCCGTCGCGTCGTCCGGGCGCCAAGCAGTCCAAGAAAGCCGCCCCGCCCGCGGCAGAGGGCGTCATTGGTCTCTTCGGCGAGGAGGAACTCGCCCCTCTCGCGCCCCTCGCGTCTCAGAAGCCCGCCGACCCCGCACCGGAGACCGAAGCCCCATCCACCCAGGCCCAGCCGCCTGCCGTCGCACTCGTGGAACGTCTCGTCGCCACCGAGCTGTACGCGGCGCAGCTGGACCTGCTCGCCCGGAAGCCGCGTGAACCGTCCGTCCTCCCCAAGGCGCTGGTCGCCCTCGTCGAGGCGGGCACCCTGCCCATGACCGCCCTGGCCGAACGCACGGGCCAGCCCGCCGGCCGCGCCCCCGGCTTCGCCGCGACCCTGGCCCAGCTCCTCAACTACGACGGCGCCCAGATCCTGGAGATCCTCCCCGACAACCGCACCCTGCGCCTGCACCGGGCCCAGCTGATCGAACAGTTCGGACTGCGCACCCTGTGAGCAGTCCGAGCCGGACCCGTCCGCCGGCATTCCGGCGCTCCGGCGACCTCCCTGATGGGAGACTGTCCGGGTGAACGCGTCTCGATCCTCAGCCCCTCGTGCCGGTGCACCCGTCGGCGCCGTACGCCGCCGCGCCGTCGTGGACGCGCTGCGGCGCGGCGCCGTCCCCGAGAGCGGACTCGACCTGCTCGCCACCGGCCTGGGCCGCTTCGAGCAGGCGATCGACGAGGAACTGGACGCCGTCACCGATGGCGGCTCGGTGTTCAAAGCGGTGCGCGGTGAGTACGGCTCCGGCAAGACCTTCTTCACCCGCTGGCTCGGCGAGCGCGCCAAGCGGCGCACCTTCGCCGTGGCCGAGGTACAGGTGTCGGAGACCGAGACCCCGCTGCACAAGTTGGAGACGGTCTACCGGCGGCTCACCGAACGCCTGACGACCGCGAGCTTCCCGCCCAGCGCCCTGCGGCCCGTCGCCGATGCTTGGTTCTACGCCCTTGAGGAGGACGCGCTCGCCGACGGCGCGGTTGAGAGCGAACTGCCGCAGGCAGTGGACCGGCTACTCACCGCCCGCCTGGCCGAGGTGTCCCGTCAGGCCCCCGCTTTCGCCACCGCCCTGCGCGGGTACAAGCAGTCCCTGGACGCCGGCGACGAGGCGACCGCCGCCGCGGTGATGGCCTGGCTCGGCGGCCAGCCGCACGTCGCAGCTGCCGCACGTCGCAGCGCAGGAGTCCGCGGTGACCTCGACCACTTCGGCGCCTTCGGCTTCCTGCAAGGCCTGTTGACCATGCTCAAGGACGCAGGGCACGCCGGGCTCGTCCTCGTCCTGGACGAAGTGGAGACGCTGCAGCGAGTCCGCTCCGACGCCCGTGACAAGGCCCTCAACGCCCTGCGCCAACTCATCGACGAGGTTCATGCCGGCCGCTTCCCCGGTCTCTACCTTGTCATCACCGGCACGCCCGCCTTCTACGACGGACAGCAGGGCGTCCAGCGTCTCCCCCCGCTCGCCCAGCGCCTGGCCACCGACTTCACCACCGACCCGCGCTTCGACAACCCGCGTGCCGTGCAGATCCGGCTTCCCGGATTCACCGAGAAGTCCCTGACCGGTCTGGGCACCACCATCCGCGACCTGTACGCGGACGGCGTCTCCTCCCCCGACTCCGCCGAGCGGATCCAGCGGCTCGCCGACGACGCGTACCTCGCGGATCTGGCAAGGGCCGTGGGCGGGGCGCTGGGTGGGAAGGTCGGAGTGGCACCGCGCCTGTACCTGAAGAAGCTGGTCGGGGACGTACTCGACCGGATCGATCAGTTCGACGACTTCGATCCGCGTACGCACTACAAACTGACCCTCAGCAGCGGTGATCTCACTGCCACCGAACGCAACCTCGCCGCGCCCCCGGCGGCCGCATCGGCCGACGACCTCGATCTCGACCTCTGATCTGTCGCCTTACCCTCACGTTCCCGGAAGACCAAGCGCAGGGAGCCACCCACGTGCAGGACCAGCCGCCCGGCCCCGGCCCGGTCGAACGCCTCGATCCGGTCGTCCTGCACCACATCGTCAACACTCTCGGATGGCCTGATCTGCGCCCCCTGCAGAAGGCCGCCGTGGAACCACTGATGGACGGCGAGGACGCGATCCTGCTCGCGCCGACCGCGGGCGGGAAGACGGAAGCCGCCACCTTCCCCGTCCTGTCCGCCATGCGGGAGCAGCACTGGACTGGCACCTCCGTCCTGTACCTGGCCCCACTCAAAGCCCTCCTCAACAACCTCGTCCACCGCGTCGACACCTACGCCCAGTGGCTCGGTCGCCGCGCCGCGCTCTGGCACGGCGACACCCCGGAGTCCGTACGCCGCCGTATCCGCACCGAGTCGCCCGACTTTCTGCTCACCACACCCGAGTCACTCGAAGCGATGTTGATCAGCGTCAAGACCGACCACACACACATGCTCGGCCGGGTCCGTGCCGTGATCATCGACGAGGTACACGCTTTCGCGGGTGACGACCGGGGCTGGCACCTGCTTGCCGTGCTCGAACGGCTGGAGCGGCTGGCCGGTCATCGGATCCAGCGGATCGGGCTCTCCGCCACCGTCGGCAACCCGGACACGCTGCTCACGTGGCTGCAGGGTGCGTGCCCCGCCGAACGCCCGGGACGGGTCGTCGCGCCCGGCATCACCCTGCCCGACACAGCCGGGGACCTCTCACTGCCAAGGCCCGCGGGAGACGTCGAACTCGACTACGTCGGCTCGCTCGCCAACGCCGCGAAGGTGGTCTCCGCCCTGCACCGCGGCGAGAAGCGCCTGGTCTTCTGCGACTCCCGCAAGCAGGTCGAGGAACTCGGTGCGGCGCTCCGGGCCCGCGACGTCACGGTGTTCCTCTCGCACGCCTCACTCTCCACCGATGAACGGGCCCGCTCCGAGCAGGCGTTCGCCGAGGCGCGCGACTGCGTCATCGTGTCCACCTCCACCCTGGAACTGGGCATCGACGTCGGAGACCTCGACCGAGTCATCCAGATCGACTCCCCCGGCACCGTCGCCTCGTTTCTGCAAAGGATCGGCCGCACCGGCCGCCGCGCCGGCACCTCCCGCAACTGTCTCTTCCTCGCCACCAGGACCGAGTCGTTGCTGCAGGCCGCCGGGCTGCTCACCCTCTGGGCCCGGGGCTGGGTCGAGCCTGTCACCCCGCCACCGTCGCCCCGCCACCTCGTCGCCCAGCAGCTGCTCGCGCTCACCCTGCAGGAGCACCGCATCGGCGACCGGCTCTGGCCGGACCGGTGGAACGGCCTCGCGCCCTTCGACCGGTCGGCCGCCCCGCTCCTGAAGTACCTGGTCGACGAGGGCTTCCTGGACAGCGACGGCGGCATGCTCTTTATCGGCTCCGAGGCCGAGAAGCACTTCGGCCGCCGCCACTTCATGGAACTCACCGCTTCCTTCACCGCGCCACCCGAGTTCACCGTCCTCGCCGGGCGCACCGAGATCGGCACCACCGACCCCGCCGTGCTCACCGAGGAACGCCCCGGCCCGCGCCGTCTTCTGCTTGCCGGGCGCAGCTGGCAGGTCACGTTCATCGACTGGGCCCGCCGTCGTGCCTTCGTCGAACCCGTCGAGGACGGCGGTGTGGCCAAATGGCAGGGCAGCGAGGCACGCGGTCTGTCGTTCACCCTCACCCGCGCCATGCGCGATGTCCTCCTCGGCACCGACCCCGACGTCCGGCTCACCCGCCGCGCCACCGCTGCCCTCACCGAGCTGCGCACCGATCGCGCCCCTCACGAGGTCCACCCGGCCGGCACTCTCGTGGTCCGTGACGCCGATGCCACACGATGGTGGACCTGGGCCGGCTACCGCGCCAATGCGACCCTTGCCGCCTCCCTCGGCAACCTCGCCGATCCCGTCCAGCGCCCCTCCGACACCCATCTCCGACTGCGCCAGGACCTCTCCCCCGCCGACTGGAAATCGGCCCGCGCCGAACTCCCGAGCGCCCTCACTCTGCCCACCGTCGACCCGCGCGCCGTCCGCGGCCTGAAGTTCTCGGCCGCCCTTCCGCCGCGCGTGGCCACCGCCACACTGGCCGAACGTCTCGCGGACTTCGACGGGGCACTGACCACGGCGCGAGAGCCGGTACGGCTCGAATGGGGGATGTGAACTCCGCTCCTGGCAGTGCGAGTTCCACTGGCGCCCCAGGTCTCTTCGCCTCTACTCCAGGCATCGCTGTCATCTCTGCCACGCCCGCCGGGCCTGGCCGGGTGAGGGCCGCGAGAACTTCTCCTGAGCAAAGCCCGAACTGACTGCATCCTCGACGACCACCACCAGATGTGCGACGGTCCGGAAGATCCGTTCCGCATGGGCGAGTTCGAGCATGGGATCGGCTGCTCCTCCCGGGCGGTGACGGCCAGCAGGCCTTCGAATGCGTCCCAGTCGTCATAGCCAGACAGAAGCTCGGGCCAGCGCCTCCTCGCCGAGTTTGCGGACCTCTGCCACCGAGCCTGCCTCGCATGCGCGCGCCGGATCGGCCGCGTCAGGGCCGAGGATCTGGTTCTACATCTGCGGTGCGGGAGCCGACGCCCATTCAGCCACCCGTGCGCACAGACGGCCCCGCCTGCAAGCCTGTCAGAACGATCGTGCCTCTGGGCACTGCCTACCTCTCATCACCCCGGAGACCTGAGAGTTGACCACCCTGGCGATACACGGCTTCGCCGAACAGTTCGGTGTGTACGTCGGCGCCGACGACCTCCGCGCCGAACTTGCCTTCTCTGTGTTCGGCATTCCGTTCCTGGTGTGCACCTACCAGCCGACGCGCAAGGGCCCGCTAACGGAGCATTGAGCAGGTCAGATCAGTCACGCCAGCATGACCTTGGCAAACAGGCACCGTTCAGGCATGGGCGATGCACTCCCCGACGGCTGGACACTTCAGTCACAGCTTCGGAACCCCGAGGTCGGCAAAGAGCTGCCTTGTGTCCGGGTCCACGGAGTACAGCACGGTGCCACGAATCGAGCGAGTCATCAGAACGCCGTAGGCATTGCGAATCCGCTCCAGCAAATCCTTGTCGGAGGTAAGCCGACGAGCCTTGCTGCGCACATGCGCGCGATCCACGCCCCACCCGTCCCCGGCCCAGGTGAGATCAGCCCCCATGATGACCCCGCCCCACTCGTATTCGAGGCCCTGTGCTGTGTGGACACAACCTATCTGACCGAAGCCGCCGGGATCCGTGGCCCAGAATCGGCGCTTCGGCACTCCGGGGGTGCGGTGGCTGTCCCCGGCATTCCATGGCCGGGCCCAACCCTTCTCCGGAGCAACGTCCGGTGCCGTACCTGTGTCGTCGGTCCAGTCCCAGCACATACCTGCGCTCATCCGGGCGCTCAAGTCGGCATCCAGCTTGGACTGCAGGAAAACTTCCATACGGGCGGCGCTGTCCGTGTAGTACAGCTCAAAGGGTTCCGGATCTTCGTCGCCATCGGCGCACCATGGCACAGGGTCACCATCGAGGAAACGTTTCACCCATGCGTCATAGGTGGAACTCCCCACGGCTCTATATGCCCTGTCGAGCTTGATCGGGACGACCTCTGCCCGCAACGCGTAAATCGCATCAATTAGTTCCTGCTCCGACCAGATCTCCTCAGCAAACAGACGTTGGTCGCCGTCGACGAAGAAGACAGGAACCCTGGCCCGGTTCACGATCACCGAGACGGAGGACTCACCGGGTCTCATGGCGAAAGAACCAGTCTGCGGGCGCTCCGTGAGCCGGTGCGCTTCGTCGCACAGCAACAGGTCGAGCTCGTCGGCTGCAACATCGTCAGCGACCTTGTTCAGTGTCGGAAATGCCCTTCCCTTGCCCCTGGCGCCACGCTTGAAGTTCTCCCGGGACGCGATACCCCCCGAAACGAACTTCGTACCGTACCCCTCGTCGAGCGCCTGCCCCAGGAGAGTCAGCGCAATGAGGGACTTCCCGGTGCCTGCTCGGCCACTGACCACGAACACCTTCTTCGCGCCAGGCGACGGCGAACGGAGGGCGTCCATAACCTTATTGACGGCTTCAAGCTGCTTCTCAACCAGGCTGAACCGCGTGTGGCCGTTGACGATCGCCCCGACTTCGGACGTCAGGAGCGCAGTGGAGCGGCGCCGGTCGAGCAGCGCTTGGGCCGCCGAAGCGTCCGCAACGGGCATCAAGAGGCCCTGCAGGAATGCTCGGAGGTCCGCGGGCTGTCGAGCAGTGAACGTAGGAATGCCCGGCGCCGGCTTGACTCTGCCTATCCACTGCGACTCGGGATCCTTGAGGTTGTGCAGATACACGGCGCCGGCAAGGTGCACGTAGCGGTCGTCGAACATGCTGTGGTGGAGCCGCAGCGAGTTCAGGTTTTCCTTCACTTGCATCGCAGGGTGCTTCTTGTGTCGACCAAAGTCAGGCATATAGACGCAACCGAGGGCGCACACATCACAGAGAGTCCCCGCGGCGAGCCGGCACGAGATGCAGAGACCGTCCGTCGCCTGGAACGGAGCGGGACGCAGGACCGTGCGCCATTGCTTCAACTCGATCGCGACGTAGCTGTACCGACCGTCGGGGTGCGTGCCGGCGAGGACTACATCGATGGGGTTCATCTTCTCGTGGACCCGATACTCCACGAAGACGTAGACCTGCCCGAGCCCGAGGTTCGTCAAGGCCGAAGCGACCTCATAGACGCTTTCCCGCCACGATTCAACATCCCCAGCCGAGGGCTGCTTACCTCTGGGATGAGCAAGTTCGTAACACTTGGTGATCTCAGGGACAACACGATCCGGGTTCCGCACCATCTCCTCGGCCGGCCAAAATGCCTCCAGATCCGACCACTTGCCCCCGCGTGCCATGACCGCCTACCCATCCCCGTTCTCGGCTTCTCGATCCAATGGTCACCGTACCTTGGCATGCGCCTGGCGGTATCGAAGGGGCGTGCGAACACTTCAGCAGTCGAAAGCACCGCCAAACGATGGCCTGTCACTCGGCATCGGCCGACGAAGAGCCAACGTGGTGGAGCTCAGGGCGAACCTGGCCGACGGCAAGCACCCCACATCAGCAGGTCCGCTCGCGCCCATAGTCCCCAACAGCCGCAGGCGCAAAGCGCATAGCGAACCCAGTGGCTGCGCACTGTTTCGCTCCGCTAGAGTGCGGCTGCGCTGCGGGCCTTCCCGGAGAGCACTCACAAGTTCATCTGGCCCACGACCAGCCATGAGCCGTAGTGGTCGCTGTCACCCATCACGTGCGGCGAGCCAGCGGATGCCCGGTAGGACGTCCCTACCATTCCGGCTCACAGCTGTGGAGTGGTTTCGCATGAACCCTGTCGAGTGCAAGTCCACGCGTCGTATCTGGTTCCGCAAGGTTCTGATCGACATCTCCGCCGGAGTCATCTCCAGTCTTGTGCTGGCGACGCTGGCGGCGGTAGCGCACCTGCTGTTCTGAAGCAGGCTGGTGGCGGGCCCGGAGAGCCCGCCACCTAAATGACTCTTGCCCCAGGCCAGAACAGAGGCGCTTCCTCATCCGGCCGACGTTCCCTGTTCGAGCGGCCGTGACCGGTCCATCCGTTCCCTACCGTCCTAAAGGGCATTGCGAAAGGCCGTGTTCGGTCAGTTCAGAGCCCGTGAAGACGGTTGTCTGGTCATGAGGCGGAGGCGAGGTTGTGCATGTGGGTGACGGCCCGGGCGGCGTTATTGGCCTCGTCGCCGGGCAGCAAGGCCCGTCGGGGTGTTCTCGGCGCGGAGTGACCATCCCGCAGTTGAGGTAGGCGCCGCCACCCAGCACGGTCATGCCCCGGCAGTGCGCGGTCATGCCGGAGGCCCGCCAGGCATGTGTCCGCGGTAGTGCCCGGCACCGGCCGGGCGGCGGCGATCACCAGGCGGGGGGCCGCATCCACGACGACCCGCACGTTCGCCGGGAACCGGTGGTTGCACGAGGGTGATCCAGCGTGCCGGTCCCGCACCCGGATCAGGGTGCCCGTTCACGAGCCAAAGCCGGTCCCTCGCGTCGACTGACCGGGGCACCAGCTCCAGCGCGAGCAGCGGGCCCAACTTCGAGCTGGCGCATGGTCAGGTTTGTGCGGTAGTTCACAGCCGCCACCAGCACCCGTTGGGGCAGTGGCAGGCTCCACGGCCGGCCCCGCAAAGTCCCGTTGACGCCCCGGTTCCGGCGCCGCCCGAGCGTCTCGGAACAGGCACGTAGCTGCTCACGATCCGCCCAGACGGCAACCGGACCGAATTCGCATCGGCCACGATGAAGTCAGTTCCGCTGATAGGCGCCGAACTGCCGGGAATCTCGAGTCCCCATCAGCTGGGACAAAGGGTGACGTCGAACTCCGCCCACTCAATGTGACGCGCTTTCAGAACGAGCGTCACACGAGCGTCAAGAACCGGAGAGGCGTGCAGCCCGGGCTCGCGCCATCATCGTCCGCTCTCAAGGAAACCGCAGTTCAGGCGCGTACAGTCGATCAGTCTCGCGCTTCACCATGGGAAGGGCGGAAACAGGTGAAACATACGGTGGCTGGCGCAAAACCGCAGGTCAGGCCCCCTTACCCACCGGCTCCAAAATCGCCACGCACTCCACATGATGCGTCATCGGAAACAGATCGAACGCCCGCAGCGACCGCACCCGGTACCCGCCCTCCTTGAAGTACGCGATGTCCCGGGCGAGCGCGGCCGGGTCGCAGGCCACGTACGCGATGCGGCGGGCGCCCAGTGTCGTGAGGTGGGCGACCGTCTTCTTGCCGGCCCCCGCGCGCGGCGGGTCCAGGACGATGAGGTCGGCCTCGGTGATGCCGGTGCGGGGCAGGGTCACGTCGACCTTGCCCTGTTCGATGCGGACCCGGTCGAAGGCCGCGAGGTTGTGCCGGGCGTCCTCGACCGCGCGCTTGCCGGACTCGATGCCGAGCACCGCGCCCTTTTCGCCGACGCGGTCCGCGAGGGCGCCGGCGAAGAGGCCGACGCCGCAGTAGAGGTCGAGCGCCGTGTCGCCCTTGCGCGGGAGCAGGCCCTGCATCACCGCGAGCATCAGCGTCTGCGCCGCCTGCGGGTGGACCTGCCAGAAGCCGCCGCTGCCGACCCGGTACGTACGGTCGTCGGCGCGCTCGCGCACGAAGGCGCGGCCGTGCACGCGGTGCACGCCGCCGTCCTTCTCGCCGACCCGCATCACCGAGACCGGCTTGTCCAGTTCGACGAGGGGCAGCCGGGCGCCGGGCTTGGGCTCCAGGATCACCATGCGGTCCTGGGAACCGGTCGCCGCGATCGCGTCGACCGAATCCATGCCGGTCCAGTCGCGCTGCTCGATGCCCAGCTCGGAGACGCCCTCGGCCGCGATCATGCAGTGCTCGATCGGCTCGACCTCGTGCGAGCGGTGCCGGCGCAGACCCGCGTGGCCGTCTTCGGTCACCGCGTACTGGACGCGCGTACGCCAGGAGGGGACCTCGCCCGCGGGCAGCTTGTCGCCCTCGGCGGGGAGGACCGTGCCGTCCCAGCCGGCCTCCTCGGGCGTCAGGCCCGCGAGCCGCTGCAACTGCTCGGCGATGACCTCGCCCTTCAGGCGGCGCTGCGCGCCCGGCTTCGCGTGCTGCCAGTCGCAGCCGCCGCAGCGGCCGGGGCCGGAGTAGGGGCAGGGCGCCTCGACGCGGTCCTTCGACGCGTCCAGCACCTTCACCGCGTCGGCCCGCAGGAAGCGGTCGCCCTCGTCGCCGTCCGTCACCCGGGCCACGACCCGCTCGCCGGGCAGCGTGTGCCGGACGAAGAGGACCTGGCCCTCGGACGTGCGCGCGATGCAGTGGCCGCCGTGCGCGACGGGCCCGATCTCGACCTCGTACTCCTCCCCCACCAGTGACGTCTTCTCTTCTGCCTGCATGGCGGGGGCTCCAGTACCTCAAGGGGAAACGGCCGCAAACGGAAGCGGCCGGACAACAGCCCACCAGTCTACGTGGCTGTCACCCGGCCGCTCACCACGAGCCGATCCCGCAAGGGCTACTTGCCGCTCGGCTCCTTCGGGCGCTTCTCCACCGGGCCCCGGCGGACCGCACCCGGGGCGTTCCACTCGGAGCGCCTGCGGGCCCGCTTCTTGGCGACCTCGGAGGACTCGAGCTGGTAGGGCACGGAGGTCACCATGATGCCGGGTGTGAAGAGCAGGCGGCCCTTCAGGCGCAGCGCGCTCTGGTTGTGCAGCAGTTGTTCGTACCAGTGGCCGACCACGTACTCGGGGATGATCACGCTGACGGCGTCGCGCGGCGACTCGCGGCGCAGGCTCTTGACGTACTCGATGACCGGCCGGGTGATCTCGCGGTAGGGCGAGTCGAGGATCTTGAGCGGTACGTCGATGCCGCGCCGCTCCCACTCCTCACGCAGCGCCTTCGTCTCGGCCGGGTCGACGTTGACGCTCAGCGCTTCGAGCGTGTCCGAGCGCATCAGCCGGGCGTAGGCCAGGGCCCGCAGGGTGGGGCGGTGGGTCTTGGAGACGAGGACGATGGAGTGGATGCGGGACGGGCGGACGCTGTCGTCGGACGGCGTCTCCGGCGCGGCGATCTCCTCGGCGACCCGGTCGTAGTGCTTACGGATCGCGGTCATCGTCGCGTAGAAGATGCACATGCCGAGGAGGGCCACCCAGGCACCGTGCGTGAACTTCGTGACGAGGACGACCACGAGGACCAGGCCGGTGAAGAAGGCGCCGAAGGTGTTGATCGCGCGGGAGCGGATCATGTGGCGCCGCTTGTCGGGGTTCTTCTCCGAGCGCAGGTGGCGGTTCCAGTGCCGGACCATGCCGGTCTGGCTGAGCGTGAAGGAGACGAAGACGCCGACGATGTAGAGCTGGATGAGGCGGGTGGAGTCGGCGCCGTAGATGACGACGAGCAGCATGGCCGCGCCGGCGAGGAGCACGATGCCGTTGGAGAACGCGAGGCGGTCGCCGCGGGTGTGCAGCTGGCGCGGCAGGTAGCGGTCCTGCGCGAGGATCGAGCCGAGCAGCGGGAAGCCGTTGTACGCGGTGTTGGCGGCGAGGAATAGGACCAGCGCCGTGGCCGCCGCCAGGATGACGAAGAGGAAGCTGCCTTTGCCGAAGACGGCCTCGGCGACCTGGGAGATCACCGGGTTCTGGACGTAGCCGGAGCCGACCGCCGCGCCGTTGTGGATCAGGTCCGTCGCCGGGTGCTCGGCCATCCGCACCTTGGTCACCATGGCGAGCGCGATGATGCCGCAGAACATGGTCACGGCGAGCGCGCCCATCAGCGCGAGCGTGGACGCCGCGTTCTTCGACTTGGGCTTGCGGAACGCCGGTACGCCGTTGGAGATCGCCTCGACGCCGGTGAGCGCCGCACAGCCGGAGGAGAAGGCGCGCAGGAGCAGGAAGACGAGCGCGAAGCCCGCGAGCCCCTGGTGCTCGGCCTTGATGTGGAAGTCGGAGGTGGGGGCCTTCATGGAGTCGTCGAGGACGAGGCCGCGGAAGGCGCCCCAGGCGATCATGATGAAGACGCCGGCGACGAAGACGTACGTCGGGATGGCGAAGAGCTTCCCGGACTCCTTGACGCCGCGCAGGTTCATCACCGTCAGCAGGACGATGACGGCGCAGGCGCAGAGCACCTTGTGCTCGACCACGAAGGGGATCGCGGAGCCGAGGTTCTCGATGCCGGAGGCGATGGAGACGGCGACGGTCAGGACGTAGTCGACGAGGAGGGCGCTGGCGACGGTGAGCCCGGCCTTCGGGCCGAGGTTGGTGGTGGCCACCTCGTAGTCGCCGCCGCCGCTCGGGTAGGCGTGCACGTTCTGCCGGTAGGAGGCGACGACCGTGAACATCAGCACGACGACCGCGACCGCGATCCAGGGGCTGAAGTGGTAGGCCGACACGCCCGCGATGGAGAGGACCAGCAGGACCTCGCCCGGCGCGTACGCCACGGAGGACAGCGGGTCGGAGGCGAAAACGGGGAGTGCGATGCGCTTCGGCAGGAGCGTTTCTCCGAGCCGGTCACTGCGCAGTGCGCGCCCGATCAAGATCCGTTTGGGCACGTCGGTCAGTTTGGACACGCAGAGGATCGTAAGCGTTCGAAAGGGGGGCCGCCCACCCACCACCCCGAATCGGCGAACGCCCCGCCGAAAGGAGGGGAAGCGGTGGTGATCCAGGAGCCGACGCGGAGGCGGAGTTCGAGCCCATTGCCGATACGGTGGTGCCGAGCGCGGGCCTGGAGAACCGGCACCGTGCCCGTGATCGAGCCGCACCGGCTGGACCGAGCCGCGAGAGAGAGCCATGAGCAGGACGTTTACGCAGGTCAGTTGGCCTATGAGGAGTGCGGGGTAGTCCGTGCATATCGTGATCATGGGCTGCGGCCGAGTAGGGTCCCAACTCGCCCAGACCCTGGAGCAGCAGGGCCACACGGTCGCCGTGGTCGACCAGGACCCGACGGCTTTCCGGCGGCTGGGCTCCGGTTTCGGCGGCCGGCGCGTCACCGGGGTCGGCTTCGACCAGGACACCCTGCGCGAGGCCGGCATCGAGGAGGCGGGCGCCTTCGCCGCCGTCTCCAGTGGTGACAACTCGAACATCATCGCCGCCCGCGTGGCCCGCGAGATGTTCGGGATCGAGAACGTGGCGGCGCGTATCTACGACCCCCGCCGCGCCGAGGTCTACCAGCGGCTCGGTATCCCGACGGTCGCCACGGTCCGCTGGACCGCCGACCAGATGCTGCGGCGGCTGCTGCCGTCCGGCGCCGAGCCGCTGTGGCGCGACCCCACCGGCGGGGTCCAGCTCGCCGAGGTGCACGCGTCGGAGTCCTGGGTGGGCCACAAGATCAGCCGTCTCCAGGAGGAGACGAGGGTGCGCGTGGCGTTCCTCACCCGGCTCGGCGAGGCGATCCTGCCGACGTCGCAGACGGTGCTCCAGGAAGGCGATCTCGTGCACGTGATGATGCGCACGGACGAGGTCGAGAAGGTCGAGGCGGCGTTCGCCGAAGGCCCCGAGGAAGGCGGTCAGTGATGAGGGTCGCCATTGCCGGAGCCGGAGCGGTCGGCCGTTCGATCGCGGCGGAGCTCCTGGAGAACGGTCACGAGGTCCTCCTCGTCGACAAGGCGCCGACGGCCATCTCGGTCGAGCGCGTCCCGCAGGCGGAGTGGCTGCTGGCCGACGCCTGCGAGATCACGTCCCTGGACGAGGCGGCGCTGCAGCGCTGCAACGTGGTCATCGCGGCCACCGGTGACGACAAGGTCAACCTCGTCGTCTCCCTCCTCGCGAAGACCGAGTACGGGGTCCCGCGGGTCGTCGCCCGCGTCAACAATCCGAAGAACGAGTGGCTGTTCAACGAGTCGTGGGGCGTCGACGTCGCCGTCTCCACTCCGCGTCTCATGTCGGCCCTGGTCGAGGAGGCGGTGAGCGTCGGCGATCTGGTCCGCCTCCTCCGCTTCAGCCACGGCGACGCGAACCTGGTCGAGCTGACGCTCCCGCCCGAGTCGGCGCTTGCCGGCACGCGCGTCGGCGACGTGCAGTGGCCGCAGGACACGTCCCTGGTCACGATCATCCGCGGCACCCGCGTGCTGGCCCCCAGCCTGGAGGACTCCCTGGAGGCGGGCGACGAGCTGCTGTTCGTCGCGGCCCAGGCGCGTGAGGAGCAGCTGGAGGACCTGCTGTCGGTCCGCCGCGAGGACGCGTAGAGGTAGAAAAAAGGTCCCCCCGAGCCTCTGGGCTCGGGGGGACCTTTTCTGCCTCTAGGGGCGCGGGGAACTGCGCGACCGGCCCCCTACGACGCGCGCCCGCCGGACGTCCTCACACCTCACGGCGATGCCGCGCACCGTCGGAAGAAGCCGCCTTCTCGGCAGCCTCGGCCGCTTCCATCTCGGCGAACACATCGATCGGCGCGGGCGCCTTCGCCAGGAACACCCAGGTCAGCCATACCGCCAGCAGGAACGGCGGGATCTTCAGCGCGATGAGCACCCAGCCGAACTGCGTGTCGGCGGAGTCGGTGTCCGCCCAGAAGTACATCGGGAACAGGATCGCGCACTTGGCGAGCAGAATGAGGCCCCAGGCCCAACTCGCCTTGCTGTACGCCTTCTTGCGTCCCGGGTTACGCGTCCGCCACGACAGATTCTCCTTGAACACCGGGCCGAGGATGAGCCCGATCAGGGGAACTCCGCACAGCGTGGTGATGATGTAGGCGAGCGCGAGGCCCAGCGTGTAGAGCATGCCCGGCAGATAGAACGCCTTGGCGCTGCCGGTCATCATCGCGAAGACGACGCCGAACGCGACACCGAAGACGCCGCTGAAGGCGTGCTTGACGGTGTCCTTCATGACCAGCCGCACCACGACCAGGACCAGGGAGACCGCGAGGGCCGCGATGGCCGACAGGTGCAGGTCCTTGTTGATCGTGAAGATGGTCACGAAGAGGAGGCCGGGCACGACGGTCTCCACCATGCCCCGCACGCCGCCGAAGGCCTCGAAGAGCGCGGCCTCGGTCACCGCCTTCGAAGCGGCGGCGTCCTGGTCGACTCCGGGTTCGCGGTCGGTCGGCTTGTCGAGGGACGTCACCGGCTACTCCCGTCCGAGGGGTCTGAGTTCGTACTTCGGGTTGAAGAGCACCCTACGGCCCCGGCTCATCGAGATCCGCCCCGATGCGATCAACTTCCGGCCGGGTTCGATTCCCACGATCGAGCGCCGGCCGAGCCACACCACGTCGAGGGCGGCGGAACCGTCGAACAACTCCGCCTCCAGGGCCGGAACTCCGGCGCGTGGTCGCAAGGTTACCGTGCGCAACGTACCAGTCACCGACACTATCTGCCGGTCGTGGCAGTCACCGATCCGTGTACAGCCCGTGGTCTCCGCATCCTCGCGCAGCTCCTCCGACTCCAGGTCCTCCTGGGAGGTGGACAGTCGGTCGAGCATGCGCCGGAAGCGGCCCGCCGGCTTCTCTGACGCCCTGTCGGAACGAGGAACAGCACTCATACAGGAAGCGTACCCGGGGCCGCTGTCACGGTCGTACTCGCTGGTGTACCCCGTTTTCCGGGCTCCTACTTCTCGAACCGGTATCCCATCCCGGGTTCGGTGATGAAATGCCGCGGGTGCGAGGGGTCGGTCTCCAGCTTGCGGCGCAGCTGTGCCATGTAGACCCGCAGGTAGTTGGTCTCCGTCCCGTACGAAGGCCCCCACACCTCCTGGAGCAGCTGTTTCTGGCTGACCAGGCGTCCGGTGTTGCGCACGAGCACTTCGAGCAGGTGCCACTCGGTGGGGGTGAGCCGCACGTCGCGGCCGTCCCTGTGGACCTTCTTCGCGGCCATGTCGACGGTGAAGTCGTCGGTCTCGACGATCCCCTCGTCGCCGGTGCCGCCGGTGGGCTCGGCGCGCCGCACGGCCGCCCGCAGCCGCGCGAGGAGTTCGTCCATGCCGAAGGGCTTCGTGACGTAGTCGTCGGCGCCCGCGTCGAGCGCCTCGACCTTCTCGTCGGAGGAGTGCCGGGCGGACAGGACGAGGATGGGCACCCGGGTCCAGCCGCGCAGCCCCTTGATCACCTCGACGCCGTCCATGTCGGGCAGGCCGAGGTCCAGGACGACCACGTCGGGGTGGCGGGCGGCGGCGAGCTGGAGCGCCCCGGCGCCGTCGGACGCGGCGTCCACCTCGTACTTGCGCGCTTTCAGGTTGATGACGAGGGCGCGAACGATCTGCGGTTCGTCCTCGACCACGAGCACCCTGGTCATGCGTGCCTGCCTCTCTGCGGTACTGCGGTGTCGGCTGGTGCTGATGCTGGTACTGCTGTCGGTGCCGGCCCGGCGGAGGGCGCGGGGCCCGCCGCGCGCAGGGTGAGCACCATCGTGAGGCCGCCCCCGGGAGTGTCCTCCGCTCCGAGTGTGCCGCCCATCGCCTCGACGAAGCCGCGCGCCACGGCGAGCCCGAGCCCCACGCCCGCGCCGCGCGGAGCGTCCCCGTAGCGCTGGAACGGGGCGAAGATGCGCTCCTTGGCCTCGTCCGGTACGCCGGGCCCGCGGTCCGCGACGCGCAGTTCGACCCGCTCGCCGAGGGTGCTGGCGGAGACCAGGACGGGTTCGTCGGGCGGACTGTACTTGACGGCGTTCTCGACGATGTTCGCGACGGCCCGCTCCAGGAGCCCCTTGTCGACGCTGACCATCGGCAGTGACTCCGGGATGTCGAGGTCGACGCTGAGCTCCGGGTCGGGTACGCCGACGAGCGCCATCGGCACCACCTCGTCGAGGTCGCTCTCCCGGATGAGCGGGGTGACGGTGCCGGTCTGGAGGCGGGACATGTCGAGCAGGTTCCCCACGAGGTGGTCGAGCCGGTCGGCGCCCGCCTCGATGCCGGCGAGCAGCTCCGCCTGGTCCTCGGGCGACCAGTCGACGTCCTCGGAGCGCAGCGAGGAGACGGCGGCCTTGATGCCGGCGAGCGGGGTGCGCAGGTCGTGGCTGACCGCGGCGAGCAGGGCGGTGCGGATGCGGTTGCCCTCGGCGAGCGTGCGGGCCTGCTCGGCCTCGGACTGGAGCCTTCGGCGGTCCACGACGACGGCGGCCTGCGCGGCGAACGCGGCGAGGACCCGGCGGTCCTCCGCGGGCAGGACGCGCCCGGACAGGGCCAGCGCCATGTGGTCGCCCACGGGCACGTCGACGTCGGCGTCCTCGGGGCGGCCGTCGGGCCGCGGCCCGACGCTGCCCGCGCAGGTCCACGGCGCGGTGTCGCTCTCCCGTTCGAGCAGCGCCACGGACTCCATCGCGAAAGTCTCCCGTACGCGTTCGAGCAGCGCTTCCAGGCTCGTGTCGCCGCGCAGCACGCTGCCCGCGAGGAAGGAGAGGATCTCGGACTCGGCGCGTAGCCGGGCGGCCTGGTGGGTGCGGCGGGCGGCGAGGTCGACGACCGAGGCGACCGAGACGGCGACGCTCCCGAAGATCACGATGGCGACGATGTTCTTCGGGTCGGCGACCGTGAACAGGTGCAGGGGCGGTGTGAAGAAGTAGTTCAGGAGCAGCGAGCCGAAGGCCGCCGCCGCGAGCGCCGGGAGCACTCCGCCGACCAGCGCCGCCGCCACGGTCAACGACAGGAACAGCAGCATGTCGTTGGCGAGGCCGAGGTCGGAGTCGACGTGGGTGAGCAGGAGCGCGAGCAGCGCCGGACCGCCGACGCCGACGAGCCAGCCGCCCAGGATGCGGGAGCGGCCGAGCCGGGCCCCGCGCGCGACGGGCAGGCCGCGCCCCTTGGCGGCCTCCTCGTGCGTGACGATGTGGACGTCGAGGTCGGGCCCGGACTCCCGGGCGACGGTGGCGCCGACGCCGGGCCCGAAGATGTACTGCCAGGTCTTGCGGCGCGAGGAGCCGAGGACGATCTGGGTGGCGTTGACGCCGCGGGCGAACTCCAGGAGCGCCGAGGGGACGTCGTCGCCGATCACGTGGTGGAACGTGCCGCCGAGGTCTTCGACGAGGGTGCGCTGGACGGCCAGTTCCTTGGGCGAGGCGGCGGTCAGCCCGTCGCTGCGGGCGATGTAGACGGCCAGTACCTCGCCACCCGCGCCCTTCTCCGCGAGCCGTGCCGCGCGTCTGATCAGCGTACGGCCCTCGGGACCGCCGGTGAGGCCGACGACGATGCGCTCGCGGGCCTGCCAGGTGGAGCGGATGTTGTGCTCGCCACGGTACTGCTGGAGGTACTCGTCGGCCCGGTCGGCGACCCACAGGAGGGCCAGTTCGCGCAGGGCGGTGAGGTTGCCGGGGCGGAAGTAGTTGGACAGGGCCGCGTCGACCTTGTCCGATGTGTAGATGTTGCCGTGGGCCATGCGGCGGCGCAGCGCCTGGGGCGACATGTCGACCAGCTCGATCTGGTCCGCGCGGCGTACGACCTCGTCGGGCACCGTCTCCCGCTGGCGTACGCCGGTGATCGCCTCGACGACGTCGCCCAGGGATTCGAGGTGCTGGATGTTGACGGTCGAGACGACGTCGACGCCCGCGGCGAGCAGTTCCTCGACGTCCTGCCAGCGTTTGGCGTTGCGCGAGCCCGGCACGTTGGTGTGCGCCAGTTCGTCGACGAGGGCGACGGCCGGGGCCCGGCCGAGGACCGCGTCGACGTCCATCTCCTGGAAGACGGAGCCGCGGTACTCGATCTCCTTGCGCGGGACCTGCTCCAGGCCGTGCAGCATCACCTCGGTCCGTGGCCGCTTGTGGTGCTCGACGAACGCGACGACGCAGTCGGTGCCCCGCCCGGTGCGGCGGTGCGCCTCGGACAGCATCGCGTACGTCTTGCCGACGCCCGGTGCGGAACCGAGGTAGATCCGAAGCTTGCCGCGTCCCATGGCCACGACTTTACGGTCAGGGGGCCCGGCGAAAGGGACGGATGCCTGGTGGGCGGGTGTCTTTGACAGAACCCTGATGCGCGGCGCGTGGTTCAGGGGTGCTGGACGCTCTCGCCGTCGCCGAGTTCCAGCACCCGGTCGGGCCGTGGTCGGGTCCGGGCGCCCGTCAGCTCGGGTTCTCGGCGTGGGTGAGGGTCTCCCAGGCGACGAACAGGTTGTCGGAGCCGGCCGGGCGCTGCTGCTCGGTCAGCTTCTGGGTGTTGCTCATGGCGGTGCCGAGACGGGTGTGCAGGGCGTTGTAGCCGACCTCGGTGACCGGGCCGAGCCCGCGGTCGACGCTGCCGCCGCACAGCCAGCTCGGCGGCGCCTCACCGAGCTCGTACTTGGCGTGGAAGCCCAGCGCCTGGCGCAGCCGCTCGCCGACGTCGGTGCCGTACAGGTCCTGGCCCTGGATGTGGCTGGTCTCGGCGATGTGCGAGATGGCGGAGATGCCGTACCCGGTGTGGGTGAAGTCGCGGCAGGTCTCCTGCGTCAGCCCCGTCACGAAGGTCGACTGGCCCTGCCAGTAGCTGACGATCTTCGCCTTGGTGTCCAGGTTCTGGCTCGGCACGGTCTTGGGCAGGGCGCCGTCCGAGGAGAGGTAGACGTAGGCGGCCGCACGCGTCCGGAACTTCGCCATCGCCTTGTCGTACGACGCCTTGTCCTCCAGGTACACGGAGATGCCGACAGCGGCCTCCATCATCGACAGCTCCCAGTTGCCGTTGGAGTTGGAGCCGTTGATGACCTTCGGCAGGTACACGTCGCGCAGCATGGTCCTGAAGCGGCTCTCGTCGGCCCAGCCGCCGGTGTACGTGTACTTGATGATCTCGGCGGCCCTCGGCCAGGAGGAGCCGGCCCAGCCGGTCTGGAGCGGACCGTTGCTGTTCGTGTGCTCCTTGATGACACTCGACCAGGCGTCCATGAGCGCGATCGACTTCTTCGCGTACCGCTCGTCGCGCGTGATGTACCAGGCGAGAGCGTCGGTGTACGCGGCTATCGCGTCCTCGCGCTCGTCCGTGCAGCCGTAGTTGGGGTTGGAGTACGAGCCGCACTCGACGGTGGCGCGGGGCTTGGGCGTGCGGTTCAGATCGGCGTACCTGCTCGCGATCATCTGGTCGAAGGCGCCCTTCCAGGGCTGCGCTCCGGCGTCGACCTTGGCCTTGGTGAAGTCCAGCTGCCCCTTGGAGACGGTGACTCCGGGGTGGGCGAACGCGGCGGGCGCCGCGGCGGCGCGCTCGGCGCCGGGCCAGGCGACGACGCCGGCGACCAGCGCCGTGACAGCGGTGACGAGGGTGGCGAGCAGGGCGGGACGCGATCTTCTGTGACGAGCCTGCATGGTGGGGGCCATCCGTTCTCGTATGTGAACGTGAGGCGCTGATGTGAACCACAGCGCTGGCCGGTGACCCTAGGTACGGACCAGGCTTCCGTCAAGTACTGAAGTAAGAACGGGAGAAGGGCAGTTGGGCTGGAGAACGACCGTGGGCGCGGGCCCGGCGCATCGGCCGCGCGCACGGCAAAGGCCGGGGCCGCGCATCCTCGCGGGATGCGCGGCCCCGGCCTGCGTACGAACCGAGCCGGTCAGCGGACCTCGGTGATCTCCGGGCCACGGGCCAGCTGGCCCATGCCGCCGGAGAAGCGCGAGCCCTCCGCGGAGTCCTGGCCCGGGCCCTCGGCGACCATCTGCGCGTCGTCCGGGAGCTTCAGGACGATCGGGTCGCGCGGCGCCATCGGACCGTCACCGCGGACCACGACCGTGTCCCGGAAGATCTGCTCCAGCAGGCCGGCCGCCTGCGGCTGCACCGCGCCCTGGCCCGAGATCACACCGCGCAGGAACCAGCGCGGGCCGTCCACGCCGATGAACCGCACCACCTGGAAACCGCCCGTGCCGTCCGGCAGCTGCACCGGCACCTGGGCCCGCAGCTCCCAGCCGAGCGGACCCTCGACCTCGTCGATCACGCCACCCTGCTGGGTGATGCCGGAGGCGATCTCCTCGCGGACCTCGCCCCAGATGCCCTCCTTCTTGGGGGCGGCGAAGGCCTGGAGCTGGACCGCGCTGTCCTGGAGGACGACCGTGGCCGCGACGATCGCGTCACCCGCGACCTCGACCCGCAGCTCCATGCCGTCCACCCCGGGGACGAAGAGCCCACCCAGGTCGACGCGGCCCTCGCCCGGCTCACGGACCTCGGTGGAGTCCCAGGGGCCGTCAGGGCGCGGCTCGGGCTCGAGGCGGACGCGCTCCGACTTCCCGTCGGCGTCCGTGCCGGCACCGTCGACCTGCTCGGCCTCGCCCGCCGCGTCCACTGCGTCGTCAGCGGAGCTGTTCTTCTTGCGACGTCCGAACACGTCACTGTCCTTCCCGGTCGGATACGACCGAAGCGTATCGATTCCCACCCTTTTGACCGTCCGCGCCCACGGAGGCATGACCCCCCGTGGACCCGAAGCCCCCCTCGGCCCGCGCGGAGTCGGGAAGCTGTGCCACCTCGTGGAAGCGCACTCTCTCGACCTGCTGGACGACCAGTTGGGCAATCCGGTCGAAACGCTCGAACCGCACGCTCTCGCGCGGGTCGAGATTCACCACGATCACCTTGATCTCCCCACGGTACCCGGCATCCACCGTCCCTGGGGCATTCACCAGAGCGACACCGCAGCGCGCTGCGAGACCGGATCGCGGGTGCACGAAGGCCGCGTACCCCTCGGGCAGCGCGACAGACACCCCGGTGGGCAGCACGACGCGCTCTCCCGGGGCGAGCTCGCACGCCTCGGTGGTCCGCAGATCGGCGCCCGCGTCGCCCGGGTGCTCGTACGCGGGCAGCGGTACATCGGGGGCGACGCGCCGGATGAGCACGTCCAACGGCTGGTTCACGGGTTCACCTCGAAGGCACGGGCACGCCGGAGCTGGTCCGGGTCGCTCATGGCCGCCTGGATCTCCTGCGGGCGGCCGTTGTCGATGAAGTGGTCGACCTTGACCTCGATGAAGAGGGCGTCGGCCCGGACCGCGACGGGCCCCTCGGGGCCGCCGATCCGGCCGGTGGCGGTCGAGTAGATCTTGCGCCCTGCGACGGCGGTGACCTCGGCGGACAGATGCAGCACGGTGTCCACGGGAACGGGACGCACGAAGTCCGTCTCCAGGCGGCCGGTCACGGCGATCACCCGCAGCAGCCAGTTCAGCGAACCGAGCGTCTCGTCGAGCGCGGTGGCGAGGATGCCGCCGTGGGCGAGGCCGGGCGCGCCCTGGTGGGCGGAGCGCACGGTGAACTCGGCGGTCACGCTCACGCCGTCACCGGCCCGCGCCTCCAGGTGCAGTCCGTGCGGCTGCTCGCCGCCGCAGCCGAAACAGTGTCCGTAGTGCGCGCCGAGAAGCTCTCCTGGGGCGGGAGCGTCGGGGTGCCGCACCGGCGCTATGGCGTCGGCCGGGGGCGTCAGAGCTGCTGTAGTACCACTCACAGGCGCAGACCTTACCCGCGCGCCCTGCGGCTTCACGCATCGTGCCAAGCTTGGCTCCATGGAGCTCTCGACGACGCCTTATGAAGAACGCCTCACCGCACCCCGTTCGTGGTGGCTCGTCACCTTCCTGGTGGGGGTCGCCTGCGGCCTCACCCTGATGCCCTTCGGCACGCTCCCGCTGCTCGGCGGGTTCGTCGGCGGACTGCTCGTGGGGGCCGTGATCACCAGCCAGTACGGCTCGATCAGGATTCGCGTCGTGGCCGGCTCGCTGGTCGCGGGCGACGCGAGGATCCCGCTGTCGGCCCTGGGCGCCGTGGAGATCCTGGACGCGGAGGAGGCGCGCGCCTGGCGCACGTACAAGGCGGACCCGCGCGCCTTCATGCTCCTGCGCAGCTATGTACCTACGGCCGTCCGCGCGGAGATCACCGACCCGACGGACCCCACGCCCTACGTCTACTTGTCGACGCGGGAACCCGAAACCTTGGCCAAGGCCCTGGGGGCCTGACTCACTCCTCGATCTCCAGGGCGCCCTCGGGCGTGGCCAGCGGCGGCAGCTCCGGCAGCGCGTCCCACGGCACCTGGAAGCGCCGCAGGTCCTTGCGCACCCGCTCGGCCAGCTTCCTGGTGTCCCTGCGGTTCATGGCGGCCCCGACCGCGGCGCCCACCAGGAACGGCATGAGCGTCGGGAGGTTGCGCACCATGCGCTTCATGATCTGCTGGCGCAGCTCGCGCTTCATCTGGCCGCCCAGGGCCGCGTCCATGGTCGACGGCTTCGAGACGTTGATCCCGCGCTCCTGCGACCACGAGGTCAGATAGACGCTGCTGCGGTCCTTCAGGCCGCCCGGGGGCCGGACGCCGTAGACCTCGTGCAGCTCGGCGATCAGCTTCAGCTCGATCGCCGCCACACCGGTGATCTCCGCGGCCAGCTCGGTCGGCATGGCCGGCGGCACGGGGAGCATCGCGGCCGCGCCGACTCCGGCGCCCACCGTGGAGGTGGCGGCCGCCGCACCGGCGACCAGCTTGTCGGCGAGCCGCTCGGGCTCCAGGCCCGGGAACTGTCTGCGGAGGGTCGCGAGGTCCCGCACGGGGACGCGCGGCGCGCTCTCGATGATTCGGTCGGCGAGGTAGCCGATGGCGGCTCTGGCGGCGCCTCCGCCCTTGATCATCCCTGTTCTCGCGATGGTTCCGCTCTTGCGGACGCTGTCCTTCACGACGGTCACGCGGCGCCTGTTCGTACGCGCCCGCGTGCCCGCCTCGACCGCGTCGGCGCCGTGCAGATCCACGACGCCGGCCGCCGTCGGGTCGCCCGTCACTTCGCGCTCGTGCGCCGCTTCGAGCGAGGCGTCTTCACTGGTGGAAGAGCCTCGCCCGTCGTCGTCACGCACGGCCTCTGACGGGCCTGATGCCGTGTCCCGCCACGCTCGGACACGGCGCTTCCAGGGCGGGGTCGAGCCACTCATGCCCGACCCGGCCTCAGTCGCAGTCGCGGCAGATCGGCTGGCCGTTCTTCTCCCGCGCGAGCTGGCTGCGGTGGTGTACCAGGAAGCAGCTCATGCAGGTGAATTCGTCCTGCTGCTTGGGCAGGACACGGACGGCCAGCTCCTCGTTCGAGAGGTCGGCGCCCGGGAGTTCCAGGCCCTCGGCCGCTTCGAACTCGTCCACGTCGACGTTGGACGCGGACTTGTCGTTCCTCCGGGACTTCAGCTCTTCGATGCTGTCCTCGTTGAGGTCGTCATCGGTCTTGCGTGGGGTGTCGTAATCCGTTGCCATGTCGCGCTCTCCCCCTCTGGGTGTATGCGGTGTCTCAGCGCACGTAACGCATGAGAGGCCGGACTTGTGCCCGACCTGAGGCGGAGATTTTGCCTCACATCAAGGTCTGTTACTCAATCGACACCCAACCGGACCCCTGGGGAGTGATCAGCTTGGGTGGCGAACGGGACCGTACACGGTCCGAATTCGCACCGCACGGGCGCCACCCCGTGTACTTCCCGTGATCAAGGTGCCCGAAAACTCGGATTTTCCGGCTTTCAGGCGGCTTTTACGATCACGGAGAGTAGATGACCGGAATATCGCCCTTGTGATCGATCACACACGGACGTCCGGGGCGCAGGTACTGAAAATTCCGCTAAAAGCGAACTCCTCCAGCGCGTCGGCGGAAGCATGTCAGATCCGTCCGCGTATCGCACCTTGAACCTGCCTAGATCGGCAGGGTGACTCGCATCACGAGCCCACCCCCTTCGCGGGGCACGGCGGTGATCCGGCCGCCGTGGGCGCGCGCCACCGACCGAGCGATGGACAGGCCGAGACCCACGCCCTTGTCGCTGCCGGTGCGCTCGGTGCGCAGCCGCCGGAACGGCTCGAAGAGGTTGTCGATCTCGTACGCGGGGACCACGGGCCCCGTGTTGGCGACCAGCAGCACGGCCTGGCCGTGCTGTGCCTCGGTGTCGACCTCGACCCAGCCGCCCTCCGACACGTTGTACCGGATCGCGTTCTGTACGAGGTTCAGCGCGATGCGCTCCAGGAGGACGCCGTTGCCCTGGACGACCGCCTCCTTGCGCTCGCCGCGGATCTCCACACCCTTGTCGTCGGCCTCGGATCTGGCCTGATCGAGCGCCTGCGAAGCGACCTCGGCGAGGTCCACGGGCTTGCGCTCCACGATCTGGTTGTCGCTGCGTGCGAGCAGCAGCAGGCCCTCCACGAGCTGCTCGCTGCGCTCGTTCGTGGCGAGCAGCGTCTTGCCCAGCTGCTGCAGCTCCACCGGGGCGGCGGGGTCCGAGAGGTGGACCTCCAACAGCGTGCGGTTGATGGCGAGCGGGGTGCGCAGCTCGTGCGAGGCGTTGCCGACGAAGCGCTGCTGCGCCGTGAAGGCCCGCTCCAGGCGGTCGAGCATCTCGTCGAAGGTGTCCGACAGCTCCTTGAGCTCGTCGTCCGGGCCGTCCAGCTCGATACGGCGCGACAGGTCCGTGCCGGCCACCCGGCGTGCGGTGCGGGTGATGCGGCCGAGCGGGGACAGGACGCGGCCCGCCATCGCGTAGCCGAAGGCGAAGGCGATGATCGCGAGGCCGAGCAGCGCCATCAGGGAACGGCTCAGCAGGACGTCGAGGGCGTGCTGGCGCTGCTGGTTGACGCAGTCGTTCAGCGCGTCGTTCAGCTGGCCGTCCGTCGGGTCGGCGGGGATGGCGCAGACGGAGCTGACGAGGTTGTGATTGATGATCTTGAACGGCAGGTCGCTGCCCACGTTGAGCGCCTGCGCCGCGAGCATGTAGATGATCGACAGCAGCAGGATGCCCGCGATGAGGAACATGCCGCCGTACAGCAGCGTGAGCCGTATGCGGATGGTGGGGCGCAGCCAGGGGTAGGGCGGCTCGACCTTCGTGCCCGGCTTCCAGGTCGGCTTCGGTGGCGCGGTGGGGGGCGCTGGTGCGGCGGCCATGGAGGGATCAGATCCGGTAGCCGGAGCCGGGCACCGTGACGATGACCGCGGGCTCGCCGAGCTTGCGGCGCAGGGTCATCACCGTGACACGCACGACGTTGGTGAACGGGTCCGTGTTCTCGTCCCAGGCCTTCTCCAGGAGCTGCTCCGCGGAGACCACGGCGCCCTCGCTGCGCAGCAGCACCTCCAGGACGGCGAACTCCTTGGGGGCGAGCTGGATCTCCTTGCCGTCGCGGAACACCTCCCGCCGGTTCGGGTCGAGCTTGATCCCGGCGCGCTCCAGGACGGGCGGCAGGGGCACGCTCGTCCGGCGTCCGAGAGCCCGCACACGGGCCGTCAGCTCGCTGAACGCGAAGGGCTTGGGGAGGTAGTCGTCGGCGCCCAGCTCCAGCCCCTCCACGCGGTCGCTGACGTCGCCGGAGGCGGTCAGCATCAGGATGCGGGTGGGCATGCCCAGCTCGACGATCTTGCGGGCGACGTCGTCGCCGTGCACGAGCGGGAGGTCACGGTCGAGAACGACCACGTCGTAGTCGTTGACGCCGATGCGCTCCAGGGCGGCCGCACCGTCGTACACGACGTCGACGGCCATGGCCTCCCGGCGCAGTCCGGTGGCCACCGCATCGGCGAGCAATTGCTCGTCCTCGACGACGAGTACGCGCACGTCGCTGTCCTTCCTCTGGCCGCCCGCGCGCGCAGGTTCGAGCGCGCGCGAGCAGGTCCGTCCATGGGGTGTGAGCCTCCATCCTGCCCCTTTCGGCCATAAACCGGCTGTAAGGCGGCGGGGCGGAGGGGGAATGCCGGTTTTTCTCCGGGGGTTGAGGTTTCCGTGGAAGGGAGCGCGGGGAGGACGGGTTTACACCCGCGATCACGCTTTGTATGTGGCGTGCCACGAGCCGCTTGCCGCAGGGCGACTCGAGACGTGATCGCCCCTTCCACAGGGCACACCCCCGTGCCACCGACCCACGACCCAGGACGAGGGGGCGCAACCATGGACGCATTCACCGTAGGACTGCTGCAGCGCATAAAGGCGGCCGAATCCGACCTGACGCTGGCGCGCGAGACCGGCGACGACTTCCTTGCCGAGGTCGAGCAGGGTGAGTTGGACGACCTTCACCGTCTCGCCGCCGAGCACGGCGTCGAGATCCACGCCGCTAGCGTCTGACAGGCACGTTCGACAGACAGATCCAGCAGCACAAGGAAGGGCCCCGGCGCCTGGTTCGATCCAGGCGGGCGCCGGGGCCCTTCGCTGTGTGCGGGCAGGGGTGGGAGACCTGGTCAGTCGTGCCAGGCGCCCAGCTCTTCCAGCCAGTTCTGCAGGGGCTCGAAGAGGCCGGGCGGCGCGGCGATCGTCAGCTCGGGCGACACCGGCTCGCCGGGGCGGCCGCCGGTCAGGGCGCCCGCCTCGCGCGCGATGAGCTCACCGGCCGCGAAGTCCCAGGGGTTCAGGCCGCGCTCGTAGTACGCGTCCAGGCGGCCCAGCGCCACGTCGCAGAGGTCGATCGCGGCCGAGCCGCCGCGCCGGATGTCCCGCACCCGGGGCACCAACTCCCGTACGACGTCGGCCTGGTGGGCCCGGCGCGCCTCCAGGTAACCGAAGCCGGTGCCGACCAGGGCCTGCGCGAAGGGGGGCGCCACGCGCGCGTGGGCGGGCCGGTCGTTCACCTGCGCGCCCTCGCCGAGGACGGCGCGGTAGGTCTCGCCGCGCATCGGCGCCGCGACGACGCCGACGATCGTCTCGCCGTCCTTGCGGGCCGCGATGGAGACGGACCAGTCGGGGCGCCCGTAGAGGTAGTTGACGGTTCCGTCGATGGGGTCGATCACCCACTGGATGCCGCTGGAGCCCTCGCTGGAGGCGCCTTCCTCACCCAGCACGCCGTCGTCGGGGCGGCGCTCGGCCAGGAAGTCCGTGATGAGCTTCTCCGAGGCGATGTCCATCTCGGTGACCACGTCGACGGCGCTGGTCTTGGTGGCGGCGACGCCGAGGTCGGCGGGGCGGCCGTCGCGCAGGAAGACACCGGCGCGGGCGGCCGCTTCCAGGGCGACGTCGAGAAGTTCTGCCTTGAGGGCCTTGAGTGCCTTGGGGTCGGTCACGTGGGCGTCCTTACGCGTACGGGCTGTCGGCGCCCGCGGCGGCGGGCTTGGGGGCGCGGGCCGGGCAGCAGCCCACCGGGCACAGGTCGTGGCTTGCGCCGAGCGCGCCCAGGGCGCAAGGCGTGACGTTCCTGCCGCTCTCCGCGGCGGCCCGCTCCAGGATCAGCTCCCGTACGGCGGCGGCGAAGCGCGGGTCCGCGCCGACCGTGGCGGAGCGGCGCACCGGAAGTCCGAGCTCCGCGGCCTTGGCCGTGGCCTCGGTGTCGAGGTCGTACAGGACCTCCATGTGGTCCGAGACGAACCCGATGGGCGCCATGACGACGGCCGGCACCCCGGCGCCGTGCCGCTCCTCCAGATGGTCGCAGATGTCGGGCTCCAGCCACGGGATGTGCGGGGCGCCGGAGCGCGACTGGTAGACGAGCTGCCAGGGGTGGTCGACGCCGGTCTCCTCGCGCACGGCGTCGGCGATCAGCCGTGCGACGTCCAGGTGCTGCTGCACGTACGCGCCACCGTCGCCGTGGTCCTCCACGGGCCCGGAGGTGTCGGCCGCCGCGGTCGGGATGGAGTGCGTGCTGAACGCGATGTGGGCGCCGTCCCGTACATCCTCGGGGAGGTCGGCGAGGGACTTCAGGACGCCGTCGACCATGGGCCGGACGAAGCCGGGGTGGTTGAAGTAGTGCCGCAGCTTGTCGGTCCGCGGCGGCTCCAGACCTTCCGCCTCCAGGGCGGCCAGCGACTCCGCGAGGTTCTCGCGGTACTGGCGGCAGCCCGAGTACGAGGCGTACGCGCTGGTGGCGAGCACGAGGATGCGGCGGTGCCCGTCGGTCACCATCTCGCGCAGGGTGTCGGTCAGGTACGGCGCCCAGTTCCTGTTGCCCCAGTAGACCGGCAGGTCGAGACCGTGCTCGGCGAAGTCCTTGCGCAAGGAGTCCAGCAGTGCCCGGTTCTGGTCGTTGATGGGGCTGACCCCACCGAACAGGAAGTAGTGCTGACCCACTTCCTTGAGCCGCTCCTTGGGGATGCCGCGGCCGCGCGTCACGTTCTCCAGGAACGGGACGACGTCGTCGGGGCCCTCGGGGCCGCCGAACGAGAGCAGCAGCAAAGCGTCGTAGGGGCGGGCATCAAGGCTGGCAGCGAGCGCGTCTGGCATGTCTTCGATCCTGCCACCCGCCACTGACAGGCGGAAAACTGCCATGCCGCCCGACCCCTGACACGCGTAAGCTGTATCAGTCGCAGTCCCGCATCACCCCTTACGCCCAGCCCTTCATGCCGGAGTCCCCTTGCCCAGCCCCTACCGCGCCATATTCGCCCTGCCCGGCACCAAGAGCTTCTCGCTGGCCGGGTTCCTGGGCCGGATGCCCCTGTCGATGATGGGCATCGGGATCGTCACGATGGTCTCGCAGCTGACCGGCCGCTACGGGCTGGCGGGCGCCCTCACGGCGACGGTGGCCCTGTCCGCGGCGGCGATCGGGCCGCAGATCTCCCGCATGGTCGACCGGTACGGGCAGCGACGCGTGCTGCGCCCGGCCACGCTGGTCTCGCTCGTCGCGGTCGCCGGGATGCTGCTGTGCGCGAAGTACGAGACGCCGGACTGGACGCTGTTCCTGTGCGCCGCGTTCATCGGCTGCGTACCCAGCGTGGGTTCGATGATCCGCGCGCGGTGGGCGGTGCTCTACCGGGACACCCCGCGCCAGCTGCACACGGCGTACTCCTTCGAGTCCGTGATCGACGAGGTGTGCTTCATCTTCGGGCCGATCATCTCGATCGGTCTGTCCACGGCCTGGTTCCCGGAGGCCGGGCCCCTCCTCGCGGGCTGCTTCCTCGCCGTGGGCGTCTTCTGGCTGACCGGGCAGCGGGCCACCGAACCGGCGCCGCACCCCAGGGAGCAGGACGGCCGCGGATCGGCGCTCCGCGCGCGTGGGTTGCAGGTTCTGGTGGGCACGTTCGTGGCGACGGGCGCGATCTTCGGGGCGGTCGACGTGGTGACGGTGGCCTTCGCGGAGGACCAGGGGCACAAGTCCCTGGCCAGTGTGGTGCTCGCCGTGTACGCGGCCGGGTCCTGCGTGGCGGGCGCCGTCTTCGGCCTGCTGCACTTCGAGGGGGCGCCCGCGCGCAGGTGGCTGGTGGGGGTCGTCGCGATGGCCGTGAGTATGATCCCCCTCCAACTGGTCGGGAACCTGGCGTTTCTGGCCGTGGCGCTCTTCGTTGCGGGCCTGTCCATCGCACCGACGATGATCACGACGATGGCCCTCGTCGAGCAGCACGTACCACGCGCGAAACTGACCGAGGGCATGACCTGGGTGAGCACCGGACTCGCGGTCGGTGTCGCGCTCGGCTCCTCCGCGGCCGGCTGGGTGATCGACGCCGCCGGTGCGAAGGCCGGGTACGGGGTGCCGGGAGTCGCCGGCGCCGTCGCGGTCGTGGTCGCGTTCCTCGGCTACCGCCGGCTGCAGCAGCCGGTTCCGCGGCGGGGAGGAACGATCGATGAGCACGGCGCAGAGGGGCAGCGGCGCGAAGAGCGGCGCAGCGTGGCGTAACTGGGCGGGGAACGTCACCGCACGTCCCGTACGAGAGGTGGCGCCCGCCTCCGTGGAGGAGCTGTCCGCGGCCGTCCGCAGGGCGGCACAGGACGGCCTGAAGGTGAAGGCGGTCGGCACCGGCCACTCCTTCACGGCGGCCGCCGCCACCGACGGCGTGCTGATACGCCCTCACCTGTTGACCGGTATCCGCCACATGGACCGGGCCAACGGGACGGTCACGGTCGAGGCGGGCACCCCGCTCAAGCGGCTCAACGTGGCCCTGGCCCGCGAGGGCCTGTCGCTCACGAACATGGGCGACATCATGGAGCAGACCGTCTCCGGTGCCACCAGCACCGGCACCCACGGCACGGGCCGCGACTCCGCCTCCATCGCCGCGCAGATCAAGGGACTTGAGCTGGTGACGGCGAGCGGCGAGCTCGTCACCTGCTCCGAGAAGGAGAACCCGGAGATCTTCGCGGCCGCCCGCGTCGGCCTGGGCGCACTCGGCGTCATCACGGCCCTCACCTTCGCCGTGGAGCCGGTCTTCCTGCTCACCGCGCGGGAGGAGCCGATGACCTTCGACAAGGTCACCGCCGACTTCGACGAGCTGTATGCCGAGAACGAGCACTTCGAGTTCTACTGGTTCCCGCACACCGGCAACTGCAACACCAAGCGCAACAACCGCAGCGCCGGCCCCGAGGCCCCGGTGTCACGGATCAGTGGCTTCGTCGAGGACGAGCTGCTCTCCAACAGCCTCTTCCAGGTGGTCAATTCACTCGGCCGCGCGGTGCCCGCCACGATCCCGGCGATCGCCAGGATCTCCAGCAAGGCGCTGTCCGCACGGACGTACACGGACATCCCCTACAAGGTCTTCACCTCTCCGCGCCGGGTCCGCTTCGTGGAGATGGAGTACGCGGTTCCGCGCGCGGCTCTGGTGGAGACGCTGCGCGAGCTGAAGTCCATGGTGGACCGCTCGAACCTGCGCGTCAGCTTCCCCGTGGAGGTCCGCACGGCGCCCGCCGACGACATCACGCTGTCCACGGCGTCGGGCCGCGACAGCGCCTACATCGCGGTCCACATGTACAAGGGCACCCCGTACCAGCGGTACTTCACGGCCGCCGAGCGGATCTTCACCGCCCACGAGGGGCGCCCGCACTGGGGCAAGATGCACACGCGCGACGCGGAGTACTTCGCGGCGGCCTACCCGCGTTTCGGCGAGTTCACGGCGCTGCGTGACCGCCTGGACCCGGACCGCCTCTTCGGCAACGCCTATCTGCGGCGGGTCCTCGGCGACTGAGCCACGCCCCGCCGCTCCGGCGCTACTCGGCCGGGCTCTGCCGGGCCGAGTCGGTGCCCGACCCGGTCTCCGCGCCCGAGCCCGTGCTCTGCGACGGGGTCGGGGTGGGCGTCGGGGTCGGCGTGGCCCTGCCGTCGCCGGAGTCCGAGCCGCTGTCCGAACCGGTGTCCGAGCCGTTGTCCTGCCCCGGGTCGGAGCCGGTGTCCGACCCCGTGTCCGCGCCGCTGCTGTTGCTCGGCGTCGGGGTGGGCGTCGTGTTCCCGTCCGTGGGCGAGTCGTCGCCATTGTGCTGCGAGCCGTCGCCGGAGCCGGTGCTGCTGTCGTCCGAGGGCTGCGGGGTGGTGGGGGCGGGGTCGCTGTCGCCGGAGGACCGCCGGCCGCTGAAGGCGTCCCTGAACGTGGTGCTGCCGCTGTCACCGCTGAAGCTGTAGCCGGCCACGATCTCGTACGTCGTGATGCCGCCCATGGTGACGCCGAAGACGACGGCGGCGGCGACCAGCGGCCGCTTCCACCTCTTGACGCAGGACCGGTGCACGGTCCCTTCGGTGAAGTCCTCGCCTGCCCCGGGCGTGATGTCGGGCGGCAGCGACTGGTGCGGCAGCTGCGTCGCGGGCCGCAACGCGCGCGTGGCCTCGTCGATGGCGCTGCCCTTGAGGAGCTGCGTCTTCTCCGGATCGACCGTGCCGAGCACCCGGGTTTTCGCGGATTCGTCGGGCAGCAGGTCGGCGACGGCGCCGGTGTCGAGCAACTGGGTCATGTCGTGGTCGGCCGAGCTCTGCGGCAGCACCGTCGTCGCCTCGGCGTCCGCGGCCGGCGGCGTCCCCCAGGTCGTGGTCGTCGGCAGCACGCCCGTGGCGGGTCGCGCGGCGGCCGGGCGGGCGCCGGTGGCCATGCCCTTCGTGGCGTCCATGGCGTCGTCCGACCGGAAGGTGCGCGGTACGGGGTGTCCCTCCGCCGTGACGGGCACCCGGCGCCCCTTGGGCTTCGTCTGCACCGCGACGTCACGTATCTGCTCACCGGTGCGACTGAAGAAGTGCTGGAAGACGGTGCCGCCGCAGGTGGCGAGGGCACTGACCACCCCCGCGCCCAGGATCGTGCCGTAGACGCCGAAACTGGAGGCGAGTTTCGCGGCCACGACGGCGGCGACCGCGCTGCCCGCCACCTGAGGCACGCTCAGATCCACGCGCTTCTTCCCCTTGGGCTCGCTCCGTTCGTTCTCGGAGTGCTCGTCCTGGGAGTTGTCCGGCTTCACGCCCATCTCCGGCCCTTACCTGCCTTTCTCGCCTTGTCGGCATATCAGCCTTTTTGGCACCGAAGCTCCCGAGGCTACGTGAACTTCCTGCGCCGTACGAGAAAGGGACGTAGAGCCGAAGTCAGTAGTTCCGCTTCTGGAGATTCCGTGAAGCACGCCACGCGCATCCCTCGCGAACCGGACACACGTCCGGGACCCTCCGCATTCAACTCCCGCCCACCACGACAACTTCGGCGGCGAGCCGATCCACGCGAGTGGCCCGAATGGAGTACTGTTGCGAGCCCTGGGTCCGGTCTCCCGCCAAGGTGTCCGGGGCCCTCCAGGACCGCCGAGAGGGGGCTCGTTGCTCAGGGTGACGGCTTCGGTCACTTAGCGTTGCGAACAGGTAACCGTGCCATAACGGCGCTCTCGGGTCGTTGCCCGACACGCCGGGCAACTCGGCAAGGTTGTGGCAGGCTGCACCCGGGCAGGCCACACTCGACTAGCGGAAGCAGCGACGCACGTGACGTCGGCAGGCACCACCCGGGAGGTCCCCATGCCCGAACTGCGTGTCGTGGCCGTCTCTAACGACGGCACACGGCTGGTGCTGAAGGCTGCGGACAGCACGGAGTACACGCTTCCGATCGACGAGCGCCTCCGGGCCGCCGTGCGCGGCGATCGTCCGCGCCTCGGCCAGATCGAGATCGAGGTGGAGAGCCACCTCCGCCCGCGCGACATTCAGGCGCGTATACGGGCAGGCGCCTCCGCCGAGGAGGTCGCCCAGTTCGCGGGCATCCCCGTCGACCGTGTACGCCGCTTCGAGGGCCCCGTGCTCGCGGAGCGCGCCTTCATGGCCGAGCGGGCCAGGAAGACCCCCGTGCGCCGTCCCGGCGAGAACACCGGTCCCCAGCTCGGCGAGGCGGTGCAGGAGCGGCTCCTGCTGCGCGGTGCCGACAAGGAAACCGTCCAGTGGGACTCCTGGCGCCGCGACGACGGCACCTGGGAAGTCCTGCTCGTCTACCGGGTCGCGGGCGAACCGCACTCGGCGAGCTGGACGTACGACCCGCCCCGCAGGCTCGTCCAGGCCGTGGACGACGAGGCGCGCTCGCTGATCGGCGAGTCCGACGACATCGGTGCGCCCGAGCCCACGTTCCCGTTCGTGCCGCGCATCGCACGCCTGCCCAGGGACCGTCCGCTGGACCGCGCCCTCGACCGGCAGTTGGAGCGTCCGACGCCGCCGCCGGAGCCGCCCACCGAGGAGAACCTGCCGGCGATCGCCTCCTCCTCGGAGCGCGACTCGCTGACCAGCCTCCTGGAGGCCGTGCCCAGCTACCGCGGCGACATCGTGGTGCCCGACCGTCCGACGACGGCTCCCGAGCCGCCGCAGGAGGAGCCCGAGGCGCCCGAGGTCGGCGAGCTGGAGGAGCCGGCCGCGCCCGCCGCGTCGGCCGGCGCCGGCTCCGCCTACGCGGACGTGCTGATGCCGCGCAGCGTCGCGGGCCACCGGGACCGGCTCACCGGCACCACCGACCGCCAGGCCGAGGCCGATGGGGTGCGCCCCGGGCGACGGGCAGCGGTGCCGAGCTGGGACGAGATCGTCTTCGGCACACGTCGCAAGAAGCAGGACTAGTCACCGTCCCTGCACAGGGGCCCGCGCCGATCGGTCGGCGCGGGCCCCTGTGCGTGCGGGCCGGGCTACTGCGGGTCCGGTCCCGTCGCCACCGGGCGGGACTCGTCCGCCGACCACTCCGACCAGGAACCGACGTACAGCTGCGCGTCGATGCCCGCCACCGCGAGCGCCAGGACCTCATGGGCGCCGGAGACGCCCGAGCCGCAGTAGACGCCGACCTGACCGGGCTCGCCGGTCGCGCCGAGGGCGCTGAAGCGGGCGGTGAGTTCGGCGGCGGGGCGGAAGCGGCCGTCCGCGGTGACGTTCTCCGTGGTCGGCGCCGACACGGCGCCCGGGATGTGGCCGCCGACGCGGTCGATGGGCTCCACGTCGCCCCGGTAGCGCTCGGCGGCACGGGCGTCCAGGAGAAGGCCGGAACGCGCGAGAGCGGCCGCGTCGGCCGCGTCGAGAAGGCCGGTGGCACCCGGTGCAGGGACGAACGTGCCGGGCTCCGGCGACGGGACCTCGGTCTCCAAGGGGCCGTCCCAGGCGGCGAGGCCGCCGTCGAGGACCCGCACGGACGGGTGACCTGTCCAGCGCAGCAGCCACCAGGCGCGGGCCGCTGCCCAGCCCTGCCCGCCGTCGTACACCACGACATCACGGTCGGTCGAGACGCCCGCCGCGCGCATCACCGCGCCGAGGTCGGCCAGCTCGGGCAGCGGGTGCCTGCCGCCACCCGAACCCGCGTGACCGGCGAGTTCCGCATCGAGGTCGATGAAGACCGCGCCGGGGATGTGGCCCGCGGCGTACTCGGCGCGGCCGTCGAACGCGGGCTCCCCCGCGGTCTTCGCGGTACTGAGCTGCCAGCGGATGTCGAGCAACACGGGCGGGTTCTCCCCCGCCAGCTCGCTCACGAGTTCAGATGCGGTGATGATGGCATTCATGAGGGCCATCCTTGCTCATGGTCTGGCCCGAGCGCCCTGGTTCGGATAGCGTGCTCGATCGACTACCGAGCGTCATCCGGCGTTATCCGGTCGGACACGGCCGGGTCGTGGCGCGGAAACGACTCAGAAACACCGTTTCGGGCATTCTCTGTGCGGAGCCCGACGGATTCGGCGCGGCCAGGGAGCGCCGCGCGGCACGGAGTGCCACCATCAGCACGGGCGTGATGCGACACGTGGGATCCCGATCACGGGCCTTGAGGGTTCGTTCCGAGGAGAGAGTGACGATGACCGAGGCAGCAGCCAGCCGCGCGCCGGGGACACCCTGCTGGGTGAGTCTGATGGTGCACGACATGGCCGCGACCCAGGAGTTCTACGGGGCACTGTTCGGCTGGGAGTTCCGGCCGGGGCCGCAACAGCTCGGCCCGTACGCGCGGGCGCTCCTCGACGGCAAGGAGGTGGCCGGAATCGGCCGGCTGCCGACCGGCCGTCAGCTGCCGATCGCCTGGACGCCCTACTTGGCCTCGGACGATGTGGACACGACGGCCTCGGCCGTGCGGCAGTGCGGCGGCACGGTGGGCGTCGGACCGCTGGACGCGGGCGAGGCGGGCCGCATGGCGATCGGCTCCGACCCGTCGGGCGCGGTCTTCGGCATCTGGCAGGCGGCGGCGCACCTGGGCATGGCGGTGACCGGCGTACCGGGCGCGGTGGCGTGGAACGAGCTGGTCACGCGGGAGACGTCGAGCGTCACCAAGTTCTACCAGTCGGTCTTCGGCTACACCGAGGAGGCGGTCGTCTCCGCCGACTTCGACTGCGTGACGCTGCTCCTCGACGGCCGTCCCGTCGCCTCGGTGCAGGGCGTCGGGCACGCGCTGCCGCGCGACCGGGGGCCACACTGGATGACGTACTTCGAGGTCACGGACGTGGACGAGGCGGTGGAGCGGGTCGCCGACCTGGGCGGTCACGCCATCGCGGCTGCGCGAGAGGGCACGCTGGGCCGGGTGGCGACGGTGGCGGATCCCGAGGGGGCGCAGTTCGCCCTGGTGGCCTCCGCGGGGTGAGCCTCGCGGCTACGCGACCGGGAGCACATCGGGTGACAGCGCCGCCGCGTGTGCCGTCGCGCTCGTCATCCGCCTGCGGTGATGCCGCCTGCACAGCACCTCGTAGCCGATCTCGTCCTCGGCGTGGTTGACGTCGCCGACGACGACCTGGGCGCCCTCGACGACCATCTCGCCGTTGATGGTGCGGGCGTTGTGCGTGGCGCGCGCGCCGCACCAGCACAACGCCTCGACCTGGAGGACCTCGACACGGTCGGCGATCTCGACCAGGCGCTGCGAGCCGGGGAACAGCTTGGAGCGGAAGTCGGTGGTGATACCGAAGGCGAAGACGTCGAGGTCGAGGTCGTCGACGACACGCGCGAGCTGGTCGATCTGCCCGGGCGCGAGGAACTGCGCCTCGTCCGCGATCACGTAGTCCACCCTGCCGCCTTGAGAGAGGCGGTCGACGACGTACGCGTACACGTCCAGGTCGTCGGCAACCTCCACGGCGTCGGTGACCAGGCCCAGGCGTGAGGAGAGCTTGCCGGCACCGGCCCGGTCGTCGCGGGTGAAGATCATCCCCTGCAGTCCGCGGGCCGAGCGGTTGTGCTCGATCTGCAGAGCCAGCGTGCTCTTTCCGCAGTCCATGGTTCCGGAGAAGAACACCAGCTCGGGCATGGGAGGTCGAGCACCTTTCGCATCAGGGGGGTGAGGAGGGGCGGACCCTCAGGAGCGTACTTCCAGGAGCGGTACGAGCTGCTCCGCCGGGGTCATGGAGCCGTGGTTGCCGACCATCCGTGACTCCTTCGGCTCGGTCCGCGAGGCGATGATGAGCACGTCGTCACGGGCGGCGGCGACGACGTCACCGATCCGGTCGTAGACCCGCTCGTCGATGCGGGGGCCGAACCAGCCCGCGGCGATCGCCTCGTCGCGGCCCGCGATCCAGAACTGCTCGCCGAGGACCTCGCGCCACACGGCCAGCACGTCGCCCTGCGCGCCGGGCACGGCGTACACATGGCGCGCGCGGCCCTCGCCGCCCAACAGGGCGACGCCCGCGCGCAGTTCCCAGTCCTCGTCGAAGTCGATACGGGACTGCTCGTCGAAGGGGATGTCGAGCATGCCGTGGTCGGCGGTCACGTACAGGGCGCTGCGCGGCGGGAGTTGCTCGGCGAGGCGCTGGGCGAGCCGGTCGACGTACATGAGCTGGCTGCGCCACGGGTCGGAGTCGACACCGAAGCGGTGTCCCTTGCCGTCGACCTCGCTGTAGTACGTGTACACCAACGACCGGTCGCCCGCGGCCAGCTGCGCGGCGGCCAGGTCCATGCGGTCCTCGCCGGAGAGGCGGCCGTGGAAGGTGCCACCGCTGAGCGCGATCTTGGTGAGGGGCGTCGACTGGAAGGCGGGAGCGGAGACCTGGGCGGTGTGGACTCCGGCCTCGTGGGCCCGCTGGAAGACCGTCGGGTACGGCTGCCATGCCTTCGGGTTCGTCCAGGGGTTCCAGCGGAGCTGGTTCATCAGCTCGCCGGTGGCCGGGTTGCGCACGGTGTAACCGGGCAGGCCGTGGGCGCCGGGCGGCAGGCCGGTGCCGACCGAGGCGAGGGAGGTCGCGGTGGTGGCCGGGTAGCCCGCGGTGATCGGGCGGCCGGTGCCGCCGCGCGAGGACGCCATGAGCGAGCTGAGGAAGGGAGCCTCGCCCGGATGGGCCGCGAGCTGCTCCCAGCCGAGGCCGTCGATGAGGAAGACGCAGGCGCGGTCCACGGGAGCGAGCTCGGGGATCGCGGCACCGCAGCCGGGAACGCCCAGGTGGGCGCCGAGGGTGGGCAGCAGATCGGCGAGCGATCCGGTGCCGTACGCCGGGACGGGAGCGGAGTGGACGGGCAGCGGCTCTACGTCGTCCCAGGCGGCCTGCGTCATCGGCGTCCCGCGTCCGCGGTGGCCTCGGAGAGCGCCTGGGCGAAGGCGAGGGCCTGACGCACGGTCTCGGGTCCGTCACCCGCTTCGCTGACGCGCAGGCTCAGGTCGTCCGCGGTCGAACTGCCCGTGTAGCCGTGGTCCGCCTCGCAGTTGGGGTCGCCGCAGGCGGCGGGCTCCAGGTCGATGCGGGAGACGGCGCCCCAGCCGATGGTGAGCACGACCTCACGCGGCAGCGTGCCCGGAACGTACTTCTCCGGATTGGCGACGACACGGCTGAGCACGACCGAGGAGATCCGGTCGAGCTTCACGGACTCCGTGGACGTGGTCGCGTACGGCGTCGGGGAGGTGGTGTCGGCCGCCTGTTCGTCGGTGTGGCTGACGATGAAGCGGGTGTCGGTCAGGACCAGGACGGTGACATGACGCCGGACCTCGTTCGCGTCGAACGTGGTCTCCTGGTGCACGAGGTACGACGCGATGGGTTCGCCGCCGACCGCGGCCTCCACCGCCTCGGCCACGAGGGCCGGGTAGTAGCCGCTGCGCTCGATCGCCGCTCGCAGCCCTTGGGTCGTCGTACTGGTCTTGGCCATGGGGTCCATCCTAAGGCCGGGAAGAGGCTGCCGTTGCGCCTGTGGATAACCCTCTGTGAGGGCCTTTCGCGGGGGTGGGCTCAGTACGCGACGGGCAGGGTGCGCGGACCGAGATCGTCGCGGGCGGGCGGCGGCGCGAGCCGGACGGAGGCGCCGAGGACGGAGAGTCCGTGCTGGGCGACAACGACCGGTTCGAGGGCGACGCCGACCACCTCGGGGTGGTCGTCGACGAGGCGGGACACGCGCTGGAGCAGCTCCTCCAGGGCGGGGGTGTCCACGGGGGCGGCGCCGCGCCAGCCGAACAGGATCGGCGCCGTCTTGATGGAGCGGATGACCGCGCGGGCGTCCTGGTCGGTGACCGGGACCAGGCGGTGCGCGGTGTCGCCGAGCAGCTCGGACGGGGCTCCGGCGAGGCCGAAGGAGAGCACCGCTCCGGCGGCCGGGTCGAGAACGGCCCGCACGACGGTGTCCACGCCGCGCGGTGCCATCGACTGCACGACGGGTCGCAGTTCGGCGGGTCTGCCCAGCTGTTCGGTCAGCTCTTCGTAGGCGCGCCGCAGGTCCGTCTCGTCGGCGAGGTCCAGACGTACGCCGCCGAGGTCGGCCCGGTGACGCAGGTGCGGGGCGGTCGTCTTGAGGGCGACGGGGTAGCCGAGGGTGCGTGCGGCGTCGGCGGCGCTGTCGGCGCCGGGGGCGGGCAGCGTCTGCCGTACGGCGATGCCGTATCGGGCGAGCAGTTCGCGGGCGTCGTCCGGGGCCAGCTCCACACCGCGCGGGTCGTCCTCCTTGGCGAGCAGCTCGGCGATGAGCGCGGCGGCAGCGGACTCGTCGATGTCGTCGTACTCGGGCACCTTGCCGGGTTCGGCGGCGTCGTGTCGCCACTGGGCGTACTTCACGACCTCGGAGAGGGCGCGGACAGCGCGCTCGGCGGCCGGGTAGGCGGGGATGAGGCGTGGGGTGCCGCCGGGCGCCTCGGGCGTCGTGGGGGTCTGCCGGGCCGGCTGGGCGCCGGGGGTGCCCGGTGCGTTGGGTCCTGTGCTGGTGGCCGCGGAGAGGGCTTCGGCGAGGCCGCCCAGCTCGACGTGGACGACGAGCACGGGTTTGGTGGGCGCGGCCGCGGCGGCCGCGCTCAGGGCGTCGGCCAGCTCCGCGTCCTCGGTCGGGCCCTCCCCCACCGCCGGCATCGCGGTGACGACGACGGCGTCGGTCTTGTCGTCGGCCAGCGCCTCTTCGAGTGCGGTGCGGAAGTCCGCCGCGGACGCCGCTGTGGTCAGGTCCCGTGGCGGCTTGGGGCGCAGCCCCTCGGAGAGGCACACGTCGTAGGTGAGCAGGCCGAGCGACTCGGAGTTGCCGAGGATGGCGACGCGCGGGCCGGCCGGGAGGGGCTGGCGGGCCAGCAGGAGGCCGGTGTCCACGAGTTCGGTGATCGTGTCGACCCGGATGACACCGGCCTGTCGCAGCAGCGCGGAGACCGTGGCGTACGGGAGACGTGTGGCGCGGACGGCGTGTCCGGTGGGCGCGATCCCGCTGTGCCGGGCGCCTTGGACGACCACGAGGGGCTTGGCCTCCGCGGTGCGGCGGGCGAGTCGGGTGAACTTGCGCGGGTTGCCGATGGATTCGAGGTACATGAGGGCGACGTCCGTGTCCGGATCGTCGTACCAGTACTGAAGGACGTCGTTCCCGGAGACGTCGGCGCGGTTGCCCGCGGAGACGAACGTCGAGATGCCGGTGGCGCCGGTGACTCCCCCGCCCCTGCGGTGCAGGCGCGCCAGGAGGGCGATGCCGATGGCGCCCGACTGGGCGAACAGGCCGATGCGGCCGGGGCGTGGCATCTCCGGGGCGAGCGAGGCGTTGAGCCGTACGTCCGGGGCGGTGTTGACGACCCCGAAGGCGTTCGGGCCGATGAGGCGCATCCCGTACGAGCGGGCCTGTCGGACCAGCTCTCGCTGGCGTTCGCGGCCCTCGGCGCCGCTCTCGGCGTATCCGGCGGAGACCACGATCAGTCCTTGGACGCCGCGTTCGCCGCACTCGGCGACGACGTCGGGCACGTGGGGCGCGGGTACGGCGACGACGGCCAGGTCGACGCGTTCGGCCGGGTCGATGTCGCGTACGCAGCGGTGTGCGGGGACGCCGTCGACCTCGGCCAGATCCTCGGGGAACGCCTTGTTCACCGCATACAGGCGGCCCGTGTAACCCGCGTCCTTGAGGTTGTCGAGAACGCTGCGGCCCACTCCTCCGGGCGTCCGGCCCACGCCGATCACGGCGACGGAGCCGGGGGCCAGGAGCCGCTGCACGGAGCGGGCCTCGGCGCGCTGCTCACGGGCGCGCTGTACCGCGAGGGACGCCTCGGTGGGCTCCAGGCCGAACTCCAGGTGGACCACGCCGTCCTCGAAGCTGCGCTTCTGGGTGTATCCGGCATCCGTGAACACCTTGATCATCTTGGTGTTGGCGGGCAGCACCTCGGCCGCGAAGCGGCGAATGCCGCGCTCGCGCGCGACGGCGGCGATGTGCTCCAGAAGCGCGGAGGCCACGCCGCGCCCCTGGTGGGCGTCCTGGACGAGGAAGGCGACCTCGGCCTCGTCGGCGGGCGCGGAGGCGGGCCGTCCTTGCGGGTCGATGCGGTCGTAGCGGACGGTCGCGATGAACTCGCCGCCCACCGTGGCGGCGAGTCCGACGCGGTCCACGTAGTCGTGATGGGTGAAGCGGTGGACGTCTTTGGCGGACAGGCGCGGGTAGGGCGCGAAGAAGCGGTAGTACTTCGACTCGTCCGACACCTGCTCGTAGAAGCTGGTCAGGCGCTCGGCGTCCTCGGTGGTGATCGGCCTGATCCGGGCGGTGCCGCCGTCGCGCAGCACCACGTCGGCCTCCCAGTGGGCGGGGTAGGCGTGCCGGTCCGACGGGGTCTCCATGCCGCAAGAGTAGAGCCGGGCGCCGACAGTCGTACGGGTCGCGTCACGCGCGCGTGGCAGGCAGGCTGAGGAAGCCGAACGGCGGCGTGCTCGCGGGTCCAGGTCCGCGTCGAGTGCTGCCCGACGGTGTGTGAGAATGGTCTAGACAACCGTGAGACATCTGAAGGGCAGCATCACATGGCTGAGCGCCGCGTCAACGTCGGCTGGGCCGAGGGCCTCCACGCCCGCCCCGCCTCCATCTTCGTCCGCGCGGCCACGGCGGCCGGCGTCCCCGTGACGATCGCCAAGGCCGATGGCAACCCCGTCAACGCCGGCTCCATGCTCGCGGTGCTCGGCCTGGGTGCGCAGGGCGGCGAGGAGATCGTCCTGGCCTCCGACGCCGAGGGTGCGGACGCCGCGCTCGACCGTCTGGCGAAGCTGGTCTCCGAGGGGCTCGACGAGCTTCCCGAGACCGTCTGATTCTTCGGGCCCTTCCATTCGGCCCGGCGGAGCCGCGCGTTTCCCTCAGGGGCGCGCGGCTCCGCCATTTTTGCATTCGGGTCACATCACCCCGAATTTACGCGCGCAGGGAAATACGGTTCGGAATCGGGGCAGGAGAAAATACCCCGCGTCCCATTCGGCGAATACCGCGCTTCTTTGTATACGGCCCCTCTGTTAATGCCGGAGCGCCGCCGTGTTTACTACGTGTTGCGAAGTCCTCACACGCTCTCCCGGGCGCGGGACGCGCGGCCGGTGGGCCGCCGCGGCGCGCTCGGCGTGCAGGGCGGTCAATGCGCGGGCCCGCTCGGCGTCACCGCGGGCCACCGCGTCCACGATGGCGCCGTGCTCGGCCCAGGACTCGGCGGGCTGGGCCGGGGTCTCCACGGCGTACATCCAGGCGATCTTGTGCCGCAACTGGGTGAGCAGGGCGATCAGGCCGGGGCTGCCCGAGGCCTGCGCGAGGGTCTCGTGGAACCAGCCGCCCAGGGAGCGCAGGTCCTCGTTCTGGCCGCGCCTTGAGCGCTCCTGACCCAGCCTGACCAGGCCCCGCAGGACCTTGAGGTGAGCCTCTGTACGGCGCTGTGCGGCGCGCGCGGCGCTCAGCGGTTCGAGGAGCATCCGGATCTCCAGGAGGTCGGCGGCCTCCTGGGCGGTGGGCTCGGCCACGCACGCGCCCGCGTGCCGCCGCGTGACGACGAAGCCCTCGGCCTCCAGGGTGCGCAGCGCTTCGCGGACCGGCACGCGCGAGACCCCGTAGCGGCGCGCGAGCAGTTCCTCGGTGAGCCTGCTGCCGCGCTCGTAGACACCCGCGACGATGTCGTCGCGAATCGCCGTGCATACCGAGTGTGCGGGAATGCGCATGACCCGACCTCCGCCTTAATCCCCGCGAAACGCGGTCGATCGACGCTTGTGCGAGCGCGAATGTCTCCCCTGGACGCGCCTGCCCGGTGACTCTATTCCACCGTCTCCGAATTTCCGAAGCCGGGCCGGAATCCATGGATATTTTTTGGACAGGAACGCCTTGCGCACGCGAAAGCCCCGGCTCGATGAGCCGGGGCTTTCGCGCGGCGCCGCGGAGGCGCCGTACGTGGGTCAGACGTTCACGCCGTGCGAGCGCAGGTACGCGATGGGGTCCATGTCCGAGCCGTAGTCGGGGGACGTGCGGGCCTCGAAGTGCAGATGCGGTCCCGTGACGTTGCCGGTGGCGCCGGAGAGGCCTATCTGCTGGTCGGGGGTGACGGCCTGGCCGACGGAGACGCCGATGGACGACAGGTGACCGTACTGGGTGTACGTGCCGTCGTTCATCTTGATCACGATGTTGTTCCCGTAGGCGCCGCCCCAGCCTGCCTCGACGACGGTGCCGGAGCCGACGGCGTGCACGGAGGTGCCGCTGGCCGCGTGGAAGTCGATACCGGTGTGGCTGCCGGAGGACCACAGGCCGCTGCTCGCCTGGTAGCCGGTGGAGACGTACGAGCCGCTGATCGGCGCCACGAAGCTGTTGAGGCGCTTGCGCTCGGCCTCGCGGGCGGCGCGCTCCTTGGCCTCGCGCTCCTTGGCGGCCTTCGCCTCGGCCTCGCGCTTGGCCTCCTCGGCCCGCTTCTTGGCCTCGGCCTCGGCCTTCGCCTTGGCGGCGGCCTGGTCGGCGGCCTTCTTCTGCGCGGAGGCCTGCGCGTCGATCTGGTCGGCCAGGGAGTCGCCGATGGCGATGGCCTGCGTCAGGCCGTTCTGCTCGGCGGCCGCGGTGTCGGCGGCGATGGCGGGGGCGGCGAGGCCGCCGATGACACCGGTCGTGGTGAGCGCCGCGACGCCCGCGGCCCGAGCGGTGGTACGCGTGAGCCGGCTCGGTCGACGGTGCTTCCCGGTGGCACGGGTGAACGCCATGAAGTGGCTGGTCCTTTCCTTCCCTCTCGCCTACCGGGTTAGCTGACGGGTTCGGAGCAGGAAGGTCTCCTACGGGCCCCCTCCCCTGCCTTCACGGCCGGGAAGAGCGTCCGATTCACCCCAGGGACTGCGATGGGTCCCCGGCTCCCCTGGCTCGCGCCGTGGGGGACTCGGCGATGACTGTCCGGTGTCGCGGGCGCGAGCGTGTCTGGCGGACAGCCGGACCGACGCTAAGCGGGACATCTTTTAATCAACAAACGGATCCCGGCTTTTGTAGCGCATGCCACAGACCAGACAGGCAACCTCCGCCCTAATTCGGACATAAGCGATACGTGGCCGATCGTGGCGGGACGTGAGCGACACCACGAAGCCCCGGTGGCCGCGGTGGCCATCGGGGCTTCGTGCGGTGTACGGGGCCGGGGTCAGCCCGTGACGACGGTCACCTCGCCGATACCGAGGGCCTTGACGGGCTCCACGATCTGCGCAGCGTCGCCCACCAGGACCGTCACCAGCCGGTCCGCCGGGAAGGCGTTCACGACGGCCGCGGTGGCCTCCACGGTGCCCGTCTCGACGAGCTGTCGGTACAGCCGGGCCTGGAAGTCGTCCGGCAGGTGCTGCTCGACCTGGTCGGCGAGGGTGCCCGCGACGGCCGCGGCGGTCTCGTACTTGAGCGGGGCCACGCCCACCAGGTTCTGCACCGCGGTGTCCCGTTCGGCGTCCGTGAGGCCCTCGGCGGCCAGCGTGCGCAGCACCTTCCACAGGTCGTCGAGCGCGGGCCCGGTGTTCGGGGTGTCCACGGAGCCACTGATGGCGAGCATCGCGGCGCCCGTGCCGTCGGGCGCGGAGCGCAGCACCTGGGCGAAGGAGCGCACACCGTAGGTGTAGCCCTTCTCCTCGCGCAGGACGCGGTCCAGTCGCGAGGTGAGCGTCCCGCCGAGGCAGTACGTGCCGAGGATCTGCGCGGCCCACACCCGGTCGTGCCGGTCGGACCCGATCCGGCCGATCAGCAGCTGCGTCTGCACCGCTCCAGGGCGGTCCACGACGATGACACGGCCGGTGTCGTCGGCGGTGACCGGCGGGATCGGGCGCGGCTGCGCGGTGTCGCCGGTCCACGCGCCGAGCGTGTCGGCGAGCAGCGCGTCGAGGTCGGTGTCGGTCAGGTCGCCCACGACGACGACCGTGCCGGTGGCGGGGCGTACGTGCTTCTCGTAGAAGGCGCGTACGGCCGCGGCGTCGATGGCGGTGACGGTCTCCTCGGTGCCCTGCCGGGGGCGCGACATGCGCGAGTCGGCCGGGAAGAGCTGCTTGGAGAGCTCCTTGGCGGCGCGCCGGGCCGGGTTGGCGCTCTCGTGCGGGATCTCGTCCAGGCGGTTGCGGACGAGGCGCTCGATCTCGCTGTCCGCGAAGGCGGGCGCCCGCAGGGCGTCGGCCAGCAGGGCGAGCCCCTTGGGGAGCCGGGAGACGGGCACTTCGAGGGAGACACGGACGCCGGGGTGGTCGGCGTGCGCGTCCAACGTGGCGCCGCAGCGCTCCAGTTCGGCCGCGAACTCCTCCGCGGAGTGCTTGTCGGTGCCCTCGTTGAAGGCACGCGCCATGATCGTGGCGACGCCGTCGAGGCCCGCGGGCTCGGCTTCCAGCGGCGCGTCGAGGTTGACCTCCACCGCGACGACCTGCTGGCCGGGCCGGTGACAGCGCAGCACGGTCAGGCCGTTGGCGAGCTCACCGCGCTCGGGGGCGGGGAAGGCCCACGGCTTGGCCGTGCCCGCCTGGGGCCTGGGGTGGAATTCCATGGTCGCGAGCTGCTCGGTCACCGGCCCGCCTCCTCGTCGCTCGGGTCGCTCTCGGCGGTCTCGTCGGTCTCGTCATGGGGTTCGGCGGGCGCCGTCGGCTCGTACACGAGAACCGAGCGGTTGTCGGGGCGCAGGCGGGCCTTGGCGACCTCCTGAACCTCGTCGGGGGTGACCGCGAGGACGCGCTGGACGGCCGTGAGGGCGAGCTGCGGGTCCCCGAAGAGCACGGCGTAACGGCACAGTTCGTCGGCACGGCCCGCCACGGTGCTGAGCCGGTCCAGCCACTCGCGCTCCAACTGGGCCTGGGCGCGCTCCATCTCCTCGGCGGTGGGGCCCTCCTCGGCGAACCGGGCGAGCTCCTCGTCGACGGCGGCCTCGATGACCGGCACCTCGACGTCCCCGGAGGTCTTCACGTCGAGCCAGCCCAGGGAGGGCGCTCCGGCCAGGCGCAGCAGCCCGAACCCGGCGGCCACCGCGGTGCGGTCACGGCGTACGAGACGGTTGTAGAGCCGCGACGACTCGCCGCCGCCGAGGACCGTCAGGGCGAGGTCCGCGGCGTCGCACGCGCGCGTGCCGTCCTCGGGGAGCCGGTAGGCCGCCATGAGGGCGCGCGCCGGGACCTCCTCCTCGACGACCTCGCGGAGCTGCCCGCCGATCACGTCGGGCAGGGAGCCGTCGCGCGGTGCGGGCTTGCCGTCGTGGGAGGCGATCGAACCGAAGTACTTCTCGACCCAGGCGAGCGTCTCCTCGGGGTCGATGTCACCCACGATGGAGAGCACGGCGTTGTTGGGCGCGTAGTAGGTGCGGAAGAAGCTCCGCGCGTCCTCGAGGGTGGCCGCGTCCAGGTCGGCCATGGAGCCGATGGGCGTGTGGTGGTACGGGTGGCCCTCCGGGTACATGAGCGCGGTCAGCTTCTCGAACGCGGTGCCGTAGGGGACGTTGTCGTAGCGCTGACGGCGCTCGTTCTTGACGACGTCCCGCTGGTTCTCCATCGACTCCTCGTCGAGGGCCGCCAGGAGCGAGCCCATGCGGTCGGCCTCCAGCCACAGAGCGAGCTCCAGCTGGTGGGCGGGCATGGTCTCGAAGTAGTTCGTACGCTCGAAGCTCGTCGTGCCGTTGAGCGAGCCGCCGGCGCCCTGCACGAGCTCGAAGTGGCCGTTGCCGTGGACCTGCTTCGAACCCTGGAACATCAGGTGCTCGAAAAGGTGAGCCAGGCCCGTACGGCCCTTGACCTCGTGGCGCGAGCCGACGTCGTACCAGAGGCAGACCGCCGCGACCGGGGTCAGGTGATCCTCGGAAAGCACTACACGCAGGCCGTTGGCCAGCCGGTGCTCGGTCGCTGTCAGGCCGCCGGAGCCGGCCTCGGCGGTGGCCGTGTGACCCATGGGCATGTACGTCCCTTCGATCGCGGGGGGATACGGAGAACATCGGAAATACTGAGAATGCTGAGAAACGCTGAGTACGCGGACAACACTGTGGCCACGGAACCGCGCCAGTCCTGCCACTGTATGCAAGCGTGCGGGCGCCTGGCGAAGTTCCCGCCCGGGCTACGCCGTGAGCGAGCACGGCGACCCTCCGGCGGGCCGCCGACCACCCGGTTCGGACGGGTCGCGATCAGCGTTGTCAGTGGGGCGGTCCACAATGGTCCGCGACAGTTCCCGTAGATGTTGGTGAAGGAGCCGCAGCAGCGATGGCCCGCCGCAGCACGAAGACCCCGCCGCCCGACGATTTCGAGGAGAGGATCCTCGACATCGACGTGGTCGACGAAATGCAGGGCTCCTACCTGGAGTACGCGTACTCGGTCATCTACTCTCGCGCCCTGCCCGACGCACGCGACGGGATGAAGCCCGTCCACCGTCGGATCGTCTACCAGATGAACGAGATGGGGCTGCGCCCCGACCGTGGGTATGTGAAGTGTGCCCGCGTCGTCGGCGAGGTCATGGGTAAGTTGCACCCCCATGGCGACGCGTCGATCTACGACGCCCTGGTGCGCCTGGCCCAGCCGTTCTCGATGCGCGTACCACTGGTCGACGGGCACGGGAACTTCGGTTCACTGGGCAACGACGACCGTCCGGCCGCCATGAGGTACACCGAGTGCCGCATGGATCCGGCGGCCAGCCTGATGACGGAGTCCATCGAAGAGAACACGGTCGACTTCTCGCCGAACTACGACGGGCAGGAGCAGGAGCCCATCGTCCTTCCGGCGGCTTACCCGAACCTGCTGGTGAACGGCGCGTCGGGGATCGCGGTCGGCATGGCGACCAACATGGCGCCGCACAACCTGGGCGAAGTGATCGCCGCGGCGCGGCACTTGATCCGCCACCCGGGCGCCGACCTGGAAACGCTCATGAAGTTCGTGCCGGGGCCCGACCTGCCCACGGGCGGCCGGATCGTCGGCCTGTCCGGCATCAAGGACGCCTACGAGAGCGGCCGCGGCACCTTCAAGATCCGTGCGACGGTCTCCGTGGACCACGTGACAGCGCGCCGCAAGGGCCTCGTCGTCACCGAACTGCCCTTCGCCGTGGGACCCGAGAAGGTCATCGCGAAGATCAAGGAGCTCGTCGGGTCGAAGAAGCTCCAGGGCATCGCCGACGTCAAGGACCTCACGGACCGCGCGCACGGCCTGCGCCTGGTCATCGAGATCAAGAACGGCTTCGTCCCCGAGGCCGTCCTGGAGCAGCTCTACAAGCTGACGCCGATGGAGGAGTCCTTCGGTATCAACAATGTGGCCCTCGTGGACGGCCAGCCGCTCACGCTCGGCCTCAAGGAGCTGCTCGAGGTCTATCTGGACCACCGCTTCGAGGTGGTGCGCCGCCGCAGCGAGTTCCGCCGCACGAAGAAGAAGGACCGGCTGCACCTGGTCGAGGGCCTCCTTGTCGCGCTGCTCGACATCGACGAGGTCATCCGCCTCATCCGCTCCAGCGAGAACAGCGCACAGGCCAAGGAGCGGCTCATCGAGCGCTTCTCGCTGAGCGAGATCCAGACGCAGTACATCCTGGACACGCCGCTGCGCCGCCTCACCAAGTTCGACCGCATCGAGCTGGAGTCGGAGCGTGACAAGCTCAACGGCGAGATCGACGAGCTGACCGGCATCCTCGATTCCGACGCGGAGCTGCGCAAGCTCGTCTCCGCGGAACTGGCGGCGGTGGCCAAGAAGTTCGGCACGGACCGGCGCACGGTGCTGATGGAGTCCTCGGGCCCCACGGTGGCCACGGTCCCGCTCCAGGTGGCGGACGACCCGTGCCGCGTGCTGCTCTCCTCGACGGGCCTGCTGGCCCGTACGGCCAACGGTGAGCCGTTCGCCGCGGACGAGGACGGCAAGCGCGCCAAGCACGATGTGATCGTCTCCGCGGTCCCGGCCACGGCGCGCGGGGAGATCGGCGTGGTCACCTCCACGGGCCGGCTGCTGCGCCTGAACGTCGTCGATCTGCCGCAGCTCCCGGACACGGCGGCCGCGCCGAACCTCTCCGGGGGCGCCCCCCTCTCCGAGTTCCTCTCCTCCTTGGAGCCGGACGAGGCGGTCATCTGTCTGACGACCCTGGACGAGTCGTCGCCGGGCATCGCGATCGGCACCGAGCAGGGCGTGGTCAAGCGCGTGACGCCCGACTACCCCTCCCACAAGGAGGAGTTGGAGGTCATCACCCTCAAGGACGGTGACCGGATCGTGGGCGCCGTCGAGCTGCGGACCGGCGAGGAGGACCTGGTCTTCGTCACGGACGACGCTCAACTGCTGCGTTTCCAGGCCTCCGTGGTGCGTCCCCAGGGCCGTCCCGCCGGTGGCATGGCCGGTATCAAGCTGGCGACCGGCGCGAAGGTCATCTCGTTCACCGCGGTCGACCCCGCGGCCGACGCCGTCGTCTTCACGGTGGCGGGCTCGCGCGGCACGCTCGACGACTCGGTGCAGACGACGGCCAAGCTCACCCCGTTCGACCAGTACCCCCGCAAGGGCCGTGCGACCGGTGGCGTGCGCTGCCAGCGCTTCCTGAAGGGCGAGGACTGTCTGAGCCTGGCCTGGGCGGGTCCGGCGCCCGCGCGCGCGGCGCAGAAGAACGGTCTGCCGGCCGAGCTGACCGAGATGGACCCGCGCCGCGACGGCTCGGGCATCTCACTGCCGAAGACGGTGGCGGCGGTGGCCGGCCCGGTCTAGGCGGTTCGGAGGGCGTCAGCGGTCGTCCGTGAGGGCTTCGGCTTCTTCGGCCCCGCCCTTGTCCTGTACGTAGCGGAGAACGCCCCACATGCCGTGCTCGTCGACGGTGTGCGGGGCGTCGCTCGTCCCCGTGTCCCTGCATGCGGCGAGCTGCGCGCGGAGTGCCTCCGTGTCGATGCCCGCGCCGATGAGGACGAGCTGGGTGAGCCGCGCTTGATCGGCGGGCCACGGCTCGGGGGAGAATCGCAGGAACCGTCCGACGACGTGCACCGCGTACCGGTTGGCCGCATCGGCGGCGCCGAAGTCGACGTACCCCTTGATGCGGTAGACCCCCTCGGGTCGGCTGTCGAGGAAACCCATCAACGCGCGCGGTCGCATCGGCTCTTCGGAGGTGAACGCGACGCTCTCATAGGCGGAGTGCAGATGCGCGCCATGTACCCCGCCCGCGTCATGCCGATGCAGGTCGTCGAAGGAGAGCTGTCCGATCCGCTCCCGCGAGGGCCGGCAGTCGAAGAGCAGCTCGGGGTCGATGCGCCCGTACGACGCGGTGACGACGGCGGCGCGCCCGGCCGACGCCCGCACGGCGCCCAGGACCCGCCGCCGCTCGGCGTCGGGGACCCGGTCGCTCTTGTTCACCACGACGAGGTCCGCGATCCCCAGGTGACGCTCCACCTCCGGGTGCTTCTCCCGGGTCGCGTCGAACTCGGCCGCGTCGACGACCTCGATCAGCCCTCCGTAGACGATCCGCGGATTCTCGCTGGCCAGCACCATGCGCACCAGCTCCTGCGGCTCCGCGATACCGCTCGCCTCGATGACGATGACGTCCATGCCCTGGGTGTCACGGCTCTCGCGACCGTCAGCGGTGGGATGGATGGGGCGTGTCAACTTGTCCAGGTACACGTCGAGTTCACTGGCGTCCACCGCGCAGCACAGGCATCCGTTGCCGAGCGAGAGCGTCGAGTCGCCCAACTGTCCCGCCACGGCCATCGCGTCGATCTCGATCGCCCCGAAGTCGTTGACGATCGCACCGATCCGCGAGCCCCCGCTGTGGTGCAACAGGTGGTTCAGCAGTGTGGTCTTCCCGGAGCCGAGGAAGCCGGCGAGGACGACGACGGGGATCTGCGGGCTCACCTTGCTCAACGCGACCTCTCTCACGGCGATCCCCCCGCGACCCCCGGCGGTCCGCCGCCGGAGGCCACCGGTCGGGGACCGGCTCTCCTACGAAAAATGCATGCCGCTTCAGAATAAGCGCGCGTAGAAAGGCGGTGAAGTGAACGATTGTTAGCGCCACCGGCGGGGCAGACGTTGGTCATGGCGCCGGTTTTCGCGACCCAGGCATGCTTCCGTGCGCCTCCTCTCCGCCTCCCTGCCGATCGGAGCCGCTCGGCACCCTGGGAGGCGGCAAGCGCGCCGCCCATCGCTCGCCGGTCCCATGCCCATCGACCCACGCCCGACGACCGGCGGACGGTCGCCTGACTCGGGGGTTGACATGGCCACACAGAGTACGAGGACGTGGCGATCAGTAGTCGCCGCAATGATCACCGGCGGGTTCGCAGGAGCTACCACGGCACATATGTGGCAGCAGTACGGCCCCAACCGCACCGGGGCCGCGGCGGAGTGGCGACGGCAGGCCCGGGCCCATCAACAGCGCATGCACTGGGAGCTCCTGAGCAAGGCCCTCGACGACCCCTCCCTGGCTGTCGTCATCGACAACTACGGGCTGGACCTCTCCCCGGAGAAGCGGCGTCAGTACCTGTACGCCAACCTCTGGTACATCAACGCCTTCCACCTCTACGAATCCGGCGTACTGGACCGGCGTCAACTCCACGGACACCTGCGCGAGCTCTTCCAGAGCGCGTACATCCGGGAGTACTGGGAGGCCTCTCGGCCGCATCGCGCCTCGCTCGACCCGTCGTCCACGGAGGCGGAGGTCGGGCGCATCGCCGAGACGCTGCTCCAGGAGCGGGACGAGTCGGATACGGACGAATGGTGGGTAGTGGGGGAACCGCCGCCCCTCTGACACCCCAACAGGTCACTCGTACCGGTGAAATTCCAGGCCAACTCCCTCTGGAATCCCGCCTTTGGGTACTCTTCAGTCCCGGTGGGCGCATTACTGTAATGCCGTAACGTCGCCCTTGCAGAAGGAACCGGTTCCCTTGAAGATCGTACGCCGCATCGGGGTGCCCCCGAGCGCTCGTGGAAGCGCCTCCGGCGCCACCTGCCCCGATGTTTTCGAACTCAGCGACGGGAACTTCGCCGTGATCGGCACGGAGGCCACCGCTGACCTCAAGAAGGAACTTCCGGCGGACGCGGGGGTCGCCGACTACGAGCGCATCGTCATCGTGAACCGGGAGACCTTGCTGCGCGCCAAGAGCGACATCCCCGACGCCTGACGCCCGACCCGCCCCGCACGTACGACGGCCGCCGACCGGACCTCCGGACGGCGGCCGTCGTCCTGCATTCGCACAAAGCCGTACCGCGCGGGACAACGTGAACCACAGGGCACGTCCGGCGTCCAGGGGCCCCTCCCCACCTGCTACCGCGCCCACAGCGACCCCGCGGTCGGACACGCCCTGCTGCTCGACACCGGCCTCGCTCGCCCGTGGACAGTCGAGTCCCTGGCCGCCGAGGCGTGCATCCCCCGCGCCGCCCCGACATCCGGCTGTGCTGACCGGCCTGGGGAACGCGCGAGCGGGTTAGGCTCGCCTTCGTGAGTACGTGCGCGACCACCTCGATCGACCTCGACGAACCCCTTACGGGGACCGCGGCCACCGCCCGGACCTGGCTCTTGATCGAGCAGCCCGGACCCTGGGGGGCGAAGGCCCTGACCGCGAGCCATCTGGACCCCGATGTGGGCCGCGCCCTGGAGACCGCCGCCGAGGGCACCGGAGTGCGCGTCGCACTCGTGCGACGTCCTGGTCGGCACGCCCACTCGCCCGCTCCGGCGCGCCGCCACGTGTACGTGGCCCACACGGTCCCCGGAAACACCTGGCTGCGTGGCACCACTGTCGCGACGCCGGAAGAGTTGCTGCGGCTCGACTTCGCCGCTCTGGGAGCCGGGGACCACGGCGATTTCAGCGAGCCGCATGAAGGCGCTCCTCTCGCGCTCGTGTGCACCAATGGGAAGCGGGACCGCTGCTGCGCGCTTCTGGGACGGCCGCTCGCCTCCGAACTCGCGCTCTCCGTGGAGGAGGGCGTCTGGGAGATCACGCATCTCGGCGGCCACCGCTTCTCCCCCACCCTTCTGGTGCTGCCGTACGGCTACGCCTACGGCAGGGCCACCGCGGCGGGCGTGAAGGAGATCCTGGAGGCCGTGCGCGCCGACCGGATCGTCGTCCAGGACTGCCGCGGCAACTCCGCCTGGGACCGTCCGGGCCAGGCCGCGGAACTGGCCGTGCGCCGTGCGGCCCACGAGTACGGCGCCGGCGCCCTGACCGTCGTACGTACGGACACCGTGGCCCCCGCGGAGGCCACGGACGCGGAGCAGTGGGAGGTGACCGTCGCCCACACCGACGGGCGCCAGTGGCAGGTGACGGTAGCCCGGGGCGCTTCGCTTCCTCCCCGCCCGGAGAGCTGCGGCGCCGCTCTCGGATCGCCGGCCCGTATGGATGTCGTGGCTGTGCGTGAGGTTCCCGCGGCGCTCGGCTGACGCGGCCGGCGCGGCGTACGAGATCCCTGCCACAAGGGCTTCGACCGGAGGCGGAACGGCCCGTACCGTTCGTCACCATGAGCCCGACCTCCCCCGCCCGCCGTCTGCGCTTCGGTCTGCCGAGGCGGGTGTTCGCGCAGGTGCTGCTCATGCAGGTGGCGATCGCCGCCGGGGTGGCCGTGCTGGCGACCGGCCTGTTCCTGGCACCGTTGAGCGACCAGCTGGACGACCAGGCGATGCGGCGCGCCCTCGCCATCGCGCAGACCACGGCGGCGCAGCCGCGGCTCGCCGCCGACCTCGAGTCCTCGCGGCCGGCCGCGGACGGGCCCGTGCAGGTCGCGGCGGAGCGGATCCGGCGGGCCAGCGGGGCCGAGTACGTCGTGATCCTGAACAAGGAAGGGGTGCGCTGGTCGCACACCGACCGGAGCCAGATCGGCAAGGTCGTCTCGACGGACCCCAGCGACGCGCTGGCGGGCCACGAGGTGATGGAGATCGACGACGGTACCCTCGGCCGTTCCGCGCGCGGCAAAGTGCCCTTGAGGGCCGCTGACGGGGCCATCGTCGGCGCGGTGTCGGTCGGCATCGAGTACGACAGCGTCCGCGCGCGCCTCATCCACGCGATCCCGGGCCTCTTCGCCTACGCGGGCGGCGCGCTGGCGGTGGGGGCCCTCGCCGCGTATCTGATCGCACGCCGGGTGCAGCGGCAGACGCGTGATCTGGCGTTCTCGGACATCTCCGCGCTGCTGGCCGAACGCGAGGCGATGCTGCACGGCATCCGTGAGGGCGTCGTCGCCCTGGACCGGGCCGGGCGCATACGGCTGCTGAACGACGAGGCGCAGCGCCTGCTGGGTGTCGGCTCCGAGGCGATCGGGCGGCCCCTTGAGGACGCGCTGGGCGACGGAAGGACGACGGACGTGCTCACGGGCCGCGTCACCGGCACCGATCTGCTGACCGTGCGCGGCCAGCGGGTGCTGGTGGCCAACCGGATGCCCACCGACGACGGGGGTGCCGTCGCGACGTTGCGCGACCGTACGGAGCTGGAGCAACTGGGCCGCGAACTCGACTCCACGCGCGGCCTCATCGACGCCCTGCGCGCCCAGGACCACGAGCACGCCAACCGCATGCATACGTTGCTGGGCCTGCTGGAGCTGGAGATGTACGAGGAGGCCGCCGAGTTCGTCGGTGAGGTGGCGGGCGCCCATCGGGTCACCGCCGAGCAGATCACCGAGAAGATCCAGGACCCGCTGCTCGCGGCCCTCCTGGTGGGCAAGGCGACCGTCGCCGCGGAGCGCGGTGTCGCCCTGGGGATCTCGCGCGACACGGCACTGCCGGACCGGCTCGTCGATCCGCGCGGGCTGGTCACGATCGTCGGCAACCTCGTCGACAACGCCTTGGACGCGGCGGCCGGCTCGGGGCGCCACGCGCGCGTGGAGGTGGTTCTGCGGGCGGAGGGGCGCACCGCGGTCCTGCGCGTACGCGATACGGGGCCGGGGGTCCCGGCGGAGCGGCGCGAGACCGTCTTCGTGGAAGGCTGGTCCACCAAGCAGCCACCGGCGTACGGCAGGCGCGGCATCGGGCTCGCCCTGGTGCGGCGGCTCGCCGAGCGGCAGGGCGGCACGGCCGAGGTGACCGCGGCGCCCAGCGGGGGCGCCGAGTTCGTCGTGGTCCTGCCGGAGGCCCTGGCGGAGACCGTCCCCAGCGCTGCCGAGGAGGCCCGGTGATCGAGGTCCTGGTCGTGGACGACGACATCCGCGTCGCCGACGTGAACGCCGCCTACGTGGCGAAGGTGCCCGGTTTCCGCGTGGCCGCCAAGGCACACAGCGCCGCCGAGGCCCTGGCACGCATCGAGGAACGCGCGATCGATCTCGTCCTCCTCGATCACTACCTGCCGGACGAGACGGGCCTCGACGTCGCCCGCGCGGTGCGCGAGCGCGGTCACCAGATCGACGTGATCATGGTGACCGCGGCGCGTGACGTGGCCACCGTCCAGGCCGCCATGCGGCACGGCGCGTTGCAATACCTGGTCAAGCCGTTCTCGTTCGCGGGCCTGCGGGGCAAGCTGGAGGCGTACGCGACCTTGCGCCGCACCCTCGACGGCGGGGGTGAGGCCGAGCAGGCGGAGGTCGACCGGATCTTCGGCGCGCTGTCGGCCACGCCCGCGCCCGAGCTGCCGAAGGGGCACTCCCCCACGACCGCCGAACTCGTGCGGCGGGCCATGATGAACGCCGAGGGCCCGCTCTCCGCGCAGGAGTTGGCCGACCTGACCCGGCTCAGCCGCCAGACCGCCCAGCGCTACCTGAAGCTGCTGGAGCGCACGGGGCGGGTGCGGCTGAGCCTGAGGTACGGCGACACGGGCCGGCCCGAGCACCGGTACGAGTGGGCCACCAGCCTCTGAGCCGCTCCCCGCAGCGGAGGGCGGCCCGCCGGGACCGCCGTCGGGAGGCCGTCGGCTCAGACGGCTCCGGCGCCCGTCAGCGCCCGCACCTCGGTCTCCGCGTGTCTCGCCTCGTCCGGCGGTTCGTCGGAGGTCATGGTGCCCAGCCAGCCGGCCAGGAAGCCGAGCGGGATGGAGATCAGCCCCGGGTTCTCCAAGGGGAAGAACTGGAAGTCCAGGCCGGGGAAGAGGGAGGTCGGGCTCCCCGAGACCACCGGCGACAGCATGACGAGGAGGAGCGCCGGCACGAGCCCGCCGTACACCGACCACACCGCCCCGCGCGTGGTGAAGTTCCGCCAGAACAGCGAGTACAGCAGCACGGGCAGGTTGGCGGATGCCGCGACGGCGAAGGCCAGCCCCACCAGGAACGCCACGTTCAGATCGCGCGCCAGCAGCCCCAGTCCGATCGCGAGCACGCCGATCCCGGCCGCGGCGATCCGCGCCACCGCGACCTCGCTGTGCTGCTTCCCGCCGCGCCGGCGCAGTGAGGCGTACAGGTCGTGCGCCACCGATGCCGAGGAGGCCAGCGTGATACCGGCGACGACGGCGAGGATGGTGGCGAAGGCGACCGCGGCGACGACCGCGAACAGCACCGTGCCGCCCGTGGAGTCCGCGCCACCGCCCAGGTCGAGGGCGAGCAGCGGAACCGCCGTGTTCCCGGCGGCGTTCGAGCTCCGTACGGCGCTGGATCCCACGATGGCGGCCGCGCCGAACCCGAGCACGATCGTCATCAGGTAGAAGCTGCCGATGAGCCCGATGGACCACACGACCGAACGGCGGGCGGCCCGGGCGGTCGGCACCGTGTAGAAGCGCGACAGGATGTGCGGGAGTCCCGCCGTGCCCAGTACGAGCGCGAGGCCCAGACTGATGAAGTCGAAGCGCGCGGTCCAGCTCCCGCCGTACCTCAGGCCGGGCACGAGGAAGTCGGAGCCGTGCCCGCTGTGCACGGCGGCCGTGTGCAGCAGCTGGTCGAAGTCACCGTGGAAGCGCGCCAGGACGAGCGCGGTCAGGGTGATCGTCCCGCCCATGAGCAGGACGGCCTTCACGATCTGGATCCACGTGGTGGCCCGCATCCCTCCCAACGACACATAGATCACCATGAGGGCGCCCACGCCGACCACGGTCCATGCCTGCGCCGCCCCGCTCCTGCCACCCAGCAGCAGCGCAACCAGGCTGCCCGCCCCCACCATCTGCGCCACCAGATAGAGAACGGAGACGGTGACCGAGGAAGTTCCCGCGGCGATGCGCACCGGCCGCTCCCGCATGCGGGACGCCACGACATCGGCCATGGTGAACCGGCCGCAGTTGCGCACCAGTTCGGCGACCAGGAGAAGCACGACGAGCCAGGCGACGAGGAAGCCCACCGAGTACAGGAGGCCGTCGTACCCGAAGAGCGCGATCAGCCCGGAGATGCCGAGGAACGAAGCGGCCGACATGTAGTCCCCGGCGATGGCGAATCCGTTCTCCATCGGCGAGAAGAGACGGCCACCCGCGTAGAACTCCTCGGCGGAACCGTGCCGTTTGCGCCCCACCCAGGTGGTGATGGCGAGGGTGACCGCCACGAACGCGCTGAAGAGGACCAGCGCCAGAGTCTGATGCGTCACAGCCGGCCACCCTCGCTCCGCGCCGGGCCGCCCTCGTGGCCGGCGCTCCCCGCGGGGGTCGGACCGGTCAGCCGCGCCGAACCGTTCATCCCGACGGAGTCGTCGATGCCACGGGTCATCTCCTGCGTGTCCCACCGCAGTTCGAGCGCGAGCCGGTCCCGGCGGAGCCGGGCGTGGCGCGCGTACAGCCACGTCAGCAGGAACGTACTGGCGAACTGGCCGAGACCCGCCACCATCGCCACGTTGACCGACCCGGCGACCGGCCGGGCCATCAGCGCGGGCGCGCTCGTGGCGGCCACGACGTACGCGAGGTACCAGGCGAAGAAGATCACGACCGCGGGGACGACGAACCTCCGGTAGCGCCCGCGCACTTCCTGGAAGGCGGCGCTGTGCTGCACCTCCAGGTACACCCCCGCCGTGCTCCGCTCCCGGTGCACGGGCTGAAGGGGCACGACGGGCGCCGGGGCGCTCGTGCCGTCCCATTCGCCCCACCCCGAGGCCAGCGCGTCGTACCAGGGATCGCCGATGCCACCGCGATCACCGGTCAGGGCGGGCGCCGTCTCGCGCCCGTCGTACTTCTCCACCGAACTCTCCTTGTCCGCGGCCCACTACGGCCGCGTGCCCAAGGATGGACAGAACGGGAAGATCCCGGACTCTCCTCGCAAGCCCTTCACCCCATTAGGTGATGGACGCCCCCGGCGGAGCGGCGAGCCCGTGCCGATACGCGTAACGGACCGCCTGGGCGCGGTCCTTGAGCCCCGTCTTCGCGAACAGGTTGTTGATGTGGGTCTTCACCGTAGCCGTGGAGACATGGAGCGCTCCGGCGATCTCCTGGTTGCTCAGGCCGTCGGCGATCAGCGCCAGAACCTCGGCCTCCCGGGCCGTCAGTCCGTCCGGCGGCTCCTGGGGCACGGGGGTGGCGGGCTCGGGCTGCGACAGTCTCTCCAGGAGCCGCCGTTGGATCTTCGGCGAGAGACCCGCGTCGCCGGACAGCACGTCCTCCACGACGCGGACGATCTCGTCCCCGCCGGCGTCCTTCGTCAGGTAACCGCGCGCTCCCGCCTTGAGCGCCGGGAAGAGCGACGCGTCGTCGGCGTACGTGGTCAGGATGATGACCTGGGTGCCGGGATGCTCCGCGCGAATGCGGCGCGTCGCCTCCACGCCGTCGCAGCGCGGCATGCGCAGGTCCATCAGGACGACGTCCGGGTCCAGTTCGGCCACGAGCGCGACCGCCTGCTCCCCGTCCCCTCCGGCCCCGACGACCTCGATGCCGGGCAGCAGCCCGAGCAGCATCACGATGCCTTCGCGGACCACGGTCTGGTCGTCGACCACGACCACGCGCGCCGGCGCCCGCCCGGCACCGCCCTCCGCGTCGGCCCCGCTCACCGGGGAACCTTCAACGTGACCACAAAGCCCTCCTCGCACGGCCCGGCCTCCAGCGTCCCGCCCAGCAGCTCGGCGCGCTCCCTCATCCCCAACAGACCGTAGCCGGAGCCACTGACAGCGAGCTCCTCGTGCGGGCGGGACGCTCCCGAGTCCCGTACCTCCAGGACCACCTCGCCCGGCCCGTACTCCAGCCGCATCACGGCCTTCGCACCGGGCGCGTGCTTGCGTACGTTCGTCAGCGCCTCCTGGGCGACCCTGCGCACCGCCTGGGACGCCTCGGCCGACAGGGGCCCGCGCGCACCCGTGACGGCCAGTGAGGCCCCGTCGCAGGCCGCGGTCAGCTCCCGCAGGAAGTCCTCCAGCGGCGTCATCTCACCGCGCAGGGCGGAGAGTGACTGCCTGGTCTCCGCCAGCCCGTCGCGGGCCATGCCGCGCGCCGCCACGACCCGCTCCAGAATCTGCTCCCGGTCGGCCCCGCGCTCGATGAGCAGCCGGGCCGCCTCCAGGTGCACGAGTTGCGCGGAGAGGCTGTGGGCGAGAACGTCGTGGATCTCGCGGGCGATTCTGGACCGTTCGGCGAGCGCCGCGGATTCGGCCTCCGCGGCCCGCGCCGCGCGTTCCTGCACGAGCAGCCGCTGGGCGCTGCCCCTGGCCTCGGCGTCGAGGCGCAGCACGTAGCCGGAGAGAAAGAGCCCCACCGCGACGACGGCGGTGGTCAGCCAGGCGTCGTTGTTGACGAGCGCAAATCCGGTGAGCGCGACCGCCGTGGCGGGCAGCGCGGCGGCGAGCGGCATGCGCTCCAGCGCGGAGATCGCACAGCCGCACCACAGCACGATGGCAGGGCCCAGGAACCCGACGTGCTGGGCGCCCGTCGCGAGCAGCAGGAGGAGCGCGAGCAGTCCGAGCGAGGGCCACAGCCGGTGTTCGAGCGTGGTGCGGAAGAAGGCCCAGGCTGCTGCCGCGCAGGCCAGCAGCCCCACCGGCGCCGCCATGACGGCCCAGTCGGCGATGTCCCGCTGCGTGACCGCGGTCCACAGCAGGATCACAAGCACGGCTGTCCGGACGGCCCCCGCCAGCATCCTTCGCGCGCGTGTGAGCCCCTCGCGGGAGAGCGCCTCCCGCGAGGGCCACGTCGTCCAGTGGTCCCGGCTCACCCGCGGTACTCCCAGGCCGGCTGCGCGAGGGGACCGACGTACGCCGACCGCAGGCCGCCGGCCCGCCACATCAGGAGGCCGGAGCGGACCAGGAGCGAGAGGGCGAAGCCCAGCATGAGCGCGGAGCTCCCGAGGTGGACGCCCATCGCCAGGCCGATGCCGACGACGGCCGCGCGGGCCGCGAGGCCGCCGAGCCACGTGCCGGCCGTCGCCACTGTGCCCTTGGTCCACACGTCGCCCTGTTCGTCGGCCCAGACGCGTGTCGTGAACGCCCATCCGATGCCGAGGCCGAGGCTGACCAGCAGTTCGACGACGAGCAGGGCGACCGAGCCCGTCAGGTGGTGCGGGTCCGTGACGGAGCCGTTTTGCAGAGCGAGGAAACCGAGGAGCCCGGGGAGCAGCCACCACTTGCGGTCCATGGACAGACGCTCGGTCCTGAACTGGCGCACAAGGACGAGCACGGCAACGGCGACGATCACCAGAACATCGGTGAACCCGGACATGACAGCCTCCGTGGAACGGTCGGGAGCGGAGAGTGGTTCAACGCCTTCGACGCTACGGAGAACAGCGGGTCAACGGATCGGAGCCGGGGTGGATCGTGGGTGGATCATGCGGCTCCACCCAGGGGTGGAGCCGCATGGCGGGAGCGCTACGCGTCGATCCGCGAGCGGTCGAGCGTCGCGGCGGAGCTGCTGATGAACTCCTTGCGCGGCGCCACGTCATTGCCCATGAGCAGGTCGAAGACCTGCTCCGCGGCGTCCAGCTCGCCGATGTTGATCCGGCGGAGCGTGCGGTGTCGCGGGTCCATCGTGGTCTCGGCCAGCTGGTCGGCGTCCATCTCGCCCAGACCCTTGTAGCGCTGGATCGAGTCCTTGTACCGGACGCCCTTGCGCTGCAGTTCCAGCATCGTCTCCCGCAGCTCGCGGTCCGAGTACGTGTAGACGTACTTGTCCTGGCCCTTCTTCGGCTGGACCAGTTCGATGCGGTGCAGTGGCGGCACGGCGGCGAAGACGCGGCCGGCCTCGACCATGGGCCGCATGTAGCGCTGGAACAGCGTCAGCAGCAGGCAGCGGATGTGCGCGCCGTCGACGTCGGCGTCCACGAGCAGGATGATCTTTCCGTAACGCGCCGCGTCGAGTTCGAACGTGCGGCCGGATCCAGCCCCTATGACCTGGATGATCGCGCCGCACTCGACGTTCTTCAGCATGTCCGAGACGGACGACTTCTGTACGTTGAGGATCTTGCCGCGGATCGGCAGGAGCGCCTGGAACTCGGAGTTCCGGGCGAGCTTGGCGGTGCCGAGCGCGGAGTCGCCCTCGACGATGAACAGCTCGCTGCGCTCCACGTCGTCGCTCCGGCAGTCCGCGAGCTTCGCGGGCAGGGACGACGACTCCAGGGCCGTCTTGCGGCGCTGCGCGTCCTTGTGCTGACGGGCCGCGATGCGCGTACGGGCCGCGGCGACGGCCTTCTCCATGACGGAGCGGGCCTGCGCCTTGGCGTCGCGCTTGGTGGACGTCAGGAAGGCCTTGAGCTCCTTGGCCAGGACGTTGGCGACGATCCGGTTGGCCGCCGAGGTGCCCAGGACCTCCTTGGTCTGCCCCTCGAACTGCGGCTCCGCCAGGCGCACCGTGACGACGGCCGTCAGGCCCTCCAGGGCGTCGTCCTTGATGACGTCGTCCTCGGCGACCCGCAGCAGCTTCTGGGAGCGCATCACCTCGTTCATCGTCTTCGTGAGCGAGCGCTCGAAGCCGCTCACATGGGTGCCGCCCTTGGGGGTGGCGATGATGTTGACGAACGACTTGATGTTCGTGTCGTAGCCGGTGCCCCAGCGCATCGCGATGTCGACACCGAGCTCGCGGGTGACCTCGGTCGGCGTCATCTGGCCGTACTCGTCGAGCACCGGCACGGTCTCCTTGAAGCTGCCCTGCCCGGTGAGGCGCAGGACGTCGCAGACCGGCTTGTCCTGGGCCAGGTACTCGCAGAACTCGCTGATGCCGCCGTCGAAGCGGAAGCTCTCCTCGCCCTTGCTGCCGCCGTCGCCGAGGCCGAACTCGTCGCGGACGACGATGGTCAGGCCGGGCACCAGGAAGGCGGTCTGGCGGGCGCGCTGGTGCAGGTTCTCCAGCGAGAGCTTCGCGTCCTTGAGGAAGATCTGCCGGTCCGCCCAGTAGCGGACACGCGTGCCGACGCGGTTCTTCGGCACCTTCTTGACCTTGCTCAGCCGCACCGAGGGGTCGAAGGGCGCGTCGGGTCCGGGCTTGGAGAACGCGCCGGGGACACCGCGCCGGAAGCTGATCGCGTGCGTGTGGCCACCACGGTCCACCTCCACGTCGAGGCGTGCCGACAGCGCGTTCACCACCGAGGCGCCCACTCCGTGCAGACCGCCGGAAGCGGCGTAGGAGCCGCCGCCGAACTTGCCGCCCGCGTGGAGCTTGGTCATGACGACCTCGACCCCGGAGAGGCCGGTCTTGGGCTCCACGTCCACGGGGATGCCGCGGCCGTTGTCCCGCACCTCCACGGAGGCGTCGTCGTGCAGGATCACCTCGATGTGGTCGCAGAACCCGCCCAGAGCCTCGTCGACGGAGTTGTCGATGATCTCCCAGAGGCAGTGCATCAGTCCGCGGCTGTCGGTCGAGCCGATATACATGCCGGGACGCTTGCGTACGGCTTCGAGCCCCTCGAGGACGAGAAGGTGCCGCGCGGTGTAGTTGGAACCGTCCCGGTCTGATCCGGACAGCAACGCTGTGGACGGCACGGACGTGTCGGCGGTCACGCGGTTCGCTCCTCGCTGAATTTCAGATGGGGCCCTCATGGGTAAGGGGCCGGCTTCGGTCGCCCGTCAGAGGGTACCGAGGCCTGGTAGAGCCGTTGTAACGCCACCCTCACCTCCGCCCAGACTAGTCCAACGTCGCATGCGTGTTCGATCCTTCGATGGAGTGAAGCACACATCACGTTCCCTTCCAGGCATGAACCATTTAGGCTCCGGGCACGTCCTCTTGAACAACCGGCAAGCCGGCCGGTGAGGACCGACCTGACAGAACGCGCGAACCCGTAAGACACGTAAGAGACGCAATACGGCACATTCGCCGCCACCCGGCAGCAGACAGCCGGTCTCGAAGAAAGTTTTCGAGGAAAAGCCGCGAGCGGGAACGTTTTCGGCCTGGTTGGATGTTGACCCTGGTACGACAGCTCGTCGAGCTAGAGAAGAGGCGACGTGACTACTGTTCTGACCCCCGCGAGCCCACTGACGGCCGCTGACCGTTGTGACCGTTGCGGCGCCCAGGCATATCTGCGCGTCCTTCTGTCCAGCGGTGGTGAACTGCTCTTCTGCGCCCACCACGGACGCAAGTTCGAGCCGGAACTCAAGAAGATCGCCGCTGAGATACAGGACGAGACCGAGCGGCTCACCGCTGTCCCGGCAAGTTCCGAGACCGAGGAACGCTGACGCCTCGCACCCACGACGAGCCAGCTCCGGCGTCAAGCCGGTGAACGGGCGGCCCCCCTCACCGAGGGATGGCCGCCCGTCCTCGTATCCGCGTCATGCGTGCTGTTGCAGCACCTTGACCACGTCCGAGACCCGGGTATAGACACCGGGGCTCCGTGGGCGCCCGCAGCCGCTCCCCCAGGAGACCAGGCCGACGAGGCGCCCCTCCGCCACCAGCGGGCCGCCGCTGTCGCCCTGGCAGGCGTCCTTGCCGCCGCCCAGCTCCCCCGCGCAGAGCATCGTTTTCGGCACGAACGTCCCCTCGGAGTTTCCGGGGTACGCCTCCTCGCAGACGGCGTCCGCGAGGACCTGCACCTTCGCCGCACGGAGCGTGTTCGCGTAGGCACCGGAGCCGCTCGTGTCGCCCCACCCGTAGACGGTCGCGGCCGTCCCCGCCTTGTAGGCAGGGTCGCCCTCCTCGGCCATCGGGATCACGTCCCCCGCGGGCAGCGGTGTGGCGAGCGTGAGGACCGCGACGTCGCCCGAGTTCGCGTGGGCGTCGTAGTTCGGGTTGATCCACTCGTCGCGAACGGGGATCTCGGCGCCCTCCGACGTCCGCAGGTCGGTTCGTCCGGTGATCACCTTGAGGTCGCTCACTCTGGTGCGCGGCACCCCGAGCACCTCTTCACTCATGCAGTGCGCCGCGGTGACGACCGTCGACCGTGCGACGACCACGCCCCCGCAGAACTGTCCCGAGCGCGCACCCCCGAACCGGTCACGGCTGCCGAGGGCCACCACCCAGGGATAATCGGACGTCTTCACAGGGCTGCCGCCGATGATCCCCTCGTCGGCGACCGCGGGGGCCGACGAGGACAGGGGCAGCACGGCTGCCGCGATCAGCGCGGCCAGCGGCCCGGTCAGTGTTCGGGCGAATGGACGACTCATACGATCTCCTCACTCCAGGTTGCCATGGAACACCCAGAGTGATCCCACCGTACGGTCGACGCACCGCAAGACACCCCCCTCAGCCGCCTACGACGAAGGCCCGGCACCGCAACCGCGAACGGGTGCGTGCCGGGCCTTCGTGGGGCCGTACAGCGACGTCTCGACTAGTCGAGGTAGTCCCGCAGGACCTGCGAACGCGACGGGTGGCGCAGCTTCGACATCGTCTTGGACTCGATCTGACGGATGCGCTCACGCGTCACGCCGTAGACCTTGCCGATCTCGTCGAGGGTCTTCGGCTGACCGTCGGTGAGACCGAACCGCATGGAGACGACGCCCGCCTCGCGCTCGGACAGGGTGTCGAGCACGGAGTGCAGCTGCTCCTGGAGGAGCGTGAAGCTGACGGCGTCGGCCGGGACCACGGCCTCGGAGTCCTCGATGAGGTCGCCGAACTCGCTGTCGCCGTCCTCACCCAGCGGGGTGTGCAGGGAGATCGGCTCGCGGCCGTACTTCTGGACCTCGATGACCTTCTCCGGGGTCATGTCGAGCTCCTTGGCCAGCTCCTCCGGGGTGGGCTCGCGGCCCAGGTCCTGGAGCATCTGGCGCTGCACACGCGCGAGCTTGTTGATGACCTCGACCATGTGCACCGGGATACGGATGGTGCGGGCCTGGTCGGCCATCGCGCGGGTGATCGCCTGCCGGATCCACCACGTGGCGTACGTGGAGAACTTGTAGCCCTTGGTGTAGTCGAACTTCTCGACCGCGCGGATCAGACCGAGGTTGCCCTCCTGGATGAGGTCCAGGAAGAGCATGCCGCGGCCCGTGTAGCGCTTGGCCAGGGAGACCACCAGGCGGAGGTTGGCCTCCAGCAGGTGGTTCTTGGCACGGCGGCCGTCCTCGGCGATGATCTCCAGCTCGCGCTTGAGCTTGGGCGCGAGCTTGTCCGCGTTGGCCAGCTTGTCCTCGGCGAACAGTCCGGCCTCGATGCGCTTGGCGAGCTCGACCTCCTGCTCGGCGTTGAGCAGCGGGACCTTACCGATCTGCTTCAGGTAGTCCTTGACGGGGTCGGCGGTGGCGCCGGCGGCCGCGACCTGCTGGGCGGGCGCGTCGTCCTCGTCGTCGTCGGACAGGACGAAGCCCTGGCCCTCCTCGGCGGGCTCGCCTTCAGCGGCCTTGCCCGTGGCGGGGGTCTCCTCGGTCGCCTCGTCATCGAGGAGCTCGTCGTCCTTCTTGCCGCCCGCCTTCTTGGCGGTGGCCTTCTTGGCGACCGTCTTCTTGGCGGTGGCCTTCTTGGCGACCGACTTCTTGGCAGCGGTCTTCTTGACCGACTCGGCTTCCTCGACGCCGGCCTCGGTGGCCGTCGGCTCGGGAGCGGTCGTGGCAGCGACCTTCTTGGCGGTGACCGTCTTCGCCGCGACAGTCTTGGTGGCGGTGCGCTTGACCGGGCTCTTGGCTGCGACGCTCTTTCGGGGACGCTTGGGTTCAGCGGCACTGACCATCAGCGTCACACCCTCTTCCTCGAGGATCTGGTTGAGGCTGCGCAGAACGTTCTTCCACTGAGTGGCCGGAATCTGGTCGGCCTCGAACGCACGGCGTACGTCATCGCCGGCGATCTGGCCATCAGCCTTTCCCCGCTCAATGAGCGCCATGACAGAGACGGACTCGGCGATCTCCGGCGGGAGCGTACGGGATGTGCTGGCCGACACGAACAACCTCTCGGAACGTTGGAAAACGGCTTCCGGCCCCGTCCTGTGTGGACCGGAGCCGACGACCGACGGCTTGGGGATGAGCCGACGGCGCGGGCGGGGGCCGGGGAGAGGGACAGCGCCGCGAACGGTTGCTGTATTCCCTCCTCGGCCATCACCTCTTAGGTCATCGCGTGGCCCCGAGGAGCGTTACGCCCAATCTGCGTGGCCCGAGTCACACCGCGTAATTGGTCAAAAACTCACCGATAAGGGCATAACGGGGCAACCAGGGTGGGTCACGCCAGGCAGTCGACCGACCGGACGGCCACGCGCGCGAGCGGCAGTCCCGTACGAGCGACTCACCCACACAGCCGAGTCGCCGAATGGCGCCCGCCTACACATGCACAGGGCATATGGGGTGGGCGCCGTCCGGCGACACCAGATTCGTACTGCTTCGCTCCGCTACCGCCCGGGGGCGGTCAGTGCTCGCGCGGTGCGGGCACCACGCGCTCCACCTCGGGGTGGACGAGGAGCAGGTGGCGCATGGCCGCCTCGGCGCCGGAGCTGTCGCCCGCGGCGAGCGCGTCCGCGATGCGGGCATGGTGCGCGATGACCGTCTCGTTCGGCCGGTCGCAACCGGTGACGGGCCCGCCGGAGACGTGGAGGGCGGCGGAGACGATGCCCGCGAGGTGCTCCAGCATGCGGTTGCCCGCGAGCTGGATGAGCAGGGAGTGGAACTCCGCGTCGGCGCGGGAGAACGTGATCGAGTCCCCCTGCGCGTGGGCGTGCCCCATGATCTCGACCATGTCGACAAGGCGCTGCTGCACGTCCTCGCGGCCGTGCCCGGCGGCGAGGCGCGCGGCGAGCGGCTCGATCGTCCAGCGCATCTCGCTCAGCTCGCGGCGCTGATCGTCACGCTGCGGGCCGAACGCGCGCCACTCGATGATGTCGGGGTCCAGCAGGTTCCAGTCGCTGACCGGTCGCACGCGCGTGCCCACGTTCGGCCGGGCGCTGACCAGGCCCTTGGCCTCCAGCACGCGGAGGGACTCACGGACGACGGTCCGGGACACCTCGAATCGCTGCCCGATCTCCTCGGGCACCAGCGGGCGGTCCGCGCCCAGGTCGCCGGAGACGATCATCTGTCCCAACTGCTGGACGAGTTGGCCATGCAGACCGCGGCCCCGGCCGCCCGCGGCGCGTCGGCCCACGCGGCCGAGGTCCTGGTCCGGGCCGTCCCAGACAGGGGCGCCGACGCGGTCGGTCGGCCCTGTGTAGGGGTAGCGGTCGAGTTCGCCCGGTCCGGCGAGGCCTGAGTCGGCGGAGCGGGCGGCGGTCATCATGGTGTGCGCAAGGGTACTCACGGAATGTGTTGTCGGCTCGGTCCCCAACTCCCTTGAGGTCTTTGGTGAAAAGCACACGAAAGGGTGATCTCCCCCCTCGCTGCAATTGACGCCTTATCGGAAAGAAGTGGGCGCAACAGAGGAAGTTGCGTACAACGAAGGCCCTGAAGGCGCCGGATGGTCGTCATCGCACCCTGGGGCGCAGCACTGTGAGCAGATATGCGCAGAGCAGAGCGCTGAGCGACAACATCAGGGCGCCACCCACGGGTTGGGCGACCATCCGCACTCCGGCGGCGACGAGCCGCTCGGCACCGAACGGCCAGTGCACCAGTGCGAGATCGCGCAGCCTGCCGGGAAGACCTGCGGCGGTTCGCACAGACGGGCCCTCCAACGCCTTTTGTACGAGCGGCACGATGACGATGGGTACGGCCACCACGGCAGCGAGCCCGGCCGCGGTGGACCGGAACACTCCGGACGCGAGAACCCCCGCCCACGCGCACGCGACGACGAGCGTGAACCAACTCGCGGCCAGCGAGCGCCAGTCGGCGGGAACTTCTGTGAGCTCCGGTCCGTATACGAGGTGGAGCAGCACGGCGCCGCAGCCGATGACAAGGACGGCCATGAGGAGCGCGGTCACGGCGCTGATGAGCAGCTTGGCGGCGAGAAGACCCAGCCGGCGCGGGACGGTGCCGCGGTCGGCGGCGAGCGCGGGATGGCGGAACTCGTCACCGAAGGCGAACGCCCCGAGCAGCCCCGCGCCGAGGGCGGCGGGCGGCAGGGGCAGTTCCTGCGGCCAGGCGGCGAGCAGGCGGGGCTGCGGTGTGTGTCCCACGCGAGCGAGCAGGACGGTCAGGAGAGCGGAGAGGGCGAGGACCAGCGCGACGGTGACGTATCCGGTGGCGATGCCGGTCGTGCGGTGCAGTTCGTAGCGCAGGGGACGCAGGGGGCCCCGGGCCGGGCGGACGGTGATGGGGGGCGGCAGCGGGGACAGGACGGCCGCGCGACGCCTGGACGCGTCGGCCTCTAGGGGGGCTACGGGGGCCTGCCCGCGTCGTTCGACGACGCCTCTGGAAGCTCCGGAGGCCGTGGAGGTACTGGGAGCCACGGAAGTTCCGGAGGTTGCGGAAGTTCTGGGGGCTGCGGGAGTTCTGGAGGCTGAGGTGCGCGGGGGCGCGTCGGCGAGCGGCACGAACGTGCTTGTCGCGGCTGCGGCTCGTGGAGGGCCGGGGGGTGTGGCGCGGGGACCAGCGCTGCTTGCGGTCGCGGGGTTCAGGGTCGCCGGGTCGGCGGGCGGGACGCCGGGGGTTGCGGGGGTTGCGGCGAACTGGTTGGTGATCGGGAGACCGGCGGCCGGAGGGGTGGTTGTGGGAGGGGTGCTTGCTGCGGGAGTGGGGGGTGCGGTGGGCCCGGAGACGTGTGGTGCCGCCTCGGCCTCGGTGGCGGCGTGCGGGGTGACTGTCCGGGTGTCCGGGCTGTCGCCGGAGGAGAGAGGCCGCGCCCCCGCGGGTCCCGCGTCCCCGATCTCGTCGGCGAGCTGGTGAATGAGGATGCCGTGCCGGTACGCCGTCTCCCCCACGTCCGCGCAGGTGCTGCCGTACACGGAGAGGCGACTGCCGCCCTCCGGAACCACCTCGACCGTGCGCCTGGCGGTGCGCGCCTCCTTGGCCAGCAGGACGCCGAGACGTGCCGCGTACGGGCTGCGCACGACGACCCGGGGCCGCAGTCGGGTGCGCGCGAACTCGGCGGCCTCCTGGTCCGCGACCACTTTCCCCTCGACGAGAGTGACGACCCGGTCCGCTGTCCGCGCCGCCTCCTTGGGGTCGCTCGTGGTGAACAGGATCGTGCCGCCGAGACCCGCGTGCGCCCGCAGAATGCCGTGCAACCACCTGTTCTCGCGGATCGACAAACCGTCCGCCGGGCCGTCGAGCACCAGCGTGTGCGGATCCGCGAGCAGGGCGCAGGCCAGGCCGAGCCGCCGGTCCATGACGCGGGACAAGGTGCCGAGGCGCTGGTCGCGCAGGCTCACCAGGCCCACGACCTCCAGGACTTCGTCGGCGCGCTGGGCCGGCACCCCGGCCGCCGCGCAGAGCATGCGCAGGTGGCCCCGGACCGTTCGGGTCGGGTGGCCGGGCACATCGCCGAGCAGGACGCCCACTTCCCGTGCGGGATGCGCGAGGCGGTGCAGCGGGCGGCCTCGGAAGTAGGTGATACCGCGGCCCTGTTGGAGTTCGAGCATGAGCCGCACCACGGTCGTCTTGCCGGCCTCCCGGGCTCCGAGCAGCGCCGTGACACGGCCCGTGTGCGCGTCGAAGGACACGTCGTCGACCGCGGACGGGCGCTCCTTACGGGCGTTACTGGTCAGTCCGATGGCCTGGATCATCGCTTCTCTCACAGGATGGGCGACCGCCCGGCGGCCGGGACCCGCCCACCGCTCGGGCGGCAGGCGAGCCCCGTGAGTACCCCAGCAACATAACGCTATATTTCTGTCTTTTCGGGCAGGGCGGGGGCGTGGAATGTCCGCGAGACGCGGCGCTGGACACGCACAGCGTTACGACACCCAGACGGCCCGCCTCATGGCGCCTCTCGGCCAGCAAGCTGACGCACAACCCGTCGCAACGGCCGACATGCAGGCTGGTCGCAGCCGGGGCGCCTGGGCAGCAGCTCACCCTGGTCAGCAGGGCAACGTGTCAGTAGGGCAGCAAGGCAGCAAGTCGATATATCGGCAGATCGGTAGTCTGCGGTCCCGGTAAGGCGGCAGACCGATCAGACTTCCGGCCGCAGCATCGGCGGATTGAGCAGCGTCGCGCCGCCCGCGCGGAAGAGCTGGGCGGGTCGGCCGCCCTGACGCGTGGTGGTGCCTCCGGTCGGCACCAGGAAGCCGGGCGTGCCGGTCACCTTGCGGTGGAAGTTGCGCGGATCCAGGGCGACGCCCCAGACCGCTTCGTACACGCGGCGCAACTCACCCACGGTGAACTCCGGCGGGCAGAACGCCGTGGCGAGCGAGGAGTACTCGATCTTCGAGCGGGCCCGCTCGACGCCGTCGGCCAGGATCCGCGCGTGATCGAAGGCGAGCGGTGCGGCCAACTCGCCCTCCCGCCCGTACCCGCCCTGGTGGAGCAGCGCCTCGACCGGGGCCCAGCGGGCACTGTGCGCGTCACCGCCCGCCCTCGGGGCCGGCAGATCGGGCGCGAGCGCAAGGTGCGCGACGCTCACCACGCGCATCCGGGGATCCCGCTTCGGGTCGCCGTAGGTCCCCAACTGCTCCAGGTGCGCGCCATTGTCCTGGGCGGGCTCGGCGGCATCGTGGGCACACAGCCCCGTCTCCTCGACCAGCTCACGCGCGGCGGCCGCGGTCAGATCCTCGTCGTCCCGCACGAAGCCACCAGGCAGCGCCCAACGTCCCTGGAACGGCGATTCCCCCCGGCGCACCGCCAAGGCACACAACGCGTGGCGGCGCACGGTGAGCACGACCAGGTCGACGGTGACAGCGAAGGGCGGGAAGGCCGACGGGTCGTAGGGCGACATGGAACGATCATAGTCGTCTGCCTGACGATAAACAGTCCCTTCGTTCGTTGCTTCCCCAGTTCGCGGGCGCCGCGCACCTGCTCCGATCCGGCCATGACCGAACCGGTCACGCCCCTGTCCACACCACCGGAACATCACCGGAGCACCGCAGGTCGGAGCGGAGTCACCCGCCCAACTGCAGATGCCCCGCGGCCTCCTCGACCATGGCGAGTCCGAGTCGGCTGATCCGCACGGAGAAGGCGTGTCCGGCCACGCGCAGCCCTGTCAGACCGATCTCGCCCAGGGGTGCACCACTCATCGGCGACAGCGTCACCGTCCGGGCAGGCGCGTCCGGGCGGATGCCCGTGAGAGTGGCCAGAAGGTGCACGCCGGCGGCCGCGGCGACGGCTGCGGGTCTGCAGGCGGCCGGGTGCGGCAGCGGGGCGCCGCCCTCGACGCGCTGCTCCCCCGCGTACATCTCCGGCAACCGGTACGCGAAGGTCTCCGCGGCGGCCAGGACGCCTCGGAGCAGGGACGCCGCCTCCTTCTCGTACCCGGCAACCGCCAGACCCGCGACAGCGACCGCGGTCTCCTGCACACGTACCGCTCCCGCACGATGCCCGAACGGGTTGTACGCCACGTCTTTCACGCCCAGGGTCCGCAGCCCCCAGCCGGCGTCCAGGTCGGGGCCTCCCAGCAGCCGTGCGAGCTGCTCGGTCCGCACCTTGTCCAGCAGGCCCGGAGCGTACGCACCCCCTCCGAGCAGCCCGGTGTCCAGGAGATGGGCAGCACTGCTCCCCAGGAGCGGAATCGGCCGCCCGTCCGCGGTGCGCGCTGCCGCGGGCCTGCCGCCGCCCCTGTCCTCGACCCAGAAGTCTTCCCGGAACCGCGACCGCAGCTGCCCCGCCCACTGCCGCAGCTCCTCGCCGCCGGGTCTGTCGTACGCGTCGAGCAGGTCAGCACCGAGGACGGCCGCCCGGTGGGCGTGGGCCTGTGTCTCGCAGCGCAGCGGTCCTCCCGGGCCGGGGTCCGGGAGGTACGGACCCTCGCGAGCCGCGGAGCGCAGCCATCGCAGGCACCGCTCCGCGGCGGGGAGCAGCTCCGCGACCTCCTGGTCGGAGAGGCCCCAGCGTCTCGCCTCGGCCAGCAGCACGGGAAAGAGGAGCGTCGCCTCGATGCCGGTGCAGCTCGGGGGCAGGCGCGCACCCATGTGCCGCAGCGGGCCCGGAAGCCGTCCGAACTCCCTGCCTGGCGCGACCAGTTGCGTACGGGCAAGAGCGCGGAGCGTGCTTGCGGCCAGGCGGGTCCCCAGGGGCAGCACCATCCTGGCGGCCGCCAGCGCCTCGGCCGGCGCCGGACCGCAACGCCAGGGTGCGCCTGCCGCCAGGCAGACGTCCGACGGGTGCGCGGGGTCCCGCACCATCAGCGCCTGCAAGTCGTCGACGCAGGTCCGCAGCAGGGGCCCCACGCGCGGGTCGTCGCCCTGTGCCCGGGCCGCGGCCAGCGGACGGATCGCGCTGGGCCCTGCGGCTCTGCCGATCCCGGTGCCGTCGGCCCGCACTCTCAGCTCCACGGTCAGCGCGCCGCCGGGTGGCAGGTCGAGCTCCCAGCGCAGGAGTCCGGCGGAGGCCAGTGCGTCCGTGGGCGGCGGGGCCGTCGTGACCAGGGCGTGGCCGAGCGGGGACGACCATCGCAGGCCGGAACCATGGACTGTCGCGGGCAGTTCACGCCCCGGGTCTCCGGCGGCCACCGCGCCGAGTTCGGCCAGGTCCGTGCCGAGCGCCACTTCCAGGGGCAGTCGCAGGGGCCGCGTGGCGGAGCTGTGCAGGGTGATGCGTTCCGTGCCGTCGGCGTGCCGGATCCGCTCCACGACGACGTCCGGGTCCGGCCCTGCCTCCGGGGTGGCCCGCACGGTTCCCATGAAGCGGGCGCGGTCGGCCGAGACCATGCGTGCCTGCACGGCGAGCGGTTCCCGGCCCGCCACGGTGACGCGGCACCGCGACAGGAGCCGCCGCCCGCCGCGATAGAAGCCTTCGAGTCCCCGGGCCGTCAGTTGCCCGTCCTCGGAGGAGATCGCGAGCCCCGGCAGAGCCACGCAGATCAGCGTCGAATGGATGGGCGGGAGTTCGACGGATCGCCGCGGCCCCGCGACCGGCTCCGCCGGAGTCGGGCGCGGAGAGGAGCGGCCCGGGTGCGCGCGTGGCCGATCGTCTCCGGAAACCGCTGGTCCGGCTACGCCCCGCGGCGCCACCAGGGCCTCGCCGGGCGGTGAACTCGCGGGTCTGCGCGCGGCGTTCGCCGTCACGACCGTCCCCCTCCCGAGAATGCCGCGCGTCCGTCGGCTGCCCCGCCCATCGTCGTCATGACTCGCCCGCACACGGGCCAGGTTCGGCGTGCGGTTCGAGCCGAGGAGACGCGTGCGGAGGTGATGCGCGGCGCGTAGACAAGTGCGCAGACGGTTCGGGGCGCGCGGGAGGTTACGTGGGTGGGCCACTGCGCGCAGGTGTTCTCGTAGGTGGTCTGCGCCTCGTGGGCGGCGGTGCGTACGGGGCGCGCCGCGTAGATCGACTCGCCGAGGGGCCGCACCCCGTAGCGGGTGATGCGCAGGGACCGCGCCGCATGGACCGACTCGCTCAGAGGCCACAGCCCGTAGGTGTGCAGGCGGGCTCTCGGGCAGGGCACGCTCCACACGCCTGCGCGACGCCGCCTGTGTCGGCCGCTCGGCCCGTGAACGCCGCCTCGGCCCGTGATCGGCCTCTGTCGCATCCCCCGCATGGGGCGCCTCCCTTCGCGCACGGTCGCGCGAGGCGCCGGCATCCTGCCGGGCTGGTGGATGCGCCGACGGGGCCCGACCGCCGCTACCGACACCCAGATGAACGGAGCCGCCCCGCCCCAAGTAACGCCACAGCGCGGCGAACCACCGACCCCCCGGTCGACGGGGCATGGGCGTGGCCCCGTTCATCCGTCGTCCCTGGTGCGCCGCCTGCCCGCGCGGCGGCTTCCTGCCGGTCGCCGTGGTGCACGCGCTCCCGCCCGGGCCGGCCGGGTGCCCGCCCGCTGACGGCGCTCGCCGCGCCGCCGCAGTGCGGCCTCCAGACCGCGTGCCGCTCGGGACACGCCCGGGTCCACGGTGCCTCCCGGACGCGCGGGGGCCGCCGCTCCGGCAAGGCCCCTGTCGGTCGAGAACCCCGTGTCGTCCGCGTCCTGGGTGGTCGGCTCCGTCTCCCGGTCCGCCCGTTTCCCGCGCAGCGAGCGCCGGACCGGCTCCAGATCGATGCCGTCGGCCCGTGCCGCGTTCAGGAGCTGGGCGAACGTGTAGCCCGGGTCGACGGTGAGGGCCATCTCCAGTGCCTGGTCGGTCTCGACGGTGTCGCCGAGCGACCAGGCGATCCAGCCCGCGAGGGTCAGGGGCGCCGCGGCGTGTTCTCCGTAGGGTCCGACGCAACGCCGGGCCAGTGCCCTCCACAGACGGAGCGCGCAGACGGCTTCCGTGCCTTCCATCCACTCTGCCGCACGGTCTCTGGTCAGTCGGTCCTGGAGGCCGAGGATGAGCGTCGCGGCCTCGTCGTGGGCCACCAGCTCGTCGTCCCTGAGGTCCGCTTCCAGATCCGCGTCCTCGCGCGGAGCCTCCGAGAGCCGGCGCATGACGCGGCGTGCCAGGTCGAGCGTCTCCGCCTCCACTTCTTCGCGTGAGACGCCGGCGAAGATCCTCGGTACGAGATCCATCGCCGCCGCGTCCAGCGCCCGTGTCTGCTCCGCGACGAGTGCCGTCTCCAGCGGGGCCAGGCGCGCCCGTACCTCCTGCACCGACCCGCGCACGTGAATGCCCGCGTACGCCGCCGTGGCCGCCATCACCGAGGTCCCGTCGGTGACGATGAGGTTGCCCTCCGGCGGGCAGCAGTCGGGGCGCGGGCAGCAGTAGGACCAGTACCGGCCGTCCGAGAGACACAGCGCCTCCGTGACCGGCACGTCGAGGCTGCCGCACGCCGTGCGCAGCAGCTGGGCGAGCGGGCGCAGCCGCTCCGTCACCCGCCGCGCCGGGTCCGCGCCCGAGGTCTTCGCGTCCTGGCAGAGGAACACGACGACGCTGTCCGGCCGACCGTCCCTGCGCTCACACTCGCCGATCAGGCAGCGGGCCATCTGCTGCGCCACGGACGGCCAGTCCTCGGCCCGCTCGGGAATGCCGATGCGCACCCGGCCGCCGAACCGCCCCTTGTGCAGGGCGACGAGGACGACACTGTCGTCCGGACGGAACCCGAGCAAGTACGGCAGCGCCTCGGCGAGTTGTCCGGCCGTGCGCAGGGTGATCCTTGCCTCGCCGGTCGCGCCGGCGGGCTCGATGTGATTCGTCATGGGACGACCATGCCGCGGATCGGCAAACTCCGTTTCTGGCTGTGGATAACCTCGATCAGGGACACGACACGAGTTATCCACAGCGCGCCGCCTCGTTCGCGCGATGTCAGTCCCATCGGGTTGCATAGGGGCCATGAGCAACGAAGAGCTACGGACGGCCGCCGATGCCGTGCTCGCGCGTCTGGTCTCGGACCCGAGCGGGACGGCCCGCCTGCGCGAGGATCAGTGGCGCGCGATCGAGGCACTGGTCGCCGACCACAGACGTGCCCTGGTCGTGCAGCGCACCGGCTGGGGCAAGTCCGCGGTGTATTTCGTCGCGACAGCGCTGCTGCGGGAGCGGGGAAGCGGCCCGACCGTGATCGTCTCCCCGCTCCTCGCGCTGATGCGCAACCAGGTGGAGGCCGCGGCCCGCGCGGGCATCCGGGCCCGCACCATCAACTCCTCGAACGTCGAGGAGTGGGACGCCGTTCGGGCCGAGGTCGCGGACGGGGAGGTCGACGTGCTCCTGGTCAGTCCCGAGCGGTTGAACAACCCCGACTTCCGGGACAATGTCCTGCCTCAGCTGGCTGCCGCGACCGGCCTGCTCGTCGTCGACGAGGCGCACTGCATCTCGGACTGGGGGCACGACTTCCGCCCCGACTACCGCCGTCTGCGCACGATGCTGGCCGAGCTCCCCCAGGGCGTCCCGGTCCTGGCCACGACGGCGACGGCCAACGCGCGCGTGACGGCGGACGTCGCCGAACAGCTCGGCACCGGCGGCGGCACCGACGCCCTCGTCCTGCGCGGCCCGCTCGACCGCGAGAGCCTGAGTCTGGGCGTACTGCAACTGCCGGACGCCGCCCACCGGTTGGCCTGGCTGGCCGGGCACCTCGACGAGTTGCCCGGCTCGGGGATCATCTACACGCTCACGGTCGCCGCCGCCGAGGAGGTCACCGCGTATCTGCGCCAGTGCGGGCACACCGTGACCTCGTACACGGGGAAGACGGAGAACGCCGACCGGCAGCAGGCCGAGGAGGACCTTCTGGCGAACCGGGTGAAGGCCCTCGTCGCCACCTCCGCGCTCGGCATGGGCTTCGACAAACCGGACCTCGGGTTCGTGGTGCACCTCGGCTCGCCCTCTTCCCCGATCGCGTACTACCAGCAGGTGGGACGCGCGGGACGCGGCGTCGAACACGCGGAGGTGCTGCTGCTCCCGGGCAAGGAGGACGAGGCGATCTGGCGCTACTTCGCCTCGCTCGCCTTCCCCCCGGAGGAGCAGGTGCGCCGGACCCTGGACGTACTCGCCGACGCCGACAGGCCGCTCTCGCTCCCCGCCCTCGAACCCCTGGTGGAGCTGCGCCGTTCGCGCCTGGAAACCATGCTCAAGGTGCTGGACGTGGACGGCGCGGTGCACCGGGTGAAGGGCGGCTGGGTCGCCACCGGGCAGCCGTGGACGTACGACACCGAGCGGTACTCGTGGGTCGCCAAACAGCGGGAGGCCGAACAGCAGGCGATGCGCGACTACGTCACGACGACCGACTGCCGCATGGAGTTCCTGCGCCGGCAGCTGGACGACGAGGCGGCGGCCCCGTGCGGGCGGTGCGACAACTGCGCGGGAGCACGTTTCGAGGCCGCCGTCTCGCCGGACGCGCTGAACGCGGCGCGCGGGGAACTCGGTCGCCCCGGGGTCGAGGTGGAACCCAGAAAGATGTGGCCCACCGGGCTCGCGGCGGTCGGTATCGACCTCAAGGGCCGCATTCCGGCGGGCGAACAGATGGGCGCGGGGCGGGCCCTCGGCCGCCTTTCGGACATCGGCTGGGGCAACCGGCTGCGCCCGATGCTCGCACCCCAGGCCCCGGACGGCCCGGTACCGGACGATGTCGCACGGGCCGTCGTGGAGGTCCTGGCCGACTGGGCCAAGGGACCGGGCGGGTGGGCGAGCGGAGGCCCCGACGCACAGCCACGCCCCGTGGGCGTCGTCACGCTGGCGTCCCACACGCGTCCCCAGCTCATCGAATCGCTGGGCGCGGGCATCGCACAGGTGGGTCGCATGCCGCTGCTGGGGCGCATCGAGTACGCCCCGGGCAGTGACACCGCGCACATCCCGCGGAGCAACAGCGCACAGCGCCTTCGTGCCCTGGAGGGCACATTGATGCTGCCGCCCGAGCTGACCGAGGCGCTCGCGCGCGCGGGCGGCCCGGTTCTGCTCGTCGACGACTACACGGAGACCGGCTGGACGCTGGCGATGGCCGCACGACTGCTGCGCCGGGCGGGCGCCGAGGCGGCGTTGCCGCTGGTCCTGGCGGTACAAGGCTGAGCCACGCGTCGAACGACCATCCTGTGGGCAGGGATATAGAAGACGCATCGCCAGATACCGGCACCGGACCACAATTGCTCGTTGCCGTGTGCCGACGCGACGGGAAGAATTGGCAGTGCTCCTCGCGTGGCTCCGCCGTGGTCCGGTCGTGCGGTGCCGCGGTGCGCTCCCCCTGTCCGACCCTGCCCGTGTCCGGGCGTGTAGCCGAAGGGAGGATCGTGACCTTCGGATTCGCCTCGTCCTCGGCCGCGTCGCTGTCCGCGTCGTCGATACGCACCCAGAGGTCCGCCGATTCCGGCAACCGGCCGACCCGGCTGCTGGATCCCGCCGAATGGGCGGCGGCGGGCATCCCGCTGCTGCGCAATCCGCGCGATGTCGTCAGCGGCCTGCACACGCGTCACCAGCCGATGCCGCGCACCGCTGTGGTGGCCGTGCTCGATCCGGAGGAGCGGCTGAGCGCCAGTGCCTCGTTCGCCCGCCGCGAGAGCGCGACCGACGGCTGGACGTTCCGCAACGCCCTGCTCGCCCAGTTGCGCCGGATCATCCCGCACGACCTGCGTCGTCGCACTCCGGTCCGTACAGCGGTCCTGCTGTACTGCCGGGAGGGGAACACCCGTTGGACGGAGGAGGACGGAGCGTGGATGTGGGGGCTGCGCGACGCCTGCACGTTGCACGGCCTGCGCTGCGGGGCGTACATCACGATGACGAGCGACGGCTGGCAGGTGCTCGGCGAGGGCCGAGGGGGACGGCGCCCGAGTGTGGGCTCAGTGGCCGAAGTCCTCGGCGGCGACGAGCAGCCTGCACCGCGGACCGGTGGCGCCGCGACGGAGATGCTCCGCCGCGCGGCGGCACGCTGAAGCGTCCCGCCGCGGTCGCGCACCGGCCTGCCGGGCTCCCCGGACGCCGACGGACGGTGCGGGCAGCCGGCAAGCGGCGCGTCAGACCCCGGCGCTCAGCAGCGCGTTGACCCGCTGGGGGTCGCCGCACACGATCAGCAGGGTGTCGGCCCGGCGGAGAGCGAGCGGCAGCGCCGTCGTGGCTGTCTCGTCGGCGCCGCCGTTCACGGCGACGACCACCACGGGCCGGGCCGCGGCACGGCCCAGGGCGGAGGCGTCGGCGTAGAAGACGTCGTCGCCGGCGTCGTGCTGCGCCCAGTAGGCGCCCTCGCCGAACGACAGCTCGTGAGCGGCCCACGGGTGCGGCTCACCCGTAGTGATCACCAGGATGTCGCCGGGCGTACGGCCCGTATCGAGCAGCAGGTCGACGGCTTCCTCCGCGGCGTCCAGCGCACCTTCGGCCGAGGCCGGGATGAGCTGGACCTGCGGCTGGGAATCCGAAGTCGAGGGGACAGCCGGGGCGTTCGGCCCCGGCTCGGCGGCCGGCGCCGACTCGCGCGGGGTGCGCTGCGCGGGCGGCGTGGGCCTTGCGGGACCCGGACGACCGGGTCGCGGCGGCGCCGCGGGACGCGGGCCGGGTACGGGGCGGGGGGTCGGCGCGGTGCGGGGACCCTGGGCACTCTCGTGAATCTGAGGCTCCTCGGGAATGAGAGGCATGAGCTGATATCTATCAAACGCGGGTGCGACTCGCGTCAGCGGGTGGCACATCCGTACGAACGCAGTGGTCAGAAGTCGAAGCCGAGCTGGCCCTCGATCTCTGGAACGCCTGCCTCCGCCCAGCTGCGGGCCTTCTTGAGGTGCCGCCACTGGGGCAGCGCATCAAGATACGCCCACGAAAGCCGGTGGTGCGGGGTGGGCCCCCGCTCCTCCAACGCGGCGCGATGCACCGGCGACGGGTATCCGGCGTTGGCCGCAAACCCGAAGTCTGCATGGTCGATGCCCAGTTCGGCCATCATTTTGTCGCGGCGGACCTTGGCGATCACCGATGCCGCAGCGACCGCGACGCAGGAACGGTCCCCCTTGATCACCGTGCGGACCTGCCAGGGGGCACCGAGGTAGTCGTGCTTCCCGTCGAGGATCACCGCTTCCGGCCGCACCGGCAGCCCCTCAAGGGCGCGGACGGCGGCGAGACGCAGTGCCGCGGTCATCCCCAGGTCGTCGATCTCCTCGTGCGAGGCGTGCCCGAGGGCGTGCGCGGTGACCCAGCCCTCCAGCACCTCCGCGAGGACCTCACGGCGCTTGGGGCTGATCAGCTTGGAGTCGGTGAGCCCGTCCGGCGGGCGCCGCAGTCCTGTGACCGCGGCGCAGACGGTGACCGGGCCCGCCCAGGCGCCGCGGCCGACTTCGTCGACACCGGCGACGATCTTGGCACCGGTGAGGGCGCGCACGGAGCGCTCGACGGCGTGGGTGGGTGGTTCGTACGGCATGGCGGCAAACAGCGTACGCCGCCCAGGTCGGGCCGCTCCACCCGGCCGGGCTCAATCCACGTGCCGCCGCAGCAGGGGCACCATGACCTGGTCGATCAGCGCCACCAGGTCCGCCTCGCCCCATTCGCTTCCGCACACCTTGGAGCGGTACATCATCATCGCCGGGATGGTGTCGTACACCGCGGCGTCCGCGGCGTCGGGCCGCACCTCGCCGCGCTCGATGCCCCGGCGCACCACTTCCTCGATGAGCTGAACGCCGGGCTGAACGACGCCTTCGATGATCACCGCGTGGAAGCGCTCGGCGGTGAAGGTGTCGCACTCGTGAAGGACAGAGCGAAGCGCGAAGCCCGGCCTGGAGTACATCGCCTTCCGCATCTGCCGGCACAGCTCCAACAGATCGTCGCGCACGTTCCCGAGATCGGGGGCCGAGTCCAGCCGGGGCAGCCCGGCCTGGAGTGCGTCGACGACAAGGTCCTCCTTGGAGGGCCAGCGCCGGTACACCGCGGCCTTGCCCGTCTGGGCACTCGCGGCCACGCCTTCCATGGTCAGGCCGTTCCAGCCGACCGTACTGAGCTGGTCGAGCGCGGCGTCGAGGATGGCCCGTTCGAGCACGGGGCCACGCCTGCGCATGGACGTGGCCGACTGAGCGGAGGCGGCCGTCCATCGCGAAGTAACCATCGTCATCTCTCCGTTGAGCAGATCGAGCGGCACGAGACGCACGGCAATAAGTTCAGTGAACGGTTGCGTTCACTGAAGGGGAGTCACTACCGTTGACGTGACAGTGAACGGGCTCGTTCACTAATACGCTCGTGGGGGGATCCATAGTGTCAACCTCTCAGTTAACGCCAGATCAGAAACCTGGAGCAGCACGCCGGGAGGGGCATCCGGGCATCGCACTCGCCGTCATCGCCGCCTGCCAACTCATGGTGGTCCTCGACGCGACGATTGTGAACATCGCGCTCCCGCATATTCAGAACGCCCTCAGTTTCTCCACCACGGACCTCACTTGGGTCGTCAGCGCCTACACGCTCACTTTCGGCGGTCTGCTGCTTCTCGGTGGCCGGGCCGGTGACATCCTCGGCCGCCGCCGCGTCTTCATGACCGGCATCCTGCTGTTCACCTTCGCCTCCCTGCTGGGCGGACTCGCCCAGGAGCCCTGGCAGTTGCTGGCCGCGCGCGCCCTTCAGGGTGTCGGTGGCGCGATCGCGTCGCCCACGTCGCTGGCCCTCATCACGACCACGTTCCCCGAAGGACCGGAGCGGAACCGCGCGTTCGGGGTCTTCGCGGCGGTCTCGGCGGGCGGCGGCGCCGTCGGACTCCTCGCCGGCGGCATGCTCACGGAGTGGCTGGACTGGCGCTGGGTGCTGTTCGTGAACGTACCCATCGGCATCCTGATCGCGGTCCTCACCCCGCGGTACATCAACGAGTCCGAGCGCCACCCGGGACGGTTCGACATATCCGGCGCGCTCACCTCCACGCTCGGCATGGCCGCTCTCGTGTACGGCTTCATACGCGCGGCCGAGGAGGGCTGGAGCGACAACCTGACCGTGGGTTCGTTCGCCGCGGCCGTCGTGCTGCTGCTGGCGTTCGTGGCCATCGAGAGCCGGGCCAAGGAGCCGATCACTCCGCTGAGGATGTTCGCCGACCGCAACCGGTCGGGGACGTACGTGATCATGCTGAGCCTCGCCGCCGCCATGTTCGGCATGTTCTTCTTCATCGTCCTGTTCGTGCAGAACGTGCTGAGCTACTCGCCGATCAAGGCCGGTCTCGCCTTCCTGCCGGTGACGGTGGCGATCGCCTTCGGCGCCGGCCTCTCGCAGCGGTTCCTGCCGGCCCTCGGGCCGAAGCCGTTCCTGGTGGCGGGGTCGGCCTTCGTGGTGGTCGGGCTCGCCTGGCAGACGCTGATCAGCCCCGAGAGCTCCTACGTGGGCGGGGTGCTCGGCCCCATGGTGATCTTCGGCTTCGGTATGGGCCTGAATTTCGTGACAGTGACCCTCACCGCGGTCTCCGGAGTGGCCCCGCACGAGGCGGGAGCGGCCTCGGGCCTGCTCAACACGACGCAGCAGGTGGGCGGTTCGCTGGGCCTGTCCATCCTGACCACCGTCTTCGGCACGGCGAGCCGTGACGAGGGCAAGAGCCAGGTGGCCGACTTCATGGCCCATGCCTCACCGGAACAGAAGGCCGCGTTCGCCAGGACTCATGAGCTGCCCAGCCCGTGGAGCCATGAGGTGCTGGCGCACGGCATCTCTACGGCCTTCATACCGGCGGCGGCCATGGCGGTCCTCGCGCTGGTCGTCGCACTGGTGGTGATCAAGGTTCGCAAGAGCGATCTGGAGGCACTCTCCGGCACAGCGAGCGCAGCCGCGCCGGTCGCCTGAGGGGGGCGGGACCCCGGAGGGGGCGTGGGGGCCGGGCCGGGCGGCGAGGTCCGTTCCGGCCCGGCATCCGCGCGGTCTCCTCGCCTGCTTGCCCCCTACGCGCGCGTGCCCCTGCATCTGCTTTTCCTCACGGCCGCTTTTCCCTGCGTCACCGGGCAGCGGCGCGTCTCAGACCGATGCGGCGAGCGCCCACCCGGGAAGTTCCTCGGTGCGCGCCAGCCAGTCGCCCGGTGGCGCGGCATCCTGGCCGGAGGCGACGACACCGCCCACGATCGCGCAGGTCGTGTCCATGTCCCCGCCCACCTGGGCCGTGCTCCAGAAGGCCCGCTCGAAGTCGCCGAGCCCGCGCGCGGCCGACCACAGGGCGAACGGCACGGTGTCGTGCGCGGTCGTCCGCCGCCCGCACCCGAGCACCGCGGCCACGGTCGCGGGGTCCCCGTAGTCGAGCATGTCCTTGGCCCGGCGCAGACCCGCTTCCACCGCACTGCGCGGCACGAGCGCGATCACCCCGTCCAGGAGGCCCTGCGGGCTCGACGGCCCCGCCGGGTCGGCCACGAGCGCCGCGGCGGCGGCCACGGCCATCGCACCGACGACGGCCTCACGGTGCTGATGCGTCGGGTACGCCGAGATCTCGGCCTGGTGCGTGGCCTGCTCCGGATCGTCGGCGTAGTAGGCGCCGAGCGGCGCGATCCGCATCGCCGCCCCGTTCCCCCACGAGCCCTGCCCCTTGAACAGGGCGGAGGCGAGGGTCCGCCAGTCGCCGCCCTCCCTGACCTGCCGCAGCAGGCGGTTCACCGCGGGGCCGTATCCGCGGTCGACGTCGTGGTGCTCGGCGAACGAGCGCGCCAGGGCGTCCTGGTCGACGCGTTCGTGTGCGGCCAGGACAGCCACCACGGAGCACGCCATCTCGGTGTCGTCGGTCCACTGCCAGGGGCCGTCCGGCAGCTCCCGGCGCTTGAGCAACGGATACTTCGCCGGAACGAAGAACTGTGAGCCCAGCGCGTCACCCACGCAGAGTCCGCGCAGGCTGGACAGGGCGCGGTCCAGGCGCTTGCCGGGAGAGGAATCAGCGATCATCGGCCTGCCACTCTATCCAAGGGCCCCATAGGACCTGGGGTCGCACCAGCGTTCGAATGGCCGGTTCATTTCATACTTCCCGTTCTCCCCGAGGACGAGCGCCCGCATCTCGGCGTTCCCCGGGTTCGACAGCGACTCGAACTCCGCGACCGTCCAGTGGAACCAGCGCATGCAGAACAGCCGCATCGTGAGCCCGTGCGTCACGAGCAGCACGTTCGGCGGATGGTCCGGCTGCTCGAAGCTGCGGTACAGGCTCTCCAGGAACGCTCCCACGCGGTCGTACACGTCCGCCCCGGACTCGCCCTGGGCGAAGCGGTAGAAGAAGTGCCCGTAGGCGTCGCGATAGGCCTTCTGGAGCCGTACGTCGTCGCGGTCCTGCCAGTTGCCCCAGTCCTGCTCCCGGAGGCGGGGCTCCTCGCGCACCCGCACGAGATCGGGGTCGAGGCGGAAGGCCTGGAACGTCTCATGGGTGCGCCGGTACGGCGAGACGTAGACGCTCACCCGCTCGTCGCCGAACAGGTCCCGGAGCGACTTGCCCGTCTCCTCGGCCTGCCGCCATCCCGTCTCGGTGAGCGCCAGGGCATGGTCGGGCTCGCGCTCGTACACGGTGTCGTCGGCGTTGCCTTCGGACTCGCCGTGCCGGACCAGAACGATGCGCCGCGGTCGTGCCATGCCCAAACACTAGATCGCTTCGGCCGGTTTCGAGCACTCGTACGGGCTCCATCCGGCGTAGGCGGCACGGAACGCGCCCGTACCTGCACAGCCCGCGCACATCCGTACACACAGCCGTGCACGCGCGCGTGGTGGCGCGTTCACACGGTCCAGGTCGGCTCCAGTTGCACGATGTCGCCACCGATGGCCTCGATGTCCTCCTCGGTCCGGGCCCGCACGGACAGCCGCTCCACCCGGGCCGCCTGGTACTTGCCGTGCTCCGCGGCCGACAGCCACATCGACAGGACCAGGAACTCGTCGCCCGGCGCCTCCGCGAAGAGACCCCGGACCATCCCCGGCGAGCCGGCCATCGCCGGGTTCCAGACCTTCTGCTGCATCAGCGTGAAGTGCTCGGCCCGCTCGGCGCGCACCTTGCAGTGCGCGATCCGGACGACGTCCGCGTCCGTGAACCTCGGCTCGAACCCCGTCTTCAGGTCGAAGAGGTGGTCGAACAGCTTCGCCTGTATGTCTTTGTAGGTCCCCGTCTGGGCCGCGGCGAGCCGATCGTGGGAGCGCGCCATGAAGGAGTCGTAGAAGGCACGGCTCTCCCAGAATCCGAAGACATGGGCCACGTCGGGCCGTTTCCTGCTCCAGCCCCCGCCCTGCCCCCGGAACCCCGGCTCCCCAAGGAGCCCCGCCCATTTCCGCTGACCCCGCTCGAACCCCCGACGGTCCACCACAGCGCAGCGAATCCACTTGACCAGCACCGCGCCATCGTACGGCGCGGTGCCTGGCACGGGGTCACTCTCCGGTGTAGTGCGCGCTTACCAGTTCGGCGAGTTCGGCCTCGCTCAACTCGATCCCGAACTCCCGGCCGAGCACCGCGCTCAGCTCTCCCACGTCCAAGCTCCGTTCGGCCCGCCTGCCGTCCGCGTACTCGATGACGAACTCCCGCCCTGTGAGCAGGCGGCGGGCGTCCCCGGTGCCGTACTGCACCACAGGGCGCCTGACGAAGGCGGACCGCGGGTGCGTGGAGGTGTAGTGATTCAGCACCACGTAGTCGACAGGGAGGCGTTCCTCCGTCGTGAAGGCGTAGAGGTCGCGCCAGCCGTCGGGGTGCCGACTGCGCAGCACCCAGACGTCGTCGCTCTCCTTCGTGATGCCGAACTCCCAGGAACCCTGCTTCATTTGAGCTCCGTCGCGCAGGGGGATCGGCTCGCGCAGCCCCGAGGCCCCGAAGCCGACGTCGCAGAGCCACTCCTCGCCGTCGACCTGAACGCGCGTCATCATGTGCGTCACCGGCCGCACGGAGCCGGCCCCCAACCGCACGCGAGCGCCGAGCCCTCGCACCGGGAAACCGGTGTGCTCCAGCGCGGCGGCGAACAACAGGTTGTGCTCGTAGCAGTAGCCGCCGCGGCGCTTGCGCACGAGCTTTTCCTGCAGCGCGGGCAGTTCGAGCGGCACCGGTCTGCCCAGCATCATCTCCAGGTTCTCGAACGGAATCGCCCCCGCGTGAGCGCGGTGCAGCTCGTGCAACGTCTCCGCGTCGGGTTTGAGCTCGCCCGTAAAGCCGATCCGTGCCAGGTAGGCGTCCATATCCAGTTCTTCCGCGTTCCAGGTCATTCCTCAATGATCCTTTGTCAGTGGGAGGACGTAGCGTGTCGGTAGCACTCAATGTCGCGCCGAGAAGGGGGAGTTCGGTGAGTAGTCTCCGCAAGGGGATCGAGAAGATCGAGGTCGGCTTGAAGTGGGACCCGAGCCCGTTTGGTTCGCCTCCCCACGACCTGGATCTCGTCGCTGCGACGTACACGGGCGAGGACCCGCACGGCAGCCCCGCCTACATCGTCCACTTCGACAGCCGCTCCCCCGACGGGACCATCCATCTGGACCGGGACAGCAGGACCGGACAGGGCTTCGGCTTCGACGAGGTGATGACTCTCGAACTGGAGCGGCTCGCGCCGCGGTACACGCGCGTGGTCGTGGGCGTGGTCATCCAGCAGAGCGAGCAGCAGCAGGGCCCGGCCACGGTCTTCGGTGACGTGGCGAACACGGCGGTGCGCGTACGGGAGGGCTACACCGACCTGTCGCAGCACGATCTCGCCGTGGCGGACAGCAGTTCGGCGGCCACGATCGCCGAGTTCACCCGCGGGGCCGACGGCGAGTGGGCGTTTCGCGAGGTGATCCGCGGCTTCGACGGCGACCTCACCGCGTTCGCCGCCGCGATGGGCGCCCTGTAGGGCACGCGGCACCCGTCAGGAGCAGGTCACTCCTCGGCGCGTACACGCCAAAGGAGCGGCGGGACCGTAGTGGTCCCGCCGCCCCTCCGGGTCAGGCGATCAGCTGCAACCGCTGGTCGAGCCGCAGCCCTCGCAGATGTAGCAGGAGCCGGCGCGCTGCATCTTCGTACCGCACGAGAAGCAGAGCGGGGCGTCGGCCTGGATGCCCAGCTGCATCTCCACGAGCTCGGCGCTGGTGTGCACCTGCTGCGGGGCGGGCTGGACGGTGGCGGCCTCGGCCTTCGGCGTCTCGACGGCCTTCAGGGGCTCGGCCTGCGGCGTCTGGACGGGCGCCGACTGCGCCAGACCCTCGACGTCGACCTCGTCCTCGGAAGGCTCGTAGGAACCCGTCTCCAGGTGACGCTGACGCTCATCGGCGGAGTGGATGCCGAGCGCGGAGCGCGTCTCGAAGGGCAGGAAGTCGAGCGCCAGGCGGCGGAAGATGTAGTCGACGATCGACTGCGCCATCCGCACGTCCGGGTCGTCCGTCATGCCAGCCGGCTCGAAGCGCATGTTCGTGAACTTCGAGACGTACGTCTCCAGCGGCACGCCGTACTGAAGACCCACGGAGACGGCGATGGAGAAGGCGTCCATCATGCCCGCGAGGGTGGAACCCTGCTTGGACATCTTCAGGAAGACCTCGCCGAGACCGTCGTCCGGGTAGGAGTTGGCGGTCATGTAGCCCTCGGCGCCACCCACCGTGAAGGAGGTGGTGATGCCGGGACGGCCCTTGGGGAGGCGCTTGCGGACCGGGCGGTACTCGACGACCTTCTCGACCGCCTTGCGGATCTCCGCCTCGGTCTTCTCCGTGACGGCGTCGGTCGCGACCTTCTCCTTCTCCTTGGTCTTGGCGGAGAGGGGCTGGCCGACCTTGCAGTTGTCGCGGTAGATGGCGAGCGCCTTGACGCCCATCTTCCATGCCTCGAAGTAGACCTCCTCGACGTCCTCGACCGTCGCCGTCTCCGGCAGGTTGACGGTCTTGGAGAGGGCGCCGGAGATCCAGGGCTGGATCGCGGCCATCATCCGGACGTGGCCCATCGCGGAGATGGAGCGCTCGCCCATGGCGCAGTCGAAGACCTCGTAGTGCTCGGTCTTCAGACCCGGGGCGTCGATCACATTGCCGTGGTCGGCGATGTGGGCGACGATCGCCTCGATCTGCTCCTCCTGGTAGCCCAGGCGGCGCAGGGCCTGCGGGACGGTGCCGTTGACGATCTGCATCGAACCGCCGCCGACCAGCTTCTTGAACTTGACCAGGGCGAGGTCGGGCTCGAGGCCGGTGGTGTCGCAGGACATCGCGAGACCGATGGTGCCGGTCGGGGCGATGACGGACGCCTGCGAGTTACGGAAACCGTTCTTCTCGCCGAGGCGGACCACGTCCTGCCAGGCCTCCGTGGCGGCGGCCCAGATCGGGGTGTCCAGGTCGTCCACGCGGACGGCCGTGGTGTTGGCGTCGGCGTGCTGCTTCATGACGCGCTGGTGCGGCTGGGCGTTCTTGGCGTAGCCGTCGTAGGGGCCGACGACCGCGGCGAGCTCGGCGGAGCGCTTGTACGACGTACCCGTCATCAGCGAGGTGATGGAGCCGGCGAGGGCGCGGCCGCCGTCCGAGTCGTAGGCGTGGCCGGTCGCCATGAGCAGGGCGCCCAGGTTCGCGTAGCCGATGCCGAGCTGACGGAAGGCGCGGGTGTTCTCGCCGATCTTCTGCGTCGGGAAGTCCGCGAAGCAGATCGAGATGTCCATCGCGGTGATGACCAGCTCGACGACCTTGGAGAAGCGCTCGACGTCGAAGGACTGGTGGCCGAGGCCGTCGTCCTTCAGGAACTTCATCAGGTTCAGCGAGGCGAGGTTGCAGGACGTGTTGTCCAGGTGCATGTACTCGCTGCACGGGTTCGAGCCGTTGATGCGGCCGGACTCCGGGCACGTGTGCCACTGGTTGATGGTGTCGTCGTACTGGATGCCGGGGTCGGCGCAGGCCCAGGCGGCCTCGGCCATCTTGCGGAAGAGCGACTTGGCGTCGACCTCCTCGATGACGTCACCGGTCATCCGCGAGGTCAGACCGAACTTGCCGCCCTCCTCGACCGCCTTCATGAACGTGTCGTTCACACGGACCGAGTTGTTGGCGTTCTGGTACTGGACGGACGTGATGTCGTCGCCGCCCAGGTCCATGTCGAAGCCCGCGTCACGCAGGGCGCGGATCTTCTCCTCCTCCTTCACCTTGGTCTCGATGAAGTCCTCGATGTCGGGGTGGTCGACGTCGAGGATGACCATCTTGGCCGCGCGACGGGTGGCGCCGCCCGACTTGATCGTTCCTGCGGAGGCGTCGGCGCCGCGCATGAAGGAGACCGGGCCCGAGGCGTTGCCGCCGGAGGAGAGGAGCTCCTTGGAGGAGCGGATCCGGGAGAGGTTCAGGCCGGCGCCTGAGCCGCCCTTGAAGATCATGCCCTCTTCCTTGTACCAGTCGAGGATCGACTCCATGGAGTCGTCGACGGCCAGGATGAAGCAGGCGGAGACCTGCTGGGGCTGCGGGGTGCCGACGTTGAACCAGACCGGCGAGTTGAAGCTGAAGATCTGGTGCAGGAGGGCGTAGGCCAGCTCGTGCTCGAAGATCTCGGCGTCAGCGGGGGAGGAGAAGTACTTGTAGTCCTCGCCGGCCTTCCGGTACGTCTTCACGATGCGGTCGATGAGCTGCTTGAGGCTCACCTCGCGCTGCGGGGTGCCGACGGCGCCCCGGAAGTACTTGCTGGTCACGATGTTGACCGCGTTCACCGACCAGAACTCGGGGAACTCGACGCCACGCTGCTCGAAATTGACCGAGCCGTCGCGCCAATTGGTCATGACGACGTCGCGATGCGCCCATTCCACCTCGTCGTACGGATGCACGCCGGGGGTGGTGTGGATGCGCTCGATCCGCAGACCCTTGCTCACCTTGGCACCCTTTGCGCGGGAACCTCGTGCCGGGCCGCTCGCCGTCTCTGTCATGCCGCCTCCCATATACCGGGCTAAAACGCCCAAAAGTGCCGCGTAATTCCTGTGGCACGGTGTGTGTCTTGTGCTGCGGCCGCCGCTCTCGCCGCCCCGCAGCAGGTCTTTGGTCGCCGCCGTCCGCCCCTGGCCGGTCAGTCGGTGGCGTGTGCGGGCACGGGGACTCCCACGGTCCCGCCGGGCCCGCCGTCGCTCTCCACGCGCTCGTCGCCCGCGCGGTCCGCTTCCGCGCCGGTCACCTGTTCCCTCAGCTCCGCGATCGCCGACTCGAAGTCCTCCAGCGAGTCGAAGGCGCGGTACACGGAGGCGAAACGCAGGTAGGCGACGAGATCCAGCTCCTGAAGCGGTCCGAGTATGGCCAGCCCCACGTCGTGGGTGGTCAGTTCGGCGCTTCCGGTGGCTCGTACCGCTTCCTCCACGCGCTGACCGAGCAGAGCCAGCGCGTCCTCGGTCACCGGCCGCCCCTGGCACGCCTTGCGCACGCCGTTGATGACCTTGATGCGGCTGAAGGGTTCGGTGACCCCGCTCCGCTTGACCACCATCAGTGAGCACGTCTCCACCGTCGTGAAACGACGGGAGCAGTCCGGGCACTGACGGCGGCGGCGGATCGAGGTGCCGTCGTCGGTGGTGCGGCTGTCGACGACACGGCTGTCGGGATGCCTGCAGAAGGGACAGTGCATGAACTCCCAACCCTCCTTCACGGCACGACTCGATAGCCCCGAGATGCGGTTTCCGCCCCTCGAAGCAGCCCCAAGCATAGGCGATGGCCTGGGCCCCGAAACCACCGGGACCACAACCCCTGGGCTGCTGATGCCATCCAACCACTAGATGTGGTGCCTGGCTGCCTTTGGGGCACCAGAGCGTGTCGCGAAAGCGGAGTCGGTCGCACACGGCCCGGAAACACCACAGGCCACAGCCCTCGGCCGGAGCGCGACCGGTCTCCGAACCGACTTCGATCGGCACGACGCGGACGAGAAGGGGGCGGTGACCGGTCGGCGAGGACGCCAGTGGCAGACTGGGGCGGTCCTCGGAGCGGGTCTCGGCTTCGGCGGTGAAGCGTACCGGATTGAACCGAAATGCCGCTCTTTCGGTCGCGAGCCATACACCCAGGCACATGATCACAGCAAGTAATCTACGAGTTTTCACTCGAACGTGTGTTTGGCGCAACCTTTCGAAAGGAACTACCGTTGGCTAGCTAGGGAGACATTCGAGAGGGGCCGACCGACGTGACCACGACCGCAGACAGTGCCACCATCACTGCCCAGGGCCGCGCCCAGGGCCGACTCGAGCCGGTGCATGCCATGAATGACGCGACCACGAGCCCGGAGGGGCCCAAGCCAGGCCGCTCCATGCCCGGCCGACCCCCGGGGATCCGCGCGGACAGCTCGGGGCTCACCGACCGCCAGCGGCGCGTGATCGAGGTCATCCGGGACTCGGTGCAGCGCCGCGGGTACCCGCCGTCGATGCGGGAGATCGGCCAGGCGGTGGGCCTGTCCAGCACGTCGTCGGTCGCCCACCAGCTGATGGCTCTCGAACGCAAGGGCTTCCTCCGCCGCGACCCGCACCGCCCGCGCGCCTACGAGGTCCGCGGTTCGGACCAGCCGAGCGCGCAGCCCACGGACACCACGGGCAAGCCCGCCGCCTCGTACGTGCCGCTGGTCGGACGGATCGCCGCAGGTGGGCCGATTCTGGCCGAGGAGTCGGTCGAGGACGTCTTCCCGCTCCCTCGGCAGCTGGTCGGCGACGGCGAGCTGTTCGTCCTGAAGGTCGTCGGTGACTCGATGATCGAGGCAGCGATCTGTGACGGCGACTGGGTCACCGTCCGCCGTCAACCCGTCGCGGAGAACGGTGACATCGTCGCGGCGATGCTCGACGGCGAAGCCACCGTCAAGCGTTTCAAGCGCGAGGACGGCCATGTGTGGCTCCTCCCCCACAACTCGGCCTACCAGCCGATCCCCGGTGACGAGGCGACGATCCTGGGCAAGGTAGTGGCCGTTCTGCGCCGCGTGTGACCCCTCCCTGACCGGGCCCCGGAACCAACTGCGCCGGTTCCGGGGCCCTGCGCTATCTCCCCTCGGCCTGCGCCGACGCGTCGATCGCCGCGAGAGAGCGCCGCGCCTGATTCCGGTCCGTCGTGTACCAGAAGTCCGGCATCGATGCCCGCAGATAGCTGCCGTAGCGGGCCGTCGCCAGACGCGGGTCGAGTACGGCGACGACACCCCGGTCACCGGTCGCGCGCACGAGGCGGCCCGCGCCCTGCGCCATCAGCAGCGCCGCGTGCGTCGCCGCCACCGCCATGAAGCCGTTGCCCCCCGCGTCCTCCACCGCTTTCTGCCGGGCGCTCATCAGCGGGTCGTCGGGCCGGGGGAACGGGATCTTGTCCATGACGACCAGCTGGCAGCCCGTGCCCGGGACGTCCACGCCCTGCCACAACGACAACGTGCCGAAGAGGCAGGTCTTCGGATCCGCCGCGAAGTTCTTGATCAGCTCTCCGAGGGTGTCCTCGCCCTGGAGCAGGATCGGGAAGTCGGGGATCCGCTCGCGCAGCTCCTCGGCCGCCGCCTGCGCGGCGCGCATCGAGGAGAAGAGGCCCAGCGTCCTGCCGCCGGCCGCCTGCACCAGCTCGGTCAGCTCCTCCAGCATGTCGCTCCGCGTGCCCTCGCGTGCGGGACGGGCCAGGTGCTTGGCGACGTAGAGGATGCCCTGCTTCGGGTAGTCGAACGGCGAGCCGACGTCGAGGCCCTTCCATACGGGCATGTCGTCGCCCTGGGTGCCCTCGGGGGCGAGGCCCAGTGAAGCACCCACGCCGTTGAAGTCACCGCCGAGCTTCAGGGTCGCCGAGGTCAGCGTGACGGAACGGTCGGAGAAGAGCTTCTCCCGCAGCAGACCCGACACGGACATGGGCGCCACCCGCAGGGACGCGCCGCTCTGCCGGTAGGTGGATCCGGGGCGGGGCTCATGACGCTCGTACCAGACGACGTCCCACTCCGAACCGTTCGTGATCCGCTCCGCGACGTCGTGGATCGTCTCCACGGAGGCGAGGGCCTGCTTGCGTACGGCGTCCTCGTCCTGGACGGACTTGTCCCGGGTGGAGCCGATGGCGGTGATGACGGTCCGCGCCGCGTCACGCAGCGCCATCAGCGCATAGCCGAGGTCTTCCGGGATCTCCTCGAGACGGCCGGGCAGGGCCAGCTCCATGAGCCGCTCGAACCCCTCGGCGGCGGTCTGGAGCTGGTCCGCCGCCTTCTCGTTCACCAGCTTCGCGGCTCGCCGCACCGCGCGGTTGACCTGGCCCGGAGTCAGCTCGCCGGTCGCCACCCCGGTCACCCGGGAGACCAGCTCGTGGGCCTCGTCCACGATCAGGACCTCGTGCTCGGGCAGGACCGGCGCGCCCTCGATGGCGTCGATCGCGAGCAGCGCGTGGTTGGTGACGATGACGTCGGAGAGCTTGGCCCGCTCCCGGGACATCTCCGCGAAGCACTCCTGTCCGTACGCGCATTTCGAGGCGCCCAGACATTCCCGCGACGACACGGACACCTGGGACCAGGCCCGGTCCGAGACACCTGGCGTGAGGTCGTCCCGGTCGCCGGTCTCCGTCTCGTCCGCCCAGTCCCGCATCCGCAGCAGGTCCTGTCCGAGCTTGCTGGTCGGCGCGGCCGCCTCGAACTGGTCGAAAAGCCCCTCCTCCTCGTCCTGCGGCATGCCTTCGTGGAGGCGGTGCAGACACAGGTAGTTCGACCGGCCCTTGAGCATGGCGAACGTGGGGCGCCGGCGCAGCAGCGGATGCAGGGCGTCGACCGTGCGCGGCAGGTCCCGCTCGACGAGCTGGCGCTGGAGGGCGAGCGTGGCCGTGGCCACCACGACGCGCTCCCCGTGGGCCAGGGCCGGCACCAGGTATCCGAGGGACTTTCCGGTGCCGGTGCCCGCCTGGACAAGGAGATGGGAACCGTCGTCGATCGCCTCGGCGACGGTCTCGGCCATGGTCACCTGGCCAGGGCGCTCCGTGCCGCCGACGGAGGTGACGGCGGCGTGCAGGAGCTCGGGGAGTGAGGGCTTCGTCATAGCTCGACCACCCTAAACGGCCCCACTGACAATCCCGCGATCACAGCTGGTGCAGGGGGTTGGCGACGGTGCCGTGCACGGCGGCGTGCGGGCGGTGCGCACGGTCTCGGTAGCCGTCGAGGTGAAGGCGGTTGCGGTTGAGACACAGGCGCTCGATCCGCGGGGTGAGCAGGTCGAACATCTCGTACCGCTCCTTCAGCTCCGGGAAGCGGGCGTGGTGGCGCAGGATCTCGGTGCGCACCAGGGTCCAGAACTCCGCCTCCGGCACCCCGAGTTGTTCCTCGCACAGCGGGGCCAGGTAGCGGAAGACGCCGACGAAGAGACCGGAGTGGATGAACTGCGTCAGGAAGGCGGGGCTCTCCGTCAGCAGGACGTCACGTACGACCTGCGGCATGGAACCGTGCTCCGGTAGCGGCTCCGCGCTGACATTGACGTCGTCGACGAAGTCCTTGACCGCGAGGCGCACGGGTACGTCCTGCTCGTCGAAGACGACGATGGCGTTCTCCCCGTGCGGCGAGAACACGGTTCCGTAGCGGTAGAGGAAGCGCAGCAGCGGCGGCAGGAGAGCGGCGAACAGCCGGCGCAGCCAGGTCTTCGCGTCGAGCCCCGAGCGTTCCACGAGCTCCGCCGTGAACGCGCGCCCGTGCGGGTCGACGAGTAACAGGGAGGCGAGTGTGCGGGCGCGCTCTCCGGGGGCGAGATGGCGCGCGACGGGCTCCCGCCAGATGGCTCCGAGCAGCTCCTTGTACTGGTAGGGGACCTCTTCAAGCCCTCCGTACAGAGGGTGCTGCACCGCCACGGAGGCGACCTCGCCCAGCAGGATGACTCCGCACTCGTCCTTAAGGAAGGGGTCGGCGTCGCGCAGGGCGAGCATCCATGTGGTGACGGCGGGGGCGGCCAGGGTGCGCTCGGTCGGAAGTCCGCGCCACACAAGGGTGTTGAGCACGGAGAGCGGCAGTTTGACGGTGTGCCGCTCCGGGTGGGTGATGTTCAGGAACGTACGGATCGACTGCTGGGGCAGTCGCTGGTCGCCGTCGGTGGGGAGCGGGACGATCGCGTCGGCGGCGACGGAGGGCGCGAAGAGCGGGAGCACGATGTCGTCCCACTGCCAGGGGTGCACCGGCAGATAGAGGTACGCGGCCGGGTCCAGGCCCCGTGCGCGGAGGCTCTCGGCGAACAGTTCCCGGGTCGGCGCGTCCAGTTCGCGGGTGTAGAGGGCGTCGGCGGTCTCCAGACCCGCGGCGCCCCGGTAGGCGGCGAGGCTGGTGTGCACGGCGATCCAGGGGAGGCTGGTGCGACAGCGCGCCTCCGGGGCCCAGCGGGCGGTGTCGGCCGCCGAGAAACCGAGGCGGCCTTTGTTGAGGACGATCCAGGGGTGGCCGGTCTGGTGGCCTTCCAGTTCGGCGTATCCGAGGTCGGCGAGGCGCGGTGCGGGCAGCGCGGTGTGGTCGAGGCGGGCGTCGGCGGCGAGGGTGACGGAGAGTTCGCGGATGAGGTGGCCGAGGGTGGCGCCGTCGAGGCCGAGGAGGTGCTTGGTGCGGACGAGGAAGGCGAGCGGGTCGGTGCACGGCTCGGGGGCGCGGGGAGCGGTTGTCTCGTCGGTTGCCGCGTCCGGCTCGGGGGCGCGGGGAGCAATTGCCTCGTCGGTCGCCGCGTCCGGTGCGGGGGCGCGGGGAGCGGTTGCCTCGTCGGTTGCCGCGTCCGGCGCGGGGGCGCGGGGAGCAATTGCCTCGTCGGTTGCCGCGTCCGGCGCGGGGGCGCGGGGAGCAATTGCCTCGTCGGTTGCCGCGTCCGGCGCGGGCACCCATGCGATGGTCCCCGGGTCGACCTGCCAGCTGCCGTAGGCGCCGCGGCGGGCGTGGAACCGGAGCCGGTCCCCGGCCGAGCCGCGCCGGCCGGGGACGGTCAACGTGTAGGGGTGGTGGCGGCCGGGGGCCACGGTCGCGTCGGGGTCGGCGGGCAGCGGCCGGAGGATCTCTTCGTACGCGAATTCACCGATCAGCTTGGCCAGCAGACGCGCTCCCGCCCTCTCCCAGTTCTCACGCGTGAGCTCGGGCGGGTCGTAGAGCGCGGGCGGTTCTGCGGGGTTCGGGACGACGGGCGGATTCGGCACGGGAACTCCTCGCGGGGGAACCGGGTCGGGTCGAGCGGAGTATCAGGGGTGACGGGCTCACAGCAGGGTGCGCAGGGCTCGGTCACGGACCATGAGCGCGGCCCGCTTGTCGGGCAGGTCGACCTCGGCGGCGAAGCGGAAGCCGGCGCTCAGAAACGCGGAGACGGACGGGGTGTTGCGCAGGTCGGGTTCCGCGATGACGCGCGCGCATGCGGGGCGGTGGTCGAGTACGAGGTCGGCGACGGCCCTGAGCAGGGTCGTCCCGAGCCCGCGGCCGCGGTCGCCGACGCCACCGATGAGGAGGTGGACCCCGGTGTCGTGCGGGCGGGCCGGGTAGTGGCGGGCCAGCGGGTCGAGGTCGGCGCGGTAGATCTCCCAGTAGCTCATCGGCGTCCCGTCCAGGACGCCGAGGCAGGGCACGCTGCGGCCGTCACCGGCGAGTTGCGGGGCGAGGTGGTCGGCGGTGACGGTCTCGGGGCCCGCGAGTTCCCAGAAGGCGGCCACGGCGGGGTCGTTCATCCAGCGGCTGATGAGCCCGAGGTCGCGGTCGATGCGGGCGGGGACGAGCTGGAACACGCCCGAGGGGGTGGTGGCCGGCCCCCACTCCCCCACGCGGTCGAGCAGATCGCCCGTCGCGTCGCCCGCTCTCCCGTCGGCGGGTCGCGGCCCGTCCTGATCGGCGATGAACTCGATCAGCTCGTCGGGAAGGCGCAGGTCAAGGGTGTCCTGGCAGTCCGGGTCGGCGACGGGGGCCGCCTCGGCGTCGGTGCTCGCATCGGTGGGGGGCACGGCGACGCTCCTCTCAGGAAGTGGTGCGGGGCGTGGTCCTCGGGTGGCCGGGTCTCAGCTGTGCAAGGGGTTGGCGATGGTGACGTAGACGGACTGGGTGTCGACGGGGCCGACGAGTTCGTCGAGGCCGTGCAGCCGGGTGAGGAGGTTCGCCTTGCAGCGCAGTGTGGGCGAGTCCAGGAGGCGGTTCGGCAGCGGGCTGCTCAGCCGGCCGGGGCCGCCGGCGGCCTCGCCGAGGAAGCGGCGGAACGCGGCGAGCAACAGGCGTTCGTCGGCGAGGCGCTGGGAGCCGAAGGCGCCGATGAGGCCGAAGACGTTGTTGATGGCGAGGTAGTAGGCGAACCGTTCGTCGGTGACCTCGTCGGAGACGAAGGTGTCGCTGAGTTCGCCGATGCCGGGCAGTCTCTCGTCGAGTTCGGCCCGGCGGGACTCGCGGAAGTAGTAGCCCTGGTTGTCGCGGTACCGGCCGCCGGTGGGCCAGCCGTCGGCGTCGAGCAGGAGGAGGGTGTTCTGCTGGTGTGCTTCGAGGGCGATGCCGGCTTCGCTGTCGAGCCACAGGACGGGGCGCACCACGTGGTGGAGGTAGCGCAGGAACCACTCGGTCGCCACGGCGCCGCGCGGTCGTCCGGTACGGGCCGCGAGGCGGGTGATGGTGTCGGCGAGCCGTGAGGTCACCGGGGTGCGGTCCAGGGGGCCGGCCGGGTCGTGCGGGGGCCGGGGCGAGACGAAGCCGGCGATGCAGGTGGCGTCGTCGCCGGGGCCGAAGGGGTTGTTGCGGATCATGACGTCGAGGCCGGGGACGGGTTCGCCGGCCGGGTCGTCGACCGCGAGCCAGGCCGGGTCGCGGACGATGTCGAAGCGGGGGTGGACGGCGTGCCACTGCTCGGCGAGGCCGCCGCGCAGCAGGCGGTGGACCTCGACGCCCCGGTGGAGTTCCTTACGGAGGTTCTCCCGGCGGGAGTTGGTGATCCGCAGGCCGAGCGAGAGTTTCAGCATCGCCGGTGCGCCGGGCCGGTACAGGGTGCGGACGGAGGAGGTGGGGAACCAGGGTTCGCCGTACGGGCCGAGGTCGCGCAGGACGCCCGCGTCCAGGAGGGCGGCGGTGCCCGGGCGGTGCTGGAGCTCTCGCAGTTGCCAGGGGTGCAGGGGCAGGGCCGCGTAGCCGTCGGGCACCGCGAGCCCCGGGCCCGCCAGCCGGGCGGTGAGGCGGGGGGCGGGGACGGTGCGGCCGCGTTCGGTCCAGGCCGAGTCGTGGGCGAGGACGTCGGGCGCGACGGCGATCCAGTGCAGGGGGAAGGAACCGCGGAGTTCCGGTGAGTACAGGCGGACTTCGGCCTCGGAGAGCCCCTCGCGGCTCTTCGGCGTCGGGTGCAGCGGGTGGCCGAGGAGGAGGGCCTGCTCACCGGCGAGGAACCGGTCGGGGCCGTCGCCCCGGTGGCGGCGCCGGTCGGCGATGAAATCGGCGGTGCGCCGCACGGAGTCGGCCACGCGCCCGACCAGGTCACCGCCGTCGCCGGACGGGGTGCCGGTGACGGGAGGGGACGGAGCGGCGGCGGGGGCAGACGGGGGCAGCGTGGCGGGGGCTTCGGAAGGTACGGCAGCGGTAGCGGTGGGCGCCGCGGCCGCACGGGGCAGCGCTGCCCCAGCGGAATCCGGCCCGCGCCGGGCGTCCCGCTTCTCGTCAGGTGGGGCGGATTCGCGGCTCAGGAACGCGGCCAGAGTCACCGCGTCGACGCAGGGCGCGCCCTGGGGGCCGTCCTCCAGGTACGGCAGGCCGAAGCGGTGCCAGCCCGTCGGGGACCAGTAGTGGACGGGGACGAGGAGGGTGGTGCCGCTCGCGGGGAGGGCCACGCGGAGGGCGCCGACGGGCGGTGGGGCGAGGTCGTTCTCACGCACCCAGCAGCGCAGCAGGTTCTCGACCGCCGCGAGCTGGGCGGCGGTCGCGGGGTCGGGGTGTTCCAGCAGGTCGACGGGGGCGGCGGGCAGTCGTTCGGCCTCCTGGACGCCGTCCTTCTGGCAGGGGACGGTGTCACGCTCCGGCCCGGGCGGGGTCTGCGTGTCGCAGGCTCCTCCGACTGGGGGCTGGGGACGGCCGTCGGATGCGGGAGTGGCGTTCACGAGTGCTTCCTTGCGTGGGGTGGGGCTCCGAGAGGCGATGGTCCGGCTGGTCCGGTCGCCCCGGCTGTCGCCGGGGCGGGGCGCGCCGCCGTGTGCTGGTACGGCCGGGGCGTTTCCGCGGGATCTCCGTGGGGGGAGCGGCGGAGACTTGTCGGCAGAGCGCCTTACGTGTGCGCGCGGGCCACGGCCGCGAGCGCGTCCGCGAGGCGGTCGACGACTGCCGCCGCCTGTTCGTCGGTGATGGTGAGCGGGGGCAGGAGGCGTACGACACTGGAGTGCCGGCCGCCGAGCTCGACGATCAGACCCCGGTCGAGGCAGGCGTCGCGGACGGCCGCGGCCAGGCCGGGGGCGGCGGGGAGCGGTGCGGCCGCGGGTCCGCCGAGGAGCGGGTCGGCCGAGAGGTCGACGCCGTCGACGGCGGCGCCGGCCGCGGGGGCGCCTTCCGGGTCGACGAGTTCGACCCCGATCATGAGGCCGCGGCCCCGTACGTCACCGATGCACGGGAACTCCTTGGCCAGGGAGTGGAGTTGGCCGATCATGCGGGCGCCGAGCAAACCGGCGCGTTCGGCGAGTCCGTTCTCGCGTACGTGGGCCAGCGTCGCCGCGCCGGCGGCCATCGCGAGCTGGTTGCCGCGGAACGTGCCCGCGTGGGCGCCAGGCCCCCAGACGTCGAGGTCGTCGCGGTAGACGATCACCGCGAGCGGGAGGCTGCCGCCGATCGCCTTGGACAGGACCATCACGTCCGGTACGACCCCGCTGTGATCCACGGCCCAGAACGCGCCGGTCCTGCCGACCCCGGTCTGCACCTCGTCGGCGATGAGCGGGATCGAGCGGGACTCGGTGATCGTCCGCATGCGGCGCAGCCAGGCGTCGGGGGCGGGGATGACACCGCCTTCGCCCTGCACCGGTTCGAGGATCATGCCGGCCGGGCGCGGCACCCCCGATTTGGTGTCGTCGAGGAGCGACTCGGTCCAGCGGGCTGCGAGTTCGGCTCCGCGGGGGCCGCCGATACCGAAGGGGCAGCGGTAGTCCTGCGGGTAGGGCAGGCGTGCGACGCGGACGTCCTGCGCGCCGCTCGACGCTTCGAGGGCCCCGGCGGTCATCCCGTGGTACGCGCCGGTGAAGGCGAACAGGCCCGGCCGGCCGGTGGCGGTGCGGACCAGTTTGAGCGCGGCCTCGACGGCGTCCGTCCCGGCCGGCCCGCAGAACTGGATGCGGGCGCGGTCGGCGAGGGCGCGTGGCAGCGTACGGAACAGCTCGGTGGTGAAGGCGTCCTTGACGGGGGTGGCCAGGTCGAGGACGTGCAACGGCGCACCCGAATCGAGCACTTTGCGGATGGCCTCCAGCACCACGGGGTGGTTGTGGCCGAGCGCCAGGGTGCCCGCGCCGGAGAGGCAGTCCAGGTAGCGACGGCCGTCGGCCCCCTCGATGGTGAGGCCGCGGGCCCGCACCGGCACGATCGGCAGGGCGCGCGCGTAGGTGCGCGCCGCCGACTCCCGCGCGGCCTGACGGCGCAGGATCCCTTCGTGCACGGCGCTCTCGTGTGCGGCTGTCCCGCGCGCCTCCTCGTCGGAGGGGGTGGGCGCCGTCACGGGCGCAGGGTCGTTCACGGCCACGGCTGCTGGTCCTCCCGCTGGAGATACGGTCGACTGGTCCCGTCGACTCACCGGTGGCGACTCACCGGTGGGCGGCGCGAGTTGGCGGACACAGCATCGAAGGACCGCCCTGGCGGCACACCAGGACGGTTCCAGGGCTGAGCGCCGACTGCGGGTCCCCCGTACGCCCTAACGACGAGGGGGCGGGAGGAACACGGGCCGCTCGAAGACTCGTGACGAGACCTGCGCCACACCCGTCGTCCGGCCGCGCGGCGGGCGGGGCGCCATGATCCCTCCGTGACGGAACCGTTGCGGTTCCGTCGGTCGTCCCCGACGGCACCGGCATAGTGTGGGGTGCCGTTCGGGGAGGGGTCGCACATCCGTCCACCGCACCTGTTCGGCAGTGCACTGATCTCGAAGCCCAGGGGGATTCACACCATGCGATCCATACGTCCGCTGTCCACCGTTCGCCGCGCCGGGAGCGCGCGCGGCAGAACATCCCCCGTGGCGGCGGCCGTCGCTCTCGGCGCGGTGCTCGCCCTCACCGCCACCGCGTGCGGTCCGAGCGAGGACGACGCGAGTGACAAGGCGTCGTCCTCCGCGGCGGCGGGCGGCGACTCGATCCGGATCCCGGACAACATCAAGGAGAAGCTCAGGGAACACGGGATCGATCCGGACAAGTGGAAGAACGGCGAGTGGAAGAACTGGGACAGGGACAAGTGGCTGCGTGAGGCACAGGACTTCGTCAACCCGATCATCGACGGTCTGTGGGACTCCGACCGGATGCGTGACGCCGACAAGAACCCCGGCGGCGAGGTCGACGAGAACGACCTCTCCGGCGACCAGGGCGTGACGGACCCGACGCCGCGGCCGGTGCAGGCGGCGGATGCCGGGGCTCCGTACCACGAGAGCGCGCCGTACGCGGGGAAGCTGTTCTTCGACGGCCCCGAGGGGTCGATGGTGTGCTCGGCGACCGTGGTCTCCGACCCGGCCCACCCCGGCAAGTCCGACATGATCTGGACGGCCGGCCACTGTGTGCACGCGGGCAAGAAGGGCGGCTGGTACCGCAATATCGCGTTCGTGCCCTCGTACAACAACGACGGCAAGAGTGCGGCGGAGTTGCAGGGGGCGCCGAAGAGCGAGGTCGCTCCGCTCGGCGTGTGGTGGGGCAACTGGGCGCAGACGTCCGACCAGTGGATCGAGCAGGGCGGTCCGACCGGCGGCATGGGCGCCCCGTACGACTTCGCCGTCATCCACGTGACGCCGGAGAAGGGCAGCACGGGCAAGTCGCTGGAGGAGACGGTCGGTTCGTCGCTCCCGGTGAACTTCAACGCCCCGGCGGTGCCGAAGATCTCCCAGCTGACGGCGAAGGGGTATCCGGCGGCGCCGCCGTTCGACGGCCAGAAGCTGTTCCAGTGCGCCGATGAGCCGGGGCGGCTCTCGCTGAACACGACGGACCCGACGATGTACCGGATCGGCTGCACGATGACCGGTGGTTCGTCCGGTGGTGGCTGGGTCGGGCAGGGCGCCGACGGCAAGCCGGCGCTGGTGTCGAACACCTCGATCGGCCCGGTCTCCGCGGGTTGGCTGGCCGGTCCGCGGCTGGGCAAGGAGGCCAAGACGATCTACGAGGCCGTGAGCAAGAAGTACGCCGGCCAGTAGCCCGTGACGGCGGCGGCGGTGAGGTGCGTAAACCTTCACCGTCCCGCCGCCGTTCATCCCCAGCCCCAGGGGCATAGTGGGGTGCTGTGTCGGAACGGGGTGCGCGCGACGCCCACCCCGTCGATGACACGCTCATGACAGATCTTGCGCGCCTACGACCGCGGCCAGTCGCCACGGCGTACCGCGCGCCGCGTTTCTCGGGGGTTATCGCGCCATGCGTTCCATACGTCCGTCCGCCGTCCGGGGCCGGGGGCGGCGCACCGTCCTCGCCGCGACCGGGCTCGCCGCCGCCCTGGCGCTCACCGCCACCGCTTGCGACGACGGCAAGGACAGCCAGGCCACAGCCGGGGAGAAGCCGGCCGCCGCCTCGTCACAGGGATCCGACAGCGGCGCCGGGCTGCCGGCCGACGTCGCCGACCGGCTGAAGAAGCACGGCATCGACCCCGACAAGTGGAAGAACGGGGCCTGGAAGAACTGGGACAAGGACGACTGGCTCCGCGAGTCCAAGGACTTCGTCAACCCGGTCATCGACGATCTGTGGAAGCCCGAGCGGATGAAGTCCGCAAAGGACCCGGAGAAGACGATCGCGGCGAAGGACGCCGTCGGCGACCAGGGAGTCTCCGACCCGGAGCCCGAACCCGTCCCGGCGCAGGCCGAGAAGGTGCCGTACCACGAGAACGCGGCACCGGTCGGCAAGGTCTTCTTCGACTCCCCCGAGGGTTCGATGGTCTGCTCCGGCACCGTCGTGAAGGACCCGCGCAACCCGGGCAGGTCGAACCTGGTGTGGACCGCGGGCCACTGTGTGCACGCGGGCTCGGCGGGCGGCTGGTACCGCAACATCGCGTTCGTGCCGTCCTACAACGACCAGGGCAGGTCGGCGGACGCGCTGCGCGACGCGACGCAGACGGAGACCGCCCCGTACGGCACCTACTGGGCCGACTGGGCCTCCACCTCGAACGAGTGGATAGACCAGGGCGCCGAGTCGGGCGGCGCGGGCGCGCCCTACGACTTCGCCGTGCTGCACGTGAAGCCGGAGCAGGGCACCAAGTCCCTGGAGGAGACGGTCGGCAACGCGCTGGACGTGGACTTCTCGGCGCCGTCCGTGCAGTCGGTCGGTTCGATGGGCGCGTGGGGCTACCCGGCCGCTCCGCCCTTCGACGGGCTGCTCATGAACAAGTGCCTCGACCGGCCCGGCCGGCTCTCGCTCAGCCCCGGACAGCCGACGATGTACCGCATCGGCTGCACGATGACGGGCGGTTCGTCGGGCGGCGGCTGGTTCCGCGTCCGTGACGGCAAGACCGTCCTGGTGTCGAACACGTCGATCGGCCCGGCCACCAACACCTGGCTCGCCGGACCGCAGTTGGGCCCCGAGGCCCAACAGGTCTTCGACACGATGAGCGAGAAGTACGGCAGCCGGTAAGACGTTCGCGGAGGACCGAGAGAGCCGTACGTGAAGGAGCCCCGCCCGGTGGACCCGGGCGGGGCTCCTTCACTTGGTGCGGGTCAGCTCGCCGCCGCGGGAACGTACGGCACGAACTCCGCCGCCAGTTCCTCGTGGACGCGGGCCTTCAGCAGCGTGCCCTCCGGGGTGTGCTCCTCGGAGATCACGTCGCCGTCGTTGTGCGCCCGCGCGATCAGCCGGCCCTGCGTGTACGGCACGAGGGCCTCGATCTCGACCTCGGGCCGCGGCAGTTCGACGTCGATGAGCGCGAGCAGCTCCTCGATGCCCATGCCCGTGCGGGCCGAGACGGCGATCGAGTGCTTCTCCTGGCGCATCAGACGCTGGAGCACCAGCGGGTCGGCCGCGTCCGCCTTGTTGATCACCACGATCTCGGGGACCTTGGTGGCCCCGACGTCACGGATCACTTCGCGTACGGAAGCGAGCTGCTCCTCGGGCGCCGGGTGCGAGCCGTCGACCACGTGCAGGATCAGGTCGGAGTCGCCGACCTCCTCCATCGTGGAGCGGAACGCCTCGACGAGGTGGTGCGGCAGGTGCCGGACAAAACCGACCGTGTCGGCCAGCGTGTAGAGCCGGCCGCTCGGGGTCTCGGCCCGGCGCACGGTCGGGTCGAGGGTGGCGAACAGCGCGTTCTCCACCAGGACGCCCGCGCCGGTGAGGCGGTTGAGCAGGGACGACTTGCCCGCGTTGGTGTAGCCGGCGATGGCGACCGAGGGCACCTTGTTGCGGCGGCGCTCCTGGCGCTTGATCTCGCGGCCCGTCTTCATCTCCGCGATCTCACGGCGCATCTTCGCCATCTTCTCGCGGATCCGTCGCCGGTCCGTCTCGATCTTCGTCTCACCGGGACCACGGGTGGCCATGCCACCGCCGGAGCCGGAGGAGCCACCGCCACCCATCTGACGGGAGAGCGACTGCCCCCAGCCGCGCAGTCGCGGCAGCATGTACTGCATCTGCGCGAGCGCGACCTGCGCCTTGCCCTCCCGGGACTTGGCGTGCTGGGCGAAGATGTCGAGGATCAGGGCGGTCCGGTCGACCACCTTCACCTTGACGACGTCTTCGAGGTGGATGAGCTGGCCGGGGCTCAGCTCACCGTCGCACACCACGGTGTCGGCGCCGGTCTCCAGGACGATGTCCCGCAGCTCCTGGGCCTTGCCGGAGCCGATGTACGTCGCGGCGTCGGGCTTGTCGCGGCGCTGGATGACGCCGTCGAGCACGAGGGCACCCGCCGTCTCGGCGAGGGCGGCCAGCTCCGCGAGGGAGTTCTCCGCGTCGTCGACCGTGCCCGACGTCCAGACGCCGACGAGGACCACACGCTCCAGGCGGAGCTGGCGGTACTCGACCTCGGTTACGTCCTCGAGCTCGGTGGAGAGGCCCGCCACGCGGCGCAGGGCCGCGCGCTCGGAGCGGTCGAACTGATCGCCGTCCCGCGCTGTGTCGATCTCATGGCTCCAGGCGACGTCCTCTTCCATCAGGGCATCGGCCCGAAGACCTTCGGTGTGGTTCTGCGCGAGATTCTGCGCTTCCTGGGAAGGGGAAGAGGAGGAGGTCATTGGATCCTTACGTCGCTGGAGTGGGTCGGTGTGACGGACGCCTCGTCCGTCATCTCTGACAACGCACGACCGGCCTCCGGGATTCCCGGCGGGCCGATCCGGCGCCGGAGTGAAGATGTTCGCACGGAACGGGCCGTCTCGTCATCAGGGTTATTTCCCGTGATCGCCGGGGTCAAGCCTGCCCCCTGGGCCTACTTCTGCACGGGTTCGGCCTTCCAGTCCGGGTGCCCCGGCATCGGCGGTGTCTTCTTCCCGTACAGCCACGCCTGGAAGAAGTCCGTCAGATCGTGCCCGGAGACCTGGGAGGCGAGGGAGACGAAGTCGGCGGTCGTGACGGAGGAGTCGCGGTGCGTGCTCACCCACAGGCGCTCCAGCAGCTCGAACGCTTCCTTGCCGATCTCCTGCCGCAGCGCGTACAGGACCAGGGCGCTGCCGTCGTAGACGACCGGCCGGAAGATGCTGATCTTCTCGCCCTGCTCGGGGCCCTTGGGCGCGGCGGGCGGGCCGCCGGCCGCGCGCCAGCCGTCGGAGGCGCGGTAGGCGTTGCGCATCCGCTTCTCCAGGGGCGCGTGCGCCTTCTCCTCGGTGTACAGGGCCTCGTACCAGGTGGCGTGGCCCTCGTTCAGCCACAGGTCGGACCAGGTGCGCGGGCTGACGCTGTCGCCGAACCACTGGTGCGCGAGTTCGTGGACCATGATCGACTCGACGTACCACTTCGGGTACTCGGGACGGGTGAAGACCTCGCGCTCGAAGAGGGAGAGCGTCTGCGTCTCGAGTTCGAAGCCGGTGTTCGCCTCGGCGATGAGCAGGCCGTAGTTCTCGAACGGGTAGCGGCCGACCTTGCTCTCCAGCCAGGCGATCTGGCCGGGCGTCCTGGCCAGCCAGGGGCGCAGGACCTTGGCGTCCTTGGCGGGGACGACATCGCGGACGGGCAGCTCGTGCGGCCCTTCCTGGTGCAGGACGGCCGACCGGCCGATGGAGACCTGGGCCAGTTCGGTGGCCATGGGGTGGGCGGTGCGGTAGACCCGGCTGGTGGTGGAGCCGGCGCGCTCCGTCGCGACGGGGAGCCCGTTGGCGACGGCCACGAGGTTCTTGGGGGTGGTCACCCGGAACGTGAAGTAGGCCTTGTCCGAGGGATGGTCGTTGCACGGGAAGACGCGGTGCGCGGCGTCCGCCTGGTTCGCCATGGCGAGCCCGTCCTTGGTGCGGAGCCAGCCGACGTCCACCTTGCCGGGTAGGGGGTTGCTGGTGTGGTGCACGGTGATGCGCAGCGGCTGACCCGGCACCACCGGGTGGTCCGGCGTCACGATCAGGTCCTCGTCGCCGGTCGCGAATCGCGCGGGGGCGCCGTTCACCTCCACCGACCGCACCGTTCCGTGCGAGAAGTCGAGGTTGACCTGGTCGAGCCGGTCGGTGGCCCGCGCGTCGATCTTGGTGACGGCGGAGAGCGGCTTGCTGTTGTCGCCGCGGTAGGTGAAGGAGATGTCGTACGACGCCACGTCGTACCCGGGGTTGCCGAGGTGCGGGAAGAGGCGGTCGCCGATGCCGAGCGGGGTGGCCGCCGGTGGCGCGGCCGCCGCGAGGAGGGCGACGGAGACACCTGCGGCGAGGAGCGCGGCGGTGCGGGGCGTTCGGGAGCTGAGCAGCATGAACTACGGCTATCAGCGCGGCGCCCCGCGACGGGGCCGGTACACGCCGCTCCCACCCGAACGAGGCTCCCTGCGGCCCACAGGGGGCGACGGCCGAGTCAGACCGCGGCCGTCGCGTGCTGGGCGCGCCCCACGTCGTACACCCCCGGCACGTTCCGCATGGCCCGCATGAGCCCCGGGAGGTGCGCCGCGTCCGGGAGTTGGAGCGTGTACGTGTGCCGGACGCCGCCCTGGGTGGGCGGTTCGACGGTCGCCGAGATGATGGCGACGCCCTCCAGCGCTATGGCTTCCGTGAGGTCGGCGAGGAGGTGCGGGCGGCTGAACGACTCGGCGACGAGGGTCACCCGGTACTCGGCGCTCTCCGAGTCGGCCCAGCGCACGCCGACCTCCGCGCGCCCGGCGCTCTTCATGCGCGTCACCCCGGGGCACGCGACGCGGTGCACGGTGACGGCGCCGCCGCGTACGGCGAAGGCGGTGATCTCGTCGGGCGGTACGGGCGTGCAGCAGCCGGCCAGGCGTACGGTCGCGCCCGGCTGCTGGTCGACCACGGCGTTGGCCGCGGCGGGCCGCGCGGAGGGGCCGCTGTAGGGCGCGCGGGGCGGCGCCTGGGGGGCGCTGGGGCCTTCCGGGTGGGCGGTCAGCCAACGCCGGATGGCGATGCGCGCGGCGGGCGTACGGGCGTGGTCGAGCCAGTCGCGGGACGGTTCGGAGGCGGCCGCGCCCTCCATCCGGTCCATCAGGAGCTGGACCGTGTCGCCGTCGACGAGGACCGTGCTGAGCGTCGCCAGGCGGCCGTTGACGCGCGCGCCGATGCAGGCGTGGGCGTCCTCGCCGTACTGGGCGTAGGCGGCGTCGACACAGCTGGCGCCCGCGGGCAGGCCGATGGTGCCGCCGTCCGGTCTGAAGACGGTGATCTCGCGGTCCTGTGCGAGGTCCTCGCGCAGCGTCGACCAGAACATGTCGGCGTCGGGTGCGGACTGCTGCCAGTCGAGGAGGCGGGAGAGCCAGCCGGGGCGCGTGGGGTCGGCGCGCTCGGCGCCTTCCTCGGCGGGGTCCTGGTGCTCCTCGCCGGAGGGCGTGTAGGGATTGCCGAGGGCGACGACGCCCGCCTCGGCCACCTTGTGCATCTGGTGGGTGCGGATGAGGACCTCGGCGACCTCGCCGTCACCGCGGGCGACGGCCGTGTGCAGCGATTGGTACAGGTTGAACTTCGGTACGGCGATGAAGTCCTTGAACTCCGAGACCACCGGGGTGAAACAGGTGTGCAGCTCGCCGAGGACGCCGTAACAGTCCGCGTCCTCCGCGACCAGGACGAGGAGCCGCCCGAAGTCGGAGCCGCGCAGCTCACCGCGCTTGCGGCGGACCCGGTGCACCGACACGAAGTGCCGTGGCCTGATGAGGACCTCGGCGCTCAGGCCCGCCTCGCGGAGCACGCCGCGCACCTCTTCGGCGATCGCGGCGAGCGGATCGTCCTCCCGGGCCGCGTTGGCCGCCATGAGCTGGTGGGTCAGCGTGTACTCGTCGGGGTGGAGGATCGCGAAGACGAGGTCCTCCAGTTCGGTCTTCAGGGCCTGGACGCCCAGGCGCTCGGCGAGCGGGATGAGGACGTCGCGGGTGACCTTGGCGATCCGCTCCTGCTTCTCCTGGCGCATGACGCCGAGGGTGCGCATGTTGTGCAGGCGGTCGGCGAGTTTGATCGACATGACGCGGACGTCGTTGCCGGTGGCGACGAGCATCTTGCGGAAGGTCTCGGGCTCGGCGGCGGCGCCGTAGTCGACCTTCTCCAGCTTGGTGACGCCGTCGACGAGGTAGGCGACCTCCTCGCCGAACTCCGTGCGCACCTGGTCGAGCGTGACATCCGTGTCCTCGACGGTGTCGTGGAGGAGGGAGGCGGTCAGCGTCGTGGTCTCCGCGCCCAGTTCGGCGAGGATCAGCGTCACCGCGAGCGGGTGCGTGATGTACGGCTCGCCGCTCTTGCGCATCTGGCCGCGGTGCGAGGACTCGGCCAGCACATAGGCACGGTGCAGCGGGTCGATCGCGGCGTCCGGGTGGTGGGCGCGGTGCGCCTCGACCACGTGTCCGATGGCGTCGGGGAACCGGCCCCGGGAGGCGGTGCCGAGGAGCGCGGCGCGGCCCAGCCGGCGCAGGTCGATCCGGGGCCGGCCACGCCTTCGGGTTGCTCCGGGCGTGATCGGCCCTGGGGTGGCGGGGTTGGTCGCCTCCGCACTCATGAGCACCTCCGGCTTGCTCGACCCGGCGGCGGGCTGGCGGGGGTACCCGTCCGGACCGGTGCTTGATGCTACCGAGCCCATCACGTGGTGCCGTCCAGCTCTCGCCCAGCGTGAAACGGATCACCCATTCGAGCGACAGTTCACGGGTTTACGGTTTCGATCTCCGCGAACCAGTCCGCGTCGATCACCCCCTCGGCCACGATCTCGGCGGGCCCGGTCATCTCGATCTCGCCGCCGGGCCGCTCGGTGATCGTCAGCCGGCCGCCGGGCAGATCGACCTCGTACGTCACCGGAGAGCCTGTCCGGTCCGGGTCGAGCCCGTCTCTGCGGGCGGCGGCGACGGCCACCGCGCAGGCGCCGGTGCCGCAGGAGCGGGTCTCGCCCGAGCCGCGCTCGTGCACGCGCATGGCGACGTGGCGGGGGCCGCGGTCGACGACGAACTCGACGTTCACCCCCTGCGGGTAGGCGTCGGCCGGGGCGAAGGCGGGCGGGTCGTAGAGGGTGCCCGCGTGCGCCAGGTCGTCCACGAAGGCGACGGCGTGCGGGTTGCCCATGTTCACGTTCGTCGCGGGCCAGGTGCGGTCGCCGACGGAGACGGTGACGTCGCCCGCGGGCCGGACGGCCCGGCCCATACCGACCGTGATCAGGCCTTCTTTGTCGATGTGGACGCGCTTGACGCCGCCGCGCGTGGCCACGGCGACATCACCCTCGCTCACGTGCCCGGCGCGCTGGAGGTAGTGGGCGAAGACCCGCACCCCGTTGCCGCACATCTCGGCGATCGAGCCGTCCCCGTTGCGGTAGTCCATGAACCACTCGGCCTCGGCCGCCATGTCCCGCGCGTCCGGGTGGGCGGCGGAGCGCACCACGTGCAGGACGCCGTCACCGCCGATACCGGCGCGACGGTCGCACAGCGCGGCCACCGCGGCCGCGGAGAGCTCGATGCCGTTCTCCGGGTCCGGGATGATCACGAAGTCGTTCTGCGTCCCATGGCCCTTGAGGAAGGTGGTCATTTCTCGATCGTACGAGATCGGTCCGACACCGCGGTCAGCGGAGTCGCGCCACCCGCCAGACGGCGAGGACCGCCACCGCCGCCACGACGACCACGTACGCGCCCACGACACGCCAGTCCGGCCAGCTGCCCGAACCGCGCGGCGGGAAGCCCGGCAGGGCGTAGCCCACGCGGCGGGCCGCCATCATGCCCCAGCCGGCCGCGCACGAGCTGATCAGCAGGCCCAGCATCGCGACGACCGCGCCGCCGTCGCCGAACTCGAAGAACAGCGGGAACGCGAACATCAGCGAGCCGATGGTGGCCAGGATCACGATGGGGGCGAGCTGCCAGATGCGGAGTCTGCGCTGCGGGCGCAGTTCGATCTCGACCTCCGCCGCCTCGTCCTGCGCGGTGAGCTCGTCGGCGGTCGGCCCGTCGGCGATCACGCCGTCCGGGATCGCCTCTGGTCCGTCGGGGCTCAACTGCTCCCCGCCCGGTGCGGTGTCACGAGGGCCGGCCTCCATCGCCACGCGCCCTCCCACTTCGGACTCCACTGGTCGATCGATGGTCGATGATGGCACGGCCGAAGAGGCCGGGAGGACGGCCTGAGCTTCCCGATGCCATCACGTGATCAGGCTGTGACCGGTCGTTCGAGCAACGCCATTGCCCGGTCGCGGAGTTCCCCGCGTTCGGCGACGGCCCCACTCAACCAATGCACCCGTGGATCGCGCCGGAACCACGAGTCCTGGCGGCGCGCGAAGCGTTTGGTGGCACGGACGGTCTCCGCGCGCGCCTCCTCCTCGGTGCACTCCCCCGCGAGGACGGCGAGAACCTGCTGGTAGCCGAGTGCGCGCGACGCCGTACGTCCCTCGCGCAGCCCTTGTGCCGCGAGGGCGCGCACCTCCTCGACGAGGCCCGCCTCCCACATACGGTCCACGCGCGTGGCGATGCGTTCGTCGAGTTCGGGGCGCGCGACGTCGACACCGATCTGGACGGTGTCGTAGACGGAGTCGTGGCCCGGGAGGTTGGCCGTGAACGGCTTGCCGGTGATCTCGATGACTTCGAGGGCGCGCACGATGCGCCGGCCGTTGCTCGGCAGGATCGCGACGGCGGCCTGCGGGTCGGCCGCGGCGAGACGGGCGTGCAGGGCGCCGGAGCCGCGCAGGGTCAGCTCCTCCTCCAGGCGGGCGCGGACCTCGGGGTCGGTGCCGGGGAACTCCATCTTGTCGACGGCGCCGCGTACATAGAGGCCGGAACCGCCGACGAGGACGGGCCAGCGGCCCTCGGCGAGGAGCCGGTCGATCGCGGCGCGGGCCAGCCTCTGGTACTCGGCGACGCTCGCGGTCTCCGTGACGTCCCAGATGTCCAGGAGGTGGTGCGGGACCCCGGCGCGCTCCTCGGGCGTCAGCTTGGCGGTGCCGATGTCCATCCCCCGGTAGAGCTGCATGGAGTCGGCGTTGACGACTTCGCCGCCGAGTTCTTCGGCGAGGAAGACACCGAGATCTGACTTTCCGGCCGCGGTCGGACCGACGACGGCGATGACCCGCGGGGCGGGAGCTGCGCTACTCACCGCCCTAGTCTCGCAAACCCGCGGGTCACTTCTCGAACGAGCTGCGTGACGCCACAGGTTCAGGGTCGTTGCCTGTTGCGAGGTTCCAGCCGCCGGTTTCGAGGACCGGGGACCCGGGCGACACAATGGGACGCACCGGGCAGGGCGGGATTTCGCCCACACGAGTACCATATGGAGTTGAAATGGGCGTTTTTGCCATGTTTCGCCGGAAGGCCAAGGACAGCGACGCGGCGTCGCCCGCCGAGGCGCAGGCCGCCACTCTGACCGCCGGGCCGGAGGCGGAGGACGCCGAGGGCTCCACGGGCGCTGAGAGCCCTGCGGACTCCGAGGGCACCACATCCCCGTCCGAGGCGTCCGAGGCCGCTGTCGAGGCCGTCACGGACGGGGAGAAGGCCGCGGAGGGCGAGGCCGGCGAGGCGGCCGGGGCCACCGCGACGGAGAACGTGGAGATCCCGAAGCAGCAGTCCGCGCAGCAGGCCGCCGACAACGAGGCGGCGGCCGGCGAGGGCGCCCGCACGTAGCGTCGCGAGGAAAGGCGGATCCATGGGCTTCCTGGACAATGTGAAAGCCAAGCTGAGCCCTGCCAAGGACAAGGTCTCCGGCCTCGCGCAGCAGCACGGGGAGAAGATCGACCAGGGTCTGGACAAGGCCGCCAAGGCGGTCGACGAGAAGACCAAGGGCAAGTACAGCGACAGGATCCGGTACGGCACGAGCAAGGCGAAGGACGCCCTGGACCGTCTCTCCGCACCGGACGGCAAGGACGGCGGCGCCCCGCCGTCGCCCCCCGCGGCGTCCTGACGGCGCACCGGCGCAGCTGACATGGCGGACGGCCGCGAAGCCCGAGGGCTTCGCGGCCGTCGCCGTGTCCGGTGACCGGTCACGCCGACGCGCTACATCGGGGTCGCCGTGTCCGGTGACCGCTCGCGCCGGCGCGCTACGTCCAGGTCGCCACGAAGTAGCCCACGCCGTAGGGCGCGTCCTCGTACAGGAGGCGGGCCGTGCCGTTGTCGCCGTGGTCCTCGCCCCAGGCGGCGGCGAGGAGCTGCCAGGGGGCGCGGCCGGAGATCTTCAGCTCGGCGGCGAGCCTCGCGTCGAGGCGGGCCAGGTAGCCGTCCTTGTCGAGGGTGCGCAGCGCCTCGGCGATGCCCGCGTCCACCGCCTCGGCGCGCTCGTCCAGGTAGCCCGGGGCCTTCACCGTGCGACAGGCGGTGCCGTCGCCCATGACCAGCAGCCCCACGCGGTCCGCCCAGGACCCCAGAGCTGTGCCGCCCTCGCCGCCCGCCGGCCGGGGCCGGTCACCCGTCACCGCGTAGCCGCGCACGGGCCCTTGCCAGTCCGCGCGGGCGAGCAGCCAGGCGCCCACGGCGAGCGACGGCGGCAGCTCCTCCTCCACCGTGTCGGAGGGGGCGCCGAGGGCCACCTCGACGTCGATGCCGAACGGGCGGAAGGAGCCGCGGGTCCCCGGCTCGTACGTCCTGTCCCGCGCGCCCTGACCGATGATCACGATGAGCTCGGGACCGGCCGCGAGCACCGCGCGGACCGCCTCGTCGCACGCCTCGCGCGCGGCGTCCAGCTCGGGCGCGGCACCGGCCGCGACCTCCGGCACGAGCAGGGGCGGGCAGGGGCATACGGCGGCGGCGACAAGCATGATCGGCAGCTTACTGGTCGGGGCTCACGGAGCATCGGGTCAGTTGACGGCGCAGCCCCCGGTGGCGGCCGGCAGCGGCTCCGGGACGCCCACCTTGGGCAGGCCGAGCAGGACGCCTTGCTTCGTGTCCTGCTGTTCCTTGGTGCGCCTTTCCCAGGCGTCGCCCGCGCGCGTGGGGCGTACGTTCAGGACCGGTCCCTCGGCGAGCAGGTGGTGCGGGGCCGCGTAGGTGATCTCGACCGTGACGACGTCGCCGGGGCGGACCTCTCCGTCCGGCTTGGTGAAGTGGACCAGGCGGTTGTCGGGGGCGCGGCCGGAGAGGCGGTGCGTGGCGCCGTCCTTGCGGCCCTCGCCCTCGGCGACCATGAGCTCCAGGGTGCGGCCGACCTGCTTCTTGTTCTCCTCCCAGGAGATCTCCTCCTGAAGGGCGACGAGGCGCTCGTAGCGCGACTGGACGACCTCCTTGGGGACCTGCCCCTCCATGGTCGCGGCCGGGGTCCCGGGACGCTTGGAGTACTGGAAGGTGAAGGCGTTGGCGAAGCGGGCCTCGCGCACGGCGTGCATCGTCTGCTCGAAGTCCTCCTCGGTCTCGCCGGGGAAGCCCACGATGATGTCGGTCGAGATCGCCGCGTGCGGCATGGCGGCGCGGACCTTCTCGATGATGCCGAGGAAGCGCTCCTGGCGGTACGAGCGGCGCATCGCCTTGAGGACCGTGTCCGAGCCGGACTGCATCGGCATGTGGAGCTGCGGCATCACGTTCGGCGTCTCGGCCATGGCGGCGATCACGTCGTCGGTGAAGTCGCGCGGGTGCGGGGAGGTGAAGCGCACCCGCTCCAGGCCCTCGATCCGCCCGCAGGCGCGCAGCAGCTTGCTGAACGCCTCGCGGTCGCCGATGTCGCTGCCGTACGCGTTCACGTTCTGGCCGAGCAGGGTGATCTCGGAGACGCCCTCGGCGACCAGGGCCTCGACCTCCGCCAGGATGTCGCCGGTCCTGCGGTCCTTCTCCTTGCCGCGCAGGGCGGGGACGATACAGAAGGTGCAGGTGTTGTTGCAGCCGACCGAGATGGAGACCCAGGCCGCGTAGGCGCTCTCGCGGCGGGTCGGCAGGGTCGACGGGAAGGCTTCGAGGGACTCGGCGATCTCGACCTGTGCCTCTTCCTGGACGCGGGCGCGCTCCAGGAGGACGGGCAGCTTGCCGATGTTGTGCGTGCCGAAGACGACGTCCACCCAAGGCGCCTTCTTCACGATGGTGTCGCGGTCCTTCTGAGCGAGGCAGCCACCCACGGCGATCTGCATCCCCGGGCGCTGCGTCTTGCGCGGGGCGAGCCGGCCGAGGTTGCCGTAGAGCTTGTTGTCCGCGTTCTCGCGCACCGCGCACGTGTTGAACACCACGACGTCGGCGTCGCCGTCGGAGCCCTGGGGGGCACGGACGTACCCCGCGCCTTCGAGGAGGCCCGAAAGGCGCTCGGAGTCGTGGACGTTCATCTGGCACCCGTAGGTGAATACTTCGTACGTCTTGGGAGGATTGGGTGAACGATCGTCCACGGACGGACGCGGGTGGCTGCTGCTCATGACAACAAGGGTATGGGGTACACGGAACCGCTCCGTGCCGCCCCGGTCCCTCCTGCCCGCTACTTCCTGCGGTCCGCGACGGCGGCGATCCAGCGGATGAAGTCGCCGGGGTCCAGGTCGGCTCCGTGGCCCGCGTCCCAGTAGAAGGACGTGTTCACGTCGTCGCCGAGTGCGGTGAGGCCGGCGGAGAGCTTGCCCGCGACCGTGTGCGAGGTGTCGGTGTCGTTGGTGCCGAGCCGGATCCACCAGTGCCGGGAGCGGTGGCTGTCGGCCTGGCCCGCGAGGTGGTGCATGGGGTTCATCAGGCCGAGCTTGGCGGGGAGGTCGGGGTCGAGGCGGGCGCTGCCGCCGTTCTCGTGGCGGAGGCTGTAGAGGGTGAAGTGGCGGGCCCTGGTCGTTCCGGTGCCGAAGAGGTTGGTCTCGGGGCTGGTCATCGCGAAGTCGTCGAAGGCGGGGACGTTCTTCTTCCGTGGGCCGACGTGGGCGAGGAAGTCGCTCCAGGTGAAGGTGGCCCGGCCGCGGGACCAGGTGATGAACGGGTTGGCGGCCAGGTAGGCCGTGCGGTCCGCGTCGGACAGGGCGGCGAGGTACCGCGTGGCCGACGGCTCCATGAAGGTCTTCAGGAGGTACGTGTCCATGGTGCGGGCGGTCAGCAGGCCGAAACCCTTCGCCTTCAGGTGGAGCGAAGCCAGATGGTCGCCATATGCGGTGGCGAGCTCCTTGGAGGTGGTGCGGTCCACCAGGGAGCCGTCCCGCAGCGGGCTGTTCCCCCAGCACCACTCGTACGCCATGTCGGCGTGTTCGAGGTCCGTGATGGGGCACCAGGCGCCGGTCGCGAAGATCGCGTCGGAGGCGGGGGCCGCGCCGATCTCCTCCAGGTAGGGGCGGTAGAGCGGGCTGTCGCCCGAGGCGCCGAGCAGGGCCGAGAGGGCGCCGCCCGCGCTGACGCCGGAGGAGACGATGCGGTCCACGTCGCCCGGGACGCGCCCCTTGTTGAACCTCAGGTAGCGGACGGCCGCTTTCAGGTCGACGATCGCGGCGGGCGCGGTGCCGTAGTACGTACCACTGGAGTCGACGAGGGTACGGCCGCGGGCACCGGGTTCCACGACCACGTACCCGGCGGCGAGGGCGAGGCCCTGGCGGCTGGTGCCGCCGCCCATCCCGGTCGTGCCGATCCCGGTGGCGCCCGCCACCGAGGAGGGCATGTACCCGCCTATCTGGTTGGCGAGCAGGACGGGGGCGCGGCGGGCGTCGACGGCCTTGCCGTCGATCCGTACGGGGACGCTGACGTTCAGGGACTGGTACGCGGCGTCCACCGGTTTCGCCACGTAGGAGGCGACCTTGGTGAAGCGGTAGACGACCTCGTGGGCGGAGCCCCCGGTGTCCTTGATGGTGGTCGTCAGCTCCGTGTACGCGTCGGGGTCGAAGGTCAGGGAGGGGGACGTGGCGGCTCGCGCCACCGTGGCGGACGCGAGCCCGGCCGCCGGCACCGCGGCGGCCGCGGCGAGTCCCATGACCACTGTCCTGCGCTTCACGTTCGTCTCCTGTCATCGCGGCTCTACGGACAACTGCCGTGTCCCCGCGCCGGAACGGGGCGCGGGGACACGGATCAGTGCGTGCAGCGCCGCCAGAATATGGATCGCCCACAAAATTGTCAGCAATTTCTCCCACACTTGGCATCTTTCACAGGGTCGCGGGCTGTCGGCGCCCCGACCAGCACGCTGGTGAGCAGTTCCGGCCGCCCGTCGCCCGAGGGGCGCGGGGAACCCCGCCGGGCCTGGTCAGCACCCGGTCCGAGCTGGCAGGATCGCGCGCATGCCCCCGCCGCTCACCCGTATCGCCCGCCGCCGCGCCCTCACCGGCGCCGCGGCCGGGCTCGTCGTCTTCGGACTGCTGCTGTGGTGGCTGCTCCCCCTGGGCGACCCGGAGCAGAGCGGGCGGGTCACGATCAGCACGGGCGCCCGCACCGGCGTCTACGAGCGGTACGGCAACCTGCTCAAGACGGCCCTGTCCCGCGACATCCCCCGCCTCGACGTGACCCTCACCAGCAGTGAGGGCTCGTGGGACAACGTGGAGCGGGTGGCCACCGGCAAGGCCGACTTCACCATCGCCGCGGCCGACGCGGTCGCCAAGTACCAGTACGAGGACCGGCCGGGCGCGTCCCGGCTGCGCGGCTGCGCCCGCCTCTACGACGACTACATGCAGCTCGTCGTCGCACGCTCGTCGTCCGTGAAGAAGGTCGCCGACCTGCGCGGCAAGCGGGTCGCCGTGGGCGGGGACCGGTCGGGGGTGCGGCTCATCGCCGACAAGGTGCTGCGCGCGGCGGGCCTGGACATCAACCGGGACGTCACTCCGGTGGGCATCGGCATAGACGCCATGCCCAAGGCGCTCAAGGCGGGCAAGATCGACGCGTTCTTCTGGTCGGGCGGCCTGCCGACCAACCACGTCCGCACGCTGTCGAGGGAGTTCCCGGTCCGGCTGGTCGCTCTTGGCGGCCTCGTCGACAAACTCCACAGCCAGGGCGAGTCGTCCCGCTACTACCGGGCCGCCGTGATGCCCGCCGACGCCTACCCCGCCGCCCAGCAGGGCAAGGTCGTCAGCACGCTGGCCGTGGCGAACCTCCTGGTGACCACCGACCGCACCGATCCGAAGCTGACCGAGGCGATGACGCGTACGGTCATCGACAGCCGCGACCACATCGGCACCGAGGTGCACGCGGCGCAGCTCGTCGACCTCAGAACGGCCGTCTACACGGACCCGCTCTCCCTGCACGAGGGCGCGCGCCGCTACTACCGCTCCGTCAAGCCCTGACCGGCGTCGCGCGAGCGCGGCACCGGCGCGGTCCTCGGCACGCGCACCGTCACCTTCAGCCCGTGCGGCTCGTGCGGCGCGTACGCGATCGAGCCACCGCCCGCGGTCAGCAGGGCCCGGGAGATGGAGAGGCCGAGGCCGGAGCCCTTGATGTTCTGGTGCCGGTTGCTGCGCCAGAAACGGTCGCCGATCCGGGCGAGCTCCTCCTCGCGCAGGCCGGGGCCGCAGTCGGCGACCACGACGGCGGTGGTCTCCCCGTTCGCCGCGACCGTGACCGTGACCTGCTCGCCGCCCGGCGTGAACTTCAGGGCGTTGTCGACCACCGCGTCCAGGGCGCTGGACAGGGCGACCGGGTCGGCCCAGCCGGTCGCCGCGGGGCAGTCGGCGACCAGCCGAACCCCCTTCTCGTCGGCCGTCAGGCGCCACGCCTCGACCCGCTCGGCTGCCAGCTCGCCGATGTCGGTCAGCCGCAGGTCCGCGGCGGCGTGCTCGGCCAGCGCCAGGTCGAGCAGGTCGTCGAGGACCCGGGCCAGGCGCTTGCCCTCGGCCCGTACGGACGCGATCTCCTCATTGCCCTCCGGCAGTTCGTACGACAGGACCTCGATGCGCAGCAGCAGGGCGGCGAGCGGGTTGCGCAGTTGGTGCGAGGCGTCGGCGACGAAGGCGCGCTGCTGCTCCAGCACGTCCTCGACGTTGTCCGCCATCTCGTTGAACGACCGGGCCAGGCGCTGAAGTTCTGGGGGGCCGCCGGCGGCCGCGACCCGCGACTTGAGCCGCCCCGTCGCGATGTCGTGGGTGGTGGCGTCCAGCACCCGTACCGGACGCAGCACCCAGCCGGTCAGGCGCAGCGCGGCCCCCACCGCGAGCAGCATCGCGGCGACCTCGCCCGCCACGACGAGGAGCCAGCCGCGCAGCGTCGCGGCCCGCATCGCCCCGGTGGGCGAGTCGGTGACGACGACCGCGACGACGTCGCCGTCCCGGATCACCGGCGAGGCGACCACGACGCGGCCCCGCTGCCACGGCCACACCTGCGGCGGATCGTGGCTGCCGCGTGAGTACAGCGCCTCGTCGAACGCGGCCCGCACGGCACCGAAGCGGGGCACCATGAAGTCACTGGGCGCCCGCCCCATCGGCGCCCGGTCGCGGTAGAAGACGCCGGCCCGGATGCCGTACACGTCGTGGTAGCGGTCGAGCTCCTTCTGCAGCGTCTGCCGCCGCTCGTCGGCCACGTTCTCGCCGCCCTCGTCCGGCCGGGTCGCGACGAACTGGGCGAGCGAGGCGAACCGCGCCGTGTCGTCGATCCGGTCGACGACGACCTTCTGCTGCTGGGCGGAGGCCACGCTCACCGCGAGCGGGAAACCCAGGGCGAGCAGCACGCCCGCCATGAGGACGATGAGCAGCGGAAGCAGTCGGGCGCGCACCCGGGGACTCTACGGCTTCCGCTACGCGGCCGGCGCGACGAGCCGGTACCCGACGCCGCGCACGGTCTCGATGAGCGCGGGCATCCGCAGCTTGGAGCGCAGGGAGGCGACGTGCACCTCCAGGGTGCGCCCCGTCCCCTCCCAACTCGTGCGCCACACCTCGCTGATGATCTGCTCCCGCCGGAAGACGACGCCCGGCCGCTGCGCGAGCAGGGCCAGCAGGTCGAACTCCTTGCGGGTGAGCTGCACGACGGCGCCGTCCACCGTGACCTGCCGCGTGGGCAGTTCGATCCGTACGCCACCGAGGCGCAGCCCGCTCTCACCCGCGGGCGCGCTCTCCCCGCCCGCGTTGCGACGGCTCACGGCGTGGATGCGGGCCAGCAGCTCGCCGGTGTCGTACGGCTTCACCACATAGTCGTCCGCGCCGAGGTTGAGCCCGTGGATGCGCGAGCGGACGTCCGCGCGCGCGGTGACCATGATGACGGGGGTCGACGTGCGCTTGCGGATCTTGCCGCAGACCTCGTAGCCGTCCTGGTCGGGCAGGCCCAGATCGAGCAGGACGACCCCGAAGGCGTCGGGTTCGGGGACCAGCGCCTGCAACGCCTCCTCGCCGCTGCGGGCATGCAGCACCGAGAAGCCGTGCCTGGCCAGTACGGCGGACAGGGCCCCCGCCACATGGTCGTCGTCCTCGACGAGCAGCAGTCTCATTCCGGCCCCCTCACACGTTCCGGCCTCTTCGGGTTCACTGAGGCATCCACGCCGATACACAAGGACGCCGTCAAGAGCCTTCCGGTTACGTCCGTGTTCCGTTATGCACCCGGTACGCGGGGCGCCCGTCCCCTTCACGCATGGTGTCCGGTTGCGGCCGGATCGTTATGCTCAATTTCCCCTCAGATGTAATGACGCTGGTCGCATGGCGTTACTAACGTCCTCCCAACCGAGGAGGATGGAGCAAGACCCCGATGACCGAAGTTTCGGTGACCAAGGACGCCACTCCCCCTGCGGGCGACGCACTGGTCGCGCTGAGCGAAGTGAACAAGCACTTCGGAGCGTTGCACGTGCTCCAGGACATCGACCTGACTGTCGCGCGAGGTGAGGTCGTCGTCGTCATCGGCCCCTCGGGCTCCGGCAAGTCGACCCTGTGCCGCACGATCAACCGGCTGGAGACGATCGACTCCGGCAGCATCACGATCGACGGCAAGCCGTTGCCCCAGGAGGGCAAGGAGCTGGCCAGACTGCGCGCGGACGTGGGCATGGTGTTCCAGTCCTTCAACCTCTTCGCGCACAAGACGGTCCTGGAGAACGTGACGCTCGGCCAGGTGAAGGTCCGCAAGGCCGACAAGAAGGCGGCCGAGGAGAAGGCCCGCGCACTTCTGGACCGGGTAGGCGTCGGCGCGCAGGCGGACAAGTACCCCGCACAGCTCTCCGGTGGCCAGCAGCAACGCGTCGCCATCGCACGGGCGTTGGCGATGGACCCCAAGGTCATGCTCTTCGACGAGCCGACGTCGGCGCTCGACCCGGAGATGATCAACGAGGTCCTCGAGGTGATGCAGCAGCTCGCCCGGGACGGCATGACGATGGTGGTGGTCACGCACGAGATGGGCTTCGCCCGCTCGGCGGCCAACCGCGTCGTCTTCATGGCGGACGGCCGGATCGTCGAGGAGTCCGCCCCCGACCAGTTCTTCAGCAACCCGCGCAGCGATCGGGCCAAGGACTTCCTGTCGAAGATCCTGCACCACTAGTTCACTGCCGAATCTGCCGACATGAAGGAAGTTCACCATGAAGCTCCGTAAGGTCACCGCGGCGGCCTCCGTCGCCCTCGTGCTCGCTGTCACCGCCACCGCGTGCGGCGGTGACGACAGCGACGACAAGGGTTCCGGCGGCGGCAAGAAGATCACCATCGGTATCAAGATCGACCAGCCCGGCATCGGCCAGAAGACCCCGGACGGCGAGTACAAGGGCTTCGACGTCGACGTGGCCACGTACGTCGCCAAGGAACTCGGCTACGACGCGGGCAACATCGAGTGGAAGGAAGCCAAGAGCGCCGACCGCGAGACGATGCTCCAGCGCGGGGACGTCGACTTCATCGCCGCCTCCTACTCGATCAACGACGAGCGCGCGGCCAAGGTCGACTTCGCCGGCCCGTATCTCCTGGCCCACCAGGACGTCCTGCTGCGCGCCGACGAGAAGAAGATCAATGACCCGAAGGACCTGAACAGCAAGAAGCTGTGTTCGGTGACGGGTTCGACGTCGGCGCAGAACGTCAAGGACAAGCTGGCCCCCAAGGCCCAGCTCCAGAACTACGGTGGCTACTCGGAGTGCCTGACCGGCGTCGAGAACAAGGCGATCGACGCGCTGACCACCGACGACTCGATCCTCGCCGGCTACGCCTCGCAGGCCGAGTTCAAGGGCAAGTTCAAGCTCGGCGGCTTCAAGATGACCAACGAGAACTACGGCATCGGCGTCAAGAAGGGCAGCGACCTCAAGGCCAAGATCAACAAGGCCCTGGAGAAGATGGTCTCGGACGGGTCCTGGGAGAAGGCCGTGAAGGCCAACTTCGGCCCGGCCGGCTACAAGAACGAGCCTGCTCCGAAGATCGGCAACATCGTCAAGTGACGTGGTGACGCAGGGCGCGGTGATCCCTCCGACCGAGCGGACCGCCGCGCCCTCCGCACATCCGACAGCCCTCCAGACACGCGGAAGCGCGGGAGATCGTGTTCGACTTTCTAGAAGGTTACGACCTGCTGGGAGCGTTCTGGGTGACGGTGAAACTCACCGCTCTCTCAGCCGTCGGCTCCCTCATATGGGGAACCGTCCTGGCCGGCATGCGAGTCGGCCCGGTCCCCCTCATGCGAGGCTTCGGCACCTCGTACGTCAATGTGGTGCGGAACATTCCGCTGACCGTCATCATCGTGTTCACCTCGCTCGGCATCTTCCAGACGCTGGGCATCAACATGGGCTCGGACCAGTTCGACAGCATCAACTTCCGCCTGTCGGTACTCGGCCTGACCGCGTACACCTCGGCGTTCGTCTGTGAGGCCCTGCGCTCCGGCATCAACACGGTGCCCCTCGGCCAGGCGGAGGCGGCCCGAGCGATCGGTCTGAGCTTCAACCAGGTCCTGAGCCTGATCATCCTGCCGCAGGCCTTCCGCTCCGTCGTGGCCCCGCTCGCCAACGTCCTGATCGCGCTCACCAAGAACACCACGGTGGCCGCGGCGATCGGCGTCACCGAGGCCGCGTTCCTCATGAAGGACATGATCGAGAACGAGGCCCAGCTCATCCTCATCGCCGCCGTCTTCGCGTTCGGCTTCATCTGCCTGACGCTGCCGACCGGCCTGATCCTCGGCTGGGTGAGCAAGAAGGTGGCGGTGAAGCGATGACCTCGATCCTCTACGACGCCCCCGGCCCCCGGGCCAAACGGCGCAACGTCCTGTACTCGATAGGCTTCCTCGTCGTCTTCGCCCTGGTCATCTGGTGGGTGGTCGCGAAGCTCGACGAGAAGAACCAGCTCGACTGGATCAAGTGGAAGCCGTTCTTCACGGACACCCGCCCGTGGGAGACCTACATCTGGCCGGGTCTGGAGAACACCCTCACGGCGGCCGCGTTCGCGATGGTCATCGCGCTGCCGCTGGGCGCGTTCTTCGGCATCGCGCGCCTCTCCGACCACCTGGCGGTCCGCGTCCCCTCGGGCGTGGTGATCGAGTTCTTCCGGGCCATCCCGGTCCTGATCCTGATGATCTTCGCGAACGCGGCGTACTCGGAGTTCACCAACGTCTCCTCGGACGACCGCCCGCTCTACGCCGTCGTCACGGGCCTGGTGCTCTACAACGCCTCGGTCCTCGCCGAGATCGTCCGCGCGGGCATCCAGTCCCTGCCCAGGGGACAGACCGAGGCCGCGTACGCCATCGGTCTGCGCAAGGGCCAGACGATGCGTTCGATCCTGCTCCCGCAGTCGGTGACCGCGATGCTGCCGGCGATCGTCAGCCAGATCGTCGTCATCGTGAAGGACACCGCGCTCGGTGGCGCGATGCTCACGTTCTCCGAACTGCTCGCGTCGGTGCGCCCGATGAGCGCCGCGTACGGCGCCAACACCATCGCCTGCTTCACGATCGTGGCGCTCATCTACATCGCGATCAACTTCGCCCTGACCACGTTCGCCTCGTGGCTGGAACGCCGGCTGCGGCGGGCGAAGAAGTCGACCGGCGCGGTCCTTCCGGCGGCGGCCGTCGACGGCACGGAGTCCACGGGCGCCACGGGCGGCGGCATCGGCTGAGAAGCTGACGGCCTGTCCGGACGCGTACGTACAAAGGCACCTGACGGGCACTCGCCCGTTGCGGTACCACGGAGGCAGTGGCGTGATCGCCACTGCCTCCGTCACTTGACGCAAGCACCGGCAATGGGTTGCATACGCTCTGTGAACGTGCACCCCGCTCCAACTGCCCCTTCTTGTAGGTCCAGTACGCCACCCGCACCGCGCGGGGCGCTCTCCGGCGGACTTTCCGGGGCAGGAGGAGCCGCGCCGTGGATCCGGTGATCGTCGTCGGCGCGGGCCCCGTCGGGCTCACGCTGTCCCTCGCCCTCGCCCGCCACGGCGTCCCGTCCGTGGTGCTCGACGAGGGTCCCGGCAAGGACGAGCAGCGGCCCGCGCGCACGGTCGTGCTGCGTGAGGACACCGCCGCGCTCACCGAGCGCCTGGCGCGTACGCCGTTCGACGGGGCCGGCTCCCGTTGGACCGGCTGGCGTTCCATGCGCCGCAAACAGGAGATGCGCGCGCTCACTTTCGGTGAGCCCGGGGAAGCCCTGCCCGCCCCCCTCCACATCCCCCAGCACGAACTGACCGGCGCGCTGCGCGAGGCGGTCGCCCAGGAGCCGCTCGTCAAGGTCGCCGTCGACAGCCGCCTCGACGCGATCGAGGAGGACGGGTCCGGGCTCACCGCACACACCCGCGGCCCCAAGGGCACCTGGTGGCGCGGCAGTTACCTGGTGGGCTGCGACGGCCCCCGCTCCACGGTCCGCAAGCTCCTCGACATCCGCTTCCCCGGCCGCACCGCCGTCGAACGCCACGCGGTCGCCGCCCTGCGCACGGAACTTCCCTGGCCCGGTCAGGCGTTGCTCCACCGAAGCCCCCCGTGGCGGACCTCGGGTCCTGCGGGCCCGGAGATCGTCGGACGCCCCCTCGCCCACGGTGTCTGGCGCGTGGACTGGCTGCTGCCGCCCCGCAGCGACCTGGTCACCCCGGACCTGCTGGTGGCCCGCATCCGGGAGACCCTCGCGGGCTGGTGCGAAGGCTCCACCCCGCCGTACGAGCTGCTGGACACCGGCGTCCACACCGTCCACCACCGCCTCGCCCGCCGCTGGCGCGTGGGCCGCGCCTTCCTCGCCGGGGACGCCGCGCACCTGCTGGGCGCGCTCGGCACCCAGGGCCTGGACGAGGGGCTGCGCGACGCGGACAACCTCGCCTGGAAGCTGGCCCTGACCTGGCACGAGGGGCCGCGCCCGGTCCCGGCCGCGCTGCTCGACAGCTACCAGGCGGAGCGCCGCGCCGTCGTCGCGGGCCGGTTGCGCGCCGCGGACCAGGCGCTGCCGATACTGCGCGGCGGCAAGGGAGCCAGGGGCCTGCGCGCCTACGTTCCCGGGGGCGCCCGGGGCCATGACACGCTGCTCACGGAGGGTCACCTGGGGCTCGGCCCGCTCGGCGCGCCGGGGGCGTACACCGACTCGCCCCTCGCGCCACCGCCCGCCGAGGCGCGGGTGGCGGTGGGCACGGCGCCCGGCGCCCCGGTCGCCGATGTGCGGGTGACGGCGCCCGACGGTTCGTTCGTCCGGCTGCGGGACCGGCTCGGCATGAGCCGGCTCCTCGTGGTCCTCGTCGCACCCGGCACCGGTGTGTGGGAGCGCAAGCACTGGATGTCGGCGGGTCTCATGCCCCGGCTCTCGGCGGCCATCGACGCGCTGCCGCACGAGGCCGAGCTGCTCGTCGCGGAGAGCTACCCCGAGGCCCCCGCCCACACCGTGCTGCTGATCCGGCCCGACGGGCATCTGGTGACGGCGCTGAGCGGAGTACGCCCGGCCGAGCTGTACGAGGCGGCGCGGGCGGCGCTCGGCGGGCCCGCCCCCGACGGCGAGCCGGTGGAGGCCGCGGCGAAGGCGGGTGGCTCCGCCTGATCCGGCGGGGGTGACGCGAGGAGAGCGGGCCTGTCCGGGGGTGAGTTGACCGGCATCCACCGCCATGGTGTACTCCGGAGCGTGACGATCGACACCGATGTGCGCCTGTGGCGGAGGGTCCATATGGACCTCGTCCGCTACGCGGGCTGCGTGTGTCGCCCGTCCTGCTGAATTCGCCTTCTCCGCTCCCGCGTACCTGCCCCATGCTGCCGATCCATCGGCCCCGGCGGTGCGCGTCCTTCGCGAACTCCAGGACGGTACCCGTGTCTCTTCCCACGTCTTCCACGTCACGCACGTCTTCCCTCACCTCGCCCGGTACGCCACGCACGTCTTCGCCCGGTGCGGCCGCCCCGGCCGGTGCGACCGCGCCCGAGACCGCGCCCACCCAGGCCGAACTGCTCGACTTCGTCCGCCGCACGGCCGCGGACCAGGAGCTCATCGCCGCCCTGCCGCTGGACCCGGAGGGCCGCACCTGGGTACGGCTCGAAGGCCCCGGCGGCAGCGAGGCCTGGCTCATCGGCTGGCCGCCCGGCACCGGAACCGGCTGGCACGACCACGCCGAGTCCGTCGGCGCCTTCCTCACCGCGTCCGGTGAGCTGAAGGAGAACGCCCTGGCGGCCAGGCTGCCCGCCGACGGCTGGAAGACCCTGGAACTGTCCGAAGGCGTCGACAGGAAGCGGCAGTTGTCCGCCGGACAGGGCCGCGCCTTCGGCCGCCACCATGTGCACGAGGTCCTGAACGAGTCCCCCACCGAGCACGCCGTCTCCGTGCACGCCTACTACCCGCCGCTCCCCCAGATCCGCCGCTACAGCCGTACCGGTCAGGTGCTGCGCCTGGAGTCGGTGGAGCGCCCGGCGGACTGGCAGTGAGCGCCGCCGACCACCGGCCGGTGGGCATCGACGAGTTGCTGGAACAGGTCAGGTCCGGGCTCGACCGGATCGAGGCGCGCGAGGCGTTCGACGCGGCCTCCGCCGGCGAGGCACTCCTCGTCGACATCCGGTACGCGGCGCTGCGCGGGCGCGACGGACTCATCCCCGGCGCGCTGGTGGTCGAGCGCAACGAACTGGAGTGGCGACTCGACCCGCAGGGCAGCCACCGCGCCCCCGAGGCGACCGACCACGACCTGCGCGTCGTGGTCGTCTGCAACGAGGGCTATGCCTCCAGCCTCGCGGCCGCGTCCCTACGACAGCTCGGGCTGCACCGGGCAACGGATCTGGTGGGCGGCTTCCAGGCGTGGCGAGCGGCGGGCCTGCCGGTCACCGGGGTGTGAGCCAGGCCCTGTCGAGGCCGCATAGCCGCGTACTCGGCGACGGCTAGGTGTATTGCCCTGTGAGGTTGGGGACGCGGCTGGCGGGTGGTTTGCCTGCGAGTGCGGTGTGTCCGCGGTGGTGATTGTAGGTGTGGAGCCACTGTGGGAATGCTTCGCGTCGTTCCTGCTCGGAACGGTAGGGACGGGCGTAAGCCCATTCGTCGAGCAGTGTGCGGTTGAGGC